>JANXTY010000058.1 GCA_025352145.1 Oxalobacteraceae bacterium
TCAACCCATGTTTATCCTTGTTTGGCGCTCTGGAGCGATGGGATGAAATATGCACTTCTCTGCGAGAACCGTCGCGAAAGAAGCGCATTTACCAACAGGATGAATTACGGGGAGGCACATTTGGTTAGCGCTTATGGGGCACACCCTACGGTCTTACTTGAGCACACACAAAAGGCAGGAAGAAATGACAAAACACCAAAGCGCCATCCTCAAAACAATCGCCGCTATGGCATTGACCATCACGCTGACCGCCTGCGGCTTCCACCTGCGCGGACAAGGCGATCAATTCACCCTGCCTTTCAAATCGATTTACCTCGGCTTCCCCGAATCGTCTTTGCTAGGCATTGAGCTTAAACGCAACATCCGCACCGATCATACTATTTTGGTGGTGAACGATGCAGCCGCAGCGCAGGCACGTTTGGAATTATTATCGGAGACGAGGAACAAGGAAATTTTGTCGCTCAACAGCCTGGGCCGTGTTCGTGAATATTCCCTTATCTACACCTTGCGTTTTAGAGTACTCGACGACAAGAACAATGAATTGCTGGCACCGACCGAAATCACTTTAAAACGCAGCCTTACCTTTAACGAATCACAAGTGTTGGCAAAAGAAGGCGAAGAAGCCATGCTCTACCGCGATATGCAGACGGACTTGGTGCAGCAAATTTTGCGTCGTCTCGCCGCGCTTAAGCCAATCGCGTAACTGTATTGTCCTAGCCAGAAATCCGATCATGCAACTGCGCGCAGATTCCCTTGATGCTCATCTGACCAAATCGCTGGCGACGCTATATGTCATCACCAGCGATGAGCATCTCCTGGCATTAGAGGCAGCCGATAAAATCCGCAAAACTGCGCGCAGCCAGGGATTTTCAGAACGCGATGTATTAACGGTTGACCGGAGTTTTAAATGGGGAGAACTGCTCGCTGCCAATCAATCGCAATCCCTGTTCGGCGACAAAAAACTGATCGAGCTGCGCATCCCCACTGGCAAGCCGGGTAAAGATGGCGGCCAGGCTTTGCAAAGTTATACTGGCCAGCTTAGTGCCGACAATGTCACCCTGATCACCTTGCCCAAACTCGATTGGGCCACGCAAAAAGCAGTCTGGGTTGCGAGCTTGCAGCAGGCGGCCGTGTTCATCGACATTCCTTTGATCGAGCGGGTGCAATTGCCCAGTTGGATAGGCGTTCGCTTGGCAGCCCAAGGTCAGAGCGCCGACAAACAGGGCATTGACTTCATTGCTGATCGTGTTGAAGGCAACCTGCTCGCCGCGCACCAGGAAATTTTAAAGCTGGGTCTGTTGCACGACAACGGCAAACTCAGCTTCGAACAAATTCAAGACGCCGTGTTGAACGTGGCGCGCTACGATGTATTTAAACTCAGCGAGGCGATGCTGGCAGGCGATGTAGCCCGCTTGGTGCGCATGCTGGAAGGCTTGAAAGGCGAAGGCGAAGCCCTGCCGCTGGTACTGTGGGCCGTCGCAGAAGAAATCCGCACGCTGTTAAAATTGAAGTCTGGTATGGCACAAGGACGACCGCTTGGGATGCTGCTGAAAGAACACCGCATCTGGGGCCCGCGTGAACGCTGGATGGAACCGGCGTTGCGCCGCCTCACATTGTCTACGCTGGAAACAGCCTTGCAGGAAGCGGCGCAGATCGACAAGATGGTGAAAGGGCTGCGCGCCAAGGCGTTTTCGGGTGATACCTGGGATGCCATGCTGCAATTGGGATTGAAGATTGCGCGGGGGTAGCATGGTCGGTGCAACGTAGGGGCACGGCATGCCGTGCCCAACGGGCTTCATCAGTACCTCATTGTGAAAAATCTTGTTTGTACTGTTTTGGGCGCTTAAGGCTCGCCGGTTTCAAATACCAATCGCAGCAAAATCGGAGCAAGTCGAGGACAAACCAATGAGCAAACCAGGGCACGGCATGCCGTGCCCCTACGAGTTGAATAGCCCTCATAATTTTTTCAAAGTAAAAACACATCATGGACATCAAACACTACATGAACCAAGTCGGCCAGCAAGCGCGCACCGCATCGCGCGCCATGGCTAAAGCCGACACCGCCACCAAAAACAAAGCGCTGCTCTTGATTGCCGCCGCCATCCGGCGCGATGCCCCTCTGCTACGTGCAGCCAATGAACTCGACCTGGCCGAGGCGCGCAAAAATGGCCTGGCCGACGCCATGGTCGATCGCCTGACCCTGTCCGACAAAGCTATCGCCACCATGGTCGAAGGCCTGGAGCAAATCGTCGCGCTGGCCGATCCGATTGGCGAAATGTCGAACCTGAAATTTCGCCCCAGCGGCATCCAGGTCGGCCAGATGCGCGTGCCGCTAGGCGTGATCGGCATCATTTACGAAGCGCGTCCCAACGTCACCGTCGATGCCGCCGGTCTGTGCATCAAGAGCGGCAACGCCACCATCCTGCGCGGCGGTTCTGAAGCGATCCATTGCAACCAGGCGCTGGCAAAATTAGTCAAAGAAGGTTTGGGGGGCGCTGGCCTGCCCGAGAACGGTGTGCAAGTCATCGCAACCACCGACCGCGCCGCGGTCGGCGAACTGATCACCATGCCGCAGTATGTGGATGTGATCGTGCCGCGTGGCGGCAAGGGGCTGATCGAGCGCTTGATGCGCGACGGTACCGTGCCGATGATCAAACATCTGGATGGTATCTGCCACGTCTATATCGACGACAAAGCCGACATCGACAAAGCGCTGCCCATTGCTTTCAACGCCAAGTGCCATCGCTACGGTACCTGCAATACGATGGAAACCCTGCTGGTGGCGCGTGGCATCGCTGCGCAAGTCTTGCCGCTGCTGGCCAAGCTGTACGCCGACAAGCAAGTTGAGCTGCGCGCCGATGCAGAAGCGCAGGTCATTCTGGCAGGCTATCCATATTTAACCAGCGCAAGCGAAGAAGACTGGGGCACCGAATACCTGGCACCGATTCTGGCCGTGAAAATCGTAACCGATATAGATGAGGCCATTGCGCACATCAATACCTATTCCTCCCAGCACACCGATGCGATCGTCACCGAAGACTACAGCCGATCGTTACGCTTTTTGCGCGAAGTCGATTCGGCATCGGTGATGGTCAATGCCTCGACCCGTTTTGCTGACGGGTTTGAATATGGGTTGGGTGCCGAGATCGGCATTTCCAACGACAAACTGCATGCACGGGGACCGGTTGGGCTGGAAGGATTGACTTCGCTTAAGTATGTGGTGTTTGGACATGGCGAGGTGCGCGAATAAGTCGTGTGGATCAATTACCATGCCCACACCATCGACTGTACTAATCCTTCACACCCCACCGGGAAAACCTCATGCTCTGGATCAAATCGCTGCACATCGTATTCATCGTCTCCTGGTTCTCGGGCCTGTTTTATTTGCCGCGTATCTTCGTTAATCTGGCGAAGGAGGGAGAGGAATCGACAGTAATCGAGCGCCTGTTATTGATGGCGCGCCGGCTGTACCGATTTATGACCTTGCTGATGATTCCAGCACTCGGTTTTGGCTTGTGGCTGTGGTTAGGCTACGGTGTTGGTAGAGGTGACAATGGCACGTTTGCAGCAGGTTGGCTCTATGCAAAACTAGCTATTGTCATTGGGGTGATCGGCTATCACCATGCTTGCGGATCTCTGCTCAGAAAATTTGAAAATGGCCTCAACCGGCGCAGCGAGGTGTGGTATCGCTGGTTTAATGAAATGCCGGTGTTGTTGTTGCTGGCGGCGGTAATTTTGGTGGTGGTGAAGCCGTTTTAACACTGAATTGGCTGCGGGTTAACTGACTATTTCACGTTGAAAAGTAGGGTGCGCGAGGCGCACCCTACTTATCTTGTGTAAGCCAAAGAAATACCAAAGGAGATTGCCATGCCAATACTATGTGAATACTATTTCGCCCCACAATCTCCTTGGGCGTATCTGGGACATGCCCGCTTCGTCGCGCTGGCAAAAACGCACGCGGTGCAGGTCGAAATCAAGCCCTGCGATCTGGGCAAAATATTCAGCGTCTCCGGCGGATTACCCTTGGCAAAACGCGCGCCGCAAAGACAAGTTCACCGCTTGCTGGAAATGAAGCGCTGGAGTGATTATCTGCAAGTGCCGCTCAACCTGCAGCCAACATTTTTTCCCGTCTCCGGCGATGTTGCGGCCAAGCTGATCATTGCCACCCAACTGGCGCACGGCACCGACGCCGCGCTGGATCTGGCGGGTTGCATCATGCGAGCATTGTGGGCCGAAGAAAAAAACATCGCCGACGCCGACACGCTTGCCGCCATTGGAGCCGCGTGCGGTCTGGATGGCAAGCTGCTGCTCAAGTCTTCCGAGACCGCCAGTGTGCAGACCGAATATGACCGCTGCACCAGCGAAGCGATTGCCGCCAGTGTGTTTGGGTCGCCTTGGTATGTAGTGGATGGGGAAGGTTTTTGGGGACAGGACAGGTTGGATTTTGTGGAGCGGGCTTTTCAGAAATGACTTTATTTTTGGACCTATTGTGAAACCAGATGAATTACGAAATTGAGTTCGTTTATTTAAAAAATGAAAAAATAAATATGAAAATAACAAAAAATTTGATGGTTTTTATTGCCGCAATTTTTATGGCAACAATGGCTTTTTCGGCTGACTTAGGTGAGGCCAGAAAGGTGTACTCAACACAACTTACTAAATTTGAAAAGGCTCCTCAAAAATTTGGGATTAATGTTCCTCCTGATGGCGTAAGTGAAGTTGAATATCCGTCAGGAAAGCTACTTCTTAAAGCTTGGATATCCAGCAATGCCGAAAAAAATGCGAATCGCCCGGCAGTTGTTTTTCTTCACGGTGGGTTTTCATTTGGCAATGACGATTGGTTAGCATCACAAGAATTCGTCAAAGCGGGTTACGTATTGCTAATGCCAATGCTGAGAGGGGAAAACGGTAACGATGGCAATTTCGAACTCTTTGGTGGCGAAGTGGACGATGCGATCGCTGCTGGTCGATATTTGGCGCAGTTACCTGGGATCGATAAAAAGCATATTTATTTAGCGGGGCATAGCGTTGGAGGGAGTCTAGCAATTCTCGCCTCCCAAATGCAATCGCCATTTAAAGCCAGCGCGGCTCTCAGTGGATATCCACGTTTATTGGAGTGGATTGACCATTTCCCCCGGACTATTCCCTTTGATATCAACAATGCGAAAGAGCGAAATATTCGAGATCCCTATCTTTATGCGACAAGTGTAAAAATCCCGTTATATCTTTTTTCGGAAAGTCAGAATGTCCGTACGATTTCAGCCAGCAGAGAATTTTGCGGACTTGTAGCTAAATCATCTTATTGCCAACATGAAATCGTTCCAGGCAATCATCAAGAAATAATTGTTCCCGCAATTAAAAAAATATTAGCTATTTTCAAAGAAATGCCTCATTAGTTTTTACCGCCGAAATTGCTATCTGCAATTCCGGCCTACTTCAAATTTCACAACGGATAAAGGGTATCCATGCCATCATTTTTTTGCCCCTGCCCACGCGGCCTGGAAGCAGCACTCGCCGAAGAACTGACCGAAATTAGCCAGCTCGCTGGTTCAGCCAGTTCAACGCTCAAAGTTCACAACCAAGTCCCCGGCGGCGTGCATTGCTCCGGCGATTTGACCGACGCGTACCGCATCAATTTGCATTCGCGCATTGCTTCGCGCGTGCTATTGCGCATGGCGCATTCCAGTTACGCTAACGAAAACGATATCTACGATCTGGCGCTGGCGCAGCCGTGGGAGGATTGGTTCAGCGTGCATCGCACGATCCGGGTTGATGTCACCGCAGTCAAATCGCCGCTGCGCAGTCTGGAATTTACGACCCTTAAAATCAAGGATGCGATTTGCGACCGCTTCCGCGACCAGTTCAACGAACGGCCTTCGGTCGATACCAAAACGCCGGACATGCGCATCGTCGGTTTTCTCGATGCGCGTAATTTCACCCTGTATCTGGACACTTCCGGCGAGGCCTTGTTCAAGCGCGGCTGGCGCGAAGAAACCGGCGACGCGCCGCTGCGCGAGAATCTGGCGGCGGGGTTGCTGCGGGTGTCGGGCTGGAAGCCGGGTATGATGTTGTTCGATCCCATGTGCGGTTCCGGCACGATTCTGGCGGAGGCGGCGCAGATGGTGGCGGGGATCCCTTGCGGCGCACGACGCAAGTTTGCCTTTGAGAAGTTTCACGACTTTCAAGCCGATGCCTGGCAGTCCATCAAGACCGGTTTCAAACCCAATCCGATGCCGACCACGCCGACCATTTTCGGCAGCGATATTTCCGGCGACATGGTGGCAATGACGCGCCACAATTTGCGCTGCGCAGGGATTTTATTCGAGGTGCCGTTGAAACAAATCGAAGCGCAGGAAGTCAAAGCACCAAGCGACGTGCCGGGCATCTTGCTCACCAATCCGCCTTACGGCGAACGGATCGGCGTGCGCGGCGATAGCACCGTGCCAGAAGACGATTTGTCGGCTTCTTTTTATAGCGCCCTGAGCACGACGCTGAAGCAGCGCTTTGCCGGCTGGTCGGTGTTTTTATTTACGGCAGACTTGGGTTTGCCAAAGTTGCTGCGTTTGAAGGAATCGCGCAAGACGCCATTTTTTAACGGGGCGCTGGAATGCCGCTTGTTCCGCTTCGATATGGTGGCGGGATTTAACCGGCGTGAAGAAGCGAAGCCGAAGCCGGGGAATGCTGGGCCCCAATAGAAAAGGGGTGCGTCTCGCGCACCCCGTGCGCAGCACCATTGCCATCAGGCCGGACAACCAATGAAAATCCCCTACGTTTTACTGTTGCTGCTGCTGGCCGCGCTCAATACCATCGGCCCGTTTGCGGTCGATACTTACTTGCCCGCTTTTCCCGCCATTCGTGCAGGTTTGCACGCCAGCCAGCTCGAATTGCAGCAATCGCTCACTGCTTACATGCTGCCGTTTTCCTTCATGATGTTGTGGCATGGTGCGTTCTCCGATGCGTTCGGGCGCAAGCGTGTCATTCTTGCCGGACAAATGGTATTTGCGCTGGCCTCGCTGTTGTGCGCATTCGCCCCCACCATTGGCGTGTTCTGGCTTGGGCGTGCTTTGCAGGGATTGTCGGCTGGCGCCGGTGTTGTGGTCGGGCGTGCCGTGATCCGCGACGTATTCGATGGCATCGCCGCGCAACGCCTGATGTCGCATGTGTCGATGGTGTTTGCGATTTCGCCTGCCATTGCACCCATCATTGGCGGCGTGCTCGCGAGTACGCTGGGCTGGCGTGCAGTGTTTGCCTTTCTGTTTGTGGTGGCACTGGCGCTGCTGCTGATGACCTGGCGTTTATTGCCGGAAACCCTGCTGCCGGAAAAACGCCAGTCGCTGCATCCCCTGCATTTGCTGGCCGGATATCGCAGCATATTGGGCAGCCTGCCGTTTGTAATGCTGGCCTTATCGATGGCCTTGTTCTTTAGCGGATTTTTCATTTACGTGATGTCGGCGCCGGTGTTCCTGATTCAACACCTGGGCTTGAACGAGCGCCAGTTCGGTTGGCTATTTGTGCCGATGGTCACTGGCATGATTTGCGGCTCGGCATTGTCGGCCAGACTGGCCGGAAAATTGGCGCCACGCCACACCGTGCTGCTCGCTTTTGGGATTGCCGCAACGGCGACGCTGATCAATCTGGTCCTGAGTTATACGCTGGGGGATTCTATCGCTACCCGCATTCCGCAGATTACGCTCTACACTTTCGGCATGAGTTTCGCTGCGCCGACCCAGACCTTGCGCGCGCTCGACATGTTTCCGCATCGGCGTGGCATGGCGGCGAGCTGCCAGGGCTTTATCCAGACGCTGGCCATGTCGGTGGTGGCTGGTGTGGTGGTGCCGCTGTTGTGGGACAGCTCACATCTGCTGGCGTGGGGCATGGCGGGTGGGTTGGTGCTCAGTTTTGCGGCATATGCGATCTCGCTGCGACAGTGTGCTGGTTTGACAGCGAATGGACCAGCGAGTTAGTCCTCAATCAATTTCTATAACATACCGAATCCAATGAGTATCCTATGAAAAAATCCATTTTGTTGTTAGCCATGCTGGGTAATGTGGGCAATGTTAGCCATGCCAATGAAGGCATGTGGATGCCGCAACAATTGCCGCAAGTCACGCAGGCTTTAAAAACGGCGGGCTTGCAGCTCGATCCGGCGGCGCTGACCAGGCTCACTGAATTTCCGATGAGTGCCGTTGTCAGCCTCGGCGGCTGCTCCGCATCTTTCGTGTCACCGCAGGGCTTGGTGGTGACCAATCACCACTGCGTCTATGGCAGCGTGGCGCAACATTCCAGGCCGGAGCGTAATTTGTTGGTCGATGGTTTTCTGGCGAAAACATTCGCGGACGAACTGCCCGCCGTTCCTGGAACACGGGTTTTTGTTACCGAGGAAGTGGGCCATGTCACTGCAAAAATGGTCACCGCTGAGGTCGCGGCATTAAGCGGCAAGCAGCGCTTCGATGCACTTGAAAAAAATGAAAAGACGCTGGTGGCGGCATGTGAAAAAGATCCTGGGCATCGCTGCACCGTTGCTTCTTTTTATGGCGGGCTGGAGTTCTATCTGATCAAGCAGTTGGAAATCCGCGACGTGCGGCTGGTACACGCACCAGCCGAAGGTGTTGGTAAGTTCGGCGGCGAGACCGATAACTGGATGTGGCCGCGCCATACTGGCGATTACGGCTTTTATCGTGCCTACGTCAGCAAGGATGGCAAACCGGCGGACTTCAATAAAGACAATGTGCCTTATATGCCCAAGCATTTTCTGACACTGGCAAAAGAGGCGTTGAAAGAAGGCGATTTTGTCATGGCGCTCGGTTATCCCGGGCGCACCAATCGTCACCGCCTGCCATCGGAAGTGGCCTTCACGTTCGACTGGAATTACCCTGCCTTCGTCAAGGCATCCACTGAAACCATTGCGATCATTGAGAACGAAACTAAAGACCGTCAGGATGTGCGCCTGAAATACGCCAATCAGATTGCCTCTATCAATAACTACTTAAAAAATCGCCAGGGCATGCTCGATAGCTATGCCAATAGCGATCTGTTGCAGCGTAAGACGAAAGAACATGCCGAGTTAAAAAACTGGGTACAAGCCGACGCCAAACGGCGTGCAGAATTTAGCGCCGATATCGCACAGGTAGAACAACTCATTGCGCAGCGCGATGCACAGATCCGGCGCGATTTTTATTTTAATGCTGCCACGCCACGCCTTCTGACAACGGCGCACTTGCTCTATCGTCTGGCCAGAGAATCGACCAAGCCTGACGCCGAGCGTAAACCGGGTTATCAGGCACGTGACCTGCCGCGAATCAAATCCCGCCTCGATGCCATCGAGCGCAGTTATGACGACAAAGTCGATCAAGCCGTGGTACTCAACAGCTTGCGTAAGTACGCCGCGCAATCAGCGAAGGAGCGCAATGCCAGCTTTGACACAGCGCTTGGCATCAAAGAAGGCATGACCCAAGCTGAGTTGAAAACATTATTAGCGAGTGTGTATGCAGGTAGCGTTTTGGGTGACAAAACACTACGAGCAAACTGGCTTGGTTGCCCGCCGGAAGCATTTGCCAACAGCAGCGATCGTTTTATCCAGATCGCAATAGCCATGTTTGACGATAATCTGAAGCGCGAAGCGGAGGACGAAGCGCTGAGCGGCAAATTGCAGCAGGCCTACGCCAATTATATGAAGGCAAAAATGGCGTATATGCAGAGCAAGGGACAGACCATCTATCCCGACGCCAACAGTACTTTGCGTGTGACCTTCGGCAACATCGCGGGTCGCTCTCATGGCGCGGACGGCACGGCATGGATGCCATTTACCACTGTGCGCGGCGTGTTGGCCAAAGCGACTGGCAGCGGCGAATTTAACGCGCCGGCGCTGCAATTAGCGGCGATTAAGGCGAGAGATTTCGGGCCTTATAGAGACCCGGTTCTGGGCACAGTGCCTGTCAATTTTCTCGCCACTCTGGACATTACCGGGGGTAACTCGGGCTCGGCGGTACTGAATGCAAAAGGACAATTGATTGGATTGGCTTTTGACGGCACCCTCGATTCCATTATCTCCGACTGGGACTACAACCCAGCCAACACGCGTTCGATCCAGGTCGATTTGCGCTACATGCTTTGGCAAATGAAACAGGTGGATAAGGCGGGAGCTTTATTGAAGGAAATGGGCGTTGAATAAATATTGGGCGGGGATAAATTTGTTATTGGTTCTATGATACGCCGAATGGCTGATCGATATAGTCAGTGTGCATTTAGTTCTTCAACAATCTGAATAGTCGCTATCAAATGCAACCTAAAAAAATACTCTTCGCTATCCTGCTTATCCTCGCCATTGATGGTGGTGTAAGTGGCTTCTTGGGATCTCGCCGCATGCATGAACCAGCTTGGTGGATTTTGGCCTCGCTCTTTGTACAAAACGCTTTGATTTTTGCCTGGTACTACACCGACAGTACTTTGCGGGGATTTAAACGGTCAGTGTGGAGAAATAGTAGTGTGACGACGCTCACTTTCATCGGAATTCCCTACTACCTGATACGTCGCAGTCCGCAAGGGGAGAAATTAAAGGCCATATTTCGCCTGCTCGGCTTTTGTGTGCTGATGATTTTCTCTAGCTTGGTCGGTTCACTCTGCGGAACATTGATTGGCTAACAGCGCCAATGAGAACCGCAGAGGTGCCCGGGGGTTATTTTACTGAGCTTGCAGCACGTGGTGTGTGATCACGGCTTCACTTCAAATTCTCCGATTGACGACTTCATTGAGCCGGTCGATAGCTTGTTGCGGGTGTTTGGTGGCAGCGTGTGCCAGATCCAGATCGCGGAGGATAGATTACCGTCCTTTTTTAGATTCACGTCTTTGCATCTTGTTACACTTATTGGCTTTTTTCGTAAGTCCTCATATTGATAGAATGATCCGTTGCGCAGCGCGCATTTCCTTTGAGAATCAATTGGTGGATAGTTTTATCCAACTTGTTAACTCCACATGAATAACGCACTAAAAATGAAAAATACACAGACACGTAGAAAGTTTTTATCCAGTGCGATGAAGGTGGTTGGTAGTCTGCCCGCGTTTCCTTTGGCGAACAGTGTGCTTGGTAGCATGGCGGCCACCAGTGCGTTTGCCGCCCCAGCGATTGCATTAGCCAATTTATTTGACGTGAGAAAATTCGGTGCCAAAGGCGATGGCAAAAATGTGGATTCCGGCGCGATCAACGCAGCCATCGATGCGGCGGCGGCAGTCGGTGGCGGGACCCTGTATTTTTCTCCCGGCACCTATTTGTCGGCGTCGATCCGGCTCAAGAGCAATATCACTTTATATCTGGAATCCGGTGCCGTCATTGAGGCGGTGGATTGGAAAGTCGCAGCCTATGATTTGCCCGAACCGAACGAAGCGGGCGGCAATTATCAGGACTATGGCCACAGCCATTGGAAGAATAGCCTGATCTGGGGCATCGGGCTGGAAAACGTCGCGATTGTCGGCGGTGGCTTGATCCACGGCAAGGGACTCAACAGCGGTCATGACGTAGCGACCGGACGCTATAAAAATACGCCCGATACACCGGGAGAAGGCGACAAGGCAATTGCCTTACGTGAATGCCGTAACGTGATTCTGCGCGACTTTTCTATTTTGCACGGCGGCCATTTCGGCATCCTGGCCACGGGCGTCAGCAATATGACGATCGATAACCTCAAGCTCGATACCAACCGCGACGGTATGGATATCGATGCCTGCAACAATGTGCGTGTCACCAATTGCACGGTCAATACGCCGTGGGACGATGGCATTTGCCTGAAGGCTTCTTACGGTTTGGGTAGGGTGGTGAACTGCGAAAACATCACCATTTCCGATTGCCTGCTGTCGGGCAATTTCGACGAAGGTTCTGTGCTTGACGGCACATTCAAACGCAGCACGCCGGAGTACAAATCGGGCAAATATGGCCGCATCAAATTGGGCACGGAATCGAACGGCGATTTTAAAAACATCACCATCACCAACTGCGTGTTCGACGAGTGTCGCGGCATTGCCATTGAAAGTGTCGATGGCTCGCATATTGAAGACATCGCTATCTCCAACATCACCATGCGTAATGTGGCTAACGATCCAATTTTCATTTGCCTGGGCGCACGTCTGCGTGGCCCGGACAAACCACGGGTCGGCAGCATCAAACGCATCAACATCAGTAACATCGTGGTGTCGGGTGCCAACGCCAATTTCACCACGACGATTAGCGGCCTGCCAGACCATCCAGTGGAAGATATCCGCATCAGTAATGTGCGCATTGAAACCCAGGGCGGCGGTGTGAAAACCATGCGCGACATCGTGCCCGGCGAAAGCATCGGCAAATATCCTGAGCCGGGTATGTACGGTAAAGTGCCCTCCTACGGCCTGTATTTCCGCCACGTCAAGGGGATTGAAATCAATCAGGTGAAGATTAGTTATAGCAAGCCCGAAGAGCGCACAGCAGTGGTTCTGGAAGATGCCAGCGATGCCTATTTCAGCGGTCTTAATCTGCAGCGCGGGCAGGATGATGCGGCGTACTTCGATTTGCGCGGGGTCCGTGATTTCTCGGTCAAGGACTCGCGCAATATCAAGGATCAGCAGGTCAAGGATTGGGTTAAATCCCTGAAGATATAGATATAGATATAGACGTAGATGTCGATATCTATATCGATGCGCAGGCAGTGCCTATTTGCGTACTCGCGGCAAGCGAACCTACCGCAAGGATCGACTATCTGATATCGACCAGCTCCACATCAAACACCAACGCCGCATTGGGCGGAATGGTGTCGTCCGACCCATCCTTGCCGTAAGCGAGCGAGCTGGGGATGATCAGGGTGCGCTTGCCGCCGACGCGCATGCCGAGGATGCCTTGATCCCAGCCTTTGACAACCTGTCCTTTTCCTAGCTGAAATTCAAGCGGTTCGCGTTTTTCTGTGCTGTCGAACATTTTTCCGCGCAGGTCAGGCGCGCTTGAATCATAGAGCCAGCCGGTATAGCGCACCGAAATATTGGCGCCGGACGAAGCGGTCAGGCCGGTGCCGATCACTATGTCTTTCTTACTCAGGGAATAAATTACTTTTGGCGCGGCCGGTGGGCTTGCGGCGGCCGGCGCGGCAGTTAGCGCTGATGCGGATTGCGCGTGGCAGGGTAGGCTCATTGCGCTGGCGGCCAGCAAGCTGATCATGAAAAAAGATTTTTGCAACATGGTAGGTCCTTTAGGTAAAACCGAATCATAACAAGCGTTCCATTAAATCACTATGCCGCACATAGACGGGCAGTAATGGGGCAGCAATAAGGGCAGAAACGTTCACTCCAAATGCGTGCCGACATCCGACTCGGTATCGACGCTGGCCACGGCTGGCGCCGCAGCGCTAGCCAGCTTGCGCAACACCTGTGCCGCAGCCACCATGCCGAAGCTGGCAGTGACCACCATGGCGGAACCGAATCCGGCGCAATTGAGTCCGCTCACGCCACTGCGCTCGTCCGCGTCAAGCGAGCAGGCTTCCCCGGTATCGGGAAAGCGCAACGGTTCCATGGAAAAAACGGCGTCGATGCCGAATTTATTTTTGGTGCCGCGCGGAAAACCGTATTGCGAGCGCAAACGTTTGCGCACTTTGGCCAGCAAAGGTTCCTGCTCGGTTCTGCACAGATCGCGGATTTCGATTTTGGTGGGATCGATTTGCCCGCCCGCGCCACCGATGGTGACCAAAGGTATGGCGTGATGGCGACAATAAGCAATGATGGCAGCCTTGGCTTTAACGCTGTCAATCGCATCGATCACGTAGTCAAAATTGTGCACTCCTATCATCTGGTCAAGGTTGTCGGGGCTGACGAAATCTTCCACTTGCGTGACGCGACAGAACGGATTGATTTGCGAGATACGATCAGCCAAGGCTTCCACCTTTGCCTTGCCCAGCGTGCCAGAAAGCGCTTGAATTTGCCGGTTGATATTTGATTCAGCAACGTTATCGAGATCGATCAGGGTCAGATAGCCGATAGCGCTACGCGCTAGCGCTTCCACTACCCAAGAGCCAACGCCCCCAACGCCAATCACGCAGATATGTGCATGGCGGAAATAGGTCAGCGCTGCATCGCCATACAAACGAGCAATGCCACCAAAACGGCGCTCAAAATCGATGTCATCTGCCGCAGTTACGGCAAGGGGGGACGCGTGTGAATTCATGCCCGCATTTTAACGTGCTGCCGTAGGGTATGTTCATTAAATTGCAGCTCCGCCCCTTCTGTCTTTGCGATGCGCTGGGCCACTTAATTCGCGTAGCCCTACTTATTTGCTCTAAAATAAAGCGCTGTCACCCTCCGACTTTTATATTTCTCCTCCCTGCGTTGACGATCGGCTGCCGGACGAGCCGGTACAGAAAGAGGAATTTGACATCATGAAGAAATATTAAAATGACCGATTCCCCAGCACCATTGCTTGCAACCCATCAGCCACTAGCCGTAGCGGATCTGCGCCAAGAATATAGCCAGGCCAGCCTGTCTGAATCGGATGTGCTGCCGGATCCGTTCGCGCAATTTTCCAAATGGTTTGCTGAAGCGTTGGCGGCAAAATTGCCCGAGCCGAATGCCATGAGCGTGGCAACTGTGGATGCGGATGGGCGACCTTCTTCGCGCATTTTATTGATCAAGCAATTCGATGCGCGTGGCTTTACGTGGTTCACCAATTATGAAAGCCGCAAAGGTCAGGATTTGCACCGCAATCCTTGCGCGGCGATGTTGTTTTTCTGGAGCGAGCTGGAACGTCAGGTGCGCATTGAAGGACGGGTAGAGCAAGTGTCGGCAGCTGAAAACGACGCGTATTTTCAGAGTCGCCCCCTCAGTAGCCGTTTAGGAGCAATCGCATCTGCTCAGAGCGCGCCCATCGCCAGTCGTGCTGCATTGGACGCGCGGCTAGCTGAAGCGGCGCTGCAATATGGAGAACATCCGCCTCGCCCAGAGCATTGGGGCGGCTATCGTCTGGTACCGGATCGGATCGAATTCTGGCAGGGCCGACGCTCACGTTTTCATGATCGTATTGTGTTTGTAAAGCAGTCCGATGGCAGCTGGTTACGCCAGCGTTTGCAGCCTTAGCGTTGTTCAAAAAATTGCCGTTTCTAGGTTTAACTGTGAAGCACGCGTGGCGAAATCGTCTGTTGCATGAAGCATTGCTTGGTCACCGTATTTCCCTGGCTTGAAAAAACCATCATTTTTTTGCTATGAAAAGGGAGCCATGCCACCTTCCTCCTCACTGAGCATGAGGAATTTGAAAGCAAGGAACGGTGTGTGTCATACGCAGGTGCTTGCTACACTTCAATCCCGCATGATCACGCTGAATAAGCATTCCTTATGAAAATGTCCGAAAGAAAAACCCCGTTGGCAGCAGCAACCCTGAGCGATCCGCGCTGGTCGTCCGTCCTCGCAAAAGACGCAACGGCAGATGGCACGTTCTATTATTCGGTGAAGACAACCGGCGTATATTGCCGACCTTCCTGTGCCGCTCGTCCGGCCCGTCCAGAAAATGTCGGCTTTTATGCAAGCTGTGAAGATGCCGAACGTGCCGGTTTTCGGCCTTGCAAACGGTGCCAACCCAATGCGCCGTCCAAGGCGCAACAACATGCCGCTCTAGTCATCCAAGCCTGCCAGATAATCGAAAAATCGGAGACCGTGCCAAATCTAACAAAACTGGCGGCACATGTCGGTGTAAGCGCATATCACTTCCACCGCATGTTTAAGCAAGTCACGGGCTTGACACCACGCGGATATGCCGTGGCACATCGAGAAAAGCGGCTACGTAATCAGCTTGGCGCCAGCAATTCCGTAACCGAAGCGATCTTCGATGCCGGGTACAACACCAGCAGTCGTTTCTATGCAAATGCGAATCAGGTATTGGGCATGACACCCACTACTTATCGTGCAGGAGGTATCAACACAAAAATTCGATTCGCTGTCGGCGAATGTGCGCTCGGCGCTATTCTTGTTGCCGAAAGCGAGCGCGGTATTTGCGCTATTTTGATGGGTGATTCCCCGGAGGCACTCGTCCGCGATTTGCAAGACCGGTTCCCACTCGCCACATTCATTGGCGGCGATACTCAGTTCGAGCGGCTTGTGGTGAAGGTCGTCGGATTTGTAGAGGCGCCCGGCATCGGATTGGACTTGCCGCTGGACATGCGCGGCACCGCATTCCAGCAGCGTGTCTGGCACGCCTTACGCGAAATTCCCTCAGGCCACACGATCAGCTACACCGAACTTGCCAAACGCATCGGCTCCCCACGTGCTGCACGAGCGGTGGCACAAGCATGCGCCGCCAACGCCTTGGCAGTTGCCATCCCCTGTCATCGCGTTGTGCGGAATGACGGCAGTCTATCCGGCTATCGTTGGGGCGTGGAACGCAAGCGTGCGTTGCTGGATGCAGAAGTAAAAGCGTTAGTAAAAAAAGGGAAACAAGGTTGATTCTAAGCACTCTAAAAACGGTTGAAATTGAAATCTGTAACTATTGGTGCGTATTAGTGCGAGATTACCGTTGGGCATAGCCCTTCTACCACTCATCAAAATTAGGCCGCAGACTTTATTAGGGCCAACATAAAATCGAGAGAGAGGCGCATAAGATTTTTATTTGACAAGAAATTTTGAAATATCGGCATTGCCCAACCCAACCGACGAAAAAACCCTTTCCCCAATAAAAGGTCCTTGAGAACCCGCGCAATGGAGGCAAAGGTCAGGCTAAGATTCACACGATGGAATACCGCCGTTCTTCTTTCTACTTCCACGTTCCCCGCAAATTACCTACCTGCTGACGTAAGACCTCCGGCTGTGCCTCATTCGCTGACACCACAGGTCCGACCCGCAAGCCAATTTTCGAGAAAAATCCTCTCGGCCATCTGCGCATCGCTGCACCACCCTTGCGACTAAAAAAACTGCCCCAGAGTCCCTGTAATGCAAGCGGCACTACAGTCACGGGTGTTCGGTCAAGAATGCGTTGTATGCCGGACTTAAATTCACCGATCTCTCCATCCGGGGTCAATCCACCTTCGGGAAATATACAAATCAGATCACCATCGGCTAAGGCCGCTGCGATAGTGTCATAAGCACGATCCAGAATAAGCGGGTCTTCTTTGCGAGAGGCAATCGGGATTGCCTTCCCTGTTCTGAAAATGAAGTTAAGAAGAGGTATTTTAAAAATTTGATGGCTCATGACAAAACGAATCGGACGAGGCGATGCTGCGGCAATCACTAAAGCATCCACCAAACTCACATGATTACACACCAACAGCGCGGGCCCTTCATCGGGAATGGCTTCAACGCCTTCTTTTTTTAATCGATAAATAGTATGGATAAGCATCCAGATCAAGAAGCGCATTAAAAACTCGGGCACTAAGGTAAAAATATAGATTGCTACGATCGCGTTAAGCAATGCCGTCGCTAATAAAACTTGGGGAATAGTTAAACCGATCTTAAATAAACCAATCACCATAATGACTGAAAAAACCATGGCCAGCGCGTTGAGGATATTATTGCCGGCAATAATTCTGGAGCGATGATCCGGTTCACTCCGAATCTGAATCAAGGCATAGAGCGGCACAATATAAAAACCCCCAAATAGCCCGATCAAAAACAAATCGGCGATTAAACGAATATGTAGTGGATTGCGTAAAAAATACCACGCGCCGCCTGCGGCATGCGGAAGAATATGGGCGCAAGCAAAGTAAAAATCGACACCAAATACCGTCAATCCAATCGCGCCGAAAGGCACCAAACCGATTTCCACTTTATGCCCCGATAACCGTTCACAAAGCAAAGAACCGACAGCAATGCCAACCGAAAAAATCGTCAGCAAGAGACTGACCACGGTTTCATCTCCGTACAAAACATCTTTGGTTAGGTTAGGGAATTGGGACAAAAAAACGAGACCGTATAGCCAGAACCATGAAATTCCAAGGATGGACAAAAATACGGTGCGGTTTTTTCGCGTGAATTGAAGATTGCGCCATGTCTCGTCAAAGATGTTCCAGTTAATAACGAGGTCAGGGGATGACGCTGGTGCGGCGGGAATGCGTCTGCTGGACAGGTAGCCAAAGACGGCAATACAAATAGCGATGCCAGCCACAAAAAGCGCACCGTTCTTTTCTCCAATTAATATTCCACCCAGTACTGTTCCCAACAAAATTGCGACATTCGTGCCCATTTCCACGAGGCCATTTCCGCCGACCAATTCCTCCTGTTTTAAGTGTTGCGGCAAGATCGCATATTTGACCGGCCCGAATAAAGTGGAATGCGCGCCCATTAAAAACAGTGCCCCCATTAACAGATAAAGATTTTTGTAATAAAAGCCAAATCCGCCCAAGACCATGACTATTACTTCGAACACTTTGACGAATCGTGTGAGACGCGCTTTGTCGTATTTATCAGCGATCTGTCCCGCCGTTGCCGAGAACAAAAAAAACGGCAAAATAAATAATGCGCCAGATAGTTGAATCACAATATCTGAACTCATGGTCGTGATAGAGGCCCCCTGAAAAGCCAGCAGAATCATCATGGCGTTCTTGTAAAGATTATCGTTGAAAGCACCCAGGAACTGGGTTACAAAAAATGGCCCGAAGCGACGCTCCGATAGCAAACTAAATTGATTTTTTTCACTCACGTCATATTCCTTAGTTCGATACGTTCTGGATAAAAATGGGCTGTGTCATCAAGAATATATTGATGACGACGACAAAAAATTCGTGCTGGCGGATAATTTTGGCTACGCCGCTTCCGCCATGACCTTGAGTGTGACGTAATCTATTTTCCCTGTTCCGAGTAAAGGTAGTGTCTCGACTGGAATGATTTTTCGCGGTACGGCAAGTTCGGGCGAACCGAGTCCACGCGCGATTTCTTGTAACTTGTCACGTGCCAATGTGCGATCCGTAGTGAACAAAATAATGGTCTCGCCCCGTTGTGGATCGGGCTGAGTACTGGCAGCATGTTGGCTCTCCGGCGAAGCAGCCACCGCAATTTTCTCCACTACTTCCAGAGAAACCATTTCCCCTGCAATCTTGGCGAAACGCTTTACCCTGCCTTTGATGGTGATGAATCCATCCTCATCAATTTCCACGATATCGCCCGTGTTATACCAACCACTTCCCACTTCCGATTGAGGAATCTCAATGACGCCCGGATTCTCGTAACGATAGTAGCCCAGCATGACATTGGGGCCTTTAACGTGCAACTGGCCGCCATTGGCTATCCCTGGCACCGGGATCAAACGCGTCTCCATGCCAGGCAAGGCTACGCCAACGGTACCCGTTCGATAGGCCATCGGCGTATTGACTGAAATAACCGGCGCTGTTTCTGTTGCGCCATAGCCTTCAAGTATGCGTATGCCAAATTTTTCAAACCAGGTGGTACGTACTGCATCCGACAATTTCTCTGCGCCTGCAACGACGTAACGCAAACGATAAAAATCATAAGGATGCGCAAACCGCGCGTAATTGGCAAGAAAAGTACTTGTGCCAAATAGCACAGAACACCCGCGATCATAAATCACCTCTGGAATCATGCGGTAATGAAGCGGCGACGGATACAGGAACAAACGGGTGCCCGTCAGCAAGGGCAGCAAAGCACCGGCTGTTAGTCCAAACGAATGGAAAATGGGAAGTGCGTTTAAAAATTTATCATCCACTGAAAAATCAATCACCGAACGGATCTGGGCAATATTGGATAGCAAGGATCGATGCGAATGAACGACTCCCTTGGGCTTGCCTTCGGAGCCAGAGGTAAAAAGAACAATCGCGAGTGATTCTGGATCTGTCGACTGGTTTACCCAACGCGGAAATCGCATGGCAAAAGCCATTAACCAAATTTTGTCCCACATCGTAAATAGCGACTTCATATCTTCAAGGTACAGCACGCGTACGTTTTTAAGGCTGTCGACCTGAGGCGCAATTTTAGCGGTTTCGAGAAACTGCCTGGATGTAATGATGGTACGAATACCTGCTACAAAACAGGCGTTCTGCATACCATCCGTGCCTGCCGTATAGTTAAGCATGG
This sequence comes from Oxalobacteraceae bacterium, assembly GCA_025352145.1. Classification (GTDB taxonomy): domain Bacteria; phylum Pseudomonadota; class Gammaproteobacteria; order Burkholderiales; family Burkholderiaceae_D; genus JANXTY01. Next base: position 20,014 of record JANXTY010000058.1, read on the forward strand.
CGGGCACTCTACGAAATGCGCTCATTCCCACCACCAGCCCAAGAGTGGCCGTCAAATTGGGGAGCAAGATGCCGACACGCTCATTTTCAGAAGAAAATTTAGTGGAAATTTTTCCTAACGCAAGCGCAATTTTTAAAATATCGTTATAGGAATGTTCCACTTGTTTTAAGTCTTCAATGAAGCGATGTTTTCGTCCAAAAATTTCCATTGCGTCGAGCATGCTGAGAAACAAAGTTTGCTTTGGCTGCGACTGAAATACCATATCCTGCATGATCTTTCGCATTCCCTCCCCCGCTTTTCTGCGCCGCATTTTCGCAGTACCGAATTCAGGCATTTTCAGCTGTGTTTTAGGCAGTAGCGTAATGCTCAGCTTAGGTAATAGGCTACGAGGATAACGCCCGCTCATTCGGCTAAAATAACTGCGCGACGCGCCATCAATACGAACCGGTACGATCATTGCTCCGGTCTTAGCCGCCACAAAAGCGGGCCCGTCATACACTTTCATGAGGCTGCCGGTAGTGGTAATACGCCCCTCGGGAAAGATGACGACCGGACGTCCGCTATCGACCAGTTTGATAATTTTCTTCATCGCCATCGGACTGGTCGGATCTACCGCCAGGTAATCGACCATCGTTAGCATCAATTTGAACCAGCGATTTTGGGCAATGGTGGTATGCACGACAAATACGGGATTGATTGGTAGAAACAAGCCCAATAACAGGCCATCAATAAATGACTCGTGATTGGCCACAATCAGTAAACGATCTGCGACGAGTTGGCCATCGTTCTTTGGGGCTTGCACTCGAAACAGTATCTGGAAAACAAAGCGTAAAAAAAATTTCAAACGGAATACTCCTATGACTGTAAAAATTAGGGCTTACGCAAAATCCTAAAAATGAATAACGAAACGACAGGAATACTGTAGCATCAGTATTGATTATTTACGTAAATTCCTGCAAAGACTTACGCAATAAAATAGGATGTATTGAAATTTAATACTATCTACACAGAATTTCTGGAGTTGGTATGGCGCAAGCAACAGCCTTAGTGAACGCATTAAAAAACGTCTTGAAAGCGCGCGGTGTCACCTACGCCCATCTGGCCAAGGGTCTGGGATTAAGCGAAGCAAGTATTAAACGCGTGTTCGCGGCAAAGAGCTTCACGCTCGGGCGTTTCGATCAAATTTGTACCTTATTGGGAATAGAAATTTCTGACCTTGCACGGATGGTGTCGCATGAGGCCGCAACGCCATCGCAATTAACGCCCGACCAGGAAAATCAGCTCGTGTCCGATGCCAGATTATTGCTGGTTGCAGTACATACACTGAACCACTGGTCGCTCGAAGAAATAGTAAAGGCGTACACCTTTTCCAAGACTGAATGTATCCGCATGCTCGCTCGCTTGGACAAACTCGGCATCATAGATCTCCTTCCCAATAATAAAATACGCGTTCGGGTGGCACCTAATTTTACTTGGCTACCCGGCGGGCCTATCCAGCAATATTTTCGCGCACAATTACAGAATGATTTTTTCCGGTCGCGCTTCGACCAGAGTGGGGAAAAAATGACGATGGTGAGTGGAATGCTCTCACGCGCCAGCAATGCCATCATTCAAAATCATATGCGCCGCTTGAGTGCGGAATTCTCCGAACTACACCATCAAGACTTAAGTCTTCCCTTGTCGGAACGCTTAGGCACAAGTCTGATCGTTGCTGTGCGACCCTGGACTCCCGAATCTTTCAAGAATTTTCAGCGATCAGAAAATTAGCCCGATCGTTGCCTCAATTCGAGAGAGGGTTGCGCATGTAATTGAGGCAAATATCAAGCTAGCAATATGTCCGTCTTACCCAACGCTCCACACAGTAGTAGCGTGCGCCGTATACCGAAAAATTTGTTATGCGTAAATATCGCGCCTAGCTATCGCACCCAGCACCAATGTCAATAAATATTGACTCCACCGGGTGTGAAGAAATAGCTATAAAATCACACGCTATGCTGTTTAACGGCACCTAACGATATTGCTGAATATGGCTTAATGATGGATACCCTCAATCCCAACTGGTTCTTGCGGGCTCGCCTAAAAACGCGCCAGCTTTTACTCATGATCGCGCTTGATGATCATCGTAATATTCATCGTGCCGCCGATGAGTTACACATGACACAACCGGCAGCATCTAAGCAACTCAAGGACCTAGAAGATATGCTGGAGGTACGCTTATTCGAACGCCTGCCACGCGGTATGGAGCCGACGATTTTTGGCGAAACAATGATCCGTCACGCACGCATGGCGTTGACCAGTTTGTCATTGGCGCACGACGATATCATGGCCCTTAAATCTGGATTAGTAGGTCAAGTCGAGGTGGGCGTGATCATGACGCCGGGCATGGCGTTGTTGCCTCGTGCCATAGCCCGCATTAAACAACAGGCGCCACTGCTGCGAATCGGTGTGCAGATGGACCAAAGTAATATTTTGCTCGACCGGCTCAAGCATGGCACGCTTGATTTCATGATAGGCCGCATCCTGGAAAAAGAAAACAGTACAGGCCTGGGCTATGAAGAACTAACCGAGGAACCCGCTTGCGCCGTGGCAAGGATCGACCATCCGCTGCTCGTGAAAAAACGGTTGCAGCTTAAAGACATCTGCACCCATCCGTGGATATTGCCGCCCCAAGGCAGCGTGTTACGCCATCGCTTCGACATGATGTTTCGACGCGCCGGGCTAGCACCGCCAAACAATGTCGTCGATACCACCGCGTTGTTGCTCATTACCGCCTTATTACATCAGACCGACTCTCTGCATGTCATGCCCATAGAGGTCGCCCGCTATTACGCGTCACTAAAAGTGCTGAGCATTTTGCCGATCGAATTGCCTTGCAAAATGGATGCGTTTGGCATTATCCAGCAGCACGGCCATCTACTATCGCCCGGTGCAGATCTGTTGATGCAAGCGGTTCGGCAGGAAGCGAAAGAGCTGCATCATTGTTCTCAGAACTAGTCTGCGCAGCGGTCGGCAATGCTATTTCCGGTACAATCTGCCCATTATGAATTCCCCAGAAAACCTGTTCTCCAGCGTCCAAAAACGCTCCAGCCGCTCACCTCCGGCCCCGTTTCTGCCCATGTCCCGCGCCGAAATGAATGCCCTCGGCTGGGATTCTTGCGACGTGATTTTGGTGACCGGCGATGCATATATCGACCACCCCAGTTTTGGCATGGCTTTAGTCGGACGGTTGTTGGAAGCACAGGGATTTCGGGTCGGAATTATCAGCCAGCCTGATTGGCTTTCCGCAGAGGCGTTCCGTGTACTGGGCAGGCCAAATTTATATTTTGGTGTAACCGCTGGCAATATGGATTCCATGGTCAACCGCTATACCGCTGACCGTAAGTTGCGTTCCGACGACGCCTATACCCCCAACGGCGAACCGAACAAACGGCCCGACCGTACCGTGGTGGTGTATGCCCAGCGCGCACGCGAAGCCTTCCCCGAGGTGAACGTAGTGATCGGCAGCATTGAGGCAAGTTTGCGCCGCATTGCGCATTACGATTACTGGTCGGACAAGGTGAAGCGCTCGGTGCTGCCCGATTCCAAAGCCGATCTGCTTATTTTCGGCAATGCTGAACGTGCCCTGGTAGATCTGACCCATCGCATGGCGGCGGGCGAGTCGATTAAATCGATCCGCAATCTGCGCGGTACGGCTTTCATGGCGCCACGCGGCTGGTTGCCGGCCGACGACTGGAGCGAAGTTAATTCATCACGCATCGATACGCCAGGCACAATCGACAAGCATGTCGATCCCTATGTCATGGCACCGGAAAAAACCGAAAGCTGCGCCACCGAAGTGGCCGCTGCCGCGCAAGCCGCCGCCCTGCCGCCGCCCATCGAAGTCATTAAGCCGCTTAAATTTCTTAGTCGTGAAGAACGTCAACTGGCCCTCAAAGAACAGCGCGACAAAAGCGTTGTGCGCTTGCCGTCCTATGAGCAAATCAAAGACGACCCCGTGTTGTACGCACATGCTTCCCGCGTATTCCACGTTGAATCGAACCCCGGCAATGCGCGTGCGCTAGTGCAAGCCCACGGCGAACGCGATGTCTGGCTTAATCCACCGCCGCTACCGTTAGCGATGGATGAAATGGATGGCGTGTACGATGCCGCTTACGCACGCGCACCCCATCCGAGTTACGGCAAGGCCCGCATTCCCGCCTGGGAGATGATTCGTTTTTCAGTCAGCATCATGCGCGGCTGCTTCGGCGGCTGCACTTTTTGCTCCATCACCGAACACGAAGGCCGCATCATCCAAAGTCGTTCCGAGCCATCCATCCTGCGCGAGATCGAAGCCATCCGCGACAAGACCAAAGGCTTTACCGGTGTAATCTCCGACCTCGGCGGCCCGACGGCAAACATGTATCGTCTTGCGTGTAAAGAAAAAACGATTGAAGAGTCCTGCCGCCGTCTGTCCTGTGTTTATCCGACTATTTGTTCCAACCTTGGCACCGACCATAGCAAACTGATTTCGGTCTATCGCAAAGCACGCGCCATCCCCGGCATCAAAAAAATCCTGGTCAGTTCCGGCCTGCGCTATGACCTCGCCGTGCGCTCGCCGGAATACGTCAAAGAACTGGTGACCCATCATGTCGGCGGCCTGTTGAAAATCGCGCCGGAGCATACCGAAGAAGGCACGCTATCGAAGATGATGAAACCCGGTATCGGCAGCTACGACAAATTTAAAGAAATGTTCGATCGCTACTCCAAAGAAGCCGGCAAAAAGCAATACCTGATTCCGTACTTTATCGCCGCCCATCCCGGCACCACGGATGAAGACATGCTTAATCTGGCTTTATGGCTCAAGAAAAACGATTTCAAACTCGATCAGGTGCAAACCTTCATGCCCACCCCGATGGCAATGGCAACCACCATGTACCACACCCGCAAGAATCCTCTGCATAAAGTAACCGAAGATTCGGAAGTAGTCGAAACGCCGCGCAGCGGACAAATCCGGCGTTTCCATAAAGCGTTCTTGCGATACCACGACCCGGCCAACTGGCCGATTCTGCGCGAAGGCTTGCAAAGAATGGGCCGTGGCGATTTAATCGGCAATGGCGCCAAGCACTTGATACCGTCCTGGGAAACATCACAGACAGGAGGAATGGCAGCCGGTACACGCCTAAAGGTAACCAAAGCACCCGGCAAAATAGTTTCCGGCAAACCGACGCTCAAGGCCTCTATTGTGTCCCCGATGAAATCGACCTCCAAGTCCCGTCCAGAGAAAAATCTCGGTGGCAAGCCAGCTAACAACCGCCCCCTGCGCACGCCTTCGCTTAATCCGACGCGAAGTGGGCGTAAATAATGGGCTTCGATCACTAGTGCCCGGTTAAATTATTCCAGTTCGCGTTAAAAACAGTAATCATGGCAAGAACGGCATCTGGAAAAGAGCAAGTGGAGATGGCACGCGTGGCGATCCGCGCAGCTAATTCCAATTCTATTTCAATAGTGCGATAATATAGGCACTATTTTGGAAGGATCCAGTGATGTCACGGCTCGCAAGCGGGATAGATGCGCTAGCACGCGCACAACAAGCTATAGCCTCAGCACAAACCATTGAGCAATTACGGCAAGCACAAGCCGTAGTACTGCCGCTAGAGTAT
>JANXTY010000054.1 GCA_025352145.1 Oxalobacteraceae bacterium
TCGTGCGGTCGCCTCTTTGCTACGCCCTTCTTTCAGTCTGACCTCGCGGCTTTGACCTTGGGTTTCGCTACGCTTGTCGTCACTGCTTGCGATTACCTCCTTTCAGGTAATTAGTACATGCCCATGTCGGGCACACTAGGCCAGCGCTAAAGCGCTGCGATCTGGCAGCGGCAATTGCCGTAATGCCACGTACAAATTTTTATTCTGTTCCCCTATGACCAATTGCTCGATCGGTTGCAACTCCTCACATACGGGTTCATGCCTATCCTCCTGAGCAGGCAATTCCCGCTGGTTCGCAGTGCGAGAAAGATCATTCAATGCCAGGTTGCGCGCAATCGTAAATAACCAGGTCGAAAATTCTGCCAGCTCAGGTCTGTACTCCCCAATATTTCGCCACGCTCGTAAAAACGTTTCCTGAGCCACGTCCTCGGCATGCGCCTGACTCAATGCCATACGTCCCAAAAAGCCAAATAACGGGCGTTGATAATGTCTGACGATTTCAGAAAAAGCCTGCGTATCTCCATTCGTTATTTTCTTAAGAAGCGGCTTGATATCCACACTAATTTCCGTTTTATATACAACTTATACCGGCGAGAATCAAAAAGGTTACAGAAAATTTCCAGGGCCATTCATCGAGAGGGGAATTAGTCCGCTTTATTAAAACGTTTTATAGGGTAACAATTCTGGAAATAGAGACCTTACTCGGGCTTCGCATCAAGCATGACGCTGGCAGATGTGAGTGTATCGGCACTGACCGTCACTTTGATCTCGCCCTTGCTGTCCGTGGCCCGCACCATCACCAGCGCTCGCCCTTGCAAAGCATTGCGTGTGGCTGCGGCAAAGGCAGTGTGGTCAGTGAAACTACCGTTATCAAAGGCAGCCAAACTTCCCGCTCCTTCAACCTTCACGGTCAGCGGCATATGTGCATTTGGCACCGGTATGCCTTTGGCGTCGACTACTTCAGCACGGATATACCCAATATCGTCGAAGGTGGGCGCAATGGACGTTTGCTCTGACACCAGTTTAATCGCAGCAGGTTTGCCGGCGGTTTGCAAACTATCTTCTGCGACAACCTTACCGTTGTCATAGGCTACTGCCTTGATCATTCCGGTCTCGAAAGTGACATTCCAGATACGAGCAGTGTCATCCTTGTTGCGCGACTTTCTTCCTTGGGATTGACCGTTGATGAACAACTCAACTTCTTGCGCATTCGAATAAGCTTCGACTTTCTCAGAATGAGAATTGAGGTCGGCAGGCGTCCAATCAGCCAAAGCGCCGGGGCCTTTCGGCTGCGGCATGGCATTGCCCACCGTGGTCGGCAATTCGCTGGTATCGATTAATTCGGTGACGCGGCGCACAATTTTCAGGACAGGCTTTTCCGACCACCAAGAAGCCCGTTCCCAGCCGACGGGTTTCACCACATCGGTACGATCCACTAATCCCGTTGGTGTGGAAATAAAGGGCCAGCCACCGCGATCCGCTTCACCCAGATAATCCGCACCAGTCCAAAGGAACATGCCGGCATACACGGGATTATCGCGCACGGCTACCCATGCGGGACGGTTCTTGGAATTTTCCGTACCGATAATCTTGCGCGATGGCTTATCGGCATGCGCCTTGATGAGTTCGTTTTCACGATAGTTTTGCCCAACTACATCCAGCAAATCTGCCAGGCCATTTTGATAGTCCCCCGTGGTATTGGGCCGGAATAAAGCCTGCGTCACAGGACGGCTGGGATCTTCTTCATGGAAAATATTTTGCAGCCGCTCCACAATGGATTTGGCAATGAGCGGATAAGGTGTGTCGTGGATTTCATTGCCGATCGACCATAGGGCGACACTGGCATGATTGCGGTCGCGTTTAGCGAAATCCCGCGCATCAATGGAGGACCAATCACCGAAAAACAAGTGATAGTCGTGCGGATTTTTCGCTACTGTCCACATATCGAAGGCTTCATTCATCACCACGATTCCTAAACGATCGCACAGGTCTAAAAATTCTGGCGAAAACGGGTGATGGGCAGTACGAATGGCATTGACACCCAAGGCCTGAAGGCCACGCAGGCGACGCTCATAAAACGACAATGGAACCGCCATACCGAAAGCACCTCCGTCCGCATGAATGGCCGTGCCCTTGAGCTTTATATTTTTACCGTTCAACCAAAAGCCGGTGGCAGCCTCGAACTTCATGTCGCGCACGCCGAAATTAATCGTATCCAGGTCGAGCAGTGCACCGCCATCGGTCATTACCCGGATCAGGGCCTTATGCAACGCCGGATCCGCAATATCCCAACGGCGCGGATTGGCAAGTGCGACCTCAGCCGTCAACTTGGTGACACGCCCGGCAGGTAGACTGAGCGCAGCACCTTTGGCCTTGGCAATTTCCTTGCCGTCAGCATTGAGGATGACGATTTCCAAATACGCGCTGCCCTCTTTACCGGATTGATTGAGAATTGCACTTTCCACTTTGACGGTGGCGCTGGTAGCATCGATTTTGGGCGTAGTTACATAAGAGCCCGCGGTATCGACATGAATGTCGCCGCTGGTGATCAATCGGACGTGGCGGTAAATCCCACCTCCCGCATACCAACGTGAGGCTGGCTGTGCGGACGTATCGGCACGCACGGAAATGACATTGTCCTGACCATATTTCAAATGTGGCGTGATCTCATATCGAAAGCCTGAATAACCGTTGGGACGGTGGCCCAGATGCATGCCATTGATCCACACGCCGGAGCGATCCATAACGCCGTCAAATTCGATAAAAACACGCTTTCCCTTATCTGCCACCGCCAAATTAAAATGTTTGCGATACCACACCACACCTGTCGGTAACCACGCGCCAGAACCAGTAGATAATGCATTTTTGTCGAATGGACCGGCGATGGACCAATCGTGGGGAAGACTGATTTTTTCCCATTTACCGTCGCTCGCGACCGCTTGTTCAGCACCCGCAATATCTCCCTTAGCAAAGACCCAACCGGCGTCAAAATTTTGCGTTTTGGCCCACGCCCCTGAGGCCAACAACATCATTGCTATGGCCGCCGTGGCACATCCTTTAAACATACTAAGTATCCTTTTTTTATGAGTAGTCGCATCGCATATACAGCATATACAGGTTGCGATGCAGAGACGATTTAGGCCCAGGCTCATTTGCAAATTACATTTGATCTGACCTCAAATATTTTTCTGAATTATTTTTCAGGCACATCATTTCATACGATAACCAAGAGCACGTCAAGCAAACCCCAAGGCGTTACAATCAGTTACAACCCAAACCCACCCAAACAAAAAAGCCCCGAAAATTCGGGGCTTTTTTTACTAAAAACAGCTTACTTCGCAGACATCAATGCTACCGTCGTATCCAGCATTCGATTCGAGAAACCCCACTCATTGTCGTACCACGACGACACCTTGACCAGACGACCAGATACCTTGGTCAGGGTCGAATCAAAATTGGATGATGCCGGATTATGATTGAAGTCAACCGACACCAGCGGCTCAGTCTGATAAGTCAGAATTCCCTTGAGTGCGCCTTCCGATGCGCCTTTAAGAATCGCATTCACTTCATCTACCGTGGTGTCCCGTGCGGCAATAAATGAAAGGTCGACGATGGATACATTAATCGTCGGTACGCGAATGGCATAGCCATCGAGCTTGCCGTTCAACTCCGGCAACACCAGGCCAACCGCTGCTGCTGCACCGGTTTTGGTTGGAATCATGCTGTGCGTTGCAGAACGAGCGCGGCGCAGATCTTCGTGCATGACATCCGTGAGTACTTGGTCGTTGGTGTACGCATGAACCGTCGTCATCAGGCCGTTGATGATGCCAATCTGGTCGTTCAATGGTTTAGCCAATGGCGCCAAACAGTTGGTTGTGCACGACGCGTTGGAAACAACGGTATCGCTTGCTTTCAACACAGTGTGATTGACGCCGTACACAATGGTCGCGTCGACATCTTTACCGCCCGGCGCAGAGATAATGACTTTCTTTGCGCCGCCTTTCAGATGGGCAGAAGCTTTTTCTTTCGTAGTAAAAAATCCAGTACATTCCAGCACCACGTCAACGCCAAGTTCGCCCCACGGAATTTCAGCGGGATTGCGCTGCGCGAATACACGAATCTTGTCGCCATTCACGGTCATAAAATCACCCTCTACTGTCACCGTTCCCGGAAACTTGCCGTGGGTAGTGTCATAGCGCGTCAGGTGTGCGTTAGATTTGGCATCGCCAAGATCATTGATCGCAACAATGTCGATATCGTGTTTTTTGTCCGACTCATAATGAGCACGCAGAATATTGCGGCCGATGCGGCCATAACCGTTGATTGCAACCTTGATCGTCATTCTTTTAACTCCTTCATTGAACTAAAAATTATGGCTCCGTTATCAATACAAGATACTACAAAATTTTATGCTACCAAAACAATCTGAACCTTGGCCACGACATTGTCCACAGTAAAGCCGAAGTGTTTGAACAAAGCATTGGCCGGAGCAGATTCGCCGAAGCTATCGATGCCGACCACCGCGCCTTCCAATCCTACATATTTATACCAAAAATCGGTGACGCCGGCTTCAACAGCGACACGCGGAACACCATGGGTAAGAACGCTGGCTTTATAAGCCGAATCCTGACGATCAAAGACATCGGTCGAGGGCATCGACACCACGCGTACCGGCACGCCTTTCTTTGCCAGTTCATCGGCTGCCTTAACAGCCAGTTCTACCTCAGATCCGGTAGCGATCAGGATTGCTTTTGCATTCGGCACATCTCTCAACACATACCCGCCACGGCCAATGCTGGCGATTTGTTCAGAAGTACGCTCTTGATAGGGCAAATTCTGGCGCGAAAAAATCAAGGTGCTTGGACCCTCATGACGCTCTACTGCCGCCCCCCACGCCACGGCCGATTCCACAGTATCGCATGGCCGCCAGTTATCCAGATTGGGAATCAAACGCAGACTCGATATATGTTCCACCGACTGATGCGTCGGACCGTCTTCGCCCAGACCGATCGAATCGTGCGTAAATACGAAAATAGATCGGATTTTCATCAACGCAGCCATACGCAAAGCATTGCGGCTGTAATCGGAGAACGTCAAAAAAGTGGCGCCAAACGGAATGTAACCACCGTGTAGAGCGATGCCGTTCATCATTGCGCTCATGCCGAATTCGCGCACGCCGTAGTTGATGTGATTGCCCGGCTGATCGCGACGCACAGCAACGCATTCTTTCCAGTTAGTCAGATTCGATCCGGTCAAATCGGCAGAACCTCCTAAAAATTCTGGTAGCACCTGCGCCAAAATCTGGATCGCATTTTGGCTAGCTTTACGGGTTGCAATCGTTTCTTTTTTCTCAGTACAGTCAGTAATAGCAGCGCGCACGGTTTTGCCGAATGCAGCAGGCAGTTCTCCCTTCATGCGACGCACTAGTTCGCCTGCTTCATGCGAATGGCGTTCGCTATACGCAGCAAACAATTTATCCCATTCGTTCTCGACACTACGACCCAACTCTTTTGCATCCCAGGCTGCGTAAACATCGGCAGGTATTTCAAATGGCGCGTAATTCCAATCAAGCGCTTGACGCGCAGCGGCAATTTCTTTCTCGCCCAATGCAGCTCCATGAATTTTGTCGGTGCCTGCCAGATTGGGAGACCCCTTACCAATTACCGTTTTACAACAGATCAAGGTTGGCTTATCCGCTAATTTGGCTCGTGCGATTGCCGCATCCACCGCAGCGACATCATGGCCGTCCACCGCAGGAATCACATTCCAGCCGTATGCCTCAAAACGCATTGGCGTATTATCCTGGAACCAGCCTTCTACCTTGCCGTCAATCGAAATGCCATTGTCATCGTAGAGTACGATCAATTTGGACAAACGCAGTGTTCCTGCCAGCGAAGCGGCTTCGTGCGAAATGCCTTCCATTAAACAACCATCGCCCACGAATACATATGTGTGATGATCCACAATGTTGAAACCCGTTTTATTAAATTCGGCAGCCAGCAATTTTTCTGCCAGTGCCATGCCCACCGCATTGGTCAACCCTTGCCCTAATGGACCAGTGGTCGTCTCAATGCCGGGGGTAACATGCACTTCTGGATGACCTGGGGTCTTAGACCCCATTTGACGGAAATTTTTTAGCTCATCCACCGACAAGTCATAACCGGTCAAGTGGAGTAAGGCGTAATGCAACATCGATCCATGCCCATTGGACAATACGAAACGGTCACGGTTTATCCAATGCGGATCAGCCGGATTATGACGATAATGCCCGGCCCATAATGCGACGGCGATTTCCGCCATGCCCATTGGCATACCGGGGTGACCGGAGTTTGCCTGTTGTACAGCATCCATCGCCAGCGCGCGGATCGCATTGGCCATTTTATTTGTGGGGAGATTGGAAATCATGATGATGTATCGGAATGGTGGGAATTGGAAAATACGGAGCGCCGATAACTAACTGCGACTGCAGAAAAATAGGCCGGCCGAAAAAAGAGGTATTTTACCAGACCGGATGCCTATCAGTTCGGCCTTCCAAGGGGAGGTGTTTTCACGTCTTCCATGCCAGAAAAGGTAAAATCAATGCCAGTCAATCAGGAACCCATCATGCCTCGCTTTCATTGCTCACATGCTCTGGCCATTGGTGCCACCTTTGCCCTCCCCGAACACATCGCCCATCACATCCAGGTCTTACGTCTGGATCAAGGTCAAACCATCACTTTGTTTGATGGAGATGGCGGCGAATATGCGGCAACCCTCACCAAAATCGAAAAAAAACGGGTACAAGTCGAAGTCAAAACATTCTCGCAGCGCGACGTGGAATTACCCTATGCGATCACTTTAGCTCAAGCCCTGCCTGAGTCCTCCAAGATGGATTGGATCATTGAAAAAGCGGTAGAGCTGGGGGCGGCGGGCATACAACCCCTATCGGCACAGCGTTGTGTAGTGAAACTCGCTGCCGAGCGTGCGGAAAAAAAACATGCCCATTGGGAAGGCATCATTATCTCCGCAACCGAACAATGCGGCCGTACTCGGCTGGCGCAATTAGCACCACTCAACGATTTTCATCATTGGATCGCACGCCAGGATTTACATCAGCGCATTTTGCTTTCGCCGCATGCAGGCCAATCGCTGTCGGACTGGGCGCGCCATCACCCACCGCAAGCGTTAGCCTTGCTGGTAGGACCTGAAGGTGGCTTTAGCCAAATAGAAGAAAGAATGGCAACCGCGCAAGGAACGCTGCCCCTCTCAATGGGGCAGCGCGTTCTACGCACCGAAACAGCAGGCCTGGCGGCTATCGCCACGTTAAACGCAATGTGGGATAAACCCTGAAGATATCCGCTTCAATATTATCGACATTTTCAAAAAATCTACTCTGTAGGAATCAATCCATTACGTCTTTTCTCTCCCCTTTTTAGCCAGATGTGGATATTCTTTCTGTCAACCTTTCTCTAGGGACACTCTAAATTTTCAGGAAAACCTCTAAAAATTCGTACTTGACAAGGTCAAATGGTACCGCTACCATATTTTCACCAATTAAAATTGGTAGCGGTAACATAGCGATAGCAAATACAAACTCATAGCCCAAGCGACGTTCGCTCTTCGAAAAAACAGGAATTGAACGCAAGCAGGCAACTTATTTTTATCAACGCACTGAAAAGGCAAAGTACCAATGCGCAGTTGAATTCCCACTACAACATCACTAATACGGAGACAATTTTGAAAAAAATAAACATATTAAGAATCACAAAAAACTGGGTAATTCCCCTGTCTATCGGTGCCGCACTGGTCGCTTGCGGCGGCAGTAACTCAGGCGAAAATAACGGCGGCATGAAATCTCTTCTGGCCAGTACAGCGGCAGCCACCCCACGACAAATGGAAAATCTCGGTCGGGGCGTTGTTGCGGTACGTTCGTCCACTACCGGC
>JANXTY010000074.1 GCA_025352145.1 Oxalobacteraceae bacterium
AGGTCACATTCCATCATTTCCCCTGCACTGAAATCGCGATCATTTATTATCGCGTGAAATAACCCTGAAATGTATTGAAATCAATGACTTGCGCTAATGGCTTCCATTAGAAACTGAGGGCTAATGGAAAATCTCGGTTGAAAAATCCATTACCCAAGGTGACGCCCAAGACATTTTCGCCATTCACCAACAAGTTACTGATGTCGTGCGTGAGGTACACCACGCGTTTTGTGTAATCGGTGAAGGCCGGTCCAAGCACCGCGTCAGTCACTGGCTGACCATTGACGGTGACATCGGCCATACCGAGTGCGGCAACCCGTAAGGTGGCACGTTGGATTTTTTTCTGCAGCATAAAAATTTTGCGCAGTAACGGTGCTGCGGTGGTCGGGCATGCGTCGGGCAGTACTTGATTGCCATCGTCAATTGATGGCATTCCATCGACCATAAAAACAGCGTGGCCATTGGCCCAGTTGGTGCCCATTTCTCGTGTCGGCCGCATCAAGGCGACATTACGGCCGTTGGACATAACTTGCATTTGCCGTACCACCGCTTTTTCTTTTGCGGACGCCCCGATGATGCGCAGTCTGATATGTCGTGCCGCGATGTCATTGAGAGGAAAAACCTGTGCGCCATTACCAAGCATCCGATAGTCTTCGGCAGTGCGGTCTACCAGAAGACGGGGCCGGATAAATTGCGGCTCATCTGCGGCTTCGATCTTGAACCGTTTGGGGATAGCATTGGGGTTGGCGAAAACCAGTTTGATTGCGTCGATGTTGACTATCGCACCTAAGTCCACATCGGCCCAGCCTTCGGCGCGGATGATTAATCCTGGGGGCCGCATTTCGGGAGGCATAAACCATTTCGACGCCGTGATCCATTGGGCCGACCAGTCCTCAGGTTTCAATAAACCCATCGTCCACTTTGCAGAAGAACTCCATTCCGAAGCCTTGCCCGCATTGTTCCATACCCGCACTTTCCAAAAACATATTTGGCGTGATGCCAGCGCCACGCCGGCATACGGAATGGCGACGCTTTCATTGGAAATAATTTTTCCGCTATCCCAGAGGAGCGCGCTATTTTTTTTAATGAGTCGGGAGTTTTAGCAACCAGTATTTGATAAGCTGTTTGATTTTGGCCTCGCTCGTCGGAGCTCATGCGCCAACTGAGTCCCGGATTTGTGGAATCAACCCCCATTGGATTAATGCGATACTCGGTATTTAGATCCGTAACGTTGAGGGCGTACCCACGCGCAAAAACTGTAATGAGTATCATCGTGAGCAGACATCGGAACCGAAGGTGTATTAGCATGTGCTTCTTTGATGGCTTTACTCTGGAAGATATTTTTTATATGGCGAATGCAGATGCAAAGAATTGAAAAACGGTGGGACGGTTGCGTAATTGTGTCGTGCCGTGATCACGCCATAACGCCATAACGCATGGGATAATACACTTCCTATTTTGGCCTGACGATAATTTAATTTGGTCAGATAACTTTGCCGACGAGAAGGTTTCCAGTTGCATGGGGTGTCGGGATTTTTTCGTGTACTTTCTCATTCAGGCGATTCTTGTTGCCTCAACATGGATGTTTTATGTCAGCTACCAATACCACTCGAAAACTTTACCAGGTAGTCGCTCAAGCGATTTCTGCAGCGATCACCGGAGGGCAATTTTTGCCGGGACAAAAATTGCCTCCTGAGCGCGAACTTGCTGAATTACACAAGGTGAGCCGCCCCACTATACGAGAAGCGATGATTGCCTTGGAAATTAGGGGCATCGTTGAGGCAAAACAAGGGTCGGGCGTGTATGTTTCAGCCATTGCGCCGAATTCTTCCACTGAACCAGATCTAGACATCGGTGCGTTTGAACTGACAGAGGCGCGCCGACTTTTCGAGGGCGAGGCATGCGCACTAGCGGCCAAAACCATTACCGATGAAGAAATCGCCTCTCTCTATACGTTATTGACAGAAATGGCGCGTGAGTCCAGTCAAGAAATTATTACGGATCTTGCCGATCGAGATTTTCACATCACGATTGCTCGGGCAACCCGCAATTCTGCCATTATTTTTGTGGTCGAAAATTTATGGGACTTGCGTTATAAAGCGCCTTTGACGCAGGAAATACTCAAGCGAGCTCGAAGGATTGGTATCAGCCCTCTCGTTGACGATCACCGCTGTATTGCTGACGCGCTCAAGAAACACGATCCGGCCGCTGCACGACTGGCTATGCAAAGCCATTTGACCAATGTCATGGATGAATTATTTAAAGCAACCGAATTAGAAGTTCTGCAAAAGGCCAAAGAAGAACTCAGTCAGAAGCGCCATGAATTAATGATTCGATCCCAGCTTTAAATCTTCCTGCGCATAGATACCGTCCGGGCAAAACTAAATTCCACTTCAACGCCCTCAGTTTCTCCAGGGTTCCTGGCCTGCATTGACGAACGACCAGCGCGTGTTTTTTTGACGACACATATGGTAGCGCTACCAATTTAGTCTTGACAGCATTCGTATTGTCAGTAATATGTCATGCCAATATTGATTAATATAATAATTGGCATGGCAAATTTTATTGGAATTCTAGGGGCGGATCACATTAGAAGAGAATTCCGGTGTTTAAGTGTCCTGACAATAAGAAGAGTATCCGCGATAAGCACTTGACCTCAGTACTAAAAAAAAGCGCCTCCCGACGCTAATGCGTAACCCATAAGGGGCGTAATTAAGTGAGTGACTGTTATTGCCTGGTTATCACAGGTCAAGAAACAGGGCTGTTTTCAAGAGGGGTGGCGTGGGATAGGTATGGTGCTACAGCATTGCTGTCAATGGATTTTTCGTCGGCAAGTAGAGAAACGCCAGTGGGATGAAGCATAACAAAGTAGGTAAAAAAATACATCGATCATTCGATGAGAAACCGATCAAGGAGGAGTAGTCAATGACCCAGAAATCCCATGCAGTATCGTCAGGGAAGCAACTGCGCTACGGCATAGTCTTTACGCTGATTTCATTTTTGGTAGGAAAACAGGGGTTCACGCAGGAAGTGACGCCAGCAATTGCACCAGCCGTCGCACAAGATGCCAAGCCCGTGCCAGAAATTGAAGAAACAATTGTGATTATCGGCACCCGTGCCTCACAGCAATCGTCCATTGATCGCAAGAAAAACGCTACGACAGCGATAGATTCGATTGTGGCTGAAGATGTCGGTTCTTTCCCCGACCGTAATATTGGCGAGGCCATTTCGCGCATTGCCGGAATGACGCTAGACCGTGGCGATATGGGAGAAGGCGTCACGGTGGCAGTACGCGGAAACGGTCCTGATTTGACGCGGGTTGAAATTGACGGGCAAGGTGTGCAATCGGGTGGTGGAGCCGCCGCAGCGATGAATAATAATATGGCGGATATAGCCGGTGGCGGTGGTTCCGGTGCGCGGGGTTCGGAGTTCCGGGATCTGCCATCAGATTTGATTAAAAGCGTGGACGTTGTTAAGGGTTCCACCGCAGATATGACGGAAGGTTCATTAGGCGGTGGCATTATTATTCACACCCGGACTGGCCTGGATTTTAAAAAACCTTATATCGCAATACGCCTCTCGGCCGCCCAAGGGTCGATCAATAAGACGGTGCAGCCGGACGTGAACCTCATTGCGACGACTAAATTTTTCGACAAGCGTTTAGGCGTGCTGCTTAATGTTTCAAAATCGAAGGTGACAAATGCAGGTCACAACCAGACGCTCACTACCAACAATGGCGGGGCAGCACACAACATTGATTTTGATAACTCACCACAGAAATCGTTCACTTTTCAGCCCGCCACTTTGCCGACAACAGACCCAACCGTGGATCAGCCGGTGTTGAAATTTAATTTGGTTGGCGCCCCCACCGGTACCGGCGTGTCATTGACGCCACGCGAAATAGTTACCAGGTCGGCTGCCGCGAAAACCAAGGCCGATTGCAACGTAGCGTTTCCTGCCTATACACCGGAACAGCTGAATTTAATTAGCCCTGGAACTAATCGAACTAACGCCACAAACCAACGCGGCTATGAGTTGACCACCTGTCTTAACCAGTGGAACGACTACTATCCCAATCTTTTGCGGTATCGCGTACAAAGTGATGTTGAAGATCGAAATGCGGTGGATTTACGTTTTGATTTTAAGGTCAATAATAATCTTAACGTTTATTTGAAAACGAGTTCCAGTTCCAGATCGATTACCAATGTCAATGAACCCTATAACCTAGGCGGCACCATCACTGCAACCAACACTGTACCTGGGTCGGTCGTCGTTGATGCGAATCACCGCGTCACCTCGTATAGCTTTACCGATGGCGTTGAAAACGTCGGTATTAACTTGGCACTGATCAATAGCAAGTCAACCTATTTCCAGCTAGGCGGGGCCTATAAAAAAAATGGATTGGCGGTCGATTTTTTTGTCGGCGATGCACGATCTGATTTTTCGCGCCTTGATCGCTCCACTGGCTGGGGCGTCGCGTATGGTGCCGGAACATTGGCTGTTCAGCCCAATGGTTTGTGGAATTACACTTTCCCGCCAAGTAGCGCTTTCGATCAGTCTAATCCCGCGCTGTATACCGTGCTTAATCAGCCAACCGCTGTGGGGGCGGTAACTGCAAAACCTGAATTTCCAGCCTCTCCCGCTTACACGGCCGTGCAACGTCCTCAACTGACAAACGCGTATGGACTTAACTTTACGCCGCGCATTAACGAGACCGAAGAAAAAACTGGCAAGCTGGATGTTAGCTACAACTTGAAAAATAAGCTGCCTTTCATTACCCAAATTAAAGGCGGCGTCAATCTGCGCGAAACGTCCGGCGTCGGCTGGGCACAGGGAGGGGCTCAAATCAAAGCCGGAAACGGATTGAACGTCGGGACAGCAGGTTATGTCGCCCCTATTGTTCTTCCCAATAATATTCTGCGGAGTAATTTTGTGGGATGCCAAGACACGCCGGGATCGCTTGCTGCGGGCGCTTCTCCCTGCATTTATGGCTTTACGCCAAAAGCCAGCATTAACGACAATCGCGCAGGCACGTACACTTTTACGCAGGCTCAATTCCAAGAAATTATTGCACAGACAATGAAACCTGCTACTTCGCAGTTTTTTGGCAACGTACCCAATCGCGGCGATTTACTTACAGGCTGGTCCACTATTGATGTCGCAAAACTTTTTAATCTTGTCGGTGCGCAAAATTTTAATTTTGACTGCTTAAAAAAATGTACCGCTAATGACGGCAACGTTTACGACCAACCTCACAGCGCATTTAAAGAAAAAGGGAAGTCCGGTTATGTGATGGCAGATTTTGAAAAAAATGACCTGCCGCTCGGCATGGAATTTACCGCCAATATCGGTGCTCGTGTGGTGGTTAATGAAGTTCATGGCTCCGGGTTTATGACTTTTAATTCAATTGTTCTCAAAGATCAAATCAACAAAGTAATCAGCGCAGGTACGACGACCTACACGATCGCCAAACAGGTATCGCTGCAAAAAACCAATACGGATTTAATGCCTGCGTATAACTATGCTTTGTGGGTTGTTCCAAGTAAGGTTGTGGTCCGCTATAGCTTTGCCAAAACGGTGGCTCGTCCTCCCGTTAATCGCCTGCTCCCTGCTGGTACATGTACTTATAGTGAGTTAAAAGATGACTTGGTTATTGACGACGGTGTTGTTCAAGATCAGACCTGCGGAACCATCGGCAACCCTGGCTTAAAGCCACAAACTAACAGTAACCAGAACCTTAGCATTGAATGGTATCCCAATAAAGATTTCATGTTTTCATTGGCAACCTTCAAGCACAGTTCCAAGATTGGGGGGCCGCGCATTGTGAGCAAAAATGGTGCCAATTTGTTCGAGGGAGAAGATCTAACTGATCCGCAAACAGGACGAAAGTTATCGGACTACAGCTTTACCTATAACACTTACGAAAATGGCCCGGGAACAAGCCGAACCGGCTGGGAATTTGCCTCTAAATCGGCCTTTACCTTTTTGCCTTGGGTACTGAAATATACGGGCTTGGATTTTAACTATTCGAAGCTGAGATCTTCCGATTCAATCACGGAATTTGATCTGGTTACGGGTGAATCTTTGCGTCCTAGGGGAGAGGCCGCTTACTCGTTTAATACCTCGTTATGGTATGACGATGGCAGAGTCAATGCGCGTCTCGCATACCAGTTCCGGGACACTACATTTACCGCTCTTTCTGGAAGTAATAATCCACCCAATGCGAGTGGGGCTGCCGTTAGGATTCCTTACAATCCAAGCGGCGTTGTGTTCAATGCGCCGACCGCTTATATCGATGCCAAAATCTCCTACAAATTCAAGTCTGGCGTGGAGATTTTTGCCGAAGGCCGGAACCTGGGTTTGGCAACGCGATTGAGTAGCTCTGGCAAATACGACCATTTTGCAGATGGCACACCCAATGTGTTCGATTACTCCTATTCGGGCCGCCGTATCTTGGTTGGTTTGAACTACCGTCACTAGCGTCTTCATGGAAGGAGAAGGGTGTTCCACTGGAACGCCGAAGCTGCCAGGTGGTGCGCCCGATGAGCAATGGGACTCGTCGCGCTCTCACTCAATCCGCGATCTTCATTTTTACGCCAGCGCCAGCAAACAGGTGGCTTTGGCAGAAAAGAAAGCGGTCTAATGGGAAATCTGGATTTAAGACGGCTGGTTTTTTTGATTAATTCAATGATTGGTACCAGCCGTTATGAGACCGCAGGCCCGGCTGCGATCAGTTCTTGCAGGGCGGAATACACGTCCTGCAACGCATTATTTAATCGCACCATGAGTGCAGCTTCGGCCGCGCGCTCTGCGTCCTGCTCCATGGCTTCTTCCAGTAATTCGGCCTGCTGTGCTGCATGGTAAGCGCCGAAATTAACTAGCACGCCTTTCAGACTGTGTAAGTCGCGGCGGACGGCGGGGTCATCGCTGCGTGCGAGCGCGTCTTCCAGTTGCTGGGTCAGGGTCGGGCCATCCTTGAGAAATATTTCTGCCAATTCGAGCAGTAATTCGGCATCGCCATCGAGCCGGATTAATGCTTTGTTCCATTGTAAAATTTCGTGCTTGAGTGGCTGTGGATCGGTTCGGCAATACTGTGCCAGCAGTTGGTGGACGCGTTGCGTGTGGATGGGTTTGGAAAGGTAGTCGTCCATGCCGGCAGCGATGCAACGTTCTCGGTCACCTTGCATCGCGCGCGCAGTCATGGCGACAATCGGCGTATGTCCACCATGTTGTTGCTCCCATTGCCGAATATGCGCGGTAGCGATGAGGCCATCCATTTCGGGCATTTGGACATCCATAAAAATCAGATCGAAACTTTCCTTTGTCGCCAGTGCAACAGCAGCTGCACCGTTGTCAACCAGCGTTAGGCGATGGCCTAATTTTTCAAATAGCCGCAACACTAATTGTTGATTGATGAGGTTGTCTTCAGCGAGCAGGATATGCAGCGCACCTTTTGGTGTATCGCGTGCAAAAGGGGTTAATGGCAGCAGTGTGGAGCTGGAAGGTCGTTGACCCAATAGCGTTTGAATTGATCCGATGAGTTCAGGTCCGCTGACGGGTTTGACCAAATAATGATCGAGCCCCAAATGGCGGGCACGTTCCTTATCGGCTTGCTGGTCGGCAGAGATCAGCAACAGCAACGCTGGCGGGTTGGGCTGTTGCAAAACGAGGGCAGCGGTAGCAAAGCCATCCATCTCCGGCATGTTTCCATCCAAAATCAACAGCGAGGGTTTAGCTTGCACCGATAACAAAGTGAGGGCTTCACGACCGCTGCTGCATTGTGAAACATGTAAACCAGCCTGTCCCAGAATGCCTACCAGAACGCGCCGGTTCGTGGCATTGTCATCGACTACCAAGGCAGTTTTTCCCTTGAGGACATCGCTTGGGAATGGTGCCTGCAGAACGCTTCCTGCTTGTCGCAGACGTACTGTAAATTTGAACAGGCTGCCTAAGCCCGGTGTGCTGATTAAATCCATTTGGCCATGCATCAGCGCCACTAGACGCTTGCAAATCGTCAGGCCCAATCCAGTCCCGCCGTACAGTCGTGTAGTAGAGCCATCGACTTGGGAGAAAGCCTCAAATATGTGCATCTGCTTCTCTGGGGGGATGCCGATTCCCGTGTCGCGTACAGAGAATTCGAGTGTGCTGTATTCGCCTTCTTCACTGAAAACGCGCACACCCAATACAATCTCGCCATGATGGGTAAATTTGATGGCATTGCCGAGCAAATTGACCAGAACTTGACGCAAACGCCCTGGATCGCCTTTCATAAAACGAGGCAGACTGGCGGGAACATCGCATACTAGCTCAAGTGACTTTTGATGCGCGCGCAAAGACATCGACTTGGCAGTGTCGATGATGAGTTTTCTTAAATCGAATAACACCTCGTCGATGTCGAATTTTCCGGCCTCGATTTTGGAGAAATCCAATATGTCATTGATGATAATTAGCAAGGCATCGGCTGACGATTTGACCAGCGATAAGTACTCGCGTTGATCCCGACTTAAGGGGGTATCGAGCGCCAATTCGGTCATGCCGAGAATACCGTTCATCGGGGTACGAATTTCATGGCTCATATTGGCCAGGAATTCGCTTTTAGCGCGGCTGGCAGCTTCGGCTGATTCGACTGCGCGTTGCATTGCCTCGCGTGCTGCTCGCTGCTCGCTGATGTCGATCGAAAATCCAAGAAGGTAAGATTCGCCTCGGCCAATATCGATCACGATCCGGTTCATTAATACATCGAGCGGCGGATTGACATTGGTCAGACGCCTTTCGGTGGTCACCAACTGCCCTGTTTTCCAGGCCAGTTCATCATCTTGTTGGGAAGTATCAGGCCAGGGCAGTACTGAAAAGCTACTGTCCTGTTTGTTGAGCATTTCTTCGCGCGAGCGCTTGGCAAATAATTTAAATTGCCGATTAAAACGGACGAATTGCCCGTTACGATTCTTGAGAAATACGGCGATCGGAAGCTGGTCGAGAATTTGCTCCGTCAACTCCTGCTGACGCAATGCTGCTTCTTCCGCTTCTTTGCGTGCGGTGATGTCGAGCAGCATACCCGCCATCCGCAACGCTCTGCGACCACGCCACAGGATGACTTTCCCCCGTAATGAAGCGTGGCGCCAATCGCCCTGTCTTGTAGCGAAACGCAATTCAATATCAAGTTCGGCGCGCTTACGATGCAGGTGTTCCTGCAAATGCTCGGTCCAGCGCGGCAGGTCCTCTGGATGTATTTGTAGGTTCCATTGCAGATCCTTGAGGGAGGGATCATCTACGTCGTAGCCTAAAGTAACTAGCCATTTGGGATCAACGTAGGGTTGAGGTTTACTCATATCCCAATCCCACAAGCGACTATTGGTAGCGATCAAGGCCTGGTTGAGGCGTTCTTCGCTGATCATCATTTTATCTTGCGCGAGCTTTTGCTCTGTGATGTCGATCAAGGAGCCGCTGATGCCCGTCAGCTTGCCCTGGCCGTCCTCGATGCGCTTGGTAAATACTTCAAGCCAGCGATAACCGAAATCTCGGGTAACGAACCGCAACTGCAGACGGAAAGAAGTTTCTTCTCGATTGATTAACGACAGAAGCAAATTAATATGGCGTTTACGGTCTTCTGGATGGATATAGGAAAGTGCCCGCTGCCCCATGCATTCATCGACTGAAAAGCCGGTAATGAGGCCCCACGCACGATTGAGATAGGTCCAATGCCCCCTGGTGTTGGTCTGGAATACGACTTCGTGCAGACTATCGAGAATGTTGCGATTGCGGCTTTCGCTGACGGCCAACGCTTGGCGCGCAGCTTCGCGCTGATGTACGAGTGCTTCTAGCTCGCTCGTGAGCCGAATTAAATCGTCGTCAAACGCGTGGCCGTGTAGATCAATACTTCCTCCTTCACCTTCGCTGCTTTGGGTGAGGCGCTGGAGCGTGTTTTGTAATAAGGTGAGGGCGACTTTTTGATGGGCGGCCTCTGCTTTGAGTTGTGTATTCGCTTTGGAAAATTCGCTGCATTTGAGGAGGAGATTGTGCGTGTGCAGCTTGAGCGCCTCGTCCCTTTTTTCTGCATTGCGCAGCAAGGCCTGCAGCCCATCGGCTAACTGACCTTCTCCCTTTTTTCGCAATACGTCCAAGCGTTCATCGAGGGTGGTTGGGCTAGCTATTCCGAGGTGTTGGAATAGTTGCCTTATCAGAGGGGCGTCCGACATTAAAGATTGGCCAGTGAAGGGGGGTGTAGTCGCATGAAAATGGTGCTCGCCAAGGTGCGCCGCTATTCGATAATCTTCTTAAATCCAGCACGGATTTTTTCCACCTCCGGCCATCGTTTGAACAGTGCATCGACGCAGCGCGGGTCAAAATGCGTGCCTCTATTGTCGAGTAAATACTGACGCGCATCCTCAACAGGCCAGGCTTTTTTGTAAGGCCGGGTACTGGTTAATGCGTCAAATACGTCGGCGACTGCAACAATGCGTCCGGCAATGGGAATGTCTTCGCCTTTTAACCCGACGGGATAGCCCGTGCCATCAAATCTTTCATGGTGGGTATAGGCAATTTCGGCCGCCAATTGCAGCATGCGAACCTGGCTCGACTTTAGAATGGCGTGACCGATAGTGGCATGGTCGCGCATGATCACCAGTTCATCCGAATTGAGTTTTCCCTTCTTCAACAAAATATGGTCGGGAGTCCCGACCTTGCCAATATCGTGCATCGGGGCGGCGTTAAGAATGAGTTCCTGATCTTCTAAGGATAAGCCCAGCTCTTCCGCGATTAAACGGGAAAATTGGGCCATCCGTTGAATATGCGCCCCGGTTTCCTGATCGCGGTATTCCGATGCGCGGCATAGTAGCAAAATGGTCTCTTGCTCGCGCGCCCGCAGCTCGACCGTCGCTTTGTTGATTTCTTCCGTGAGCCAGCTAGCGCGATCTTGCAGGGCGACCGTAGCGCGTCGCAGCTGCAGCATATTACGGGTGCGTGCCAGGAATTCAATTTTGTCGATGGGCTTGATTAGAAAATCGCTGGCGCCGTTTTCTAATGCGCGATGACGAATATCGATATCCTGACTGGCCGTTACCATTAGTACTGGCGGTGGCGGTTGGTTGCGGGCTTCATTTTTGAGCAAGTAAAGAAAGTCGAGGCCATTGATTTCGGGCATCATGTAATCGAGAATGAGCAGGTCGTAAGGATTGCTATGGCACCAGTCCACCGCCTCCCGGGCATTCTGGAATGCTACGGTCTCGACATCGTCGAGCTTTTTGATCAGGCGTGACATCAACACCAGGTTGATATGTGTATCGTCAACGATCACTACGCGCATTGTGTCCTCGATACCTATTTATTCGAATAGTCGGACTGACTGTGGGAAAGATAACCCAGCCAGCGGCCCGGCGATGATGTGCTCTTACGGCGGTTAGCTTGCCCTCTGATTGTGCGGCATTTTTAACATCATACGCCAGTGATCTGTCCGTCGGCTAGTCGGTTGGGATAAATCATTTTATGGTATTGCGAAATGAACTTGGTTTGTCCCTGACTGAGGCAGAGAGAGGAGATAAGCCGATCTTTGCATACATTTCGCCAATTACGCAAACCTCCGCTGGCTTTTTGTTTTGCAGGAGAATTTTTTCCTGTCGGCGGAATAACACCGACAGTTTTTTAGGAGATCCTCTGACAACTCAAAATCTTGCGCGATAATTTCAGAATGGATGTAAAGGCCGGGTCAAGGGTTTAATTTCGAGGCAAAAACCTTTCTTAATTTTGCAATTTTTGGCGCCACAACAAAAGCACAATAGCCTTCGTGTGGATGTTGGCGGAAATAATTCTGGTGGACATCTTCTGCCGCATAAAATACCTCCGTTGCCACTACTTGTGTGACGATGGGCGCATCCCATACGATGGCCATTTCCGCGGTGACCTGCTTGGCAACGGCTTCTTGTTCGGGTGAATGCGTATAAATGACGGAGCGGTATTGGGTACCGATGTCATTGCCTTGCCGATTCAACGTGGTTGGGTCGTGAATGGTGAAAAATATTTCCAGAATTTCCCGAAAAGTGACCAGGCTAGTGTCGATACGTATTTGCACTACCTCAGCGTGCCCCGTCGTTCCTTGACAGACTAACTCATAAGAGGGATGTGGGACGTGGCCGCCCGTGTAGCCAGAAACGATTTGTTGGACGCCTTTGACTTCTTGGTATACCGCTTCCAGACACCAGAAACATCCGCCACCCAGTATTACCATTTCGATCGCCATGCCGCCCTCCACTCATTTATTACGTTGTAATCACTGTAGCGCAAACCGCACCACGGCGCATCAACTGTTCAATATGGATGCTTAAATTATTCGGTGGATAGAAGTTGTACGTAATCCGTTTCGGGACGTAATTTTTAAACAAGGTAGCGATCACAATCGCCGATTAAGGCACATAGTGTAAACTTATTGTATGCATCCATACTTCTCTATTGTCCCGGCGCTTCTTTATGCAGTCTGCGCATTCTTGCCAGTACAGCGGTGGCGCACGATTTCTCTGGGTACCGCCACTGCATGGTTGTTGCATTTTGGCGTATTGTGGTCTGAAGTCGTTTCGCCTGGTTCGTTAAGAGTCGGTTTTGCCGTGATGTTGTCGGCCGCGCTGTGGATGTCGGTTGCCGCGTATTGGTTTGAGAACCGTAATTTTTCTCTCGATGGCTTGCGTATGTTGGTATTGCCGTGCGCTGCGGTCGCTGTGCTATTGCCGCTGCTGTTCGTTGGCAGTGTCTTGTCGCTGGAGGGAAGGTCTGCTTTGTTTGCTTGGCATATCGCCATTGCGTTATTGGCCTATAGCACATTGACAATTGCTGCTTTTCACGCCGTGTTGATGACACTGCAGGAATCGCGTTTGCATGCACGTCCGGGATCGGCATGGGGAGAAAGAACTTGGTTTGGAGCGACGATTGATCGATTGCCGGCTTTGTTGACGATGGAGAAATTGTTGTTTCGCATGATAGGTTTGGGTTTTGTGTTGTTGACCTTTACGGTGTTGTCCGGCGTCGTGTTTTCGGAGCAGTTATTTGGAAAGGCGTTAACGTGGGATCATAAAACCGTTTTTGCCTTACTGTCCTGGGTGCTGTTTGGCATGCTGTTGGGAGGGCGTCGTTGGCAAGGCTGGCGCGGCAGGATCGCACTTCGCTTTACCTTGGCCGGTTTTGTAACCTTACTGCTCGCTTATGTGGGTAGCCGTTTCGTGCTGGAAGTAGTGCTGCATCGGGGGCTGCCGTGAAATTGCTGGTTTGGATTGCGTTGATTGTTTTGGTGATTTCAGCGCTGCGGGCTCAGGTGAGCAAGGCGGTAAAACCGCGCCACCAACAGAACAAGCAGAAAAACAATGCGCCTGTAGTGGTTGAGCCTATGCTGCCTTGCGTACATTGTGGTGTCCATATTCCTGTCTCTGAAGCGCTCACCGAGTCGGGCATGGTATTTTGCAGTGACGAGCACCGCCGCCTGCATTTTTCTTCCTAATGGGCGATTTACGGCATTCACTAATGACCGACACTGCCAATATAAATCCGCATGAGGCCCATGACCTGTACTGGCGTTCTCTGCAAATGCTGAATATTACGCGGGTTGCTATCGCCGCTGTATTGCTGATTTACATTGGCATTAATAACAAATATTTTCTTGATGACGGACAGTTGATATACGGTGAAATTTGCATCGCCTATTTTCTGTTGGCGATCGTATTTACGTTGTTGAAAGTATTTTATCGGCGCCATTTTTTATCGCAGTTATCGTCTCAAATTTCGTTCGACATTTTTGCCATTTCCCTGTTGTATGCTGTGGCAGGGGGCGCTCCATCGGGATTGGCGATTCTTTTTTTATTTCCGTTAGCGGGCGCTGCGATTCTCACGCCGACGATGCTGGCCTTGTTTTTTGCCGCATGCGTGACCTTATTTCTGTTGGCTGAAAATTGGTATCGCATTCTGTATCTCGATGCTTCCCCATCCACCATGCAAGCCGGATTGTACGGCGCGGCTTTTTTTGCGATGGTGGTCGTGGTCAATAGCTTGGCAGCCAAGTTGATTCGACAGGAGGAACTGGCGACTCAGCGTGGAAATGATCTGGAAATGCAGCAGTCTATTAATCGTCTGGTGATTGCGGATATGGGGGATGGCATCATGGTGGTGGGACATGACAGCGCGGTGTTTACCTCTAATCCTGCGGCGGAGAGGATGCTGGGTTTGTCCTTGGCACACGACCAGTCCCGCATTAAATTGACCGATGTTGCACCGCTGGTGCCAATTGCAGAGGCCTTTTTTGCGTGGAGGAATCTGGGGGGCGAAGAGGAAAATGGGGACATCACGGCGCCGATGTATGTTTCTTTGAAGCTCGGAGAAGACATCGTTTTGCCGGGGGTGGTCTCATTGATAGGGGGACGGCGCGATTTAGCCACGCATTTGAAACTGCGATTTGCCAGCGTGAGAACGACCGCATTGGCAGAAGGTCGCACGGTTATTTTTTTACAGGACGTTACTGAAATTGAAAATCAGGCGCAGCAATTAAAGCTCGCATCAATGGGGCGCCTGACGGCCAGCATTGCGCATGAAGTACGCAATCCGCTATCGGCAATTGCGCATGCGACGGCTTTGCTTAGCGAAGAACTGTCAGGTTTGGTGCAGAGTCGGCTGCTACGCATTGTTCAGGATAATGTGACGCGTGTGGATCGCATGGTCGAAGACATTTTGCAGTTGTCACGTAAAGCCCAATCGCATGGGGAGCCACTCTCTATTTTTCCATTTTTAATGGAAATACAGGAGGAGTTGCAGGATGCCAATGGCCTTCCCCGAGGTGCGCTGGTATTGGAGGATACGGGGCAGTTCCACGTGAAGTTTGATCCGTTGCATTTGCGGGAAGTAATCACTAATTTACTGACCAATGCCGCGCGTTATGCTAGTGGCGCATCCGGCAGTATACGGATGCGCCTGGTTTCGGGTGCGGGTAATCGGCTGGAGTTACATGTGCAGGACGATGGTCCTGGCATCACGCCTGCGGTGCGGGCCCATTTATTCGAACCGTTTTACACAACGTCGAGTAAGGGAACTGGTTTGGGACTCTACTTGGCACGCGAATTGTGTTTGAATAATGGCGCCATGCTCGATTTTGAATACCGGATGGAGGTTTCTGAAGATGGGCAGGAGGTTGCCATCGGTAGATTTGTAATTACTTTTGCTTTGCCCGAGCCATTTTGATTGAAGCAATTCATAAAAAGACAAAGACATTTTCCATGACTGCACCCCGAATTTTGATTGTCGACGACGAAGCCGACCTGCGTGAATTGCTGGAAATTACTCTGATTAAGATGGGCCTTGATGTCGATAGCGCTCCCAGTCTGGAAACTGCGCGCGGTTTTTTGGCGCAAAAGACGTATGCGCTTGTGCTAACGGATATGCGCCTGCAAGACGGCTTGGGTATTGAATTGGTGCGTGAGGTTTCTGCCAATTGTAAAAACACCCCGATTGCCGTGATTACAGCCTACGGAAGTGCGGATAACGCGGTCACTGCGTTGAAAGCCGGTGCATTTGATTACGTCTCCAAACCTGTGGTGTTGGATCAGTTACGCTTGATGGTCAGGTCCGCTTTAAGTCTGAGCCAGACCACTGTGGTACGCAATGAGAAAAACACCTTTACATCGGTGAATACGAACACGACGCGCTTGATGGGGCAGTCTGATGTCATGCAGGATTTGCGTGCCCAGATAGTTCGGTTGGCACGCAGCATGGCACCCATTGCCATTACGGGGGAATCGGGTAGCGGCAAAGAACTTGCTGCGCGCGAAATTCATGCTCAAAGCCCACGGGCGGATAAGCCGTTTGTTGCCGTCAATTGCGGAGCGATTCCTGATGCGTTGATGGAAGCAGAATTTTTTGGTTATCGCAAAGGTGCCTTTACCGGAGCAGCAGATGACCGCGACGGTTTTTTTCAGGCGGCGCATGGTGGTACCTTGTTGCTCGATGAAGTGGCTGATTTGCCATTGGCGATGCAGGTCAAGCTTTTACGCGCGATTCAAGAGCGGCGGGTGCGTAAGATCGGCGCGACTGCTGAGGAACCGGTCGATGTGAGGATTATCAGTGCAACCCATCAGTCCTTGGCTGACTGTGTTGAAAAGGGAAAATTCCGGCAGGATTTGTATTATCGCCTTAACGTCATTGAATTGAGCTTGCCACCGCTACGCGAACGCTTGGATGATATTGGTTTGCTGGCCGATGTGATCCTGCAGCGCCTTAGTTTGGCTGGACATGCGGCGACATTGGGAGCGTCGGCATTGGAAGTATTGCGTCAATATTCTTTTCCAGGCAATGTGAGGGAATTGGAAAATATACTGGAGCGTGCGCTGGCGTTTGCTAATGATGGCCTCATTGAGGTCGCGGATCTGGGACTCAAGGCAGCCCGGATGGGTGGATCGGCTACTCCTGGGCCGGTGGAGGAAGTTGTGCGTGAATTTTCATCCGAAGTTTCGCCGATCGAATTGGCGACGACGCCTTCGTTCGCTGAAGAAGTGTTGCCGGAGGCTATGTATGCGGCCCCGGTTTTTAAAGGAAATTTGCCGACATCACTTCCCGATTATTTGAATGATATTGAGCGCGATATCATCAAACAAGCGCTCATGAAAACCCGTTTCAATCGGACCCAGGCCGCTGAGTTACTGGGCATTAGTTTTCGTCAACTGCGTTATCAGATGCAAAGACTCAATATCCATGAGCCGGAATCATGAGCGCTCCTCAACACTATGCGCGCATGGAAGTGGGCATGGATGGGTGGTGTAGCTCTGTTATGCGCGATCCTTCGCCCAATTTTGAGCAACGCCCCGAGGGGGTCACAATCGATTTGCTCGTGATTCACAATATTAGCTTGCCGGCAGGGCAGTTTGGTGGGACCTATATCGGAGATTTGTTTGGCAACCGCCTTAATTATGCTGCTCACTCTTCTTTTGAAGTTTTGCGCACACTGAAGGTATCAGCCCATTTTCTGATACGGCGCGACGGCTGTATCGTGCAGTTTGTATCGGCTAACGATAAGGCATGGCACGCAGGCGTTTCCGTGTTTGCGGGACGCGAACGTTGCAATGATTTTTCAATCGGTATCGAATTGGAGGGCACCGATTTCGACCTTTTCACCTTGCCCCAATATGCGGCATTAGTGGCGTTAACCCAGGCACTTCAATTGCGTTATCCGCTTACGGATGTTGCAGGGCATGAGCATATCGCGCGTGGACGCAAGACCGACCCAGGTCCCTCGTTCGATTGGGAGTCTTACCAAAAAGCGCTTCGTGAGGCGCAATTGTTAGCGCTCACTCATCACCCATTACGCTTTCCCTCATTCGACTGAAAAGTCAATTGCGGCGCAGCATGAAAATACCTAAATTTTATTCGAAATAGGTGTTGCGCCCCCCTGAGTCAAACACTACAATTAGTCTTCACTTCAATTTTATACACTATATGTAGTGCTTTTACGGAATTTCATCAAATTGCCTGTGGTGGTGGTAAGCGATATTTCAGGGGTGGGGTTGGTGTGTTGATGGGGTCTGAATAAACTTATAAAAGTGCATGGTTGAATGGGTAGGAATTGTTGTTGCACCCAACGAAAGTGATTATTTTCAGATGCAGTGAACACACAGGTGCGCAGTACAAAAAATGTTTTCGAGAGCCCGTTAGTTAATTAGTTAGTGGGCTCTAATTAATAACCACACGCTGCGGCAATGCCGTCGGCAATGATGTTCCGGGAGGCTCAATGCATTCAACTCAAGATAGTTCCGCAAAATCGTCCAATGAATTTGGTGTCGTATCGAGCCTGCCTGGTGTCGCGGCCACCGCGCACCATGTCACAGCCACTCGTGACGATTATAGGATACTGCGACGTAATGGCGCGGTTGTGGCATTTGAACCATCGAAAATTGCGATTGCCGTAACCAAGGCGTTTCTTGCGGTAAATGGCGGTCAGGGTGCGGCTTCGGCGCGAGTCCGAGAACTCGTTGAGCAATTAACGGCCAATGTGGTAGCGGCATTGATGCGGCGTCAACCGGCGGGCGGCACCTTTCATATTGAAGACATCCAGGATCAAGTCGAATTGTCGCTGATGCGCTCCGGCGAGCATGATGTGGCTCGTGCTTACGTGTTGTACCGCGCCAAGCGCATGGAAGAGCGCTCTTTGCAGCAGGCTTCCAAGCCAGCTGTGGCGCAAGCCCAGTTGCACGTGATTGAAAACGGTCGGCCCCGCGTCCTGGATATGAATCAGGTGCGCGATCTGATTACTGCCGCTTGCGTAGGTCTGGAAAAGCATGTCGATGCAGATGCTATTTTCTCGGAGACTATCAAGAACCTGTATGACGGCGTGCCTGTAGAAGAATTGCACAAGTCGGCAATTCTGGCTGCACGTGCCTTGATGGAAAAAGACCCGGCGTATAGCCAGGTGACGGCGCGTCTGTTGTTGCATACGATCCGCAAGGAAGTATTCGGCAAAGAAGTCGCACAAAAAGATAGCAGTGCCCAGTATCTGGAATATTTTTCTGCCTTTATCAAAAAAGGGATTGATGCCGAATTGCTAGACGAAAAACTGGCGCAATTTGATTTGGCCAAATTAGCCCAGGCCTTGGTGGCCGACCGCGATTTACAATTTGGCTATCTCGGTTTGCAGACTTTGTATGACCGCTATTTCCTGCACATTCGCGAAGTCCGCATTGAGATGCCGCAAGCATTCTATATGCGCGTAGCGATGGGGCTGGCTTTAAATGAAGTCAATCGGGAAGCGCGTGCTATTGAGTTTTACCACCTCTTGTCGAGCTTCGACTTTATGAGCTCGACGCCCACATTATTTAACTCGGGGACCAGGCGCTCCCAATTGTCCTCGTGCTACCTGACCACTGTCGCCGACGAGTTGGAGGGTATTTATGATGCAATTAAAGAAAACGCGTTACTGGCAAAATACGCGGGTGGTCTTGGCAATGACTGGACTCCGGTACGTTCTTTGGGTGCGCATATCAAGGGTACTAATGGTAAGTCGCAAGGCGTGGTTCCATTCCTGAAGGTGGTTAACGATACCGCAGTAGCGGTCAATCAAGGCGGCAAGCGTAAGGGTGCGGTGTGTGCTTATCTGGAAACCTGGCACATGGATATCGAAGAATTTCTCGACTTGCGCAAAAACACTGGTGATGATCGTCGCCGTACTCACGACATGAATACGGCAAACTGGATTCCCGACATGTTCATGAAGCGCGTGATGGAAAAAGGCGACTGGACCTTATTTTCACCGAGTGATGTGCCTGACCTGCATGACAAATATGGGCGCGCTTTCGAGCAGGCCTACACTGCTTACGAAGCTAAAGCTGAGCGCGGCGAACTGCGCCTGTCCAAGAAAATCCAGGCGCTTGATTTATGGCGCAAGATGTTGTCGATGCTGTTTGAAACCGGCCATCCTTGGATCACCTTCAAAGATCCCTGCAATATTCGTAGTCCGCAGCAGCATGTCGGGGTGGTTCACAGCTCGAATCTATGTACCGAAATCACCTTAAATACCAATGAAACTGAAATTGCCGTCTGTAACCTCGGCTCGGTGAACTTGCCAGCGCACATGGTGGATGGCAAGCTCGATCATGCCAAGCTACAAAAAACCATCAGCACCGCCATGCGTATGCTCGATAACGTGATTGACATCAATTACTACGCAGTTAAAAAAGCCCGCGACTCTAATCTGCGTCACCGGCCGGTTGGTTTAGGCATCATGGGGTTTCAAGATTGCCTGCATCTGATGCGTACGCCGTACGCGTCGAGCGAGGCAGTTGAATTTGCCGACCGTTCAATGGAGGCGGTGTGTTATTACGCGTATCTGGCATCGACTGAGTTGGCGCAAGAGCGCGGTCGTTACAGTTCCTATTCAGGTTCGCTGTGGGATCGTGGTATTTTGCCTCAGGATTCGCTCAAGTTGCTGGCCGAAGAGCGTGGCGGCTATTTGGAAGTCGATCTGTCCGAAGCAATGGATTGGAGCGTGCTTCGTAAGCGGATTAAAGATTACGGCATGCGCAATTCTAATTGTGTGGCGATTGCACCAACGGCAACCATTTCTAATATCATCGGCGTGGCCGCCTGCATTGAGCCGACCTATCAGAACTTGTATGTGAAATCGAACCTGTCCGGCGAATTTACCGAGATCAACGAATACTTGGTGCGCGACCTGAAGGCACGTGGATTGTGGGATGAAGTCATGATCGCTGATCTCAAATATTTCGATGGTAGCTTGGCCAAAATTGATCGCATTCCGCAAGAGCTGCGCGATATCTACGCCACTGCGTTCGAAGTCTCGCCCTCCTGGCTAGTAGAAGCAGCATCGCGTCGTCAGAAATGGATTGATCAGGCGCAGTCGCTGAATATTTATATGGCGGGCGCGTCGGGCAAGAAACTCGATGAGACCTACAAACTGGCCTGGTTGCGGGGCTTGAAGACTACTTATTATTTGCGCACGATAGGTGCCACCCATACGGAGAAGTCCACTTCCAAAACGGGTGCCTTAAATGCTGTTGACGTGGATGGGGGCGGTACCGGCAGCTATTCTGCCGCAGCTGATGTGGAACTTGCCGGCCCGGCGTGTATGTTGCGTCCGGGAGATGATGGTTTTGAAGAGTGTGAAGCTTGCCAGTAACGATTTGAACTGAAGGGGCGAAATTTTTTCGCCCCTTGCCACCGCTAACTGTATTTAGTTGGGCTTACGCAGGTGTTAGGTGTTGCGAACGCCCTTAACGCAACGAATAAAAAGGAAGAAAAATGCTATCTTGGGATGACGAAGTGACTGCGATACCGGCCCCCCGGCCGCCACAAATGCCCGTATTTACCCCTCAGCCACCATTGCAAGCAGGGATTTCTGCCGATGCTCGTGTGCAGATGACTGACCGTGCTTTGAACCCGGCGCTAGTGACTGCGCCCATGAGTTTGAATGTGAATGCGCAAAGCAGTACGCGTCGGGTTAATGCCGCTGACAAACGCATTATCAACGGCAAAACCGACGTCAATCAGCTCGTGCCCTTTAAATATAAATGGGCATGGGATAAGTATCTGGCTGGTTGCGCCAATCATTGGATGCCGCAAGAGATTAACATGCAGCGCGATATCGAGCTGTGGAAAAGCCCGAATGGCCTAACCGAAGATGAGCGTCGTTTGGTGAAGCGCAACCTTGGTTTTTTTGTGACGGCTGATTCGCTAGCGGCTAACAATATTGTGTTGGGTACCTATCGGCATATCACAGCGCCGGAATGTCGTCAGTACCTTCTGCGTCAGGCATTTGAGGAAGCTATTCATACCCACGCGTATCAATACATCGTGGAATCGCTCGGTTTGGATGAAGGCGAAATATTCAACGCTTACAACGAGGTCAAATCCATTCGTGACAAAGACGAATTCCTGATTCCGTTTATCAACACGTTGACCGATCCGGCTTTTACAACAGGCACCACCGAGAACGACCAAAAATTATTGAAATCATTGATCGTGTTTGCGTGCTTGATGGAGGGGCTTTTCTTCTATGTTGGCTTCACGCAAATCTTGGCGCTTGGACGTCAAAACAAGATGATGGGCGCGGCAGAGCAGTACCAATATATTTTGCGCGACGAGTCGATGCATTGCAATTTTGGGATTGATTTGATCAATACCATCAAGATGGAAAACCCGCATTTGTGGACGCCCGAATTCCGCGAAGAAATCAAAGCGTTGTTTTTACAAGCGGTGGAGTTGGAATATCGCTACGCAGAGGATACAATGCCGCGTGGAGTGCTTGGTTTGAATGCGCCGATGTTTAAAGGGTACCTGCGATTTATCGCAAATCGTCGCGCACAACAAATTGGCCTTGACCAAATGTTCGCACAGGAAGAGAATCCATTCCCATGGATGAGTGAAATGATCGATTTGAAGAAAGAGCGTAATTTTTTCGAGACGCGTGTCATTGAATATCAAACCGGGGGCGCATTAAACTGGGAGTGAGTTTGTAAAGAAGCCGCATAAACTCATTGGGGTATCCGAGGGTGGTAGAGAGACATAAAATACAGTCGCACTAAGTTGGAATAACCAACGACTGCATAAAAATAGAAAGTCAATAAAAGCAATGGGCAGTAAAAGACCGAATAGATATTATCTGTTGGCGCCGCTGGTCCTGACATCGTCAGGTAAGGCGGCGTTTTCCTTGAAAAACGGATTTGTATAGAAATAACTTTCTAGTGCCGGCGAGATTGCCGGTATTTTTTTGTGTATGGCGAGAGTGGTATGTGCTGTACCTCTCTTCTGGTTCCGCGCTTTCTGTGGAAGGTGCGACAGGGAGAAGACCTGTTAAATATGGCTGAAGTGCTGCATGCGCGAGGGGATGCAGCAGTTCAGCTGGTGCCGAATTCATTAGCGCAAACAACCAATATGTTTGCGCCCATGAATAATCCGCCTGCTCCATCGCGATGGGTTAGGCGGGTTTTAATCTTGTAGTTTGATTTTTTTCCATCTCACGTGAAGGGGAAACAAATGGCAACATCAGCAAAAAAACCAGCAGCAAAAAAGCCGGCACCCGCCGCCAAAAAAGCCGCAGCTAAGCCAGCAGCTAAGAAAGCCGCAGCTAAACCTGTAGCCAAAAAAGCTGCAGCCAAACCAGCAGCTAAGAAAGCCGCAGCTAAACCAGCAGCTAAGAAAGCCGCAGCTAAACCAGCAGCTAAGAAAGCCGCAGC
>JANXTY010000030.1 GCA_025352145.1 Oxalobacteraceae bacterium
GATGCGCCAGAAACAGCCTTGAAAAAGGTGAATAAAGCAGTTCGCCAAAGAATATTTCACCACCATTTTTTTGTTGGATGCGAAAAAACGCATATCAAACTATCAGGGAGACTGAAATTTGATTAAATCGGCGTTTCCTTAGGCATTTTGGGGGCATCGCGTTATTGTTTTTGGGGCATGTCCCGAAGAATGCCCCCCAAAAAGTTTGGATGTCAATAAACGATAAAAACGCTTACGGCAACAAAAAACCCGCAATCTCATAGTGAGAAATGCGGGTTTGTGGATGTTGCTGGATGTCTTAGAACGTGCTTTTGGTCCCGCCGACAGGAATCGGACCTGTATCCCACGCTTAGGAGGCATGTGCACTATCCATTGTGCTACGGCGAGACGCTTGGAACTTTGTGGATGATTGGGGTTCTTATCTGCCGGGATGCATTGCCGTTGTCGGCTTTGCTGCCCGCATGGTTAAGTGCGCCAAGGCCGATATTATAGCCGAGGACTTGCTGCCAAATGACGCTTGGTGCGCGTCTGTCGGTACAATGCGTGCTTCTTTCATTTCTTCGACATGGCATTTGCGTGCCAGCGTCGCACATTTTTATTCAATTATGGCAGTCATTTCTATCTCCAATGCGCAACTGGCGTTTGGTCACGTGGCCTTACTCGATCACGCTGAATTTTCTCTTGAGACTACGGAACGGGTCGGCTTGATCGGGCGTAACGGTACCGGCAAGTCTTCTTTATTAAAAATTATCGCCGGGCTGTCCAAGCTCGACGACGGTTTGCTGGCCATGCAGCAAGGCATCAAGATTGCCTACGTTGATCAGGAGCCGCATTTTGAATCCGATATGTCGGTGTTCGACGCGGTTGCTTCTGGCATGGGCGATACCCAGGCTTTGCTGGCGGAGTATGACGCCTTGACCGGCCAGTTTGGCCAGGGCAATGACGATGAAATCATGGAGCGCATGCATACTATTCAAGTCAAGCTCGATGCTTCCGATGCCTGGAGCCTGACCAATCGCGTCGAGACCACGCTGGATCGCTTGAATCTAAAAAGGGATTCGCTGATGGGCACGCTGTCGGGCGGTATGCAAAAGCGCGTGGCGCTCGCTTGCGCGCTGGTCAGTGCGCCGGACGTGTTGCTGCTCGATGAGCCGACCAACCATCTCGACTTTACTTCCATCCTCTGGCTGGAAGGCTTGCTGCGCGATTACAAAGGCAGCGTCTTGTTCATCACCCATGACCGCAGCTTTTTGGATAACGTGGCGACACGCATTATCGAACTCGACCGCGGCCGTATTCTGTCGTTCCCCGGCAACTTCAGTGCTTACCAGATTCGCAAGGCGGAGCAGCTGGAAATCGAGGAAGTGGAAAATGCCAAGTTCGACAAATTCTTGGCGCAGGAAGAAGTCTGGATACGCAAGGGTGTCAAAGCCCGCCGCGTGCGCGATGAAGGCCGCGTAAGACGTCTGGAGGCGCTGCGCCTGACGCGTGTGGCACGCCGTGATCAGCAAGGCCAGGTCAAGCTGGATGTGTCGGCTGGCGAGCGCTCGGGCAAGATCGTGGCCGAGCTCGAAAACGTGAACAAGTCGTATGGCGACAAAGTGATCGTGCGCGATTTCAGCGCCACCATTTTGCGCGGCGATAAAGTGGGCTTGATCGGCGCCAACGGCGCGGGTAAAACCACGCTGCTGAAATTGATTCTGGGCGAGGAAGCGGCCGATAGCGGTTCCATCAAGTTGGGCACCAAATTGCAGGTGGCGTATTTCGACCAGATGCGCGCGCAATTAAATGAAGACGCTAATTTGATGGAAACGATTGCGCCCGGCAGCGATTGGGTGGAAATTAACGGTCAGCGCAAGCATGTGATGACTTACCTGAACGACTTTCTGTTTGCACCGGAGCGTGCGCGTTCGCCGGTGAAATCCTTGTCCGGCGGCGAGCGTAATCGCCTGTTGCTGGCGCGTCTGTTTGCCAAGCCAGCCAATGCGCTGGTCCTGGATGAGCCGACCAACGATCTCGATATCGACACGCTGGAATTGCTGGAAGAGCTGCTGGAAGATTACACCGGCACTGTGTTTCTGGTCAGCCATGACCGCACCTTTTTAGATAACGTCGTGACGCAAGTAATTGTGGCCGAAGGCGATGGCCAATGGTGCGAATACGTGGGCGGTTACACCGATTGGGAGCGCGTGCGTGCGAACATGACACGCAACAGTGGACAAGCAGCCAAGGTCGCAGGCAAAGCAGAACCTGGCGCATCTTCCGCACTATTTGCCAAAGATGCGCCAGCGGCAGCTAAGCAGAAAAAACTCAGCTACAAAGAGCAGCGTGAGCTCGATGAATTGCCGGTATTGATTGCCAGCCTGGAGGCGGAGCAAAAAGCGATTTCCGCCAAATTGGCCGATCCCGATTTATACAAGAAGAATGCAGCGGAAGCCAAGCAGCTCAATGCGCGGTTTGCTGAAATCGATACGTTGTTGTTGGAAAGTCTGGAGAAGTGGGAGGTGATTGAGGCGCGTTCGAAGGGCTGATTCATTGTTATCTGATGGCGCTGCTTAACCTCAATGGGAGGCCTGACAGGGGAGCTTTAATGCAGGCGTTTTCCCATTTCTCGCAGTTGCGCCACTTGGATTCGAAGTGCCTCTGCATCGGCAGCATAAGGGCGCTGCGCTAGATAGGCTTCCAGGTCACGCACTGCGGCCAGTGGGTATTCCATATGGGCATAAGTCAGTCCGCGATCACGTCGCTCCATAACGTCGTCGGGTAGCAAAATGACGAGGCGTTCATTCACACCCATGATGCGCGCCCAATCCTGATCTTCCAAGAAAATGGATTTCAAATTATGCAGCATTCGCACAAGAATGACGCGTGCAGATGCGGCCTGCAGATAGCGTGCCAGCGGCGTTTCTTTTGGGGTGTCGTCAGGCCTAAGGTCGGTATCGATATAAGGTGTGATCCGTTCTTCCAGTTCTTCTCGCGATAAACTGGCGCCATTGATCGGATCGATAATAATGACACCCGATGGCATCGATAATTTCATCAAAAAATGCCCTGGAAAAGCGATGCCATCGACAGGGAGGCCAATATTTTGAGCTAATTCCATATACACCATGGCCAGCGAAATGGGGATGCCACGGCGTTTCCGAATGACCTGATGCAGATAGCTATTGTCTGGATCGTAGTAATGATTGGTGTTGCAGGAAAAACCTAGTTCACGATAGAAGAAATGGTTCAACATGCGTAGTTTTTGTAAGGCAGAGCAATCCGGGGGCAGCCGTTTCTGCAGCTTTGATGCGAAGGTATCGACTTCAGCCTGAACCGCAGCTAGATCGATTTGCGGATATGTATCTTGCGCGATAGTCAAGGCTGCTTCAAAGAGGGGAATAGTGGTCTCCTCTTGTATCAGCGATGAAAAATAATCGAGAATATGGATCATTGTTGATGAGGTGTTTAGTTAGGGCTTACGTAAATTCTCTTGATGGCACCATGTTTCTTATTCCTGCTTAAAAATAGTATGCCTCTCAAAAACTTAAAAGGCTACGCGTTTGAAATCTTTTAATCTAAATCCCATCACAAACAAAGCAAAAAAATAGGTTGCTATACACGCAGCGAGGATGAAAAACAATGCACCAATGCGCCATAATTGATGTTCGCGCATCTCGGTCCAGGGAATGTAACTGGAGAACCAAAGAGCTACACCCGCCATCAATGTCAATGCGATGGCTAACTTTATAAAAAATGGCAGCCAAGCGTTATGCGGCACATAGATTTCGCGTCGACGCAAACTCCAGAAAAGGATGCCGGCGTTCAGGCATGCGCCCAAGCCGACAGAGAGTGCCAAGCCTGCCACCGCTAGTCCTAATCTGCCCACGAATATTAGATTCATGCATTGCGTCGCGACCAATACGCCTACGGCTATCTTGACTGGAGTTCGAATATCTTGCTTGGCATAAAAAGCTGGTGCGAGTATTTTGACTAGGATAATGCCAGTCAAGCCAACACCATAGGCAACCAAACACTGTGCAGTCATGGCGACTGCCTGAACGTTGAAGGCACCATGATGAAATAAAGTGGCGGTCAATGGTGTGGATAAAGTGGCGAGGCCTACAGCCGCTGGCAGCGCTAAAAGAAAGGTGAGCCGCAAGCCCCAGTCCAATAAGGCCGAATATTCGATTTTATCGCCATCGACATTGGCTTTGGACAGGCTCGGTAGCAGAATAGTTCCTAAGGCTACGCCGAGGAGTGCGGTAGGAAATTCCATTAGGCGATCTGCATAACGCAACGATGAAATGCTGCCGGTAGGTAAATAGGAACCGATGCTGGTATTAATAATGATGCTAATTTGCCCGGCCGAAACCGCAAATACCGCAGGCCCCATTTTTTTTAAAACACGCAGCACCCCAGAGTCACGTAAGCCAATCAAGGGATTGAGTGCGATGTGAGGAAGCATACCGATTTTTACCAGCGCCGGAATTTGAATAGCCACTTGCAACACACCACCCACGAAAACGGCAATTCCTAAAGCATAAATCGGCTGTGGTAGATAAGGCGCCAAGAACAGGGCGGCAGCAATGGTGGATAAATTGAGTAGCACGGGCGTAAATGCGGGCACTTTAAATTCGCGCCACGTATTCAAAATGCCGCTGGCAAATGCCACGAAAGCCATAAAAGTAATATACGGAAACATGATTTGGGTCATCGCTACGGAGACCTCGAAGGCCGCCGGATTCTTTGCCAAACCAGAGGCGAATAGATAAACGACAATCGGGCTTGCAGCAATGCCCATAGCACAAGTAATTAGCGTGGCCCAGATCAATGTAGTGGCTACATGGTCGATAAGTTGTTTGGTTTTCTCAGGCCCTTCCTTGTTCTTGTATTCTGCCAAAATGGGTACAAATGCCTGGGAAAATGCACCTTCCGCGAACAATCGGCGAAGCAGATTGGGAATGGTGAAAGCAACATTGTAGGCATCCATAAAAGCAGACGTTCCGAATGTATGGGCAATTAAGGTGTCGCGTATCAAACCGGTGATGCGTGACAGCATGGTCATACCAGAGATAGTGGCGAGTGTTTTGAGAAGGTTCATGGAGCGCGATTATAGCGGCATGAGGCGATATTCTTTTGGTTATACACTTTGATTTGCCTGGAATTGAAAAAGTCGTTATAATTATTGGCTGTACAGAATTTTGTTGCGTAAACATTGTGGTTTGCGGACGAATTTAGACCCTGTTTTAGGAAATTTCATGGCAAATACCGCGCAAGCGCGCAAGCGCGCTCGTCAAGCAGTCAAGCAAAACGCACATAACTCCAGTCAGCGCTCCACTTTGCGTACGGCAATTAAAGCTGTTCGTAAAGCGATCGACGCAGGCGA
The DNA here is from genome assembly GCA_025352145.1 of Oxalobacteraceae bacterium. Classification (GTDB taxonomy): domain Bacteria; phylum Pseudomonadota; class Gammaproteobacteria; order Burkholderiales; family Burkholderiaceae_D; genus JANXTY01. The sequence continues at coordinate 5,372 of JANXTY010000030.1, forward strand.
CAAAGCAGCAGCAGCAGCAGTGTTCCAAGCCTCTGTATCAACGATGGATCGTATCGCTGATAAAAAAATCATTCATAAGAATAAGGCGGCGCGTCATAAAAGCCGTTTGTCAGCCGCTTTGAAGGCGCTAGCTTAAAATAGATCAATTTTGTCCGCCGGGTGATTCGGCGGCAAGATGTTTTGGAAATTTAAAAAGCTCGCACGATTTGATTATTGTGCGGGCTTTTGTCGTTAAAAAATAATTTATGTTCTTGTCGTGGTGGAATGGTCAAGATATTCCTGTACTTGATTAATTGATATGGGGAAGACCCTCTATTGGCGTATCGGGTTGAATAGATTTTGTTTTGAACCATCCTTGGTTCATTTCCAGAGCAAACTGAGCAGGTTTTTTTGAGCAGTGAGAATCGGTAGTTTGCGCCATCATATTTTCGATATTAATTATTTTGCCATTATTGTCGATGAAAGCGACCGAAAGTGGAAGTAAAGTATTTTTCATCCACATACACACGACTTGGGGTTTTTCAAAGATGAATAGCATGCCTTCATTGGCAGCCATTTTTTCACGGAACATAAGTCCATATTCACGCTCAACTTCGTTTGAGGCTACTTCTGCTTTGATTAAATGAATGCCGATATTCAAAGAGGTGGTGGAAAATTGGGGTATCGGTTGCGCAAATGCTGAGTAAACCGAAGCGGCTGCCACAAGGATGGTTGTCGCAAAAAGAGTGCGAGGCTTCTTCATTTGAATTATGGAAAATAAATAGCTAATTAGGATACTGCATTACCTATGCTGAATAGGTAGGAGGTAACAAAAAAGGCAGGACTAGCCTGCCTTTTTTGTACAGCTAAAACTATTGCTAATTACTTGGCAGAAGCTTCAACGGAAGCAGATGCGGATGCTTTAGCTTTTTTTGCTTTTTTTGCTTTTTTTGCTGGAGCAGATGCTTCAGCAGAAGCAGATGCTGGAGCGGAAGCAGCTGGAGCAGAAGCAGCTGGAGCAGAAGCCTTAGCAGATGCCTTAGCGGATGCAGGAGCATCTGCAGCGAAAGCGGAAGCAGCGAACAGACCAACAACCAGAGCAGCGATCAAGTTTTTCATTTTTATAGTCCTTTAACATGTTAAGAAAATGGTGATTCTAATGAATCAAGGCAAATAACGAAGGTCTGCATAGTTGGTTGACATATTTCGCATAAAAAATGAAAAAAACCTTGAAAATCCAAGTTGTCCCCAGTCGTAGATATTTTTTCGGTATTTAAAACAGGATTGAGGAGGTATGGCAAAGCTGAGAGAGATATAATAAATTGCCTATTTATAATTTTTAACGAATAAGTAGGAGTAGGGTGAAAATTTAAAGGTCATATTCAGCTTGCCTTAATTGCACTTGAAAGGCTAACTTCACAACATTCTCCTGGCAGGAGAGGGTGGGTTTCTAAAGAAAAGGGTCCAATGGCATTTCTGATGAGTCGCAGTGTGGGGTGGCCGATGGCACTTGTCATCCGCCGGATCTGGCGGTTTTTTCCCTCTGCAATAGTAATAGCGAGCCAGCTGGTCGGCCAGTTACTGCGCTGCCGTATTGGTGGGACACGGGGCCATAGCCATTGAGGTGCATCAATACGAATTGCCTTACAGGGTAGCGTTGTAAAATTTCCCAAGTCCAGCGGTTTTTGTAAGTGTCTTAAAGCATGGGCATCCGGGATACCTTCGACCTGCACGAGGTAAGTTTTTGCCATCTTTTGGTTAGGATGGCTGATAGCTTGTTGAAGTTGCCCATTATCTGTCAATAACATTAATCCTTCACTGTCAGCATCAAGGCGCCCGGCAGGATAGACATTGGGTATTTGTAGATAGTCTGCCAACGATTTGCGGGAAGGATGAGCCGAAAATTGACACATTACCTGAAATGGTTTGTTAAATAGAATGAGGGTCATAATGTCGTGCTGTAAAAACATAGCGTCTAATAAAATACTAGTGCATAATGTGAAATGTTTGTCTTATGTCTTATATAAGACATGAGTGTGACGTCAAATTAAAATAATGTCCTGAAGCATAACAGTGCTTTCTTTTCGCCTCAAATTATGGAGATCACGATGTACCAACATATTAAAGTGCCTACAAATGGTCAGAAGATAACAGTTAACACCGACTTTTCGTTGAATGTACCAGACAATCCGATTCTTCCGTACATTGAGGGCGACGGAACGGGCGTCGATATCAGTCCTGTCATGATCAAGGTAATTGATGCGGCAGTTGCCAAGGCTTATGCGGGTAAGCGCAAGATTAGTTGGATGGAAATTTATGCTGGGGAAAAATCGACTAAGGTTTATGGTCCGGACGTATGGCTACCGGAAGAGACTTTGCAGGTATTGAAAGATTACGTTGTGTCGATCAAGGGACCGTTGACTACACCTGTTGGCGGTGGAATCCGTTCTTTAAACGTTGCTTTGCGTCAACAACTTGATTTGTACGTTTGCCTGCGTCCAGTGCGCTATTTTAAAGGCGTTCCGTCTCCAGTGCGTGAACCTGAAAAAACAGACATGGTTATTTTCCGTGAAAATTCAGAGGATATTTATGCGGGTATCGAGTGGCAGGAAGGCTCTGAAGGCGCTAAAAAATTGATCAATTTCTTAATTAAAGAAATGGGTGTTACCAAAATTCGGTTTCCGGAAACATCTGGCATTGGCGTAAAGCCAGTTTCGCGTGACGGTACTGAGCGGTTGGTTCGCAAGGCAATGCAATATGCGATTGACAACGACAAGCCTTCCGTCACGATTGTCCATAAAGGCAACATCATGAAGTACACCGAAGGTGGTTTCCGGGATTGGGCTTATGGCTTGGCGCAAAAGGAATTTGGGGCCGAACTGATTGATGGTGGCCCATGGTGTAAATTCAAAAATCCTAAAACAGGTCGTGATATCCTCGTCAAGGATTCCATCGCGGATGCATTTTTGCAGCAGATTCTGTTGCGGCCTAATGAGTACAGCGTTATCGCCACGTTGAATCTGAATGGCGACTATATTTCCGATGCTCTTGCGGCGCAAGTGGGCGGTATCGGGATCGCGCCCGGCGCTAATTTGTCCGATTCGATCGCCATGTTTGAGGCTACGCATGGTACTGCACCTAAATATGCGGGCAAAGATTATGTCAATCCGGGCTCGCTGATTCTCTCTGCTGAAATGATGTTGCGTCACATGGGCTGGGCTGAAGCAGCAGATTTGATCATCAGCGCGATGGAGAAATCGATCAGTGCGAAAAAAGTTACTTACGATTTTGCTCGCTTAATGGAGGGTGCTACACAGATGTCGTGCTCTGGTTTTGGTGATGTAATGATTGAGCAAATGTAATTCCTTCGCGCTTCGACCGTTTTGTAGAGGTAGGTGGAGAAGAGGCCGGATGCGCAATCCGGCTTTTTTTCGCATTCACGAGATGTGGAACGAAAATAAGGCAGACGTAAAAAAACCCCGCAAGCGGGGTTTTCGGGGCGTATCCACATCAAAATCGATTAGGCGGCCTGAATGTTTGAAGCTTGCTTGCCTTTAGGGCCTTGCGTGACTTCGAACTGTACTTTTTGACCTTCTTTTAGGGTCTTGAAGCCGTTCATGTTGATTGCGGAGAAATGAGCAAACAAATCTTCACCGCCGTCATCAGGAGTAATAAAGCCGAAGCCTTTAGAATCGTTGAACCACTTAACTGTACCGGTTGCCATAAAAAGCATCTTTCAAAAAAAACTAATCACACGAGCCATAAAAGCAAGAAGCATCGCGTATGGCTGCCCCCTCCTAAACTTGCCCACTTCATATTGACAAGCTTGAACTCATCAATCCGTACCATTGTTGGCGGAATAAATAGCGAAGTCAAGTGATTTGGCAAGATTAAAGATTCTTAATGATGGAATCGTACAACAATCACTCTTGATATAGAAGTTTGTATCGCCATCTGCACGCAATCAGGAAAACGCGTAATATTTAAACAGAGATGCAATTGAGTACTAGCTTATGTGTTACACCGACAATGTAAGGTATTAGAATAGATGTATGGCAACTAAGCACGAAAACGGCACCATTCTTGAGCGGCAAGCCCAAAAGCTAAAGCCGCCACCGATGTATCAAGTGTTATTACTAAATGATGATTACACCCCGATGGAGTTTGTCGTGGCTATCATTCAGGAGTACTTCAATAAAGACCACGAGACAGCGACGCACATAATGCTCTGCGTTCATCGCGATGGTAAAGGTGCTTGTGGCGTGTTCCCTAAAGATATCGCGTCCACTAAAGTCGAATATGTTTTAACCCACGCTCGAAAGGCAGGACATCCCCTGCAATGCGTGATGGAGGAAGTATGATTGCCCAAGAATTGGAAGTAAGTTTGCACATGGCTTTTGTTGAGGCGCGACAGTCTCGTCACGAGTTCATCACTGTCGAGCATCTATTGCTTTCACTGTTAGATAATCCCTCAGCTGCGGAAGTAATGCGGGCTTGCGCTGTCCACATTGAGGATTTGCGTAAAACGCTGACCAATTTTGTCTCCGATAACACACCAACGGTGCCGGGCACGAGCGAGGTAGATACTCAACCTACGCTGGGATTCCAGCGCGTGATTCAGCGTGCGATTATGCATGTGCAGTCGGCATCTAATGGCAAAAAAGAGGTCAATGGTGCTAACGTCTTGGTGGCAATTTTCGGGGAAAAAGACTCGCATGCCGTGTATTACCTTCATCAGCAGGGAGTGACGCGACTTGACGTCGTCAATTTTATTTCCCATGGCGTACGTAAAGATAATCAGGGCGAAGTGCAAAAAGCTTCCGAAGGTGCAGCAGAAGAAGTGCAGGCCGAGGGGCAAGCAAAAGAGAGTCCACTTGACCAATTTACACAGAATTTAAATAAATTAGCGGCCGAAGGCAAGATTGATCCATTGATCGGGCGCGAGATGGAAATAGACCGGGTCATTCAAATCTTATGTCGTCGTCGAAAAAATAATCCACTGCTAGTTGGTGAGGCGGGCGTTGGAAAAACCGCAATAGCGGAGGGATTGGCCTGGCGCGTGACGCAGAGCGAAGTGCCTGAAATATTGCAAACAGTCGTCGTCTATTCGCTCGATATGGGCGCATTGTTGGCAGGAACAAAATATCGTGGTGATTTCGAACAGCGTTTGAAGGCAGTGTTAAAGCAGCTTAAAGATAATCCAAACGCCATTCTCTTTATTGACGAAATTCACACGATTATCGGTGCCGGATCGGCATCGGGCGGAACGCTGGATGCATCGAATCTGCTGAAACCCGCATTGGCTAATGGTCAGCTCAAATGCATCGGCGCCACCACCTACACGGAATTTCGCGGTGTATTTGAAAAAGACCATGCATTGGCACGACGTTTTCAAAAGGTGGATGTGAATGAACCGACTGTTGAGCAAACCATTCAGATTTTGCGTGGTTTGAAGTCGCGTTTTGAAGAACATCATAACGTCAAATATTCAGTGTCCGCCTTGACGACTGCGGCTGAACTGGCGGCGCGGTTTATTAATGATCGCCATTTGCCGGATAAGGCCATCGATGTGATCGATGAAGCCGGTGCTGCGCAACGCATCCTTCCTAAGTCGAAGCAGAAAAAGACGATTGGCAAAGCCGAAATTGAAGACATTATTTCTAAGATAGCGCGCATCCCACCGCAATCAGTGAATCAAGATGATCGTAGCAAGCTAAAAACGATAGACCGCGATCTGAAAAATGTCGTGTTCGGCCAAGAACCTGCTATTGAGGCGCTAGCTTCAGCCATTAAGATGGCGCGTGCTGGTTTGGGAAAAACGGACAAGCCAATCGGCTCATTTTTGTTCTCCGGCCCTACTGGGGTGGGAAAGACCGAAGTTGCCAAGCAGCTGGCTTTTATCCTTGGGATTGAATTGATCCGTTTCGACATGTCTGAATATATGGAGCGTCACGCAGTGAGCCGCCTGATTGGTGCGCCGCCCGGTTACGTCGGCTTTGATCAGGGCGGTCTATTGACCGAAGCGATCACCAAGAAGCCGCATGCCGTGCTGCTGCTTGATGAAATAGAAAAAGCGCATCCCGATATTTTTAATATTTTGTTGCAAGTGATGGATCATGGAACTTTGACGGACAACAACGGTCGCAAGGCCGATTTTCGCAATGTAATTATCGTCATGACGACCAATGCTGGGGCTGAAAGTTTGCAGAAACGTTCGATTGGCTTTACCGATAAGAAAGAAGCCGGCGATGAAATGGCTGACATCAAGCGCATGTTTACGCCGGAATTCCGCAATCGTCTGGATGCCACCATCAGCTTCCGCTCGTTGGATGAGGAAATCATTTTGCGGGTGGTCGATAAGTTTCTCATGCAGTTGGAAGAACAACTGCATGAGAAAAAAGTGGAAGCGATATTTACCGATAACTTGCGAAAATTCCTTGCTAAAAAAGGCTTTGATCCTTTGATGGGCGCGCGTCCGATGTCGCGTCTGATCCAGGACATGATCCGTAAGGCGTTAGCAGATGAACTGTTGTTCGGGAAATTGGTGGCAGGTGGTCGCGTGACGGTGGATTTGGATGAAAATGATCACATCAAGCTTGATTTCTTCGAGAGCGATTTGATCGCCCCCCCAGCACCCCCGGAGGCACTTGAAGTGGAATAATCATTAGAAAATTGCTGACATTGGTCGTTAGCACCGATAAAAAAAGTCCGAATCGACGAAAGTGGTTCGGACTTTTTTTGAGCATTTTTGAGTATCGATGACCGATAAAAAATCAATTTTTATGCGGCGATCCTAACGGATAGCTCATTCATTCAATTAGGATTAAGATGGACCTACATTCCAATGCAAAGATTTAGCGCGACGGATTTGAATGCGAAATTTAGGTATGGAATGTACATATTTTTATGAGGCATAAAATATCATGCGCCGTCCACTCGTCCTCGTTCCCGCCTGTACCAAGGATATTGGCGCGCATTCGTATCACGTCGTCCAGTACAAATATATCGATGCACTAATATCTGCAGCAAACTGTGCGCCTTTACTCTTACCTGCTTGCGGCGATCAGACAGATTGGGATGTTGTCCTGGCGGTCGCCGATGGCATTATGCTCACAGGCTCACCGTCTAATGTCCATCCTCGCCATTTCAACCAACAGATACATCAGCCGGAATTGTCCCAGGACGAGGCCCGTGATGCTACTACGCTACCCCTGATTAGAGCGGTGATAGAACGAGGGATTCCCCTACTTGCGATTTGCCGTGGGATGCAGGAAGTCAATGTTGCCCTTGGGGGAAGCTTGCACCAGGCTGTGCATCAACTGCCCGACATGAGGGATCACCGCGAGATCAAGGGTACTGCGCTTGAGGAACAATACCAATTGGCTCACCGCGTTGCTTTGACATCGGCGGGCCGATTAGAAAAACTCTTAGATGGCGCTCAGCAGATCATGGTTAATTCTTTGCATGGACAAGGAATTGCGCGATTGGCACCCGGATTAATCATTGAGGGGCGCGCCGACGATGGGCTCATTGAAGCGTATAGCGGTGCTGATATCCCAGGTTATTTATTGGGCTTGCAATGGCATCCAGAATGGCACGCTACAGAAAATTCCGATTCGGTAAAAATATTTTTTTCCTTTGCTCAGGCATGCCGGGATTATCAATTAAAAAAGGAGGGGAAATGAAGACCGATAGACAAAAGGTGCGACCCGGGCCTTGGCAGATCTGTAGGAAATGAGGAACCAGAAAATAAACTAGGGGAAGACGATCATGTCAATACGCGATAATTTCAGCTACAACGATATGGATCTGTGGCTTAACGAAAAGCGGGTCACGGAAATCGAATGCCTGGTGCCAGATTTAACCGGGGTCGCTCGCGGAAAAATTTTGCCGCGTACAAAGTTCACAGAAGAGCGCGGCATGCGCATGCCGGAAGCTGTGCTCGGCATGACTGTTACAGGTAATTATCCGACTGACGATGAAGCCTATGACCGCGCTATTTCAGCGACGGACCGCGACATGGTATTGAAGGCAGATCCCAGCACCATCACTTTGGTGCCGTGGGCCATTGACCCGACTGCGCAAGTGATTAGCGATTGTTTTTTCTGGGATGGAACTTTAGTCGATTTTGCGCCACGATCTGTGTTGCGCCGAGTGTTGGATCTGTATGCGCAACAAGGCTGGAAACCGATTGTTGCACCGGAACTTGAGTTTTACTTGACCGCGAAGAATAGCGATCCTGACCTACCTCTGAAACCACCGGTCGGGCGTAGTGGGCGTGCCGAAACCAGTCGTCAGGTATATAGCATTGACGCAGTCAATGAGTTCGATCCTTTGTTTGAGGACATCTACGACTATTGTGAATTGATGCAACTCGATGTCGATACCTTGATCCACGAAATCGGTGCTGGACAGATGGAAATTAATTTTTTGCACGGCGAGCCTTTGGGTTTGGCCGACAAGGTTTTTTTCTTCAAAAGAACCTTGCGCGAAGCAGCATTGAAGCATGATATGTATGCGACCTTTATGGCAAAACCGATGGCAGGCGAGCCGGGTTCTGCAATGCATGTTCACCAAAGCGTGCTGGATGCCAAGAGCGGAACCAACATCTTCAGCAATCCTGATGGTACTGCGTCGGAAGCATTCTCTCACTACATTGGTGGTTTGCAGCGTTATATGCCATCGGCGATGGCGATTGCTGCGCCGTATGTCAATTCTTATCGCCGCATTGTGCGTCACACAGCGGCTCCCATCAATATTCAATGGGGTATGGATAACCGCACTGTTGGGTTTCGCGTTCCGGTATCCAGTCCCGAAGATAGGCGGGTCGAAAATCGCGTGATCGGTTCCGATGCCAATCCGTATCTGGCACTGGCTGTTACGTTAGCGTGTGGTTATTTGGGCATGATGGAGAAATTGGTGCCCACACCGATGACGGAAGGGAGCGCCTATGATCTTGATTTCGAGCTGCCTCAAAGTTTGTCGGAGGCGTTAAGTGTGTTGCGTGGCGAAACCGCATTGCGCAAGATATTGGGGGAGCGCTTTATTGATGTGTATGCCGCGATAAAAGATTTGGAACATCAGGAGTTTATGCGGGTGATCAGTCCGTGGGAGCGGGAACATTTGCTGTTGCACGTGTAAGAGACCTCTGTAATGCGATTGGTGTGAAACGCGCTATTTTCTCGGTGAAAAAGAGGAACCCATCATGGATGCCAAACGGCCGTTATTTGATTCTTCCCCTCATCTCCCTGGCAATACTTGCATGCCTACCTCGGCGATTCAGAAGCTAGATTCAGCGCACTATCTTCACCCATTTACTGATCACAAGCATCTGTCAGAAAAAGGTGCGCGGGCGATAGTAAGGGGCGAGGGAATCTACGTCTGGGACTCTGAAGGAAAACGCCTTCTTGACGGCATGTCGGGGTTGTGGTGCGTCAATGTCGGTTATGGCCGCCAAAGTATCGCGGAAGCGGCATATGCACAAATGATGCAACTGCCTTTTTACAATAGCTTTTTTCAAACCACTAACTTGCCTGTTGTCGCGTTGGCGGCAAAGCTGGTGGAGATTTCACCGCCACAATTTAAGCATGTTTTTTTTGCCGGATCGGGCTCTGAAAGCAACGATACCAACGTGCGCATGGTACGCCGTTATTGGGATCTGCTTGGTTGTCCAGATCGCCACGTGATCATCAGTCGTCACAATGCCTATCATGGCAGCACTATGGCCGGTGCTTCACTGGGTGGAATGGCGGGCATGCATGCACAAGGCGGTCTGCCCATCCCCGGCATCGTTCATATCGGGCAGCCGTTTTATCTAGAAAGTGGGCGTGGGATGACGCGGGATGAATTTGGTTTGGTCTCCGCATCCTGGTTGGAGCACAAAATTCTTGAGGTCGGTCCCGATAAAGTTGCCGCGTTTATCGGTGAGCCTATTCAGGGCGCGGGCGGTGTCATTATTCCACCGGCGACGTATTGGCCGGAGATTCAACGGATCTGCGACAAATACCACATTCTCTTGATTGCCGATGAAGTTATCTGTGGATTCGGTCGCCTGGGCCATTGGTTCGGATCTGAATGTTTTGGCATCAAACCGGATTTAATGACCTTTGCTAAAGGAGTGACGTCAGGTTATGTGCCGCTTGGTGGTGTGATGGTGGGGGATCGCGTGGCGGAGGTGTTGATTGAAAAAGGGGGTGAGTTCAATCATGGATTTACTTATTCCGGGCACCCTGTTGCTTGTGCCGTCGCATTGGAAAATATCCATCTATTGCAAAAAGAAAAATTGCTTGAATTGGTTTACGAAGAAACAGGCCCTTACTTGAAGCAGCAATTTGAAGCGTTGATCCAACATCCTTTAGTTGGTGAAGCAGAGGCGTACGGTTTCATGGCGGGGCTTAATTTGGTCAAAGAAAAAGCGTCGCATATTCATGATTGTGTTTTGTTTCCCAGTGAGCAAAACATTGGCATGATTTGCCGTTCGCATATGCTTGGCAATGGCATGATCATGCGCGCTGTCGGTGACCGCATGATCATCGCTCCACCCCTGATCATGCGTAAGGAAAATATTGACGAGATGATCGAACTGATTCGATTCTGTCTCGATGAGACCTTCATCGATTTAAAGAAAGGCGGTCTCATATAAATGATTCGATAGGTGTCCATTGGTGCAATGGTGGGTAGGGCAGGATCGGGGCGGCTGCAATCCGGAAACCTGGTATTTTGGTGCAAAAGCGTACTGGAATAACAGGGCGAATTTTTCTGCAATAATTCCGTTTTCAAGGTGGATCGAAATAAGCCGTAATTTTTTATTTGTAAATGATGGTAGCAATTTCCCCACCCCTATTTTCTTCAATCCTCCACGCGCTAATTCCCATGAAATCACTTTTATTTTTATTCGCCTTGATTACCACCACCCTGTTTGCCAATGCGGAGCCAAGTGTTATTGCGCTCTGGCCCGAAGGGGTGCCCAGCGCCAAGCCAAGTGGGTACGGTGATGAAAAACGTAGCTTGGGCCATATTGCTAATGTCTCGGAACCTACGCTTACGGTGTATGCACCTGCAGTAGATCGTCCAAACGGCAGTGCCATGATTATCTGTCCGGGTGGCGGCTATGTGAACCTGGCGACCGAACGTGAGGGCGTGCAGTATGCCAACTGGCTCAGTACGCTTGGCGTGACTTCGTTTGTTCTTAAATATCGCATGAAGGAATTCGGCCATCCAGCGCCGTTGCAAGATATCCTGCGAGCCATACGCCTGGTGCGTTCGCGTGCAGCAGAATTTAAAATTAACCCCGATCGCATCGGCGTGATGGGTAGTTCGGCTGGGGGCCATCTGGCGGCGAGTGCGGGGACTTTGTTCGATCATCCTGCCGGTAAAACCGGTGGTGTACTCGATGCAGTAAGTGCGCGCCCTGATTTCCTGATGTTGATGTATCCGGTCATTTCTATGGAGGATCCCGTTGCGCATGCTGGCTCGCGCAAAGCGCTCATTGGCGCTAACCCATCGCCGGAGTTGTTGAAGCTCATGTCGCTGGAAAAGCAGGTCACTGCAGCCACGCCACCCACGCTGATCATCCACACGCAGGAAGACAAAAGCGTGCCAATTGAGAACAGTATTCTTTTTTTTCAAGCGCTCACACGAGCACACGTGCCTGCGGAATTTTACGCATTTGAACACGGTGCTCATGGCATGGGAATGCGCGACGGACTCGGGACCGCGTCGGAATGGCCGAAAAGGGCAGAAGAGTGGTTGCGAAATCGTGGCTTGCTCAATAATAGTGTCAAGCCGTGAGTGGGAGTTACCCCTCTATTTCTCTCTACGTTCCTTCCGCTTTATTTCATTTCTGAAGCAGATTGCTTATGCAGGTCCTAATTAACGTGGGGCGTGTGAATTTCTGTGGGTTTTCTTATTGGGAAATGAAATTATTCTGCAACGGCTGCTTCGTCCTTCGGCATTTGAATCATCCCGGTGTGGAAATTGTATTCAAACAAATTGCCATAACGTCCCCACTCAATCGCCACCCGCAGCGCCCGTTCGGCGTCGTCGGCATCCAGCGTGAATCGAAGTAATTTGAGGAAAAGATCTTCCGGAAGATCGCCGGAACGGTCCTGTTCCAGACCGTGGCGGATGTAGGCAATTAACGGCACATGTTCGAGCAGTTGGCATCCGAAAATAGTTTGGCGTTCCTGATTAGATGCGCCCACATAATGTTCACCCAGTGGCGTGATGCTGATGTCACCATAAGCCAGATGTGCGAAACCTAGCAATGCTAAAGCGATGGATACATCCAATAGCTCCTTGTCGGTCAGCTCGGTTTCTTCCCCCAGTTTTGGCAAGTCGGCACGCCCGTGATACGGTTCATCTACCAGCAGTTCCAGGATGCCTTCGATACGGGCGATATCGGCTTCCGGCAAGCGGTCGCCTAATTGCAGTTTGGCTTCTTTCTCGGTGGTGCGTCCCGGACGTGAGGTACCGGCGGTCATCAGTCCATATACTTCATCGATGAGCGTGCGTACCTCGGTGCTTTCCACCTGGCGTGGACGGGGCAGTGCGATCGGCAACTCAGCGCGTACGCGGCCCGGATCGCTGCGAAAAATCAATACCCGATCTGCCATCATGACAGCTTCTTCAATATTGTGCGAGACTACGAGCATCGCCTTGGTGGGAATCTGGCCGGATTCCCACAAGCCGAGTATCTCTTCGCGCAGGCGTTCCCCGGTGAGCACATCGAGGGCAGAAAATGCTTCGTCCATCAACAGTACTTCAGGTTCCATTACCAATGCACGGGCGATACCAACGCGCTGGCGCATGCCGCCGGATAATTCACGTGGCAGAGCGCCTTCGAAGCCGGATAGGCCGATCAGGTCAATGGCTTGTTCGGCGCGGCGCTCTCTGATTTCAGGCGCAACACCCTGTGCTTCCAGACCCAGTTCGACGTTTTTTTGCACGGTAAGCCAGGGAAATAGCGCAAAAGACTGGAACACCATGCTGATACCGCGCGCTGCGCCATGCAGAGGCAATCCTCGGTATAAAACCTGTCCTTGATCCGCGTCAATCAAACCCGCCATAATGCGCAACATGCTCGATTTCCCCGATCCCGATTGCCCTAACAGTGCGACGATCTCGCCTTCGCTGAGCGTGAAATCGACGCCTTCTAGAACGGAACGGGCCGAGCCGTCGGCCGAGCGAAATGATTTGCCGACAGACTTGAGTTCGATGATGGGCGTGGTCATAATTTATATCCAGAATTGTTAATGAGGACTGACGTAAAATCGTCCCTGCGTACTACCTTCGTCGGCGCTCTTGGCCGGACGTTTTTGCGTAAGTCCTGTTAATGAGTCTCTACCATCGGTGCGCCCAAAAAGTGAAAAATTGCGCTAAAAATGCAAACGATTTTCCGCCATTCGATACAGTCGCCGCCAGACAAAATGGTTAAGTGCCATCACGAACAGGCACATGATGCCGATCCCTAGCGCAATGCGAGGGAAATCGCCGATGGCCGTCATTTCCGCAATATAACTGCCAATGCCATGTGCTTTCAGCGTGGTGTTTCCCCAACTGACATATTCGGCTACGATACTTGCGTTCCATGAACCGCCGGTGGCAGTAATTGCTCCGGTGACGAAACTAGGGAAAATAGCGGGCAAAAGATAGCGCCGCCATTTTAGCCAGCCGGATAATCCGAGATTACGTGCGGCGTAGCGTAGTTCGGTCGGAATAGTAGATGCGCCCGCGATGACGTTGAACAATAAGTACCACTGCGTACCAAGGATCATCAACGGGGATAACCAGATATCCGCATTTAATCCGAAACGAACAATGACGATCACGGCAACCGGGAACATCAGATTGGCTGGAAAGGCAGCAAGAAATTGTGCCACTGCTTGGACCCGTTCCGCCAATCGAGGATGCAGCCCAATCCAAACGCCGACTGGCACCCAAATTAGCGCTGCTAGAAAAAGCAACACAATCACACGGCACAAAGTATAAAACCCCAATACGAAAACACGCACTACTTCATTCCATCCGACTTCCGCATGAATGAAATGCACCAGTGTCCATAGTGCATAGAAAACCACGGCGGCGATAACGGCATCCCCAATACGTTCTGGTGTGCGAGATTGGGTCTGAGGTCGGGCGCGTATTGAGGTACCGTCGTGGCGCAAGCGAAATAACCCGAAGGATCGCTCCATCAGTTTCACACACATCTTGACCAGTCCTTGTGCCCGCTCGGTCCGTCGTAGCCAGGTTAACAGCCAGGAGTCCTGCGCGATATCGCTGCCGGATTCTTCAAAACGGAACTTGTCGGCCCATGCCAATAGGGGCCTGAAAAAAAGCTGATCGTAGAGCATCACGCCGATTAACATCGCGCCGATGGCATAAGCGATAGCATGCAAGTCCCGATGCTCGATAGCAAGGGCGATGTAAGAGCCGATGCCAGGTAATTTGATATTCTGATTTGATACCGAAATCGCCTCTGCTGCCACGACGAAAAACCAGCCACCCGACATCGACATCATCATATTCCACAGTAACCCCGGCATCGCAAAGGGCAGCTCTAGCCGCCAGAAGCGCTGCCAGCCGGATAGCTGGAATACGCTGGCGGCTTCGGTCAATTCTGCTGGAACCGAGCGGAATCCTTGATACGCGCTAAACGCCATATTCCATGCTTGAGAAGTAAAAATAGCGAAAATCGCGGCGCATTCAACGCCAAGCAAATTGCCGGGAAACAAAGCGATGAAAGCTGTCACAGTAATGGATAGAAAACCGAGAATAGGTATCGATTGAAGAATATCGAGTAGTGGGACCAATATCTTTTCAGCTATGCGATATTTGGTCGTCAGGGCCGCAAATATACAGCTAAACAGCATGGAGGCACCCAGCGCAATGAACATGCGCAAGGTGGTGCGCAGCAAATAATAAGGCAAATAGATTGGATCAAGCGACAGCGGTAATGTTTCGCCTAATTGGTAGGGATGGGTCATCTGCGCGCCGGCATAACCCAGCAAAACCAATAGCGCCAACACGATAGGCAACAAAGCCCAATCCCATCGGTTGCCGCCAGCCTCTACGACTTGTCGCGGAAAAAATTGTTTCTTTTTATTCATGCCCGTATTCTTTCATGATATCTGCGTGTCAGAAGTCTGTTTTTTCTTAGGTAGGAGGACTTACGCAATTAATCCCAGTGGCGTTGCGCCGCCTGGCCGACCAGATGTACTCATAACTGCAAGCGCTGCGTAACCTCAGTTAAAAGCAGGAATTTTTGTTTCCCTGAAAACGCGGACATAGGTTGCCCGCATCAATTTTTTATCTAAGCTGCGTCTTAGTTTACACTGACCCACTCTTTACCATTGAATATCGCGAACCATGACCGATCAACAGAAAACAGTTTTTTCGCACATTACTTCTTACGTACTCATGGCGTTCAGTCTTCTCATGATATTAAAGAGCGGATTATTGAGCGCATTTTTTTCAGGATTGCTGGTGTACTCGTTGGTTCACATGCTGACACCGATATTAGGGCGGAAAATTAAAGTCGGACGTGCGAAGACAATTGCTGTCGCCTTATTAGGCATATTGGTAGTCTCATTCTTGTCACTAGCAATATGGGGTGCGATCAATTTTTTCAGAAGCGATGCGGGCAGCGTACCCGTCTTGTTGCAAAAAATGTCCGACATTATTGAAGCATCCAGCAAGCAAATGCCTGAGTGGCTTCAGCAAAATTTACCATTAAGCGCAGACGAGTTGCGACAAATGATCACGACCTGGTTGCATGCTCATTCGGTAGAAGCGAAATCAATGGGGGAGGAAGCCGGGCGTATCGCCGCCCATGTATTGTTGGGGATGGTGATCGGTGCGATGGTGGCGCTGCACGAGATCCAGCCAGCATTGGTTTATCCGCCACTGAGCGCCGCGTTGCGACGTCGTCTGATTCATCTGCATGACGCTTTCCAGCGGATCGTGTTTGCGCAAGTTCGTATCGCAGCGATCAATGCGGCCTTGGTGGCAGTGTATTTATTCATCGTGTTACCGCTGTCGGGAATTCATTTGCCTCTGTCGAAAAGTATCGTTGTGTTTACATTTTTTGCCGGGCTATTACCCATCATTGGCAACATCCTTTCAAATGCAATACTGGTTATCGTGGCGCTTTCCCATTCGTTTAATACGGCATTGGTATCGTTGATTTTTATGATGCTTATTCATAAGTTGGAATACTTTTTAAATGCGCGCATTATTTCCTCCAAGATTAATGCCGCCGCCTGGGAGTTGCTCACGGCGATATTGGTCATGGAGGCTGTGTTTGGTATGGCAGGCGTGATTGCCGCACCGGTCATGTATGCCTATCTAAAAATAGAATTGATGAATGCACGATTAGTTTGAAAATACGGTTCCGACAATGAATGGTAAATAATCCAGAACCTTTCGATACATTCGTTCACTTATTGCGCTCACTATGCAGGCCATCCATCATTTCGTGAAAGCCCGCCCTCGTCTAAGTACTGCGATTTTTGCAGGCATGGCGAGTGGATGGCTGCTTCCCGCAACATTTTTTTCACCTCTGACCAGGGCGCTACTGGGTTGGAACGTAACGATTTGGTCCTATTTATGTTTGATGGCTTGGTTAATGGCGAGTGCGAGCCATGCGAGGGTGCGCAAAATCGCAGCGCGAGAGGATGAAGGCGCTGTGGGTATTTTGGCCGTGATGTCGGTCGCTGCTTTAGCGAGTCTGGCCGCGATTGTGATGGAATTGTCGGCGTTGAAGGATTTATCCTTGACGCAACGTTTAGCGCATTACGCATTTACCGGCTCGACTGTGCTTGGATCCTGGTGCCTGATAGCGGTGCTGTTTACTTTCCACTATGCGTTGCTGTTTTACCGGTCGCCGGTTGAGCAGCGGGCGCTATGCTTTCCCGACCATGAACAAAATCCCGATTATTGGGATTTCCTTTATTTCTCGTTCACTATTGCTGTCGCCGCCCAGACCTCGGACGTCACCGTCATGACGCGTTCGGTGCGCAAGACAGTGCTGGCCCAGTCGGTTCTCAGCTTTTTTTTCAACGTAGCCATTGTGGGTTTGTCGATTAATATTGCTGCAGGCCTGCTCGGATCCTAACTTCAATTTTTTAGCGCCATCTATTGACCAGAACGACGCTTAGGCACGCTTAGGCAATATATTTCAGCAGCCACTCAAGTACTTGCTCAGGATGATTTAAATCGAGCCATGCTAGCTGCCGGGGCAGTGCTGCGGGAGATGGCGTGTCGCTGGCGACCACGAGCACATGCGGATCATTAGGATACAGAATAGGCTGGCCGATAGCGGGGCGATACACTTCGATTTTAGGAATTGGCTCCCACTTATAACCCTCCACCAATGTCAGGTCGGCCTCTGCCATTCGCGCGATATGATCGCTCAAGCTCGGCTCTGCGGCACCGCGTAATTCGTGCATCAACGCAAACCGGAAAGGGGAAGCCACAAGTACTTCCGCTGCACCGGCCGACCGCGCACGCGCACTGTCCTTATGTGCCGGTTCTAATATGAGATCGTGGTGGCTATGCTTGATGACATTGACTCGCAAGCCGTGTATTGCAAGGCGTGGCAACAGATATTCCAGCAGGCTGGTCTTGCCACTGCCAGACCAGCCTACGATGCCGATGATGTGTTGGGTCATGTATTGTGCCTTGCGTGTTGGTAGGGGCGGTGCAGCGAACAGACCCGCCGCGCTGCGTGAGTTTAGCTTTGTCTGTCCCCTGTTTCAACCATATCATCTTTCCCAAAAATGAGGGGCATTCTCATTGGCAGGAAGTGGCTTAGGGCTTAAGCAGAATTGATTGGCCGCGAGCGAGGTGTCGGCCCGACAATTCTTCAACCGCTTCGTTGAACGCGCTTCCGATGTCGTCAAAATAGGTCATATATCTGTAAGCCTCTGTACGACTGCGCACATACGGTTTTCGATCCTTGTTGGAAGATGCGTTCACCCATACAAAGGAGATATTCCATGACGACTACCCCACACGATGCCATTACGATGCTCATCGCCGACCACAAAAAAGTGAAAGTGCTTTTCAAGGAATTTGAAAAGCTTAGCGACCGCTCCAAGGTCAACAAGAAGAAAATAGCCGACCAGATTTGCCATGAACTGACCATCCACACGCAAATCGAGGAACAGGTGTTCTATCCTGCCGTGCGCGGCCCGATCAAGGATAATGATTTGATGGACGAAGCCCTGGTCGAACACGCCAGCGCCAAGGAGTTGATCGGCCAGATCATGGACATGGATCCGGCCGACGACTTGTACGATGCCAAGCTCAAGGTCCTGTCCGAACAAATCGAGCACCACGTCGCCGAAGAAGAGGACGACATGTTCCCCCAAGTGCGCGAGACGAAAGTCGATCTGGTAGGACTTGGCGCGGAAATGGCTGCGTTCAAGGCGACCCTGGAAGCGGCACAGTCTTAAATTCGCCATGCCCTTGGCTTCCAACCCATTCACTCAAAAGGCTAATCATTAATCATGCAAGCACATTCAATTTCCGGACAACCCTTGGTTTCCCAATTATCCGATGTACCCGATGACGGACGCGCTTCCGGCGTCTCTTGGGGCGCGGTCTTCGCCGGGGCTGCGGCGGCGGCATCACTCTCGTTCATCCTGTTGCTGCTCGGTGTCGGGTTGGGCCTGTCTTCGATCTCACCCTATTCATACAATGCCACGCCGATCACCGGGGTGACCATCGCTTGGATCGCCTTTATGCAGCTCGCCGCATCTGGTGTCGGCGGGTACATCGCCGGACGACTGCGCTTGAAGTGGTCGCATGTGCACGGCGACGAAGTGCATTTCCGCGACACCGCGCACGGCCTGCTGGCATGGTCGGTAGCCACGCTCGTCATGGTTGCTTTGCTTGCCGGTGGCGTCAGGGCCGCGTTGGGGGGAGTGCTCGATGCGAGCGGTGCTGCTACTACAGTCGCGGCGCCAGTCGGCGCTAATGCAGACATCCAGTCTACGGGCATGGGCTATTATTCCGACATGCTGCTGCGTTCCGCGTCGAGCGACGGCGCGACCGACGTGCAGCGGGGCGAGATTAGCAAGATCGTCGTCTCCAGCCTGGTGGACGGCAAACTGACCGCGGAGGATCGTGCCTATCTGGCCCAGACCGTCGCCAGGCGTTCAGGCATGAACCCGGCGGACGCCGAGCGACGCGTCGACGAGATTTATGCGCGCGCTGCGAAAGGGGCTGCGGACGCAAAGGCCAAAGCCTTGCGAATGGCCGACGAGGCCCGCAAGACGGCGGCGCATTCCGCTTTGTGGATGTTCGTCGCCCTTCTGTTGGGTGCCTTTATTGCCAGTCTGGCCGCGACCTTCGGCGGTCGCTGCCGCGACGACGACCGCATACATTTACGCTCATCCCTTTAATCGCCTTACCGGAGAACACCATGCGTTCAATTCTTTTGCTCTTGTTGGGTATCCCAATTCCCATTGTCATTCTTATCGCACTCTTCGTTCATTGATCATCGCGAACAAGAAACCCCGGAGCCACCGAGGACTCGGCTCTGGGGGGGGCTGAGGTCTTATATCAGCCTCCTTGGGCTGCGCCACCGCCTTGTGCTGGCGGCGTATTATCTAGACCTTTCCCTGTTGTGTCCCGCCGCCCTCCGAAAAAAGGAGAGCAGCGCTTTGCTTTGATTAGAACTCAAACGCACCGATATCAATCATCCCATCTTGTTTGCGGACTCTGACTGGGCCTGGCTGGGCAACGGGCAATACGGTGGCGTTTAGGCTACCTAGTCCATTCCCTGCATTGATCAGAGGTGATCCGATAGCGGGACGATAATCATGCTGTGCTTCGTCCACGAACAGTGGCGCGTTGTTGTTGCCGATATTGGTGTTCCATCCGTTTACGACGGCTCCCGACAAATGTCCAACCCAATATTGCGCCGCGTTAGGAGAGACCCAATTGTTCGCCATGTTTACCGTGCCCTGTCCGTAAGCCATTACTTGTATTTTTCCAGCTGCGCCAACGGTACTGGGCGAGGCGTAAAAAATGTTATTTTTTACGTCAGCGACTGCGCTTGGTATTTGAAGATTAAACAGGAATGTCTCGGGATAAATTCCGTGCCCTGCATCCCCTTTGACGGCCATCGTGTTGTTATAAAAATAGAGCGTACCCTGACGATAGTGGGCAGTAACGCCACTGTCACCGCCGTACAGTACGACATTGGTTGAGTGGCCTGCGGCAGGGGTGAAATCAAATAAATTTCCGTAAACATAGGTTTGTCCATAAGCAGGGTCGCCGTAAATGAGGGCTTGGCCGCCAGTCGAATCCATCAGGTTTAGTTGAAGACCACAACTCGATGCAAAGGTGTTGTAACGCACGATTAATCCCGATGATCTATCTTTCAGGCAATCGCCAAACGCACCCGGACGGACATCGCCAAAATAGTTATATTGGAAAATAATATCGCGTGCTTCCGTGTAGCTATTGTGTTCCGAGTAACCGTTAGTGACACCGGCCAGTGGCGGATTGCTGTTGTTGTAAATTTTGTTGCCTTCGATCAGAACGTCTTGCGACAGCTCTAAAACCGTATTGTTTTTTGAATTGAGAAACAGGCCGTTACCACAGTTATGCAGCACATTATTTTTTACCAGAAGATGGGCTGCAGCTTCGACATACATGCACGCTGCAAAGTTATGGTAACTACTCTGGATTCCTGATTGCGCATCCGAAAAAGGCGCACCATACGTGGCGCTTCGGATATCGAGATTTTCGATGTCAATATATCCGGCCGGCCCATTGTTATAGCTATAGCCCTGTTGGGGTCCCACCATCACTAATCCCAATTTATAAAGCGCACGGCTAGGGCTCCCGTTGTCGTGATATTGCAGTGAGCGCGCAGCCTGACCGGGCAGAGTTTCTAATTGACTTGCATTAGTACCGTCAATGATAGGTAATGCTCCTGTGACGGGATCCGGGACGCCGATAACACGCATAAATTTGTTCGGCGCTGTTGGCGCCAGATTGGTTCCTGCTGAGATCAACATCATTTCGTTGTAAGTGCCATTGTTCGGCTTGGCAAAAATTCTGACGGTATCGCACCCCTTTAATTGGCTCCACGGCAGTTGGCCTAAAGCAGTATAGGGACGACCTGGGCCAACATCGTAGTAATTGATTGCCGCACATCCAGATTGGTCAGCATTGAGCGTTGGCGTTGTAGCTCTGATGATCGTTGATGATCCCGGCGCCGGAGGCGGATTTGTTGTCGTGGTTGTTGTAGCGGTCGTCGTTGGTGTTCCAGAAGGTGGTTCGGTGGATGGATTACTGTTTGCCAAGATAGAAAATACGCGAGACCTTGAATAAAGCGTTCCCTCTACTGTCGCACTTGCCGTGACGGTTACAGTTCCAGCCGGAGTAATGCGTGGAATCGATAGAAGGTAATTTCCTGGTGCATTAGCCACGGTGAGTTTGGTGACAATGAGGGATGACTTATCACTGCTCTCCACCTTGACTGGTATGGAGGGATCGACGGTCCCATCGGATTTGATAAAGTTGATGATCGCATATTCTGCCCAACCAGCGGTACGCGTATTGACTGCGCCAAATCCAACGGTGGGTGATGAAAACCCAATGTGCGCTGCGACGGTAGTGCTGCAAAACCCCGGGGCTGCAAATCCCATCAAGCTGGATGCAGCCGCGAGAATACAGATCGCGGTTTGAAATTTTTTCATAATAGCTCCTGAAATAAAAAAACATGATGAGGCGGCTGGTTCTGTCGTAACAGTGCCAGCGACTGAGTACATAACTGAGAAGATTATTAGTGCGTGGAACGACCAGTCTGCGAACTAAAATGCTGGATGAAAATTGCTCTGCTCCAGGTGATAGGTCCCACGAAAACTATCTTGATGGAGAAACGCCACTTCGTCTAATGTTTCTGGATCGGCGGTCTACCTGCGACGACAGGTGGCACGTGAAGGTGTGGTTTTATGCTGGCGGGGGGGTGAGAGCACGTGAAGGTGCGCGCGGTTGAAAATTGACCGGCAAGCTATGGTTTATAAGCGGTTCTTGATACGATTGTTTTGTTGAGCGTTTCCTCCGCTAGTCGATGAGATTTTCTTTGATCGCATAGTAAATAATGTCCGCGTTATTGGACATATTCATTTTTTCCAGAATTCTGGCCCGGTACGTACTGACCGTTTTGACGCTCAGGCAGAGCATGTCGGCGATTTTTGTTACGCCTTCTCCGCGACTCAATTTACAGAAAATCTCATATTCTCGTTCAGATAATAATTCATGCAATGGCTTCTCCGCATCTGAATCCATATTGGCGGTGAGCAGCTCAGCGACGCCGTGGCTGATATATTTATGGCCGCGCATAATCGTTTGGATGGCATTTAACAATTCGGTAGCCAGCGCTTCTTTTTGAACGTAGCCGCGAGCACCAGCACGTAACATTTGAACGGCATAACGCTTTTCAGGATGCATGCTCAGAATAAGTACTGGCAGATCTGGTTTTTCTCTTTTGATTTGCTTGAGCGCATCAATGCCACTTTTATCTGGCATCGAAATATCCAGCAATACCACATCCCAATCCTGGGTACGGATCAGTCGGATGGCTTCTTCCACAGTAGCGGCTTCCCCGCCAATTTCCATGTTGGGAATATCGGCGACAAAATATTGTACTCCTGCACGTACCACAGCGTGATCGTCGATGATCAGAATTTTTACCATGGCAGGTGCCCGTTTTGGAGTAATCGATGATCGGCTAGGCGCACAATGTCGAGCGCTCAGCTTGGCGATATCGCCAATAGATATTTCTTACAGAGAGGTTGGTCATAGGACGTGTATTAGTTAGTTAGCTTCCTAGTCTACCGAAATCGGCGACATCTGGCAGCGCACCTTGTCCTATTAAGTTGTAGGAATACGCTGACATCCTGCACCGTTTGAATTTCCAGCGTATGCCGGCCCTTTACCAGCGATGTCTTTGAGCGCCTCCCAGCCCCGCTTTGAGGGCGATATTAAATAGTCCCATTAGTAGGCTCATTAGTTGCTAGCGGTGTTGTTGGCAATGTCAAAACTACTAAGATCACCCATCATTTATTCCCCATAAGCGATCTGAAATGGACGGCTATCTGACAAGCGCCGGAGAACTCCCACAATAGAATCGGAAGAATGCGGATGCCAGAAAAATGTTTTACCCATCAAGATGGGTATACGTAAAAACAAGGAGCTAGCTATGACTCAAAGAACCAGTGTGAATCTACGTCCTTTCGCCAAGTCCCCTCAAGTGAATGCCCGTGCAATTGCTGCATTAAAAGCGGAAGAGAGTGAGAGCGAAAAACGCCCTCTATTCCGGCGGACTACCACTTCCACCCGCGCCGCCTGTATTGGTGCCCATGACCCCCAACAAAACCGGATCTTGGCAGGGTTGACGGCGGACGATTATGCGCGATTGTTGCCACAGTTGGAATTGATGCCGATGACATTGGGCACTACGCTTGGCGAAGTGGGTATGCCGATGCAGTATGTCTATTTTCCCACCAGCGGCATCGTGTCATTGCTATCGGACACAAAGGAAGGCACTTCCGTCGAAACGGCGGTAGTGGGTTGCGAAGGTTTGGTTGGCATCACTTTATTTATGGGTGAGGGAAGAAGCCAAAGCCGTGCCATGGTAAAAAGCGAAGGCCACGGCTACCGCTTAAGTGCGCGCGTATTAAGAGAAGAATTTCGGCGTGGTGGTGCGCTTCAAGCGATGTTGTTGCGGTATACCCATGCGCTACTGGCCCAAACATCGCAAACTGCTGTGTGCAATCGCCACCATAGTATTACCCAGCAGCTTTGCCGCTCGATTTTGTTAAGCAGCGATCATTTGGCAACGAATGAATTACGCACGACACAAGAAATGATTGCGAACATGCTAGGCGTGCGGCGCGAAAGCGTTACGCAAGCGGCTGACGTATTGCAAAAAGAAGGATTAATTACCACTTGGCGCGGGCATATTGCCCTGACTAATCGGTTGGGATTAGAGCGGAGGGTATGTGAATGCTATTCCGTAGTCAAAAAAGTCTACGATAATTTAACGGTCAAAGATATCGTACTAGCCTAGAAAAGCAGGTGTAGTAGAAATAAGGAAAACTAACGCATTCTCTCGTTAGTTCTCATCAGAGTTCAGCGACGAGCTGTGTCGTCGCTTGCGATGCCGTGAGGTTTTTTATGCCCCGGGGAGATTTTAGGGAGAGTGATGGTAATTTTAGTCCCCCGTTCCTGCATAAGGGAAATTTCAACGCGTCCTCCGAAGTGGGTGGCGCGTTCCCGCATTGTACGTAAGCCATGTGTGTTCCGGTTGGTCGGTAGTGAGGATATGCCAATTCCGTCATCGCGAATAGTCAATACGACATAATCGTCGACATCGTCCAAAATCACCTCAGCACTATTTGCCTTGGAATGTTTCGCAATATTGCTCAGTACTTCCTGTGTCATGCGAAACAGGGCAATCTCCAAGTGCGGGCCATAGGAAATTTCTTCGTCTGGCAGGCTGGTGCGACATGCGATTCCCGTGTAACTATGGAAGTCCTCGGCTAGTTCTGAAATAGCGACTTTGATGCCCAAAAGATCAAGCTTGTCAGGCCGCAGGCCACTTTGAATCCGACGTGTCGTCGCAGTGACTGCCGCGAGTACTGTTTGCACTTTCGAAGAGCGTTCGGCAAAAGCAGGGTCGGTAGCCAAATCGGAAGAGATTTTCTGGAAAATAATAGCCAGATGCATGTTAAGTGCCGTCAAATTTGACCCCAAGTCATCATGCAATTCGCGGGCAAGGCTGCGTTTTTCTTCTTCCCTTGTGGATTCAAGGTAACCCAATAGCTCCCTGACTTCGGCAGTGCGTACCGCGACTAATTCTTCCAATTGTATTTCGTGTGCTTTTAATGCGTCTTCATCGCGTTTACGCTGAGTAATATCGGTGGCGACGCCGACGATACCGCCAAGTACGCCAGAGGCATCGACCCAAGGGGATTTAGTTACCTGAAAAATGCGGATTCCAGTCGGCGAATGAATGATCTCTTCGAATGCGTGGGCCTCGTTGGTAGTAAGTACCAGTCGATCATGTTGATTGATCGCCGTCCAGTCTTCAGGATCAGAAAATAATTCTGTGCTTTTGGATCCGATTACAGCGGAATTTTTCTTGCCGATCACATTTAATGCGGCCGGGTTGGCAAAAATCATGCGGCCTTCACAATCTTTGACAAAAATCGGCTCTACGCAAAATGTATTGACGATGTTGAGCATGGTATTGCTTTTGGCAAGGGCGGCTTCGCTTTGGCGGCGCATTTCATTTTCATGATTGAGAAAAAAAGCGGTGCGCCAAAACAATATGAATAATGCGCCTGCATCCACTGCGGTGATAAGAGGGGATACTTTATTGTGTTCATAATATCCTTGACCTGCACCCCACTCGACCAGAAAATTGAGGAAAATCAGGAGCACCAACGCTCTTGGAAAAAGGTGGCGTAACAAATGACCGCCAGGCGCACGACTAAAAAAAATTGCCATCAAACGGTGTCTCGGTCGAGACCATAGGATCCCCGTTGAAAGCGCTAAAAAAAGAAGCGGAGACAGTGCGGAGGAGCTCGCAAATTGTATAAATTGGGTGGTGGAAGTAGTGGTGTAAATATCGCCAATCAATAGCGTGGACATAATGCACCAAACGGCAAGTGCACAATATTCAGATGGATAGTGGTCATTGGTTGTGGGAAAGTCGAGCAACGATAGGCTCAGGCCAGTTAATACGAAACATAAAGCATTGAGCGACATCACACCGTCGGCATGGAGAGGTCGTATTACCTGGCCGATGATCGACGTGACAGCGGGAGAATTGAGCGCCAAAGCGAATAAGCCCACAAAAATGACGAGGATGGAAAATCCGCGTGCGAACGCCTGAATCAAAGGCAGTTGCTTTACAGTTCCGCAGAGAGGGCACTGCAAAAATAAAGAGCTGGCTGCCAATCCCATACCGATGGCCCCAATGAAGAAGGGGAAATTGATTAAGAGGGCGCGAGGGACCCATTCTGAATGCAAGAAGAAAAATAATGTGATGCCCATCAAGAACACTACCACCGTAGTGAGCGTGGCGATGAACATCCGCATAGGGAAGAATAGCTGGTCGTTGGGTTGCATATCAGAGGTATCTACAGGTAGCGAAGTTGTTGCGCAACAAGGTGAGGTCTTCAGAATCCCTCATTTTTACGCCAATATTTTTCCCTCTCGCAGCAATGCCGAAAATTCCTTCTCTGTCAGAGGAACACTAAAATAATATCCCTGCATCTCATCACAATCATGGGCGCGCAAGAAGGCTAATTGCTCTGCCGTTTCTACCCCTTCTGCAATGATTTTCAGGTTAAGGCAATGCCCCAGGGAAATAATGGAAAGCGTGATTGCGGCGTCATCATCGTCTGTGGAAATATCTCGTATAAACGATTGGTCAATTTTCAGGCGATCTAATGGGAAACGTTTCAGATAACTTAAGCTGGAATAGCCAGTGCCGAAATCATCAATCGATAATTGCACGCCAAGCGCTTTTAATTCCTGTAATTTAGTGATAAAAATTTCGGCGTTATGCATTACCAATCCTTCCGTCAATTCCAGCTCCAGAAATTGCGGGGCCAATCCCGAATGTTGAAGGGTACTTGTCACAGCACTCACCAAGCCGTCGCGCACAAACTGGCAGGCCGAAAGATTCACGGACACGCTGATGGGTGGTAAGCCTTCGTTTTGCCACGCCTTATTCTGGAGGCATGCCGTCCGCAATACCCATTCGCCAATGTAGGGGATCAGGCCTACTTCTTCCGCGATTTTAATAAATCGGCCGGGAAGAATCATGCCCAGATCAGGATGGTGCCAGCGGATCAAGGCTTCGCAACCGATGATTTTTCCGCTAGTGAGATTAACTTTAGGTTGGTAGTACAGTTCGAATTCCTGGCGTTCCACCGCGTGATGTAATCCATTTTCAAGCGCCATGCGCTCCATCGCCTGTACGCTCATATCCGCTGAGTAATGCTGGAGCGCATTGCCGCCTTTTTCTTTCACGCGGTACATGGCAGTGTCCGTATTTCTCAGTAAGGTTTCAATATCTTGCCCATCTTTCGGGAAGACGCTTACGCCAATGCTGGCACCCACATGTAGCTCAATCTCACCTAAGGTGAATGGGATTGCAAAGGAGTGCAAAAGTTTTTCTGCAATGATGCGCAAGGTTTCCATGTCGCCGATATCGGGCAATAGCACGATGAACTCGTCGCCGCCCGGTCGTGCCACGGTGTCACCTTCACGCACCACGCTGCGCAATCTTGCTGCCACCGCGACCAGCAACGCGTCTCCAAGCGTATGGCCCAGGCTGTCATTGATATCCTTGAAGCGATCAAGGTCGATAAACAATAAGGCCAGCAGACGTTGCGATCGCCGCGCCATCGCGAGCGCCTGGGATAAGCGATCCTGGAGCAAATTACGATTAGCCAGATTGGTCAGGGGATCGTGTGTCGCCAATTGCTCAATGCGCGCCTCATAGGCCTTGCGTTCAGTGATGTCACTGGCCACACCATCTAGTCGAACCAGTTTTCCGTTTGCATCGTGTATGGCTTTGGTTCTGTCTTCGAGCCAGCGTAAATCGCCATCCTGACGCAGGATACGATATTCCCTGGTTACCGTGCCGTGTTCCCGCAGCGTAGCCATGGATTCTCGTACGCGTTGCTGGTCATCGGGATGAATACATTCAAACCACAAATCCCGGTTTTCATAAAATGCCTGAAGCGGATATCCAAATATTTTCTCGGCAATTGGGCTGATATACAAAAATTCATTTTTCGATAGCGACCACACGATATTGTCGATGGAACTGAGGATGCTGGTGAGCTTTTCCTGTGCAGCCACCAAATTTTGTTCGGCTATCTCGCGTGCGCGACGCGTTCTCAAGCTGACAGCGCCATACGCAATGTCACCGGCTAACTCCGTCAGCATCGCGATTTCTTCGGTTGTAAACCGGTTTGGTTCACTCTCGAAAATGGTCAGGGCGCCGAATATGCGGGTCCCCTCCTTGATCGGTACAGAAAATGCGGAACGGTAGCCATGTGAAGTAGCGAGTGCCTGCCACTGCGCTAATGCCGGATTCTCCGGCTGGTCCCAGGTCCGATAGGGGCACGATGTATCGATAGCTACCTCGGCCGGAAACCTGCCTTGCTTGCTTTCGATCCAATGGCTTGAGAATTGATTATCAAAAATATGGGGGAGTCCTGCTTGGGCCACGAGCCGGACTTCACCACGGCCCTGTTTGCGTGGTATCCCTTCGTCAGTCTCTTTATGGGTTTCTTCCTTAGCTTCATCTACGTACCCGATCCAGGCTAAAGAGTAGCCGCCAGTGGCGACAATAGTCAGGCACATTTCACTGAGCAATGCCATCTCATTATCGGCGTGAACCAACACACGATTGCACTCGGCCATGACAGTGCGGGCGACAAGATTTCTACGGAGCGCTTCTTGAGCGACCCGACGTTCTGCCATTTCCATTTGGAGTTGCGCGCGATGTTGATGCGCTTCGTCATACAGGTTCAGGTTTTCGTAGGCCGCTACCATTTGCGATGCGATGGTTGCCACTACCTGCTCGTCTACTTCGCTAAAGTCCTCCAAGTTGGTTTTGTCGGCAAGGTAAAGCCAACCGAGGGTACGTTCTTTGGAACACAAGGGAATGCCGAGAAAACAATTGATGGGTGGATGGGATAACGGCAAACCAAGTGGCGTCATGTTGCCGTGGGCGCCGTTTTTCAAGTCGTTGAGTCGGATGGGCGTGCGTTCCCTCAGCATTTTTCCAAGCACGCCTGCTTGGGACAGCATGGCCCGAAATTCCGAGACCATGCTGATTTCCATGCCGCGCGTAAAGCACAGGCCGATGGTTTTTCCATCATCTTCCAATATGGTCGCCACGGCATATTTGGCGCCGCAAATACTGTGCGCTGCACGGCAAAGTATTTCAAGCATGCGTCCCGAATCACGCTCGGCAGCGAGATCTAGGCCAAGCTCAATTAATTGGGTCAGGCGCATGCTAATTTCTTGCAGGCTACCGAGAGAACCGCTCAGTTTTTGCGCAATGGTGCGTAAGTTACCGCGCTGTGTTGTTGACACAGCACTTCCTGCGTCACTTCCCGTATTACTGACGGCTTCGCCTGCAGAACCGAACTGCACCAACTGGTCGCTGCCATCTCCTAACTCACCTAGATATTCGCGCAACTGATCGTTAATCGCAGAAAATTTATCGGCCTCAATCGAAGCGGAAAGATAGGGCGATACATTTTTTTCTTGTGCGCTTCCCAGCGCTTCCTGAACGGTTTGCAAAATAAGTTCTGGTTCGGCCGGCTTGGCAAGCACCCATTGCACACCGCAAGCCTCGGCCATTGAATAGGCTTCCCGCGCACGATAGCTGGCTGTGTAGAAAATCACGGGGATTTTAGCCATTGAAGGATGCGCTCGCATGTGGGTAACGAGTTCATAACCATCCATATTCGGCATCAGAATATCGGTGATGACAAGATCGGGCAGTTCAGTACGCACGATGTTTAGCGCAGAAGCGCCCTCTGTCGCCTCGAGTAAGCGATGTCCGCCATAGCCGAGTAAAGTGAGCAGAAAGCGGCGGTTAATCGCGTGGTCGTCAACGATGAGAATGGTTGCCATCCGCCCCTCCGTTTTCTGGTATATTTTGCGGCCTTTTTAAACAAGCGGAAATATGTTCCAGCAAGATGTGGGGCTCTATGGGACGGCGAATAAAACAGGCGGCTCCCGCAGCTTTCGCGCGTCGAGAATCGGCTTCGCTATCGGACGTCGAACTGATCAACATAAAGGGAATAGGATGCAGCAGGGGATCTTTCTTCACCATGTCGAGAAAAATAAATCCATCTTCATCCGGCATATGTACGTCGCTGATAATCAAATCATAGTGTGACGCTTTGGCGCAGGTCAGCCC
This sequence comes from Oxalobacteraceae bacterium, assembly GCA_025352145.1. GTDB lineage: Bacteria > Pseudomonadota > Gammaproteobacteria > Burkholderiales > Burkholderiaceae_D > JANXTY01. Next base: position 35,334 of record JANXTY010000030.1, read on the forward strand.
GTCTTGTACATCGGCAACCACCGTCAAATCATAACCAGAGGGTTCTAGTGTGACACGAAGAAGATCCCTGTTGACTGCGCTATCGTCCACTACGAGTACCTTCGTGTACGTCGGCGCTATCTGTATTATGGGAGCTGTCTGTACGGAAAGAATGGTTTTTTGCAGACCTGGAGATCGCTTGTAGGGCGGTAACATTTCCTCGATTTCTCCAATGAAATTCTCTGGTTCAATCGGTTTGCTGATATAGCCATTAAAGCCTTCCGCGAGCAATTTTTCGCAATCTCCCGCCATGGCAAGTGCGGTAACAGAAATAATCGGGATGTGTCGCAGGCGCAAGTCGTTTTTCAAGGTACGCACAACCGCATAACCATCCATTTTAGGCAGATGGATATCACACAGTATAAGGTCGGGCATTTCTTGGGCAGCCAATGCCAGGCCACGTTCTCCATCTTCTGCTTGAATCACCGAGTGACCATATGCCTTGAGCAGGAGGGTCAATAAATCCATGCTGGCTTTATTGTCTTCGATGATGAGGATATGCGCAGCCACTCTTATGATTTCCTAACGTACGTGAAGGCCAAGCGGGACATGATTACGCTTTCTCTTTCAACGTTAACGTGAAAGTGCTTCCCTTGCCGTATTCGCTTTGGAGGGATAAATCTCCCCCCATTAATTGGGCTAATTTTTTACTCAAATAGAGGCCTAGACCGGTGCCATCAAAAGAGCGGGTAGACGTATCGTCGATCTGTGCAAACGCTTGGAATAACTTAGCGTGGTCTTCTGTTTTAATGCCAATGCCGGTATCTGCGACCTTGATTTCCGTAATCAAGTGATCACCTTCCTTACGCTGGGACAGATTGATCAGTATTTCCCCATTCTCGGTAAACTTGATGGAATTGTTGACCAGGTTAAGTAAGATCTGATGAATGGCGCGTCGGTTTGCTTGAACCACAATCTCTTGCGTAGTCGTCTCCACCCGGCATGCGAGACTCTTTTCCGCCGCCATCGGACGCAGTGTTTCAATAATCTGATGTGCCACCTGTTGGCAAACGACTGGCTCGGGCGTTAATTCTATTTTTCCCGATTCGATCTTGGCGACGTCGAGCAGATCATTGATAATTGACAGCAAATGGCGGGCGCTGGAACGTACAATTTTTAATTGCGCATCCTGGTCTTCATTCAATGGTCCGGCCAACTGCATCAACAAGGTTCCGGTAAAGCCAATGATGGCGTTCAAAGGCGTGCGTAACTCATGCGACATATTAGCCAAGAAAACAGATTTGGTCGAAGAAGCCTGTTCTAGCTGCAGATTTTGAAGGGCAATGGCTTCCTGGTTTTTTTGTAGTTGCTCTGTCTGAAGAATTAGTTTGCGCTGAAGATAAAACAGATCGACAAATACCTTCACCTTTGCACGCAGGACTTCCGGCACAATCGGAGAAAAAAGATAATCTACTGCGCCCGAGGAGTAGCCTTTAAAACGTTCGGAATCTGATCCTGCCTCGGCCGTGATAAAGATAATCGGCGTCAGGGCCGAACGGGGGCGACCTTGTATCAAAGTTGCGGTTTCGAAGCCATCCATAACGGGCATTTTCACATCCAGCAAAATCAGTGCGAAGTCACGTTTCAAGAGTTCCCGCAAAGCGTCGCGCCCGGAGTTTGCAGTCGTCACGTCCAGTCCCATGCTAGATACCACGGCTGTAATCGCTTCTCGTTTAGCCGCTGTATCGTCGACGATGAGAATGGAAGCGGGCACACCGTCAGGCGATATCGACGGCCGGGATATGTCGGCTACTTCCCACCCGGACGGGTGATCTTTTTGTTTTGTTATGCTTGCATTCATGCGTTTGTATTTTTTAATAGGTTCCGATACTCACCTTCGAGGGGGAGCGGCCGATGCAATGCTCGGTCTAGCGATACAACCATATCCTCATCAATGAAAGTAACTGGTCGGTATCGACGGGTTTACTCACATATTCCGACGCGCCCGCTTCAATGCATTTTTCACGATCTCCCTTCATGGCCTTGGCAGTCAGCGCGATCATCGGCAAGGCTTCGAATTCTTGAATGGTGCGGATCTGTCGCATGGTTTCAAAACCGTCCATCTCCGGCATCATGATATCCATCAACACGATATCAATCGTTGGATTCTGTTTGAGTAATTCAATTGCAGTGCGCCCATTTTCGGCTGAGAGGACATCCATTTTGTTGCGCTCAAGCACACTGGTGAGTGCAAAAATGTTGCGTACATCATCATCGACCACCAGCACCCGTTTTCCCCCCAGGCTATCGGAACCTTGATATAGCATTTCCAGCATGTGACGCTGCGCTTCGGGCATTGCTGCGACCGAACGATGCAAGAACAAGGAGGTTTCGTCGAGCAACCTCTCGGGCGATTGCACTTCTTTCACGACGCCTTTGCCGATCAGGTAGCGAATTTTCTCTTGATCAGATTTCAGCACTTCACCACTGGTGTATACCACCACCGGCAACTCGCGGGTCAAGTCATTGGAGTGAATGGCAACCAGCACCTCAGTCCCGGGCATATCGTGTAAATTAATATCGAGGATCATACAGTCGTAACGTTTTTTTCTGAGTGCGGTCAAGGCGTCCTTGCCGCTGCCAACTGCCTTTATATTGACGTCATCGTGGCCTATCAATTCGACTATAGTTCTGTGATAAGTTTCGCTGCCATAGGCTACCAGCAGGTTTTTTACTTTGCGTTCAGAAAATTTGATGATGCCCACCAAGGTATTTTGGATTTCATCCGCAGTCACCGGCTTGACTAAATACTCGAAGGCACCGTAACGCAATCCACGCGTCCGGTCATCTTCCGTAGAAATAATTTCCACAGGAATATGGCGAGTAGCGGCATTACGTTTAATACGCTCCAGGACCGACCAGCCATCGATATCGGGCAAGTGAAGATCCAGCGTGATTGCCGTTGGCTGGAATCGTTCGACTAACTCCAGCGCTTCGATGCCACGCGTAGCAACGATGCCGCAGAAACCTTTATCTCTTGCAGCAGCGAGCAGGATGTTGGCAAACTTGACGTCATTTTCCACTATCAGCAACACGCGATCATCCGGCCTGATGCTGTCCCGATCATCCACAATTTGTGTTGTGATGGGCGGTACTGTGGTGTCTCGCTTGAGACGTTTGAATTCATGCTCCGTAGAAATCTCGGCAGCCATGTCACGTGCGGCATCGAATGCGTGAAGGGGTACAAATAAGGCAAACGTACTGCCTTTGCCGATCTCGCTGGAAACCAGACGTAACTCTCCGCCTAACAATCGGGCCAATTCACGGCTAATCGACAGCCCCAGACCAGTGCCGCCATATTTACGTGAGGTTCCTGTATCCGCTTGCTGGAAGGCTTCGAAAATGAGCTTTTGTTTATCGGCAGAAACACCGATTCCGGTATCCGTCACTGCAAATGAAATGACGGTATCGGCACGGTTCAAGCCGACATGATCGACACTCCATCCCGATAGGGTTTGTTCTATTTTGATGCGGACGCCCCCTTTTTCAGTAAACTTGAATGCGTTAGAGAGCAGGTTCTTGACCACCTGCAGCAGACGCTTTTCATCGGTCCAGGTAGAGCTTGGCAGGTTGTTAGCCATATCGACGGTGAAACCCAGTCCCCGGTTTTCGGCAACAGGACGGAAAGTACGTTCTATCTGGTCATGCAGACTATTGAATTGGACTTCCGCCACATCGAGGGTCACCGTACCAGATTCGATTTTTGATAAATCAAGAATTTCGTTGATCAAACCCAGCAGATCCTTGCCCGAACCACGAATCGTATTGGCGTACTCGACTTGTTTGGCGCTCAGATTTTTATCGATGTTGTCGCTGAGTTGCTGCGCCAGAATGAGCAGACTGTTGAGTGGTGTGCGCAATTCGTGTGACATGCTGGACAGGAATTCGGATTTATATTTCGATGTCAAGGTGAGTTGCTCGGCTTTTTCCTCCAGCGATAACTTGGTAATTTCTACCTCACGGTTTTTGCGTTCTACTTCGGCTTTTTGTTCTTCCAGCAGACCGGCCTTGTCTTCCAACTCTTCGTTGGTCTGGCGTAGTTCTTCCTGTTGGCTTTGCAGTTCCTGCGCTAGTGATTGCGATTGTTTCAGCAAAGCTTCTGTACGCATGTTCGCTTCGATCGTGTTCAATACAATCCCGATCGATTCGGCCAGCTGGTCAAGGAAAGTTTGGTGAATCGTGCTGTAGAGCGTAAATGACGACATCTCGACCACTGCTTTGACCTTACCTTCAAACACGATAGGCAAGACAATGATATTTAATGGTTTGGCGGCACCCAGGCCCGATGTGATGGCGACATAATCGGTGGGCACATTGGTTAAAAGAATACGACGTTTTTCGTAAGCGCATTGGCCGATTAGCCCTTCGCCGAGGCGCCATTCATTGTTGAGATTTTCGCTTTCTTTATAAGCGTAAGCCGAAAGTAATTTAAGTTTTGGATTGTCGAGTTGGCTTTCGTCCATCATGTAAAACACGCCATGTTGGGCGTTGATCAGGGGGGCCAGTTCTGACAATACCATTTTTGACACCGCAGCCAGATCGCGCTGACCTTGCAGCAAGCGGGTAAATTTCGCCAGATTGGTTTTGAGCCAGTCCTGCTCCGCATTCTGACGCGTGGTTTCGCGCAGGTTGCGAATCATCTCGTTCACGTTATCTTTAAGTTCGGCAACCTCGCCCTTTGCTTCTACCTGGACGTTACGCGTCAGGTCACCCTTGGTCACAGCCGTGGCCACATCGGCAATTGCGCGTACCTGGTTGGTTAGGTTCGCTGCCAGTCCATTCACGTTATCGGTCAGGTCGCGCCAGGTTCCTGCCGCGCCCGGCACGTTTGCTTGTCCGCCTAGTTTTCCTTCCACGCCTACCTCGCGCGCTACCGACGTTACCTGATCGGAGAACAGCGCCAGCGTATCGGTCATGTTGTTGATAGTGTCGGCTAGTTCGGCAATTTCCCCTTTCGCTTCGACCGTCAGTTTTTTCTTCATGTCGCCGTTCGCCACTGCGGTAACGACCTTCGCGATACCACGTACCTGATTGGTCAGGTTGGCCGCCATGAAGTTGACGTTTTCGGTCAAATCTTTCCATGTGCCTGATACGCCCCGCACTTCCGCCTGACCGCCCAACTTACCTTCGGTGCCGACCTCACGCGCCACCCGCGTGACTTCCGCCGCGAAGGAGTTGAGTTGATCCACCATGGTGTTGACGGTGTTTTTCAGTTCGAGAATTTCGCCCTTTACATCCACCGTAATTTTTTTACCCAGGTCGCCGTTGGCCACCGCCGTCGTCACCTGCGCAATATTACGCACCTGGTTGGTCAGGTTGGACGCCATCATGTTGACCGAATCGGTCAAATCTTTCCACGTTCCTGCCACGCCGGTCACGTAAGCCTGACCGCCCAACTTACCTTCGATACCCACCTCACGGGCCACCCGGGTGACTTCGGAACCGAAGGAGCGCAATTGATCCACCATGGTGTTGATGGTTTCTTTTAATCGTAAAAACTCACCGCGTACGTCCACGGTAATTTTTCGCGACAAGTCGCCGTTCGCTACCGCGATGGTCACCTCAGCCACGTTACGCACCTGCGCCGTCAAATTCGATGCCATGCCGTTCACCGAATCGGTCAGATCTTTCCAGGTGCCGGACACACCGGCCACTTCCGCTTGACCACCCAGCTTACCTTCTGTCCCCACCTCTCGTGCTACCCGCGTTACTTCCGCGCCAAAAGTGGAGAGTTGATCCACCATGATGTTGATGGTGTTCTTCAGTTCCATGATCTCGCCGCGCGCATCCACGGTAATTTTCTTGGTCAGGTCGCCGTTCGCCACCGCCGTGGTCACCTGCGCGATATTGCGCACCTGGCTGGTCAGGTTGGACGCCATCATGTTGACCGAGTCGGTCAAGTCTTTCCAGGTACCCGCAACGCCTGGCACCTGGCCTTGGCCGCCCAACTTGCCTTCGGTACCGACTTCGCGCGCAACACGAGTAACTTCGTCAGCAAAGGTCGAGAGCTGATCCACCATCGTGTTGATGGTGTTCTTCAGTTCCATGATTTCGCCTTTGGCCTCCACCGTGATCTTGCGACCCAGATCACCCTTTGCCACAGCGGTCGTTACGTCGGCGATATTGCGTACCTGGTTGGTCAAGTTGGCCGCCATACTATTGACGGAATCGGTTAAATCCTTCCAGGTGCCGCCCACGCCGGACACCTTTGCCTGACCGCCCAGCTTACCGTCGGTACCGACCTCACGCGCCACCCGGGTTACTTCGTCCGCAAAGGTGGACAGCTGATCCACCATGGTGTTGATGGTTTCTTTCAACTGCAGAATTTCGCCTTTGGCTTCTGCCGTAATTTTGCGCGACAGGTCGCCGTTGGCCACCGCAGTCGTCACGTCGGCAATGTTACGCACCTGGTTAGTCAGGTTGGCCGCCATACCATTGACCGAATCGGTCAGATCCTTCCAGGTACCCGATACACCGGATACTTCTGCCTGACCGCCCAGCTTACCGTCGGTACCGACCTCACGCGCCACCCGGGTTACTTCCGCTGCGAAGGAGGAGAGCTGATCCACCATGATGTTCACGGTGCTCTTTAATTCCAGAATTTCGCCCTTCGCTTCCACGGTAATTTTTTTACTCAAATCACCCCGCGCCACCGCCGTGGTCACCTGGGCGATGTTACGCACCTGGTTGGTCAAGTTAGCTGCCATCCCGTTGACCGATTCGGTTAAATCGCGCCACGTACCAGACACGTCTTCGACCTCGGCCTGCCCGCCCAGTTTACCGTCGGTACCGACCTCACGCGCCACCCGGGTTACCTCGGCCGCAAAAGTGGACAACTGATCCACCATAGTGTTAATCGTGTCTTTGAGCTCAAGGATTTCGCCTTTCGCTTCCGCTGTAATTTTTCGGCCCAAGTCGCCGTTGGCCACCGCCGTCGTTACGTCGGCAATGTTACGCACTTGTGTCGTCAAGTTGGCCGCCATGCCGTTGACTGACTCAGTCAAATCTTTCCAGGTACCAGATACGCCTTTCACTTCGGCCTGACCGCCTAGTTTTCCTTCCGTACCCACTTCCAGCGCTACCCGCGTGACCTCCGCCGCGAAGGAGGAAAGTTGATCCACCATGATGTTGATGGTATTTTTTAATTCGAGAATTTCGCCTTTGGCATCCACCGTAATTTTCTTGCCCAGGTCACCCCGCGCCACCGCCGTGGTCACCTGCGCAATGTTACGTACCTGCCCGGTTAAGTTGGACGCCATGCCGTTGACCGATTCGGTCAAGTCGCGCCAGGTGCCGGACACGCCGCGCACCTCGGCCTGCCCACCCAGTTTACCTTCGGTACCCACCTCACGCGCCACCCGTGTTACTTCATCGGCAAACGTGGAAAGCTGATCGACCATGGTGTTCACGGTTTCTTTCAACTGCAAAATTTCGCCCTTGGCTTCCGCAGTAATCTTGCGCGACAAGTCGCCGTTGGCCACGGCGGTCGTTACGTCGGCAATGTTACGCACTTGGGTTGTCAAGTTGGCCGCCATGCCGTTGACGGATTCGGTCAAATCGCGCCAGGTGCCGGATACACCGGCTACTTCCGCCTGCCCGCCCAATTTTCCTTCGGTGCCCACTTCGCGCGCAACGCGGGTGACCTCTGCGGCGAATGACGAAAGCTGGTCCACCATGGTATTGATGGTATTTTTGAGTTCGAGAATTTCGCCCTTGGCTTCTACTGTGATGGTTTTTCCCAGATCACCTTTTGCCACGGCCGTGGTGACGTAAGCAATATTGCGCATCTGGGTGGTTAAGTTAGCCGCCATGCCGTTGACCGAATCGGTCAAGTCTTTCCACGTACCGGACACGCCTTTCACTTCGGCCTGACCGCCGAGAATCCCTTCGGTACCAACTTCACGCGCCACTCGCGTTACTTCAGAGGCAAATGACCCCAGCCGGGCCACCATCGTATTCACGATTTCAGCCGATTTGAGGAATTGGCCGCGCAGCTTCAAACCGTCAATTTCCATTGGCACTTGCTGGCTGAGGTTACCCTCAGCCACAGAACCGATTACCCGGATCATCTCGTTCATTGGAGAAACCAGATCATTGGCAAGGGCATTGCTCGATTCGATCAGCTTCTGCCACGAGCCTTTCATCATCGGCAATTCGATACGTTCGCCGACCTTGCCCTGCTTACCGACGAGACGTGCGACGCGCTCGAACTCGGCGGTGGTATCACTAGCCATCTCAATAATTTCATTAAGCGTATCCGCAATTTTTCCGGGGACGCCGGTCCAGTCGCTAGGCGCGCGAACGGAAAAATTGCCATTGCGGTAGGCTTTTAGGGTGGTGAGCAAAACATTCAGATCGAGTGAACCAGCGAGTGAATTAGATGCGGTGGCTGGAGTTGCCATGTACTATCCGATCAAATTTGAGAAGTTGAAAAACCATTTCCTCCTGAACATCCAATTAGTCTAAATTGCGCAAGCAAGAACACATAGCACGTCGCAAGACATTTGCAACGGCACAGGTGCATCCAACTTTAAGAATCGTTGTCTATTTTCAGTAGAGGGGAAGTTTATTTGCAGTAATGAATATAGCATTCAATGACGATTTTTTATCTATGGAAGGACGGATAATTCTGCCAAAAATGCTCCCTATGTTAGGGAACCCACATATAGCGCAAAATTCCCCAGATGCCATAGTGGAATCCCTTACAATTAAACGTTGAAAATTGGTGATTTATCTTTTGTTATTCCAATTAAGAGACCTCTGCACAACCTGTGCTGCGCGGCGAAATAGGGGAGCGATAAGCGCAACCGGTCGACTGTACGGTGAGCACGCAGGTTCAAGATTTTGCCGCGCAGCCGGGTGTGCAGAGGTTTCACTAATGTGACGAATAAAGGCCTGCATATGGTTTCGGCGCAATTAATTTCCTTGTTTGCGGGGATGCAAAATCCTGAAAACAGGCAGGCCGGTGTGCGCACCCTTGCCCAGTACCTCAAACTCAACGCTATTCTTATTTTCGATAGGGACCCAGAAAAGCAGGCCTTCTTAATCTGTCCCGGTCTGACGACTACATGGACTGATACGGCTGAGTGGCAGGCATTTCTGGCCCAGTGTAGTGAGCCAGGGATGTCATCGGCCAATTTGCCAGATCCAGACACGGGCCGGCAAGTACGGGTGGTTGGGTTGGGCGATGCGGACTACCCGCGATGCGTTTTGGTGTTGGTGGGCGGCGAAGAAAACCAGGAAGCGATTAATTCCTTGCAAATATTACTGCCATTTTTAGCCCAAAAACTGGCGGACGAACGGTTGCTAGTGAGCCTTATTGTGCCGGAGGCCAACGAAGTCCAAGCAAACGAGAGGTTAAGAACCGACAAGCAGTACCAGGATATGCTGGTTTCCTATGAACGTGCCAAGCGCGAGCTCAGCTATAGGCGCGAGGCTGAAAATAAATTGCGCGTTGCCGACCGCCGTAAGGATGAGTTTATCGCTACCGTCAGTCACGAGCTGCGGACCCCTCTCAATGCTGTGCTCGGTTGGGCGGAAGTGCTGCGAATCAAGGCGGTGAATGAACCGACCTTACTTAAAGGGATTGACGCGATTATCCGTAACGCAAAATCGCAAGCTAATCTGATCAGCGAACTTCTGGATACCAGTTCCATCGTCGCGGGAAAGCTCGTATTGCACATGGAACTCGTCGATTTGAAAGAGGTGATTGAGCGCGCGCGTGAAACGGTAGAGCCACTCGCGCAGCAAAAAAATATCCAGATTCAATCACACATTAACGTGAAAGAAATAGTGAATGGCGATTCGGCGCGCTTACGACAAGTGTTCTGGAACTTGTTATGCAATGCAGTTAAATTTACGCCGGAAGGGGGCGTAATCACCATCAATGCAAATAGCGATGATCACTTTGTCCACGTATCAATTACCGACACGGGCTTAGGGATTGAAGCGGATTTTCTCCCCTATGTATTCGACCGTTTCCGACAAGCCGACGCATCATTGCGCCGGAAATATGGTGGTCTCGGATTGGGCCTGGCGATTGCAAAACAATTTGTTGAGATGCATGGTGGAAAAATTTCAGTCGCCAGCGATGGGCTGGGATTGGGTACCAGTTTTATGGCAAAACTGCCGCATGCACGGACCCATGCTTTCCCCACCTCGGGTTTTGAAGATCGCATTACACAGAGTGCGGGCATTGACCTAAGCGGCTTGAGAATACTTACCATCGACGACGATACAGACGCCCGCAGTCTGACGGGAAAAATATTGCAAGAATTTGGTGCCAACGTAGAAATACTCGCATCGTCCATTGACGTATTGGCGCGCATTGAGGCCGAACGTTTTGATATATTAATTTCTGATATAGCCATGCCTGGGTTGGATGGCATCACCCTGATCGAGCGCATCCGGTCTTTCAAAAATGCTGATCGGGCAAAAATTCCCGCTATTGCCTTGACTGCTTTTTCCGATCTCGGCCAAATCCGATTGGCCCGCGCCGCTGGGTTTAGTGCCGTCATGACCAAACCGGTGTCTGCGGTTGAACTGGGAAGTATGGTATTTGGCTTAGTGCAAGAATCTCCGAAGCCGAAAGTGGATCAATGAGTGCTTAAGTTGGGGCGTTGGTTTGATACGCGACAACTTGTTGTGCAACAAAATCGAGCAAGCTTTGCGCATCGATTGGCTTAATAAAATGGGCATCGAAGCCTGCGCTCCTGGATCGAGCACAGTCGCTTGGATAACCAAATCCTGTCATGGCAGCAATAATAGGTCTGGTTTGCGTTGCGGCCTGCTGTAACAAGATAGGCAATTCATACCCATCTATATCGGGCAACCCAATATCGGACAGGATCAAGTGCGGCTGGAATTCGGAGGCTAATTTAATGCCTTCTGTTCCATTGCTCGCTGTCCGGGCATCATAATCAAAACACCGGAGTAATTCAGCCGTCGATTCGTTTGAATCTTCGCTATCGTCTATTAAAAGAATGCGGAATTTTTTAGCATTAATCAATCATGATCTCCTGAGATACGGCAATGAATCCATCAACATACTAGCAAGAGCTTCCTCGGGTGCTGCAATCAATTCAATATGTGTGGATTATTGTGTGATTTAGCCAAGTGGGGAATACCTATTATTCATAGTTATTCCTTCATAATTATTCTTTGCACTAATGTGATAATTGCGCAAAGTACGGGCATAAGAAAAAATCGAGGAAATAATTTTTTCTTACCCACCCCCGTTTATCTGTTTTTACCTACGGCAATGCCGCACCTATCGCCTAAAAATTCTCATGCTGCAGGTCTATTGAAGCCCACATAAAATTGTAGCCCGATTTCACTCGCGCTCCACCACAGCATCAATGCGTTGCGTGGCCGCTCAACTCGGTAAGCACCATACACAACCTCGAAAATTCAGATGTCTTATCGAAAAAAAATTCCACGCCATATTGATCACATAGCCGCCGGTAAGTTGAACTTACATGATTGCTGAAAACGATTTTCAAAATTTTCTTTTCAAGAGGTTCCAGTCTACGCAGGAGATTAATTCCATTACCTTGCTTGAGCTGTATATCGACAATAAGCACATCACAATCGGCAATAATTAATTTTTGAATCGCATCGTTTTCAGTTTCTGACATGCCTACCAAAACGATGCCTGGGATGGCTTTTAAGGATTCGATTATCAATTCTTGCAGCACCAGAGAATCTTCGACCAAAAACACACGTAACGGATTTCGAGACGCGCTTTGATGAGACTCAACCCTGGGGGTTCCCGCTTGATATTTCCCCATTTCTTTTATTTGTGCAGACAACAAAAATGGTACGACATGAATTGACTCCTCAATCAGATGTATTTTTTATTTTTCTATGTTGATAGCGTTTACAGGAGGTGCGTATCAATGTGCTTCTGAATTCTTTGCAGTGGGTATCTTCGTGGGGAAATGACCGCCTTCACTTTCCCATACATTAATTTCTTTTGCGCGCAATTTTTTTTCGTATAGACGATTACGTTGCCGTACTTTTTCCGTGAGGACAAACAAAGTTAACCCAGAAATGCCGATGGCGAGCAGTAGTCCGTTCTTTAATGTCATTGTTTCCCTCTCATTTTTATGGTCGTACTCCTCGTCTGGAGCCGAGGGGTACGAGTACGTTTTAAATTACTTTCCTCACATCGGAAATTGCGGGATTTTCCGTTCCCTTCTTTTTATGTAACGTTGAATTATCCGCTGTGCGTCACCGATCGCCATTTTTGATTTGCCAACAATTTTGCGCGCATGTCCATGTAACTCCATGTGTTGCGCGCCCAGGAATCTACCGATAGCCTCTTGAATTATTCCATTGAGAAAAATAATTGCTCCGCTAAGTTGGTATAGGTTCATTGTAATCTCCTTAAATTTTTAACTCAGGATCACATCGCTTTCCAGTCGAAAAATAAATTTCAATAGACTTTCCAAGAGACTTTTTTCTCATGCCTGACTCACATTACTTATTGAGGATGATCGTAGCAGAGTAGAGAGAATCGTCGGATAGGACACCGACTCAATGTCGTGTAGGAAGTCGCGAAGTTTGTTGGGGGTGGAAGGTGAAGGAGGCAGTACTATTGTCAGCGGATTCCTACAAATGAATCGGGAAGGCACTGATGCTTAAAATAATTCAATCATGTAATTATCGGGAAATTAGATGTCCGATTGAAATTCTACCGGAGTAATTATGCGAGCAGCGCTGAATAGATGTGATAACCCCATTAGCAAAAATTTGGTTAAGCCAACCGCTATGCCGTCACTAAAAGCCATTCGGCGTCTTTCCCAACCAGCTCCTCCACGTACTCAACCGGTCCAGATACTTGGTTTGTACGGTCATAACCCAAAGCAAAACAGTTTGCTGGCGGGCCTTCCTGAAGAAGAATATCAACGACTTTTGCCTCACCTCGAATTTGTCTGCATGCCGCTTGAAATGCTCGTCTGTAAAGAAAGTATAGGGATCGCAGACGCTTATTTTCCTACCAGTAGTATCGTTTCCGTCATGTACCAGACAAAGGGCGGCGCTTTATTGGAAACCGCCGTGATCGGCAATGAAGGATTAGTTGGAGTTAATGCTTTTATGGGAGGAGGTGCCAGTCTCAATCGGGGAATGGTAAAAAGTGCTGGGTATGGTTTTCGTATTCCAGCCGTTATTCTTGCCCAGGAATTTAAACGGGGTGAGGTTTTGCAGCAGTCCTTGCTGCGATATACGCAAGCGTTGATTACCCAAATGTCGCAAATTGCAGTATGTAATCGTCATCACAGTATAGGGCAACAATTATGTCGTTTGCTCTTGTTAAGCCTGGATAGACTGCCCTCTAATGAGCTGAATATGACACAGGAATTAATTGCAAAATCATTGGGTGTGCGCAGAGAAAGTATCGCTGAAGCGGCCGGCAATCTGCAGGATAACAAGGTGATCAATTACACCCGTGGCCACATCACTGTCTCAAACCGGAAGGGACTTGAGTTACGTGCATGCGAGTGCTATTCAAGCGTAAAAAAAGAATATGACAGATTGTTGCAAGGGGATCATAAAGTGTCCTGAAATTACTGTAAAGGGAGTCACTCTACAGTGCGATTGCCCGGCCTCCAAATTTCTACGACATCACTTAAATATGCAGGTCTATCTTGTAAGTCATCTCAAAAATATTGATGGGATAGCTAATAAAATATTTTTTATTGAGAAGTAGGCATCATAAATGTAAGGAGAACGGATTCTTATGTTGAGAAAATTTTCCATTATTTAATAATCGCCGGTGTTTTCCAGATGTTGGGAGCATCGTTCTGCAGGATCTTTGTACAATGGATATTTCATGAAATCAGATAAAATTATTGACAGAAAGCGCGTCGATGTTTTTTGGGGTGAAATGGCCGCGTGCGAACATTTTGTTCAAATCTATGACCACGAAGACGTATTCATAGACACGCTGGAGGGTTTCATTCGCGGCGGACTGGAAGTTGGCGATACTGCCATCGTCATTGCGACACCTCTTCACTTGCGCGCATTAGAGGACAAGATGCGTCGCAATGGCGTTGATCCAGAAGACGCGCGTATCAAAAACCACTATATTGCGTTGGATGCCGAAGAGATGCTCAGGAAGTTTATGGTGAATGGCTGGCCGGATGACCTGTTATTTACAGAAGTGGTTACCGAGGTCATTGAACGGGCAAAGAGTAATGGGCGTAACGTACGGGCATTTGGTGAGATGGTCGCACTTTTGTGGGCGCAAGGTCATAACGGAGCAGTAGTCAGGCTTGAGCATCTATGGACTAACCTGTGTAACAACCAATCATTTTCTTTGTTTTGCGCATATCCGCGCGCCGGGTTCACCCAGAATGCAAACATCTCTATTTTGCAAGTATGTGCGGCCCATTCGAAAGTTATTTCCACGTAAAAATTAGTAGATCATTAGTAATTTCCTGCTGCACTTCATAGGCTTCTCTGCCACTCGTCAAGGTACTTAAATGTCGGCCTTCCCCTAGTTTGGGAGGGGTTGGAGTACCTCTCAGTTGTACGTTGGCGCTTCTTGATCTTCTATTCTATTTCGCTGCCGGTGGCCGATCGACATCGTTATGGTCAATCGGATGATGCACTGTCGACTAAATAAATAAAATGAGGCCATGTGTTAGTTAACGTACCGATGAATGAAAAATCTTTCGATACAGTGGATCCAACTTCACCCCATAGACATAAGTAAGTGCCCCGATGAGGGGAAGGCCTGGGAAGCGTGGTACTGAACTGCATGTTGTTAAAGAGGAAGTTGCCGTGCAGTCGGTTGATCAACGGCAGGGGAGTGGAAAGCAGGTAAGCAAGTGATTAGCTCTGCTGGAAACGATATTGATGTTTTAGGTAATGGAGTAATGGCGGTATTAAGTTCTTTGTGTGGAAGTTGTGTCATCCGCGGTAGTGAAGTGCTGCTGAAAATTTCTTGTTGAGAAAAACGGTTTTTTATATCAGAAGTATCGATCGTAGTATTCATTCCTCATAGGAGAAGCAATCATGAATAAAGACCAAGTCAAAGGTGTTACCAAAGAGATCGCAGGCAAAGTTCAAGAAGGTGCTGGCAAGTTGGTCGGCAGCAAAACGCAGCAAGCCAAGGGGTTGCAAAAACAAGTCGCTGGTAAAACTGAAAAAGCGTATGGCGATGCTAAAGAAATTGTAAAAGATTCAGTCAGCAAACACTAAGGGGGGTGCCTGCTTTAGGGCGGGCAGTTGTTTCCGTGAATTGTATTAATCAAAGGAATAAAAATGACGAGTACAACAACTTCGTATGATGATTCGAAGATGCTCACCGGTTTGTTTAAAAATCGGGACGATGCCGAACGGGCGTTTCACACTTTATCTGAACGTGGTTACAACAAGGAGGATGTCAATCTTGTGATGACTGACGAAACGCGTAATCGCCATTTTTCGGACGAAGGGGCAATGAAGACTGAACTGGGTACAAAAGCGGCAGAAGGTGCTGGCATTGGTGGCGCTATCGGAGGAACGCTGGGCGCAATTGCGGCAGCGATTGCAGCGCTGGGGACCACGATTGCTATTCCTGGCTTGGGTTTGGTTATCGCGGGTCCATTGGCTGCCGCTATAGCGGGCGCCGGAGCGGGCAGTGTGAGTGGCGGTCTGATTGGTGCGTTGGTCGGATGGGGCATTCCTGAAGACCGGGTTAAACATTATGAAGCGGGTATCAAGGAAGGTGGCATTCTCATGGGCGTAAAACCTCGCTCGGCCGACGATGCCCGGATCTTGGAACAGCACTGGAAACTGTACAAAGGTGAGCATGTTTATTTGTAGAAAATACTCTGTAAATTAATTTTTCACGTCCATATAAGAATGTGGAAAGGTCGACATGATAAGGCTTTTCCCATTTGCGCAAGAGGGGAGATCACACTCTCACCCTTGTTTAGATAGCAGAAATGTGGTGGGGGCTTTTAATTTACTTAAGTGAACTTTTAAATATTTCTAATTTTATGTTGAGAGGTAAAAAATGGACATTAATACGACCCGTAACCAGAATGGAAATGGTGCTGCCGATTCAGCGAAAGATTTTGTGCGCGATGCCAGTTCCGCAGCGCAAAATCTGGGAGCGGCCACAAAAAAAGCTGCTCATGATGTAGGATCAGTTGCACGTGACGAAGCCTCAAAACTTCGGGCGGATTTGGATGATCTTATTTCGAAAATCCCTGGGTTATCTGAAATTGACTTACAAGTGGCGAAGGAAAAATTCCTTGCAACGGTTAACTCGGTTTCTGCGAGTGCCAAAAATTATGTGGCGGATGCACGGGAAAAAATTACCGAGCAAGTCGAAGTGACAGAAAGTTTCATTAAAGAAAAGCCGTTTAAATCAGTAGGAATTGCGGCGATAGCGGGACTCCTTGTGGGAGCCTTGGTAGCACGCCGCCGCTCCTAATTTCAGGATATGTGAGCATCGATGATCGCCTTAGTCGTACGCTATCAGTTACTAAGGAGTTACTAAGGCGATCTAGCAGTAATCGGGGATTGTTCGGGGTAGGTCAAAGAAGGTCGTTGCAGATGCAGTAAAAGCGATCGGACTAGCCAGCCCTGGCCTAAAACCTATCGCTCTACATCCCAATTATGGGATGGTTTTTCACTTTCAGGGACTCATACCAAAAGCATCGAAGACAATGGATGCGAATGGTTAATGGACGCGCATTAATTAAAGAGGTGCCATTTGAAAACGACAGTACATGACGAAAAAATTTTAACCGTGAGACCCGCTGAGACGCAAAGGGGGCGAAAATTGCCTCACGAACGCGACGAGTCCCCTGAGGCGGGACCAATTCACCCGCAAGAGGTAATGCGTCAGGCAGCGGTAGATGTGAAGCGGGGATTGGTAGATACTGATTTACACGATGCACCGCAGTTCAATAAGAAAAATAATACGCCCTCTCCTTTTCTTGAGTCGGGCAGTAGAAAAACCCCTAAAAAATAGCATTCACCTAGTCAATGCGAGAAGTGGAGCAGGATCTTTCTTGCTCAATCAGGGGCGTGAGACAAATGGGTTTCCAGCGATATAAAAACGTAGCATTTTTTCGGTCCACATCCCCGCGTATCCCAGGCCGATCCTGGGGGTTTTACGAATGGTAAATTTTTCTGGTTTATCGACAGCTGCGATATAAAAATCTTGATTAAGCAAATCGTAACCATTTAAGTTGATACCAATGTGCATGGCTTTACATAATAATCCTGGCCCTTGAGTATTTCCTGTAATATTTTTTAATGGTTCAAGTGCCCGGATCAATACCGCACAACCATTTCCCTCCGGCTCGGTCACCACGTTCATGCAATGATGTATGCCATAGATAAGGTAAATGTAGGCGTGGCCCGGTGGTCCAAACATGGTCTGAGAACGTTTGGTCAATTTTTTTGAAGAATGGGATGCGAGATCGTGCGCTCCCACATAAGCCTCCACTTCCACGATGCGCCCTATTCTTTCGATGCCATCGACAGAATGGACAAGTAAACAGCCTAGCAATTTTTCTGCCACAAGCGTCGTGGACTGAATATAAAAATTGCGATCTAGCACCTTCATATTTTTCTCAATTGCAAAAATTAAGAGAAGCTTTATTGCCGAACCGGGAGAAATTTGTTAAATAAATTTAGGAGAAGTCAGACCTGCAGCCGCCATCAAGGAAGTAAAAAGCACAGTACCATCGCTCACAGCTGCAAGAAGCAGAGTAATCCCTCAAACCAGGATTTTCTTCGATAAATCCAAAGCAGCGGCGTGAAATCGCCAAGGAAGGGCGCGCGGACGTTCTTTGGGTAAGCCCCTTAGACCACCGCATCTATTTCTGAAAGCTCTCGCAATGATGACCCCTAATCCGCAAATGATAATGCGCTTTCGAGAATATGCAGCCCAGGAATGAGAAATAGCGATGAGAACCTATGTCCGCTCTATAGCCGACATAAGCTGGCGCACTTCATGCGCACACTTGGAAATTATTGTCGGGTACCAGTGCCCATCGATTCATCTTTACCTCGCCTGGGTGCCATTTCATAGCCTCCCTTTCAATAAAATTTGTGCCATACCAGTATCGACACCGTACGTTAAATGTTCTTACTCCCCGTGCGAAGAGTTTAGATCACTGACGCGGAATTTCCCACGCAGATCACCCATGAGAATACGTAAATCCGCGATGCTAATGTCACTTACTTCATGCATGCGTAAGAGGAGTGAGGCACCAATCGCTAATTTCCGATGGCGAATTCTGCTTATCACAGGGGGAGCGACTTGAAGCGCGCGTGCAAGTGCGGCGTCATTTTTTAGACTACGTGTTTTTTTGACGGCATCAAAAACACTATTGGGATTGTATGTCTCTTGATCTTGTAAAGGCATTGGATTTTCCTCTTAATTTGGCAGGTCGAAATTTAAAAATTGAGCGCATCAATAGCGCCTCGAAGTACGGGTAGAAACTGCTACACCTCAGCCGTATTTATCTTTCGCACGTATCCGGTCTTTACAGGAATAACCTGAATAACACTCACTATATGTGCTGTCTTTTGAGCCGTAAAAAATTCCATTTTAAATAAAAATCATGCACGATCATTTGCTGACACGCTGCAAAATCGGGTTAAGACAATATCTACAGTGCCCGGGATTTATTGCTGGTAATTTTTGAAAAATTTGTAATAAATTTGCGTTTACGATATCAGATATTTTTCACGCCATTCGTGCGTTGGGTAACATACGATACTTAAGCTCAACCTTCATAACTTGGCCTCAGCTAGCAAGTGGTTCGCTGATGGGCTGTATGCGTCTTTTGGCTTCTTGAAATAACGTCAGGATGAGTGATGGAAAAGCACACTATTTAGATTTCAAATAATAATAACTCTGTCTGGACGGACTGTCCGGCTTTGACCACATCGCTGTTGAGTAAAAGTGCGCCAGCACGAACCCCTAGCAGTCGTAACCTGCGATCAAGCCGAACGCGACGCAGGCATTGTCCTGCCGCATGCCGGATAGCGGCAGGATCAGCGGTAGGCGCGGGGAGGGTCATATCCCGCGTCACAATGCGGAAATCGTCATATCGAAGTTTGATGCCAATAGTGCGGCTAACGTAACCCTTGCGCTGAAGATCTTCCGCAAGGCGCGTGCATAGCTCTGTGAAAATGCCAGTGAGGATGACGCGGTCGTGTCGGGAATCGAGATCGTGTTCGAAGGTGGTTTCCCGGCTAAGTGACTTGGGTTCTGATCTAGTAACGACTGGGCGATCATCGTGTCCGTGGGAAACTGCGTGGAGCCAAGTCGCATAATTTAAGCCAAAATGCGTTTGCAACAATACAGGGTCGGTTTGGGCTAATTCGCCGATGGTGTGAATGCCAAGAGCGGCTAGTTTTTCTGCTGTTTTAGTACCGATGCCGTTGATTTTGCGCGCGGGCAAAGGCCAAAGTCGATGAGGAATATCGCTCATACTGAAGATTGTCAGGCCGTTGGGTTTATCGAGGTCAGAGCAGATCTTTGATAATAGTTTGTTAGGGGAGACGCCAATAGAGCAAGACAGTCCCGTTGCCTCGTACACTGCCTGTCTAAGACGTGTTGCCAGTGCCAACGTCTCGCCAGATTCATTTGTCAAATCGATGTAAATCTCATCGATTCCCCGATCTTCAATCAACGGCGTCACGCGCGTGACAGCCGCTTTGAACAGTCGAGAATAATGGCGATACGACTCAAAATCGACCGGTAGCAAAATGGCATCCGGTGCCATGCGTGCTGCTTTCATGATACCCATCGCGGAGAACACGCCCAGTGCACGTGCCTCGTAGGTGGATGTCGTGATCACGCCGCGTCCGACGTAATCGCGTAATTGGAAAAAGCGGCGGCTGCCGTCTTCTTGTAATACTGGTTGATCGATGGCCCTGCCGCCAATGACCACGGGTTGTCCGCGCAATTCGGGATAACGCAACAACTCGACAGATGCGTAGAAAGCATCCATATCCAAGTGAGCAATGCGGCGAGGCGTCTCTCTCATTGCGGCTTATCGATCATGATGTTAGCCAGGCCAACGCGTTGAGGTTGTAGTGTGCTTGATGTCATCTTGCATGCAGCTAATTTGAAGCGGCAGGTATAAATCATGTTTCCCCCGCACGGTTTCGTTAATAGAAATAGAAGGTGGGGTGACTCACCTCAGTTACAGATTATCACCGGATGATGAAAAGCGGGGGTGAGTGCGAGAGTCAACAGGCTATCAATACACTATTCCCGATATATGAGATGACCCAGTTTGACCCTGTCATCGCTAAGCCCAGATGTGCAACTGGACTCATAGCGCTCTCACGTCAATCTCGATTTCCACTTTTTTTCCAATGGGAGTCAGCATGCGGCTTTGGTAGAAAAGAAGCGATCTAATGGGAATCTGGGCTCAGTCTGATAGACGCCTTGTCTTATCGGGGTATTGTTCGTGGGACCCAGTATTTTGGGGATTTCGATATACAATTCGGGGGCCGTAATTGGTACCCATAGTGCCGCTTCGACTGGCTCTCAAATCCAATCTCGCCGCGATTTATTTCTGACGGAAAACATGACCAGCGTAGCAATCAGCCGATGAACAGGCGCGTTTATAGTCTGCGGGGGAGGCGCGTGAAACAGGATAGCGTGCGGTCTGAATTCTGATGCAATGTCAACAAATGCCGTGCCGGATAGACCATGATAATGACAATAGTTAAGTACCGACCGTGGCGCCTGAGTTTGATGCTTAGCGCTACCTTATTCGCCAATTTACTGATGTCTTTGTGCGCAGTGGCGGGTAATATTTCGTTTGACCTGTCATTTAAAGGGGCAACTTTGACGGTCACGCATGGAGGAGATGGCGGGGTATTTTATCCGGCCGTATTCCGAATGGCGGCTGATGGACGTTGGGAGCCTTTGGTGAATGTGAACGAGAATCTTTCTGCGCAATTTTTACCGGGTGACAAATTGAATGTAGTGTGGCCAGCGCAGTTAGCGCAAGAAAATTTCCCGGCGGTGACTCATCTGCAAGCAGTGATGGTACGTTTTTTCGACCAGGCTGGTGTTGGCTTTGGGCAGATTTCTTTTTTTAAGCAACCGCTGGAATCCGATATCGCATTGAAGACGTATTTTTCGGGTGATCAATTGGTGATTGCCCCCCCGGAAGCTACCGATAAACGAGCGCGTGTTAGTTGGTTGTTGTGGCCTAAAGAAGATGGTATCGGCCCGATTAAAAGCTGGGTGCGTTTCGAGCATATCCAGCCCCCCGCTACCCGCATCGAATGGCTGCCTGATAGCAAGGCGCATTATGTGAAGGTCGGCGCAGGCCGTCCCGCAACCATCTTGTTGCATGAAACGGAGCAGGGCATTGTAATCCAGCGTATCGGCAGCGGTGGCATGCAGGGTCGGGAGCAGCGCCCTGCCTGGCTCAATGCAGCTGTTATTTTGTATGGCTTGTCTGATTTTTTTTTACTGATGGCACTGGTGCTGTTTGGCTGGCCGTGGATGAATGCTAAACACACAGGTACAAGCGCATGAAAAATTTATCTGGCATTCGAAGATTGCTCGGCCAACTGGTGGGACTGCCAGCATGGGTGGCTGAAATTTTATTTACGCTTATTGCGTTTTTCTTGATTGCCTCGGTATTAGGAATCGGCTTTCTCAGTTCCCGTAACTGGCCCACGGGAGGGGATGCTGCCTCGCATTTATTGTACGTGTGGCTTTATGCCGATGGTCTGTTGCAATCGGGCCATGTCATGCCGTGGGTGCCAGAAGTATTCGCTGGATTTCCTTTCCTTTCTTATTATTTCCCATTGCCGTTTATCACGATGGCATTTCTCTCCAAGCTGATCGGTATCGCACCTGCATTCAAATGGGGGGGATTTTTGGCAGCCATGCTATTGCCTGGGGCAGTCTTGGTCGGGAGCAGGCGCTGGCTTCAATTTGGTTGGATGCCTTCCTTATTTGCTGCCATCGGCGCGCTTTCGTTTGTATTTCACGAGCAAAATTCGATCTGGGGCGGGAACTTGCTTTCCACCCTGGCGGGAGAATTTTCTTATAGTTACGGGATGCTGTTTCTCGTGTTGTCAATGATGGCATGGTCACGTGCTGTATTTACTGGAAAAGGGTGGATATTGGCAGGCATATTGGAAGCTGCATGCGGTTTTTCCCACGGATTTCCTTTGCTTGTCGTCGGTTTTTCCACTGTATTTTTGTTGTATGAAGGGGGCACTTTCAAGCGCAGCCTGGCCATGCTTGTGTATGGACATGTACTGGCTTTTTGCTTGTTAGCTGGCTGGTTGTGGCCAATGATTGAGATGCATAGCTTGACTGTGCCTAATGACGGTTCTTTCCCCGTTACGGACTGGCGGGATATGTTACCCGCTACATTGTGGGTGCCACTCGCAGCGGGAATCGCTGGACTATTATTATGTTTGGTTCCTTCCGTCCGATGTAGTTGGGGTAGGAGACAAATGCAGGCAGCGCGGTATTTCAGTAGTGCTGCCGCGCTCGCTGCTGTGGCATTTATTGCGGGCAGTCAGCTTGGCTTGGCAGATATTCGTTTCTTTCCGATGACATGGCTGCTCGGCGTTATCGTGTGTGGATGGTTGTTTGGTCAGGCGCTATCGTCGTTTAAGTGGCCAGTCCCTTCAACTACCTTGCTTGAGCAGCCTGGTAGTGCGCGTATTTCAAAACAAAAATCGAAACGTGCACGTAAGCAAAATGAACTGGCTGTGGCAGCCTCTCGTATGGTATCTAGCGGCGCTACAGAGGTACCTTCCTATGCACATGCTACGGCAGTCACCAAGCCAGTTCTTTCTTATGTACGTATTTTATTGGTGGTTGCAGCATGTTTCGGTCAATTGGCCTGGCTCAGCGAACATGTGAATAAGGCGCCGGATTGGGGGTTGTGGAATCATTCTGGCCTGGATGCCAAACCGCAATGGCATAATCTGAGCAAGTTGTTTCCTGCCTTGACAGGGGATCTGTGGAGTCCAAGACTTGTTTTTGAACATGACCCTGATAACAATGACATAGGCTCGACACGGAGCATGGAAGCATTGCCCATGTTTCTCAACCACCGCCCTGTGACCGAAGGTTTGTATATGGAGTCCGCCATCATGGGGCCAGCCATTTATCAATTGCAGTCCGAAATATCTGCGCGTCCCTCTTCGCCGTTGGCGCGTTTCCCCAGTGGTAGCCTCGATCCGGTCATGGCGGCTAAACACATGAATTTTTTTCATGCGGATACCGTTTTGCTGCGTAGTGAGATGGCAAAAGAGGCGATTCAGAAAAGCGGTTTGTTTGACAAAGTGGCAGAGTCATTTCCCTTTGCTGTTTATAAACTGAAAAAATTCGACAGTCATTTGGCGCAGGTCTTGACGCGACCTGTTCGATTATTTCCGAAAAAAGACTGGATGCAAGCCTCCTTTCTTTGGTTTCGCAATGCGGCTTCTTTCGACCGCTACCAGCCGGTGTACGAGACGGATCCCGGTACGCCAACTCCTCTGATTGCGGGTGATTCGATGGGTGTGCGTGAAGTCAAATTATCGCGCCATGAATTGGTATTCGAAACCGAGGCGATCGGCAGGCCACATCTGATCAAAATTGCCTACCATCCGCGCTGGCAGCTTGCATCGAAGGGAAAAATCAGTATTGCTGCTCCCGGTTTTATGCTGGTTACACCGGAAGAAAAGGAAATTCGTTTGGTGTACGGCCATACGTTCATTGGCAAGTTGGGCATTGCTGTGACCTGTGCCGCCTTCTTGTTCCTCTTATTTTCTTTATGTTCTCTTTTTTGGTCGCGCAGGCGAGAGGCTTTTTCGGACGAAGTAGTTTCAGTAGCAGAGACGGTTACCCCAAACCGGTGGCTTGCGACTTGCTTGGCGTGGTTTGCGTTGCTGGTTAGCGGATTTTATTTCTATACCCACTCGCCGGAAGGTGTGTACCAGCAAGCATGGGAGTTAATGCGCGCCGATAAATTCGCGGATGCCGCTGATGAATTTGAAAGAGCGCTGAAATACCGGAAGTCTCCGGCCCAAAAAGAAGAGGCTTTATTCTGGCTAGCCAAGGCACAGGAAAGGGCAGGGCACCATAGCGAAGCCAAAGCCGCGCTGCGTGATCTGTGCGATCACTACCAAGGTTACTGGTTACCTGAAAGCCTCTTCACTCTTTCATTAATCGAGCGGCAAGAGGGGCATTATGGCGAGGCCGAGGTATTAGCTCTCAGGCTGCGGGAGGAATATCCCAATAACCAATGGACCCAGAAATTGAAAGAATGAAATCAGACAATTTGGCACGTCCATTGGACTGCGTAAGCAATATCCTTCCACTGTCAGATTCAAAAAAATAAATTAAAGGAATGCGCGTTGATTAGGCTTGCCGAACAATTCTCCAGATTCTTTATCGTTGGATGCGGCTCTGCAGTGGGGCATTATGGTTTGCTGATATTACTGGTCAGCGGTTTTGGTGTTGATGCTGTTCTCGCTTCGATTCCAGCTAGTGTGTTGGGTGCGGCGATCAACTATCTTCTTAATTATCGCTTTACATTTAAAAGCGAAAAACTACATCGCGAAGCTGCCCTGAAATTTTCCGTTATTGCCTTCATCGGAATTGGTTTCAATACATTTTTCATGTGGGTCTGCAAAGATTTACTTGGATTCCATTACCTCATTGCCCAATTGATTGCTACCGGCTTGGTCATGGTATGGGGATTTTTAGGTAACCGCTTCTGGACTTTTCGCGTTGCATAACAATCTTGACCCATTCTGTGCGAGCTCAATACCTTGCTACGGCGGAATCAGATTTTCGATTTGATGATGCCGATGGTGATTGCCCGGCTGATCGCGTGGCGTGTTCCATAGACATTGAGTTTTGTCGCGACATTTTTGAGATGAAAATAAACGGTGTGTTGAGAAATACCTAGAATTTGCCCGATCTCCTGGCTGGTCTTTCCACTTGCGCTCCAATGTAGGCATTCCAGTTCTCGTGGAGATAATAGACGTGCCTGGCTAGGCGCTGTTTTTTGCCATAATATGCGTGCCGCTTCCGCTAGATACGATCCAAACAAATGCGCATCGGCATACTGCTCCAGCGACGCTAAAAAAGGAGCTGATTCCAGGCCATAAAAGTCGACGCGACATACGACATTTTCACCATATGCGCTCATGCTCAATCCATGTCCGATACCATGCGATTTTAATTTAGTGTAGGCCGCCGCTCCGGGCGCAAGTGCGCAAACCTGATCAACCTCCCAAAGTAGGGGCAAGCTTGACTTGGCAAGATGGCGATTGATGGAGTCTGAGTCGTCCATTTTATCGGTGGCAAATAAATCGAGAATCGCCGAGGGCAGGCTACTAAAGAAATGACACTGAAGATTGCCGTTGAGAGAAGCGATATTCATTTTCAACATGAAGTCGCTTATCCCGAATACTGTGATCAGGCTCGACATGCGTTCACGAAGCTCCTCCCAATCCTTTGAATTCAAGAGGGCCGTCAAGTCCGCGTTTGGCAAGGGCCGGTGTGAATTTTTTTTCTCCATATTGGTTACGCCGTCATCCCGTTGGTTTGGTCACGCAAAAAATCTGCATAGGAATAAATGAGGCCGGGTAAAAAGCGTGGCGGCAAATCAAACAGCGCCCAATAATAGTGTTGATTTGCGTGGGCTACTTGTGCGGGAAGGCAATAGGACATCCAGTCGTGGGCGATGGTTTCCGCATACATCCCGCCGCTGTCGAAAAAGAACGGCACCAATCGCAGATCGCGCAAAGCAGTGAGCAGTTCAAATGGCGCGCCATTATCTTGGGCTGCTTCAAACTGCGACTGTAAACCGTCGCCGGTCTCAAGAACCATTAACGTTGCCTTACCGTCGATGTCAAAAAATAAAATACCAGTCGGGTTGGGGAATAAATAATATTCGACAAAACCATATCGAATGCACAGTTGCTGAACCAATTCGCCGATAACCGGATCGGATAGAAAGGCGTAGGAGTGACGCGCCAGTAAATCCTTCAGTGTGCGTGATAAGTCCGTAAAGTAGGCCTTACGCAGATCACGGATCCCATTTTCAAGATGTTCTAGTGCATCGGGATCATTTTTTTTAATGTAACGATCAATCAGCCCACGGTTAAATGCGCTAATGGCAATTTTCTCGTCGGCTTGGCCGGTGAAAAGAATTTTTTTGCAGGGTAAATCTTGCAATGCCTGACAAAATGCGACCCCATCCATTTCAGGCATTGCGTAATCGATTACCAGCACTGAGGGAAATAAAAAACGTTCTGGATTCATGACGCGGCGATAAATTTGATCGATGTCAACGGCGACGGTACGTCGCTCGAAGGACAGCGTATGTTCGTCATAGCCGACATGAATTGGTAACTCGTCATTATCCGATCTGCTGTGTGCCTGCCTTAGCCACTGAATGGCGGCGTGGGGATCGTGGAACACCTTCGTTCCAAGAGGCGATTGCAATCGAAAAACAATACTATCCAAGAAGCTTTGACTGTCATCAATCAGGACAGTCAAAGTTTGATGTTGGTAGAGTGGAAATTGGATGTGCATCAGACTACATGGAGCTGCTATTGGCACCCCCACCCTATAGATAAGTTTCAGCTAATGTAACAGAAATATACCGCATGATATGCTGCCACCACGGATATATGGGCGAAGTCAGAAGCATTTTTTCTGCCCCGCCAGCGCATTTTAAAAGGACGAGCAATGGCCCGACAAGCCCGACTAGTGATTCCATCGCATGTGCATCATGTTCTTCAGCGCGGGCATGATGGACAGCGAATCTTCCAGGACGTTGAGGACTACCGCTCTTTTTTAGCTTGGGTCGGTAAAGCCGCCACATTATTTGGTGTGGCCATCCATGCCTATGTACTGATGCCAAATCATGTGCATTTTATGGTGACGCCGATGGATGAGCAAGGACTGGGACGCATGATGCAGTGGGTAGGTCGTCATTACGTGCCGTACTTCAACCATAAATATGGGAGAACCGGGACGCTTTGGCAGGGTCGCTTTAAAGCGTCGGTTATCGACGCAGAGCGTTACTTTATAACCTGCTGCCGGTATATTGAAAGCAATCCAAAGCGGTGTGGTCTGGTGGAGGATTTAGTGGAATTTCCCTGGTCGAGTTATGCCCATCATAGAGGCCTCAAATCGGACTTACTTATTCATGATCATCCACTCTATTGGGAGTTGGGTAATACGCCTTTCGAACGGGAGGCAGCCTATAAAGAGTTGATAGAGCAAGAACTTACTGAGGACGAGCTCATGCAGATAGATCATGCGGTGCTGAAGGGTTGGCCGCTTGCATCGTCGGATTTTCAGCGGCAGTTGGAGAAGCAGGTGAATCGAAGAATCGGATTGGCAAAGCGTGGACGTCCTCAAAAAATTGTCGCGAGTGTAGAAGGAGTATCAGAGCATGCGGGATTGAAGCAGTGAGGACTTGCTTATGGCGTAAAACCGCTGTGTTGCCCTCTTTCTCCTAAGTGAGCGTCTTTGCTGGGACAGTTCGGCCTATGTCTTGAGCAGGGAAAAGGGGCGGGTATTTCATCATTCGATATTGCTATGTCCCCATTTAAAAATCTTATTTTCAGGTTGAAATATTAATCTACTCCGACCCTAATTATTTTTCTTGAGTATTCTTGCCGGCTGCACTATGCTGCTTTTTCTATCTCACCAAAGTAGTGGAGAACGCTCATGCTTGCTCAAGGAATGTACGATCCGTCTAATGAACATGATGCCTGCGGCGTCGGTTTTATCGCCCATATTAAAGGCCAAAAAAGTCATTCCATTGTTGAACAGGGCCTGATGATCTTGAAGAATCTGGATCATCGAGGTGCGGTCGGCGCCGATAAACTGATGGGGGATGGCGCTGGTATCTTGATTCAGGTGCCGGATCAGTTTTATCGGGAAGAGATGGCCCGGCAAGGCGTGGACCTTCCGCCGCCGGGCGAGTATGGCGTCGGCATGGTGTTTCTCCCGCAGGAAAATGCCTCCCGCATCGCGTGTGAGCAAGAAATCGAGCGCGCGGTGCGTGCTGAAGGTCAAGTCGTACTCGGCTGGCGCAACGTCGCTATCGATGCCGACATGCCGATGTCCCCCATCGTGCGGGCAAGAGAGCCGGTCATTCGCCAGATATTTATCGGTCGCGGTCAAGACATCATGGTGACCGACGCGCTCGAGCGCAAATTGTATGTGATCCGAAAATCGTCCGGTCATGCGATTCAGGCGTTGAACCTGATTCACGGCCAGGAATTCTTCGTGCCGTCAATGTCTGCACGCACCGTGGTCTATAAAGGTTTGCTGCTGGCCGACCAAGTTGGCGTCTACTACAAAGACCTGCAAGACCCGCGTTGCATCTCGGCACTGGCATTGGTGCATCAACGTTTTTCCACCAACACTTTCCCTGAATGGCCGCTGGCTCATCCTTATCGCCTAGTGGCGCATAACGGCGAAATCAATACCGTCAAAGGCAATTTCAACTGGATGCGCGCACGTGAAGGCATCATGAAATCGGCTGTGCTGGGCGAAGATTTGCAGAAATTATTTCCCCTCATTTATGAGGGACAGTCAGACACAGCATGTTTCGACAACGCGCTTGAATTGTTGTTGATGGCAGGCTACCCCATCGCCCAGGCAATGATGATGATGATTCCTGAGGCTTGGGAAAATCACACCACGATGGACGATAACCGCCGCGCTTTTTATGAGTATCACGCGGCGATGATGGAACCGTGGGACGGGCCTGCCGCGATGGCGTTTACCGACGGTCGTCACATTGGCGGTACGCTGGATCGCAATGGGTTGCGTCCGGCGCGTTATATCGTCACGGATGATGATTTCGTCGTGATGGCATCGGAGTCCGGTGTGTTGCCGATTCCTGAATCGAAGATCATCCAAAAATGGCGTTTGCAACCGGGAAAAATGTTCCTGATCGATCTGGAAGCAGGCCGCATCATCGACGACAAAGAACTGAAAGACACCTATGCCAATGCCAAGCCTTACAAGGCATGGATTAACTCGGTGCGTATTAAGCTAGATGAAATCAAGCTCGATGAAATCAAGGCGCAAGCTGCCGAAGAAAAAAACGCAACACCACTCCTCGACCGTCAGCAGGCATTCGGCTATACCCAGGAAGATCTCAAGTTCTTGATGGCGCCGATGGCGCTGGCAGGCGAGGAGGCGGTGGGATCGATGGGCAACGATTCTCCGTTGGCGGTGATGTCTAACAAGCTCAAGCCGCTTTACAACTATTTCAAGCAATTGTTTGCGCAAGTGACCAATCCGCCGATTGATCCGATTCGCGAAGCGATGGTGATGTCGCTGGTGTCGTTTGTCGGCCCTAAGCCCAATTTGCTGGATACGAACAACATCAATCCGCCGATGCGTCTGGAAGTATCGCAACCCGTGCTGAACTTTGCCGACATGGCCCGGTTACGCAATATCAGCGCACTCACCGGCGGCAAGTTCAAATCATATGAACTAAATATCTGCTACCCGGTTGTGTGGGGTAAAGAAGGCGTTGAGGCGCGCATCGCTTCGCTGTGCGCCGAAGCGGTGGACGCTATCAAATCCGGTCACAATATTATTATCGTTTCCGATCGCAAAATAGATGCGGCTCATGTGGCGATACCGGCCTTGTTAGCGACCTCATCAATCCATCAACATCTAGTGAGCAAGGGGCTGCGTGCTTCAACCGGGCTCGTCGTAGAAACCGGATCAGCGCGGGAGACGCATCATTTTGCGTTGTTGGCCGGTTTCGGCGCCGAAGCCGTACACCCTTATTTGGCTATGGAAACATTGGCTAGCATGGCCCACGGATTGAGTGGCGATTTGTCTCCAGAAAAAGCCGTCTATAACTACACCAAAGCCATCGGTAAAGGCCTGATGAAAGTCATGTCGAAGATGGGTATTTCGACCTACATGTCCTATTGCGGCGCACAGATTTTTGAAGCCATTGGCTTGAACAAATCCTTGATCGATAAATATTTCAAAGGCACAGCATCGAACGTTGAAGGCATCGGTGTTTTTGAAGTGGCTGAAGAAGCTTTGCGCTTGCATAAACTCGCATTCGGCAATGACCCCTTATTAGAAAATGCGCTCGACGCCGGTGGCGAATATGCCTTCCGTATTCGCGGTGAAGAACATATGTGGACGCCAGACGCGGTGGCTAAATTACAGCATTCCACACGCTCCAATAATTTTAGCTCCTACAAAGAGTATGCCCAGATCATCAACGATCAAAGCAAGCGCCACATGACGTTGCGTGGCTTGTTTGAGTTTAAGCTCGACCCAAGCAAAGCGATCCCATTGGAGCAGGTAGAGCCTGCAAAAGAAATCGTCAAACGATTTGCGACTGGTGCAATGTCGCTTGGTTCGATCAGCACCGAAGCGCATGCAACCCTGGCTATTGCAATGAATCGGATGGGTGGCAAGTCCAATACCGGTGAAGGCGGCGAAGATTCAAGTCGTTATGTGAATGAATTGAAGGGTATTCCTATCAAAAAAGGAGAGACTTTAGCCTCCATAGTGGGCCGTGATCAGGTCGAAGTAGATATTCCTTTGCTCGATGGCGACTCCCTGCGTTCACGCATTAAACAGGTCGCTTCCGGTCGCTTCGGTGTGACTGCGGAATATCTCAATTCCGCCGACCAGATTCAGATCAAAATGGCGCAAGGCGCCAAGCCCGGCGAAGGGGGGCAACTGCCGGGCAGCAAGGTATCCGAATACATTGCCAAAGTACGTTTCTCGGTACCGGGCGTAGGCCTGATTTCGCCGCCGCCGCATCACGATATTTATTCGATCGAAGATTTGGCGCAACTGATTCATGACTTGAAAAACGCTAATCCGCGCGCATCGATTTCTGTCAAATTGGTATCTGAAGTGGGTGTCGGCACTATCGCCGCTGGTGTGACCAAAGCGAAGTCCGACCATATCGTTATTGCCGGACATGACGGCGGCACTGGCGCTTCGCCTTTGTCGTCGCTCAAACATACTGGTACGCCTTGGGAATTAGGTCTGTCAGAAACCCAACAAACATTAGTCTTGAACGGCTTGCGAGGACGTGTCCGGGTGCAGGCCGATGGTCAGATGAAAACCGGGCGCGATGTAGTGATCGCTGCGATGCTCGGTGCTGACGAGATTGGTTTTTCCACCGCACCGTTGGTGGCCGAAGGCTGCATCATGATGCGCAAATGCCACCTTAATACATGTCCCGTCGGTGTCGCAACCCAAGACCCTGTTCTGCGTGCCAAGTTCACCGGCAAGCCGGAATACGTCGTCAACTATTTCTTCTTCGTGGCCGAAGAGGCGCGGCAATTGATGGCGCAATTAGGCATCCGTACTTTTGATGAATTGATCGGTCGGGTTGACCTGCTCGATAAGTCGAAAGCGGTTTCGCATTGGAAAGCCAAAGGTCTGGATTTCTCCCGCATTTTTTATCAGCCGGAAGTGAGTCACCAGATGTCAGTACGTCATGTGGAAATGCAAGATCACGGTCTTGAAAAAGCGCTCGATAACAAGCTGATTTCCCAAGCCAAAGCAGCACTGGAAAAAGGCGAAAAAGTTTCTTTTATTTCTCCCGTGAAAAATGTCAATCGTACCGTCGGTACCATGCTTTCAGGCGAAGTTGCGCAAAAATACGGTCATGCCGGTTTGCCGGACGATACGATTCATATCCAGTTACAAGGGACAGCGGGTCAGTCGGCCGGGGCATTCCTGGCGCACGGCATCACGCTCGATCTGGTGGGCGAAGGCAATGACTACGTTGGCAAAGGCTTGTCGGGAGGGCGCATCATCGTGCGCCCGAATACTGAATTCCGTGGATGGGCGGTAGACAACATCATCATTGGCAACACCGTGTTATATGGCGCGATTTCGGGCGAGGCATTTTTCAACGGCGTCGCAGGCGAACGTTTTGCGGTGCGTAATTCTGGGGCGACAGCAGTGGTCGAGGGAACCGGTGATCATGGTTGCGAATACATGACCGGTGGCACCGTAGTCGTGCTAGGTACCACGGGCCGGAATTTCGCTGCAGGTATGTCGGGCGGTATCGCTTACGTGTATGATCCAGACGGCCAATTCGAGCGGCGTTGCAATACATCGATGGCAACGTTGGAGCCAGTCATGATCGCAGCAGAGCAGCAAGCCAAGGTAGATTCGTCCGTTTGGCATAGCCAGACTCGTGGCGGTGACGGGGAGCTCGACGAAGTGATACTCAAGCGTTTGATCGAGCGCCACTTCAAGTACACCGGTAGCACGCGCGCGCGCAATTTACTGGACGATTGGGTGACCAGTTGCGGCAAGTTTGTCAAAGTGTTTCCTGGCGAATACAGGCGTGCATTGGGTGAGATGGCTGCGGCCAAACGGCTCGCCAAAGACCAGGAAAAAGTCGCCGCATAATTTCTGCCACGGTCCCAATATCGCAATATAGACTGCACCACAAACCCTCCTTCGCGATGAAAGAGGGTGTTAGAAAATACAGAGGGAAATAATGGGTAAGATTACCGGTTTCATGGAATTCAAGCGTCAGGAAGAAGCTTATTTGCCACCTGCTTCGCGCGTAAAAAATTATAAAGAATTCGTTTTGCGCCTGACTGACGATGAAGTCAAAGTACAAGGCGCACGTTGCATGGATTGCGGTATTCCGTTTTGTAACAACGGCTGCCCGGTGAATAACATCATTCCCGATTGGAACGATCTGGTCTACGACGGTGAGTACCGCGCTGCGCTTGACGTGCTGCATTCGACTAACAACTTCCCCGAATTTACCGGCCGTATTTGCCCTGCACCGTGCGAGTCTGCCTGTACGTTAGGGATCGGCAGCGATCCAGTCGGCATTAAATCGATTGAGCATTTCATCATCGATAAAGGCTGGGAAAATGGCTGGGTCACGCCGCAAATTTCTGCTACAAAAACGGGCAAAAAGGTTGCCGTAGTCGGTTCCGGCCCAGCCGGTCTGGCTGCCGCCCAACAGTTGGCACGCGCTGGTCACGACGTGACCGTGTTCGAGAAAAGCGATCGCATTGGCGGCTTGTTGCGCTATGGTATTCCCGATTTCAAAATGGAAAAATCGCATATCGACCGCCGCATCGAGCAGATGAAAGCGGAAGGCGTTGTGTTCCGTACCAGTGTACTGATTGGCACCGATTTCCCTGCCAGTGTCAACAACTGGTCGAAAGAAACGATTGCGCCTGCAGCCTTGGAAAAAGAATTCGATGCCGTCGTCATCGCCGGCGGCGCAGAATTGCCGCGCGATCTTCCAGTACCGGGACGTGAACTACAAGGCGTGTATTTTGCGATGGATTTCCTTCCCCTGCAAAACAAAGTCAATGCGGGCGACAAATTAAAAGACCAAATCAAAGCGACCGGCAAACACGTGGTCGTGATCGGAGGGGGCGATACCGGCTCCGATTGCGTTGGCACCTCCAATCGCCACGGCGCGGCCAGCATTGCGCAATTTGAACTGATGCCGCAACCCCCTGAGAAAGAAAATAAGCCATTGGTGTGGCCATACTGGCCGACCAAATTGCGTACTTCTTCATCGCATGACGAAGGCTGCGAACGCGATTGGGCGGTCGCCACCAAGCGCTTTGAAGGCAAGGATGGCAAGGTGGAAAAATTGATCGCCTGTCGGGTCGAATGGCAGGACGGAAAGATGCAGGAAATGCCTAACTCCGAGTTCGAGATGAAGGCCGATTTAGTATTTCTAGCGATGGGTTTCCTGTTCCCGGTGCAGCAGGTGCTGGATGCGTTTGGTGTGGAAAAAGACGCGCGTGGCAACGCCAAAGCAACGACTGACGGCGAAGGCTGCTACAAAACTTCCGCAGCCAAAGTATTCGCCGCAGGCGATATGCGTCGTGGGCAATCGCTGGTGGTGTGGGCGATCCGAGAAGGGCGTCAGTGCGCACGCGCGGTGGATGAATTCTTGATGGGAAGCTCGGTATTGCCGCGCTGATTTTGTCTCAGGGTACGTAAAAAAACAAACGCTCATCATTTTGATGGGCGTTTTTTTATGGGTGATGTGGAGTAGTGCAATTCCCTTCCATTTCATCTTGCGCCAGCCAACAACTTAAAAAGTGTAACAAATACTTTCTTTTCTGTTTGTCAGTTTTTTATAGATGATAAACTCCCGCGATCATCTTCCACAGGAATACTTTTATGCCAATAACAAGAACTTTATCGATAATGGTAGCCATATTGTCGCTTTCATCTTCCGCCTGCGGGGAGGAAAACAAGCCTGTGTCGGTGCCAACGGCGCCATCCATCCTGCCAGGCAAGGGACTGATTCAGCATGATTTCTTTTATGCCGGCGAGGCCAAGACGCGGGATATGTATATCGTGCGTGGAGGAAAAATTGTTTGGTCGTACCATGATCCAGAAGGCAGAGGAGAAATCAGTGATGCGTCCTTGCTGCCTAATGGCAATGTACTCTTGGCGCATCAGTTTCGTGTGGCACTGATTACTCCAGAAAAAAAAGTAGTGTGGGAGTATATGGCCCCGCCAAAAACAGAAATTCATACGGCGCAGATGATGTCTAAAGACCGTGTTTTTTTCATACAAAACGGCAACCCTGCCAAGCTTATGATGGTGAACGTGGCGACAGGTAACATCGACAAAGAATTTATCCTGCCAGTCGGTAATCCCTTGAGCACGCATGGCCAATTTCGTCATGCGCGTTACACCACAGCGGGGACGTTTCTGGTAGCTCACATGGACATGAAAAAAGTAAGTGAATACGACATATCGGGTAAGCAAATTTGGTCCTTTGATGTCGGCGCTACACCCTGGTCGGCTGAGCGTTTGAAGAATGGTAATACGCTCATTACCGGAACCCAATTCACCCGCGAGGTCAATGCGCTTGGCGAAACCGTGTGGGAGCTTACGGCGAGCGATGTGGCTGGTTATAAATTTGATTCCAGGCAGATCGCCACACGGCTACCCAATGGCAATACGCTGATCAATAATTGGGTGAATCAATGGAGCGATAAATTTGATAGCACGACGGTACCGGTGCAAGCGCTGGAAGTGACGCCTGATAAAAAAATAGTATGGGCCTTACGCGCTTGGGATGAACCTGCCAATCTAGGCCCGGCAACGACGATTCAATTGCTCGACTAATACTGCCTGCCACGTCATTACTTTATCGAACTCTTACGGGACCAGACTGATATGCGTTTCTTTTCCACCCCCTTGTTTGTCCGTTTCTCGCCTCATTTTGTGCGTACAGTTTTTGCACTATCGCTTGTTTTCTCGGGGGGGGCTCTTTTCGCTGCGACTCCGCAAACTGAACGCCAGTATCTCAGTGGTCACGGACCAAAAGATGCTGTGCCGTGGGAGTTTTCTGTCACCGGCGGACGACGTGCCGGGGAGTGGACCACTATTCCGGTGCCCTCGAATTGGGAGCAGCATGGTTTTGGCGGGTATGACTATGGAGAGGGTGCCCCTAAACGTTTTAATGAACATGGATTGTATCGTTTTCATTTTTCTGTGCCTAAGGCCTGGCAGGGGCGGGCGATTCGGATTGTTTTTGAAGGAGCGATGACAGACGCTACCGTCAAAGTGAATGGTGTCTCTGCCGGGCCGACACATGTGGGTGCCTTCTATCGTTTTTCTTACGATGTCACCTCGATCGTGAAGCTGGGTGATTCGCCCGACAATGTAGTCGAAGTGGATGTGGCAAAAGTGTCTGCCAATGCACGCACCGAGGCTGCCGAACGTCAGGCAGATTACTGGGTTTTTGGTGGGATCTTTCGTCCGGTGTGGTTAGAAGCCGCACCGATGCAGTCGATTGAGCATACCGCTATCGATGCACGGGCCGACGGCACTTTTTCTGCGGAGGTTACGCTGACTGCAGCGCCGGAAGGCGGCCGTGTTGAGGCGCAGATTCTCTCTGCGAATGGTCAACCTGTCGGCGCCCCTTTTTCTACGGAGATCTCTGGGGATCGTAGCCTCCCGGTCAAATTGAATACAAAAATTCCTGCACCTTTATTGTGGACGGCGGAGACGCCGCATCTTTACAAAGTAGAACTAACCTTGCGAAAAGGTGATGCGCTGTTGCACACGGCGAGCGAGCGTTTCGGTTTTCGTACCTTTGAAGTGCGCAAGGGCGAAGGATTTTTTCTCAATGGCAAACGTATTCTGCTCAAGGGCGTGAATCGCCATAGCTTCCGTCCAGACACGGCGCGTGCATTGAATCGCGAAGATAGTTATGAAGATGCGCGACTGATCAAAGAAATGAATATGAACACGGCGCGCATGTCGCATTATCCGCCGGATGAAGCTTTCCTCGAAGCTGCCGATGAACTTGGTTTATATGTACTCGATGAACTCAGCGGCTGGCATCACTCGCATGACACAGAAGTTGGCCGCCGTCTTGTCCACGACATGGTGGTACGGGATGTCAACCACCCGAGCATTTTGTTCTGGGATAACGGTAATGAAGGTGGTTGGAATCGTGAGCTCGATGGCGATTTTGCTCTTCACGATCCACAACATCGTCATGTATTACATCCGTGGGAACTTCACGACAATGTCGATACCAAACACTATCCTAAGTTTGATGATCTGGTTAAGCGTTTGCAAGGCCCGCACATCCTCATGCCGACTGAGTTTATTCATGCGCTGTACGATGGCGGTGGCGGCGCAGGTTTGGCCGATTATTGGAAAGAAATTTCGACTTCGCCATTTGGCGGTGGCGGCATTATCTGGGTTTTTGCAGATGAGGGAATCGTTCGTACCGATCAGGGCGGTCGCGTCGATGTATATAGCACCTATGCCCCCGATGGGTTAGTCGGTCCGCGCCATGAGAAGGAGGGCAGTTTTTATACCGTGCGTCAGGTATGGTCGCCGATACAGATTGCTGCGCCGGTATTGGATGCGCATTTCGATGGCAGGCTCACGGTGAATAATCGCTACGATTTTAATTCGCTTTCCACTTGCGGTTTTACGTGGCAACTGGTGCGGTATCGGGACCCAGGCGATAAAAATACGGCCCCTATCATCCTTTCTGAAGGGCGTGTTTCTGGTCCTGAAATAGCGCCCAATGCGAGCGGCCAGCTTGATCTGGCATTGCCGAAAGCATGGCGTCAAAAAAAGGCCGACGCACTTGTAGTAACCGCTTACGGCCCTGATAAAAAGGCGGTCTGGACATGGAGTTGGGCCGCCCCGACCTTGTCGCAACGTTTGGCTGAGTCAGTGCGAATGACGAAAGCGGCTGCGCCCACAGTACAGAAAACGGATGGCGAGGTTCGTCTCATTGCAGGCAATGTGACGGCAAGTTTTGATGCGGCCACTGGATTGATTCGTAGTTTGCGTCACGGCGATAAAACTTCAGCGTTGACCAATGGTCCGCGTTTGGTTTTTGCCCGCCCTGGTTCTGCGGGTCCGGTCGAGTGGTTACCCTTCGCAGAAGAAGCCGGGGCGACACAGACGCGTCGTCTCGCCGCTCCACACTTGGCTAATACGATCGAGATTGAGCTGGCCTTTGATAAGGCAATTCACTATGCAGGATTTAAACTGGAGATATCGTCCGACGGTCAGTCATGGAAAACGATTTTCGATGGAACGCGGCGTGCTATTGATGGCAAGGGATATCAGTTCCCTCCACAGCAGGTACTGGCTGTCCGGCTATCCAATCTGCACAACGCTGAAGGGCAAGAAATTGCTTTGAAATCGCTGCGTCTGGGTTATGCCGCCGCACGTTTTCCTCTATCCTCTCCTGTTCCTGCCGTTATCACTACTGGTGTGGATACAGATAAAAAAACGGGTGAATCGATTGCTTGGTTGGAAGCGGTCGCTAGCAATGGTATGGGCAATGGCGCCCTCACTGGCTCTGGCCTAGATCGCCATCGTTGGTCGTTGCGTAGCGACGGCACCTTGAAGCTTGATTATCAATATTCTCTGGATGGTACGTTCGTGTATCACGGCATCACTTTCGATCATCCAGAGGCTGAGATGAAGTCTTTGCGTTGGTTGGGTGAAGGCCCTTATCGCGTTTGGCAGAATCGATTGCAAGGCACGTGGCTGGGCGTTCATGAAATTGCGCGAAATGAAATTCAGCCAGGAGATTCGTGGGGCTATCCCGAATTGCAAGGTTTTTTTGCCGGTTTGCGCTGGGCTCGCCTGGAGACCAATCCCGGTGCCTTGACGGTTACTGCGTTGTCGTCAGATGCCATTCTTCGCGTTGGTACGCCGCGTATTAGCCATCAGAATACGAGCGTCGAATTTCCCGCAGGCGATCTCTCTTTTATGCAGGCAATACCCGCGATGGGGTCGAAGTTTGTGACCACAGATCAATCGGGTCCTTCCAGTGAACGCGCCAAGGCCGCTGGTCAGTATCGGGGGACGTTGTCGTTTCATTTTACCGAGTAACACAACACGAAACTACGCATTACAGGTGAAATCGCCATCGATGTTCCGGTGGCGATTTTTTGGGTGATTACTCCATTATTTTTTGCCTATTTTCTATATGAACATCCGCCCTTTATTGCTCACGCTATTGTTGGCTGCTTGTTCAGCCCCTGTTGTCCATGTCGCTACTTCCCCGGTGAACCCCACGGCCAAAAATAATACTTTGAATGGACCCATCGACGAAGATCCAGTTGCAATGACCGCTGCTGGAAAACTGAAAACAGGCACGCAAACTGCGCCGATGAAGCGTCGCTTCGAAGATCCGCCAGAAACAATTGCGGCAGCAGTTGCGCGTTTGCCAGCAGTGCTAGTGGGACCGTTTACACCTTCGTGGGAATCGATTCGCACACACTATACCGACCCGGATTGGCTGCGCGATGCGAAGTTTGGAATCATGATGCATTGGGGACTCTACTCCGTTCCAGCACATGGCAGCGAGTGGTACGTGCGCTACATGTATGATCGTAAGAATACCGGCTTCGTTAAGTGGCATACAGAACATTATGGGCCGCCGGAAAAATTTGGCTACAAAGATTTCATTCCCCTTTTCACTGCAGAAAAATGGGACCCGGATGCATGGGCAGCTTTGTTCAAGGAAGCAGGCGCAGGTTATGTTCTCTCCAGTGGCGAGCATCATGATGGTTTCTCGAATTGGGATAGCGCGATCAATCCCTACAATGCGAAAGCGATGGGCCCCAAGCGTGACTTAGTCGGTGAGTTGACTGCAGCCGTGCGCAAGGTGGGACTCAAGACAGGTGTTGCGAACCACAGTAATATTCATTTCGACTTTGTCACGCCGTTACTGGGCAGTGATCAATTCGATCCCGCATGGTCGGCTTTTTACAGCGTCGCGGATCGCAGCGAACAGGCTCGCGTTAAGTTTCTCGAAACGTGGGTAACGAAGAACATGGAGCTGATCGATAAATATCAGCCCGACATGCTCTGGTTCGATATGAATGGTTCAGACCGCACATGGGACCCGCTCAAACTCAGGCTCGCAGCGTATTATTTTAATCGTGCTGCGGCGTGGAAAAAGCAGGTCGCTATCAGCGCCAAGGGCGAGTCCTTCCTTGCTGGGATGGTGATGGACTACGAACGTCAAGGCCGGGCACCGAAAGTGCTTACGGATTTTATCTGGCAACCGGACGATCCTATCGCGGATAAGTTTGGCTATGTTGAGGGATTGCCGCTGAAATCTGCGGGAAGTCTGGTTCATAATCTGGTGATTAATGTCAGCCGCAACGGCGGTTTGCTTCTTAATATCTCGCCGAAAGCGGACGGGACCATTCCCGATAATCAACAGCAAGTTCTCCGATCAATCGGTGCTTGGTTGCACGTCAACG
This sequence comes from Oxalobacteraceae bacterium, assembly GCA_025352145.1. Classification (GTDB taxonomy): domain Bacteria; phylum Pseudomonadota; class Gammaproteobacteria; order Burkholderiales; family Burkholderiaceae_D; genus JANXTY01. Next base: position 75,120 of record JANXTY010000030.1, read on the forward strand.
GCGATGCGATTTATGGCACGCGCCCCTGGAAAATAGCTGAAGAGGGGCGCGTTCATTTCACCACCAAAGGCAACGCGCTCTATGCGATCGCGCTTGATTGGCCTGCAGGCGAGTTACTTATTTCCGCACTAGGCGAAAGGCGTTCCCCGGCCGGGAAAATCGCTCGTGTTGAGCTTCTCGGGCATCCAGGAGAATTAACGTTCACGCAGGACGCTGCCGGTTTGCATGTCAGTTTTCCTTCCGTGAAGCCTAACGATTTTGCTTACGCCCTTCGCATTACCGGGCTTAAGTTGAAGATGCCCGACGATATATTGGCCAAGCCATGACAAAACTCAGTTCTGGGGTACGCCGGGTTCGGCCTGAGCGTTCTTAAATCGAAAAATCATCAGGATACCTTTCCCATGAAGACGCCACTTTCCCGCCGCTCTTTTTTAAAAACTTCCGCGCTGGCGACCACGGCGGGTTTAACAATCCCGGCCTGGTCTAAGGCAGGCGCGACTGAAGTGACTGCGGCGACTGTGGCGGCAGGTGCGATAGCCGGCACGTTGGAGGGATCATCGACGCAAACGGCGTCCGGTCGCAGCATCGCCAGCGGGCCATTTGATCCGACGTGGGAATCACTTGCGCGTAGGTATAAAGTGCCGGAATGGTATCGCGATGCTAAGTTTGGTATCTGGGCGCATTGGACCGCGCAATGTGTCCCCGAACAGGGCGATTGGTACGGACGGAATATGTATATTCAAGGCCATCCTCAGTATGAATATCATGTTAAAACCTACGGCCATCCGAGCAAGGTGGGCCTGATGGAAATCCAGCATCGCTGGAAGGCCGATAAGTGGAATCCTGAAAAACTCATGGCGTTATATAAACGCGCTGGGGCGAAAATATTTTTTGCTCTCGCCAATCACCATGATAATTTCGATGCCTATGACTCGCAATATCATGCGTGGAATTCGCTCAACGTGGGGCCAAAAAAAGATATCGTCGGTAACTGGGCCAAAGCGGCTCGCGCGCAAGGTCTGCGTTTCGGGGTGAGTAATCATGGTTCCTGGGCGCCGCGCTGGTTGCAAACTGCTTATGGCTATGACGGCGAGGGTCCGCTCGCGGGAGTACGTTACGACGCCTATTACCATAACAAGCATGCGGGGCAGGGACAATGGTGGGAGGGATTAGATCCACAAGATTTGTACTCGGGTCGTTCGGTAGTCATTCCCGATGGAATTAAGGGTGCATTGGCGGTTGCTGAGTGGCATAAAAAAAATACGAGTCTTGATCGTACCAATCCACTACCGGACGCGCGCTTTGTTGAAAACTGGTTTTTGCGTTGTCAGGATTTAGTCGATAAATATCAACCTGACGTCACGTATTTTGATACCAACGAGTTGCCGCTTGAACAGGCGGGCCTCGATCTCGTGGCGCACTATTACAATCGCAGTGCTGCGCGGCATGGTGGCCGGGCTGAAGTCGTTGTCAATGGTAAACACATGAGGCCGGAGCATACGGGTGCATTTGTGGACGACATCGAGCGCGGCGTGACGGGCGGAATACGTGATGAGCCTTGGCAGATCGATACTTGTATCGGCCATTGGCATTATGATCGGGCGCTTGCCGAAATGAATGGCTACAAGACAGTTGAACAAGTAGTGAGCATGTTGGTAGATGTCGTCAGTAAAAATGGCAATCTCATGCTCAGTATCCCTCTCCGTGGCGATGGCACCATTGACGAACACGAAGAGGCTTTCCTCGAAGGCATGGCCGCATGGATCGCGGTGCATGGCGAGGGTATTTATTCCACGCGGCCTTGGAAAGTGTTTGGTGAAGGACCTACCAAACTTTCCGGGCGTGAACAGATCGCCACCTACACGCCGGAGGATATTCGTTTCACTACCAGGGGTGACTCGTTGTACGGGTTCATGCTGAAGTGGCCGACCGCTGGTCAGGCTTTAGTCAAGAGCCTGGCATCCGGCTCGGTATCGTTAGCGGGGCGCAAAATTACCGACGTGACGCTGCTTGGGCATGTTGGGAAATTAACGTGGTCTCAGACCGAGCAGGGCCTTAAAGTAAAATTGCCTAGTCAAGCACCGAGTGTGTATGCGACAGCTCTGCACATCAAAACGACGATGGCCTAAAAAATTGGCTAAAAAAGATCCGCTTCGTCTTCTGGAGATGCACGATCATTCCGCTAGAAAAGGCGACAGTTCGGACGACAATGGTGATCGATAATCAATGTCGATTGCCCATCTCTATTTGTGCCCCCGTTAATTTGAATACTACCTCTGCGATGCTCATCGTCTTTGCAGTCCCCTGCTACGCCAGTCGACGGTCGCTCTTCTCGATCCACTATTTCGCTGCTCGATACCCCGGTGTACAGAGGTCTCAATGAACGAGTGAGGGGGAATGTTGCCGTTTCATGTTGTATTGCGCTGATATGAAATCGATTTCAATATGGCAATGTTATTGAAAGGTATTAAATGGATGAATTATGGGGTGATAATTTCTTCTTGAATAGAGGGGATAGGTATTGGAAATGCACCCCATCCTAATAAAAGTACTAGGTGAAATCGATTTCATATAATGGTAGGGTAAGTCTGTTGTCAATGGCAATGAACGTTGGTTAATGAATCATGAATAAATTGCATCCAAAAAGGAAAATATTTGCAGAGGTAATGCAAGTTTGCAGAGGAAAAGTCGCTTTCCGCTTGGAATCCGAGCGATGCAATGTAACGGTGGCATAGTAGGGCGACATTAATCAAAACAATCACAAAACGATGGAGAACAGCATGGGTTATATAAATAAGAGAATGCTTGCGAAGGTGGTTATTTGTCTGTTGGGGTTATACCAATTGAGTGGATGCGGTGGCGGTTCGCAAGAGGCGGCTTCTGAGCAACCTAAATTGTTGGCCGATGTAGGGGCTTGTAGTCCAGCTTGGGTTAGCACAACCGTCTATGTGGCGCCGACTACGGTCAGTTACCAAGGGGTTAACTACACCTCCAATTATTATTCGGTAGGCAAGCCGCCTGCGACCAATACGGGCGCTACTGCTTCTGTTGGGCAGCCATGGATTACCGGTAGTGTATGTATGAGCGGAGGCACCACTAGTACGATAGCAACCACGACCACCACCACTGCGCCGCTCGGCGCATGTAGTCCAGCGTGGGTTAGTACGACGGTATACTTGCCGCCGACGACAGTTAGCTATCTCGGGGTTAACTACACGGCAAATTATTATTCCGTAGGCAGACCGCCTGCGACCAATGCCGGCGCGACCGCATCTGTCGGTCAGCCGTGGATCACTGGTTTGGGATGTTTGAGCGGAGGGACGACCCAGGCAACGACCACTACCACACAAAACACGACAACGAGCACTGTCAATGGATCGACTACAACCACGGTTATAGCAACATCGACTACCAGCACGTCTGCCACAACCACGACCACTAGCAACACAACAACAACGACCCAGGGAGGAAATACCACGCATGTGTTAAATCCTTTTGACAACACCAACCAATATCTCAGCCCAGACTATGCGGCGTTGATAGACAAGTCGATCGCAACTGAGAGTAGTGACCCAGCCCTGGTTGCGAAGATGAAATTGTTGAAAAATGTCCCGACCGCAATTTGGCTGGATCGGATTGAAGCTATTACAGGTGGTGTGATCAACAGCGGGCGGCTTGGACTCCAAGCGCACTTGCTTCAAGCCCTGGCGCAGCAAAATGCGTTGGTGGCTGCTGGATCGACCAAGCCAATGTTGGTGACTATTGTCGTCTATGATTTGCCGGACCGCGATTGCGCTGCACTTGCTTCTAACGGTAGTCTGCATGGCACTGCTGGTCTTGCCACTTACAAAACCGGCTACATTGATGTCATTGCGAGTATCTTAGCCGACCCGCGTTTTAGCGCACTTCGCATCGCTGCGATTATTGAGCCAGATTCTTTGCCGAACATGGTGACCAATAACATTTCCAAGTTCCCCGTGTGTCAAGCAGTTGCTAGCGCAAGAACGTATGAATTTGGTGTTCAATATGCGCTCAATAAGCTACACGCCATGAGCAATGTGTATACCTATCTCGATATCGGGCACTCAGGCTGGTTGGGCTGGCCTTCCAATTCCGGTCCGGCAGCGCAATACTTCAAGACAGTAGTTGCGGGTGCGGCAAATGGTGACATGAGTCTGGTCGATGGCTTTGTCTCGAACACGGCCAATACGACACCCACAACTGAGCCATTCCTGCCCAATCCAGATTTGCAGATAGGTGGTGCTGCCATAAAATCTGCGACTTTTTTTGAATGGAACCCAATTTTTGATGAAGTTACGTTCGCTTCCCTTATGAAGCAATTATTCGTGGCTCAAGGGTTCTCTCCCAATATCGCCATGCTGATCGATACCTCGCGTAATGGTTGGGGTGGAGCAGCACGTCCGGTAGCGCTCAATCCAACGCCAACAACAGTTTCTACCTACGTTGATGCCAATCGTGTGGATCGTCGTTTCCACCGTGGCAACTGGTGTAATCCAAGCGGAGCTGGCATAGGTCAACGGCCGCAAGCAAATCCATTCGGCGCCAGCAGCCCGGTGAGAGCATTTGTTTGGATCAAACCACCTGGTGAATCGGATGGTACCAGCCAACCCCAAAGCGGCCCGGATTCAGAAGGTAAGAGTTCCGACCCTATGTGTTCGCCAGCGTTTATTACATCAGCAGGTCTCCCAACCGGCGCGATGCCTAATGCGCCCGCAGCTGGTGCATGGTTCCACAACCAGTTTAAAGCGTTGATACAAAACGCCTATCCAGTAATCCAATAGTAGCCGTCTTATTTTCTTCGTGCTAGCCCGACTGAAATAGGGTTGGGCTAGTGGGAAGAGTAGAAGAGCCTATTGGCAGTCAATAGCCAAGTGGCAGGATGGAAAGCAACCAATTTGATGATCCGTTGCTCATGCTTTCTGATGATTGTTTAGGTAGATAATTTTCAATAGAACGGCCTCAGTTTTTGTACTGAGGCCGTTTTTTTTCGAGATATTCCATTCGCGTAATTCATTGATTAATAATTTCAGGTATGTTCCATCCAATAAGCGAATCCATAGAAGAATGCGAAATGGCTTCTATTGGCAAACTGCCTAAGCAGCATTTGTCTTGAACACCAGCGTCTTGAACACCAGCAAAGCCGCTCGATTCCAGCGTCAGCTGGAATGACAGTATTTTGTGAATGTTGCCCTCCAATTTCCCATTAGATCGCTTTCTTTTTTGCCAAAGCCGCATGCTTTCTCACGCTGGAAAAAAATGAAAATCGCGATTGACGTAAGAGCGCTACGAGCCCAAGCACCTATCTGGCGCACCGCCGGACAGCTATCGCCCATAGGGGTATTGGCTTGCAAGCCAATATAGCTTCGCTGCGTCGGCTCCCTTGCAGGGCGCATGTTCGCTGATGAATAGCTGATACGCGAACATCGTTACTCAGGCGAATGACATGTCATTCGAAACCTCTGCTTCACCCTTGCCAGAGAGAGCACGCCAGATGCACATGCGGACTCGTCCTAATGAAAAATCCGGGTTCAAACTTATAGAATGTAAATGTTGGCGATCGTATGGCTTCCCGTCATTTTCCTGGGAAATTATCGACGCTGATTAAACCCGCTATCATCTCAATGCCAAGATCAGGATAGTTAAAATATGAACCCTCACTTACCCAGCATCATCTTGCGATCGATGCTTATCACCTCCATTTTTTCGCTTTTCCTTATTGCTTGCGGATCAGGTTCTGGTGGTGATGATAAAAAATTCAGCCCCAATATGCAGATCGTAGAAAAATGGAAGCATCTCAAAATGATAGATATCCATAATCACGATGCTTGCTGCGACAAGGCTTATCAACGTTACAAGCAGCTCTTTGATACTTATTACATCGATAAAATTGTATTGTTCGGTGATATATCGGAGCCTTCAGCCATCAACACGGATGAAGTTGCCTGGAATGCCTACAAAGACAATCCCGCAAGGATTATTCCCTTTTTCTCTGGATTCGAAATGTATCAACCTCAAGGGCTCGATCGCGTAGTCGCCAACATTAAGAAGGGATATTTTGGCGTTGGAGAAACCGTGGCAGCCTCCACTAATTCTCCAGTAGCGAGTGTCGTGGCTTGGAAGGCCCAGCATCCGATGGATGGTAACCTGCCCCAAATCTATAAAATCTGCGCAGACTATGATGTCCCCATTTTGTTACACATCGATCCTTTATCCGGTTTTTCGATTGAAAAACTCGAAGAAGCACTGAAAGCTTTCCCTACCACCAAATTTATCTTGGGCCATGTCAACGCCTATAACTCACCCGCCAATTTGGTTCACCTGCCAGCAACTTACAGCAATCTTTACTTAGATTTTTTACCCGGATTTACCCGTTATAACCCGGATAGTGCTTACAGCTTGAAAGACTGGATACCCCTAATCAAACAATATCCAGATCGCTTCATGTTGAGTACGGACTCTGGATATGGCGTCGGCCATGAAGAAGCGCTCTTCGCCATGTATGAACTCATTGATCTTATTAATGATGAGGCGATAGCAAAAAAAATTGCGCGTGAAAATTTTCTAAATTTAATTAAAGCTAAACTTTAAATCAGGTTTGCGTTTTAAACTCAACCGGACTACGGACGGGGTAGTAACATCAGTTGTAAGGTACCGGATTTCGCACTATGTTTTTTTATTCAATCTGTCATTCGATTACCCTGCGATATTTATGCTCGATATGTTGATTTATCTTGCGCCCTCCCTCGCTCTGGCTGGAGTGGTACGATTTTTAGCAAGGCGACATCCATTCTTCTTCTTACTCACACTTGCCGGAACGTTTTGTCACGAGCTGGCGCACTTCTGCGTCGGATTGATCACCGGCGCACGTCCGGCGTCCTTATCGATTTTTCCTCAACGCAAGGGCAATCACTGGCAACTGGGGGCCGTCGTGCTTGGCAATATCCGCTGGTACAATGCCGCGCCGACCGCGTTGGCACCACTGCTCATTATCGCCATCCCTTTTTTGTTTGCAGCATGGCGCGTCCACGGGCATTGGGCATTTACTATATCGGATATTTTTATCGCTTTTCTATTAGCGCCCCAATTTTTGAGCTTCTGGCCGTCCAGCGCCGATTGGCATATCGCCTGGAGATCATGGCCTTATCTGATCGTTGTATCGATTGGTTATGGGCTATATAGTATGTTTGCGATGTAGCCAAGCGACTTCAAATACCCGTTCAAAAGAACATCCAGCGCCGCCTTAAGGCGTCATCCTGAAATAATCGACATCTACGTAATTATTTTTGCTGACGTTCTTGTTTTCGCTAATGCTAAATAAACCCATCTGCGCACCTACCCAGCGTCCCATGACGGCGATAAAAGGTTCGCCAATATTGGTATAAGCAAGCCCATCAAGGCTATAGGAGAATTGCGTTTTTGCACCTTCGCTTACCGCCATTCGCAAATAGACATGCCGTTGCAGAAGGTCGATACTGGCTAAGGTATTTTCCTTACAATGCGCATCTGTTTTCTGACAATGGACTAATACCAATTGTGATTTTTCCGATTCTTTTTTTACGCCTAACCAAGCGGTATCGAAGCCGTACATCAACAGACCGGCGCGATCGCCATGTCGTTGCTCATTCACATCCAATCGCGTGGTGACAGTGAATTTTTCAGCGGGAAGTTTTTGCAATAATATCGACGGAACATCCCATAGATTCTTTTGTTGTACAAAAGATTCATCGTAGATTGAATACAAACGCAAATGACCATCGTGTGCAGTCAATGAATACCAGTCGCTTTTCCAATTGGCATTCCACTGCCATTGCAAACCCAATTCGGGCTGTGAGAATTCGTCTGAAGTAGCCGGCACCTTGATTGCAAATTCGCCGGCGACAGGCTTGGCATGACGAATGATGGGTTGACCGGTTCCGGTGCCATTTTTATCTTCGCCAATCACCGGCCAATTATCTTTCCATTGCATCGGTTGCAAATGCACGATGCGGCCATAGGCGCGCCTGTCCTGAAAATGAAAAAACCAATCACTACCATCTTGCGCTTGAACCCAAGCGCCCTGATGTGGACCATTCGTCGACGAAGATCCTTTCGCCATCACAATTTTATCCTCGTAAGGGCCTTCAATCGTGCGGGAGCGAAACACCGATTGCCAGCCTTCTTCTACACCGCCTGCTGGCGCAAACACGTAATAATAGCCATTATGCTTATAAAATTTAGGCCCTTCGAGAGTCGTGTAGTTAGGTAATTTATTGCCATCAATGATGACCTTGCCCTGATCGTCCAATAAACCAGTCGCATCAGGTGTCATGCGGCGCAACGTCAGTAAGTTGCTAATGCCCGCGCGGCTCTTAGCCCATGCGTGCAATAAATACGCGTGGCCATCATCGTCCCACAAAGGCGTAGGATCGATAATCCCTTTACCCGCGAGTAACAAGCGCGGAACACTCCAGGGACCGGTAATTTTTTCGGCATGGATAACGTAAATGCCAAAATCTGGATCGGGATAAAAAATCCAAAATTTCCCCTCGTGGAAACGCAAACAAGGTGCCCATACGCCTTTGCCGTGTTGTGGCTTAGCGAAAACATCGAGTGGTATTTGCTGCTGTAGTGCATGTCCTACCAGTTCCCAATTGACCATGTCTTTCGATTGCAGCAAGGGCAAGCCTGGCACGTTATTGAAACTCGATGAAGTCATGTAATAGGTATCGCCCACACGAATCACATCTGGGTCGGAATAATCGGCATGAATGACAGGATTTTTATATAAGCCATTTGCCAAATCAGGTACCCAAGCCGGGATTGAGTCGGGGGCCTGATTTTTTGGCAGTATCTGGCAAGCGCTAATCGAACAAAGAATGCTCATCATAAGCAAAAAATTTCGCCAAGGTGTGCTTTGGATTATCATGCGCTTCACCTGTTTTTTTAAAAGGAAGAGCTTAGCAGTTTCAAATACAGTCAGTAAACAAAATGATCGTGTTACGGCATGAATGCGCAGTGACAGATTGGGGTTTTTTCGAGCGGCCCAGTAGGCCTTGACTTATATCGGGGCGTGTAATTTTTGATGATAAATACGCCAAAGAAATCGGTTCGGTGTAAGCCCGCGTAGATATAATGGGCACTTTCTGGAGCGGGTGTCTGCACAATTGGGTAGGGTGATTCCTATCTATTCGTATCTCACAAATTAAATCTTACGGTGCCCAGATGCGCTGCGATGACGATGATACTTATTGCGTATTGCCAGTCAGCTAAATACATTGAGAGGAAATATCATGCGTATTTTTTATAATCAGGACTTAGGAAAAAACGTCCCAGCTTCGGAATTTTCAATGCCAGGACGATGGACCAGTTGGGCTATCCTCGCCTTATGCCTGACTCTCAGCGCATGCGCCGAGGTCAAGACGTCAGAGATTTTTCCTGACTACCCTTCAAACACAGTACGCGTGACCGCTTCTCCACAAGCATTCGAGACGGCGCGTGCGCTAGGCCGTGGTATCAACTTGGGCAATATGTTCGAGTCGCCGCTAGGCAATGGCGATTGGGGGCTGCCCATGCGCAGCGATTTTGTCGAGAAAATCAGCACTGCGGGTTTTAATACCGTGCGTATTCCGGTACGCTGGAGCAATCATGCAAACACGGATTCCGAAGCACATATCGATGAAGCGTTCGCCAAACGTATCGACGAAACCGTAGATGCATTTCTGGCACGGGGCTTGTACGTCGTCCTCAATATGCATCACTACCGTCAGATGACCGATGGACGTGTCGACTCCGGTGAAGCAATCGTCGATGATGCATTGGTGCAGGTCCGCTTTTTTAAATTGTGGCAGCAAATCGCGCAGCGTTATCAGAACCGATCGTCGCATTTGCTGTTCGAGCTCTACAATGAACCTCAAGGAAAAATAGAGAAGGAGTGGAATGCGATGGCGTCGCGTGCGTTGCGGATCGTGCGCCAAAGTAATCCCCAACGTATCGTTATCATTGGCCCTGTCCGCTGGAATAATGCGGATGCATTGGCGCAATTGCGCTTGCCGCCTGACCCCTACCTGATCGTCACTGTGCATAATTACGATCCATTCAATTTCACACATCAAGGCGCTGAATGGATCAAACCTGTGCCGGTACAAGGTGTCGGCTGTTGTAATGAAGAGCAGCGTGGACGCATTGCACATGGCTTAGATACGGCTCAGGCATGGGGTCAACGCAACGGTTATCCGATATGGTTGGGAGAATTCGGTGCGTTTAACAAGGCCCCGATGCCATCGAGAATAATGTACACGCAGATAGTGCGCAGCGAGGCAGAGAAACGTGGCATCAATTGGGCGTACTGGGAGTTTGGTTCAGGATTCGGAATTTATAATCCCCATACTGATCGTTGGAATCAAGATCTGCTTGATGCGCTTGTAAAAAAATAGCGTCGCATTTGAAGGTGCGTTTTTATTCAGATTGAAATTTCCGCAGAAATTCCAAAAAAATTAAAGCGGATGCTTCGCCATCATCGGCGGTCATCGTTTCCAATGGATGATGGCTGATGCCGCCGTTACCGCAGCGCGTGAATAACATAGCAACATCGGTGATAGCTGCCATCATCATGGCGTCGTGCCCGGCTCCTGATGTCAATGCAAGTCCAGGTATGCCCTTGTTTTCTGCGGCTGCCGTAAGCTGGCGCATGAGCCAAGGGGCACATGGCGTTGCAGATATGCTCAACGTTTCTTCGACCGTGAATCCTATGCCGCGACGCGTGCAAATGGCATTGATTCCCGCCAAGATATCTGCTACTGCCGACATACGCGTTACATCATCTGCAGCGCGTATGTCCAGCGACAAGGAGCATGCTGCCGGGATGACATTGACCGAACCGCCGGGGACCTGCAATTGGCCGACCGTACCGACCAGCGATGCTGCCTGGCTGCAGCGATATTCAACGAGTAAAACAATTTCAGCAGCAGCTGCAGCGGCATCTTTGCGCATAGGCATCGGCGTAGTACCGGCATGACCTGCCATGCCGGTGAGTGTGATCATATAACGTGAGTTGCCTGCAATAGAAGTGACGATGCCCACTGGCATATCCTGTTGCAGCAGAACAGGACCTTGCTCGATATGGACTTCGACAAAACCGAGAATATCATTGGGATTCCTGGCAATTGCCGAGATGTTTTCTGGCGGGTGTCCGGCGCTAACAAGCGCCTCGTACAAGGTGATGCCATCGGCGTCGGTTTTGTCCAGCAGCGCCATATCGAATTGTCCGACGATCGCACGACTACCTAAAAAAGTGCTTTTAAATCGTACGCCCTCTTCCTCGGCGAAAGCAATCACCTCAAGATGATAAGGAAGTCGTTCGCCGCGCTGATGTAAGTAATTGACTATCGCAATGGGCAATAAAATTCCTTCACGTCCGTCGTACTTTCCGCCGTTGCGTACCGTGTCGTAGTGCGATCCTGTGATGAGCGTTTTTGCGCGCGGTGCGTCTGAAATATACCGCCCGACCACATTGCCAACGGCATCGATAGCTACCTGCATTCCCGCATCGGACATCCAAAGAGCCAGCTGTGCTGCGCTCTTGCAATGAGCTTCGGTCATATACGCGCAAGTCAACCCGGTCGTCTCATCACTCCATTGTGCGAGTACATCGGCCCCTGCCATGATGGTGCTGCCAAACAAGAGGTCATTGCCGAATAAATCGTTAAGGCGCAGCTCGGCAATGCGATGGATCTGACGCAGACATTCATCCTGTTCGTCCACGATTAAGTGCTGCAAGCGGCGCTGAAAAGTACTGATGATCGTTTGCCGCGCCAAGCCTTTGCCATCGGGTCCTTTGACAGCGAGAATGAAAGGGAAGCCGAATTTGGCGTTGTAGTCCCGGTTGAGTTGATGCAAAGTGGCGAATTCTTCAGCGCTACAGGTTGTTAATCCGGTTTGAGTTTGCTCGCTGTTCGACGCTTCGGTGAGTGCGCCGCCGATGGCTGCCTTGCCAGCCAGTTCAGGATGGGCGCGCATCAGGCCGAGCTGCTCGTCTGGTGTCGCGGCCCTGACGCTTGCTTGCAATGCCTGTTTCAGTGCGTTGAGCGACTTGAACGGACGTTGGGCGATCGCACGTTGGGCTATCCAGGGGGAATGTTCATACACTCCGCTTAAGGCGGCAACGAAAGCTGCTTGGTCGCAGGTGTTTAATTGTGGAAGGCTTATCGTCATACACTCGATAATATATTAAGATCGACCTGGCCTGATCTTTGCATGAAACTACGCGAACTCTTGTTCGTTTTTTGTTTCGGAGGGCAGTTTTCTCCTGTCGGCCAGCGGGACACCGCCAACACACATTCGGAGAATCGCCTTGCAAATCAAAATTTTGTGCAATCGTCTCTCTAATTTATGCAAAGGTCAGGTTAAGTCAGACGTCACAATCAAGTCTCACAAAAATAAATCTGTTCAAGCATTTGCAAAGGCAACATGGAAATTCCGGTCTATTTGATGTCTTACAGTCTTGAATGGCTAAGCGTGCTGGTACGCTGGCTGCACTTGATCGTCGGCATCGCATGGATAGGCGCTTCATTTTATTTTATCTGGCTAGACAATACGATCAAACCACCTAAAGCCGGCTCCGATCTGGCGGAGAAAGGGGTGTCCGGCGAGTTGTGGGCAGTGCATGGCGGAGGTTTTTATAATCCACAAAAATACCTGATCGCGCCGAAACAACTTCCGGAAAAGCTGCATTGGTTTAAATGGGAAGCTTATGCCACTTGGCTGTCCGGGTTTGCTCTTCTTTGTTTGGTCTATTATGCCAATGCGCAATCGATGATGATTGATAAATCAGTGGCTGATCTCAGCACTGGACAGGCGCTAAGCATCGGAATCGGCACATTGCTGATTGGGTGGATCGTGTATGACGGTTTGTGTCGTTCGGCGTTGGGGAAGCACGATGTGCTGTTTGGCATGGCGATATTTTTTTTCATCGTGGGAATGGCGTATGTTCTGTCCCGATATTTGAGCGGTCGAGCGGCGTACATCCATGTGGGTGCGATGATGGGTTCGATGATGGTGGGTAATGTGTTGATGGCGATCATTCCCGGACAGCGTAAACTGGTAGCTGCGTTGATGGCGGGAAAAACGCCGGATCCAACATGGGCGACCATCGCCAAGCAGCGCAGTGTTCATAATAATTATTTCACGTTACCGGTGCTGTTTATCATGATCAGTAATCATGCCGCCATGACCTACGGCCATCGTCATAGCTGGCTGGTGTTGGCTGCGATTATGGCAGCAGGTGCATTGATCAGGCACTTTTTTAACCTGCGGTATAAAGGACGTACCGCTTGGGGCTATCCGGTATGCGGCGTGGGATTGCTGCTGATGGTCGCAGTGGCAATTGCGCCGACACCCATGTATTCCTCCTCATCTTTATCCTCGCCCTTGTCCGATCATCAGGAAAATGGGCGCTCTTCCACTATGTGGCAATTTGCACAGGTGCAGGCTGTGGTGACTCTGCGCTGCGTGTCCTGCCATACCGAGCATCCGCTGCAGCCAGGATTTGCCAGCGCGCCAGCTGGCGTGATGCTGGATAGCCCAAATCTGATTCACCAGCATGCCGCCCGGATTTATCGACAAGCAGTGGTATTGAAAACCATGCCGCTCGCCAATTTGACGCACATCACCGAAGAGGAACGTGCGATTATCGGTGCATGGTTTGAAGGCGGTGCCAAATGAACCGGGCAGCCGGTCAGAACCTTGAACCGTGGGAGTATTGGCTGCCCTTCCAATCCACATTCAAAACGATCAATACGCCTCAACGTTCGACGGCTATGGCAAGCTGCAACTTTATTTTCAGAACCTATATCGCATAGACTGCGCTCCTCCCTGTATCGGAACGATTGATGACATCACCCCTTACACTCGACGGTTTCAGCTTAAGCGCGCAACAAGTGGTTAGCGTTGCGCGAGATTTAAGCGTACAGGTTGCGCTGGCACCCTCAGCACGCGAGACACTCAAGACGACCCGAGGCTATATCGACGCGACATGGATGCACGATGATGCGCCCATGATGTACGGCTTCAATACCGGTGTTGGTTTGTTGAAGGACACCCGTATCAAGGTAGCCGACATCGGGCTGTTTCAGACCCAACTGATCAAGGCGCACGCGGCTGGCATAGGGGAGCCATTTTCGGAAGAAATCAGCCGCGCCACCATGCTGTTGCGCGCGAATGCTTTCGCCAGTAATTATTCCGCCCTGCGGCCAGAGGTAGTCGAGCGCCTGCTGGCATTTATCCATGCGGGCATTCATCCACTTATGCCACAGAAAGGCTCAGTCGGCGCATCCGGCGATCTTGCCCCATTGGCCTATCTGGCGGCGGCGATTGCCGGTTTTGATGAAGCCCAAGTGATGGTGCAGGGAGTTCGCATGTCAGCACCGCAAGCGCTGCGGGCTGCCGGTATCGAACCTATCCGCTTTGAGTTGAAAGCTAAAGATGCTTCAGCCCTGATTAATGGCTGCACGGTGTCGCTGGCGGTAGCAATATTGGCGGCGCACGATGCGCGCAATTTGCTGACCGACGCTTGCTTAGGGTTGGGCCTGAGCCTGGAAGCAATGCGGGCCGAGATGTCGGCATTCGATGCACGTATTCATCAGGCACGCCCCCATGCCGGTCAAATAAAAACCGCTGCAATTATGCGTACTTTGCTGGCCGGATCGACGCGCACCAGCCATGCCGCACGGGCAGTGCAATTGCCCGATGAATTGCGGCGCACTGACATTCCCTACACCCCGCGTATTCAGGACGTATATTCATTGCGCTGTGCGCCGCAAGTATTTGGCCCCGTGTTCGACGCACTCGATTACATCGATACCATTATCTCGACTGAAATCAATTCAGCCACCGATAATCCGTTGATCTTTGGCGACGATGCAGTGGGGTTCGAGATTATTTCGGGCGGTAATTTTCATGGGCAGTATCTGGCGCAGGCGATGGATTTGCTGGCAATGGCCGTGACCGACCTTGGCAGCATGTGCGAGCGCCGCATTGCGCGTTTGATCGATCCGACCTTGTCATGGGGATTGCCGCGCAATCTGATGTCGGGCACTCCCGGCGTGAATACCGGCTACTCAGTCGTACAGTGCGCGATGAGTTCGCTGGTGATGGAAAACCGCAGCCTGTGCGTGCCAGGCAGCGTGGATAACATTCCGGCTAAAGGCAATAGTGAAGATCATGTATCCAATTCTACCTGGTGCGCTCGCAAGGCCGCTACAGTAGTGGCCAATACGCAATATATCGTCGGCGTAGAAATGTTATTGGCAGCACAGGCGCTCACGATGACCGAATCGTGCCTGCGCGAATTTGTGCTGGGGCAAGGGACGCAAGCTGCATATGATGAAGTACGGCGTCAGATCCCAGCGTGCGTGGCCGGTGATCGTTGGTTTCATGATGACATCGCAATGGCGCAGTCATTTGTGGTTAGTGGTTCAGTACGCGATGCAGTGGTGCAAAAAATGGGAAAATTTATTTGATGCTTCCTGCAAGAATTGCGGTTCGTCACTTCAATTATCATTTCAACTAGGCGGGGAAACAGACTCGTGAATCAGCTTTTTTGTGTTTTCACCAGAGATAAGATGTGCCGCCATTCATCTACCGACACCGGCGTGATAGATAGGCGATTGCCGCGCTGGAGTAACCGCATCGCAACCAACTCTTGATGTGTACGTAATTGGGCGAGGGGAACCAGTTCGATCTTCTTGAACACGCGCACATCGACCAGCATCCAGCGCGGATTTTCCGGCGTTGCCTTGGGGTCGAAATATTTGCTGTCAGGCTCGAATTGGGTCGGGTCGGGATAAGGACCGCTCGCCACTTCGGCTAACCCGGCAATGCCCGGTTCCGCGCAGCTGGAGTGATAGAACAAGATGCCATCACCTTGCTTCATTGCATCGCGCATGAAGTTGCGGGCCTGATAGTTGCGTACACCAACCCAAGGGATTGTGTGATCAGGCTCCAAGAGCGCCGCATCGATGCTCATTTCGTCTGGTTCGGACTTCATTAACCAATAGTTGGGCATGTTCCAGAGTCAGTCCAAAAACAAGGCAGTGAAAAAAAACGAGGAAAATAAAAAAACGACTGTGCGCGAGAAAGATGCGGACAGCCGCTTCAAAATTAAATCCCGCCATTGCCGCTATGCCGGCATCCTGAACCTGGGTGGTTCAAGTTGGCCGCAGTTAGTTCAACTTCGGGTTCGTCGGACTAGCGACGCTCACGCCCATCGAACAAAATCCCGCAGCCTATGCACAAAAATGGTTCAAGGAATATATGGCATTCGCGAACATGGCAGGAGTCCTAAGTTTACTCGGATGGACTCCGATGTCAAACAATTTGAATGTTAATTCGAAGAATTAATGGAGGAGTTAAAAAAGACTTTCTTGGGGCGCGAGAGCGTTATCCAACACAGCATGCATAGAGGCGATTTTTTGCCTTACTTCGAACACAGTCATGTCTGATAAAGGGACTTGAGGTGATTTGCTAGATAGAAATTCAGCAGCAATACCTAAAGCGGCCATTACTGTGATGCGGTCGTTACCTTTTACCTTCCCTCCATCACGGATAATACACATACGCTCATCGAGGTAATTGGCCGCCTCTTGCAAGGCATTCTCTTCGCCTTCTTTACAGGTGAGTTTGTAGGTCTGGCCCATGATGGTGACATCGATCTTAATCATGCGGCCTCCTCGTTGCGTGTGGTGGCGGGGATATTTTTAAGTAGGGCAGAAACACGCTGATGGGCTTCGTGCATGCGGGTCGACAATTCGGCATTAGTAGCCGCCAAGGTCGCATTATTGAGACGTAACTCAGCGTTCTCGCGCCGCAAAGCTTGCGTCATTTCGGCCAATTGGTCGATTTTTTCGGAAAGGAGCTGGAAGTCAGAAATCATCCTGCCACTATAGTAGTGCAAATCAATTTCCGTCAATAGATTCAAATACTTGCCGATGTTTTTTCAAGACATATCTAGCGGTTTGATCGCATGGGTAGGAGAAAAAGGATGTTTTGCACGCAAATATATTGGTGAAATGAATCGGCGCATAGCGGGCTGTGATTGCATTATTTCCAACTAACTCTTACAATTTCGCACCGATAGATCGTCATTGGCAGTGAGTCAAACTGACCACCCCCCCGATTTTTGCATCAGTGACCTGAATCCTCGTATGTTTTTCGATTCGTAGGAAGCAATCTTTGATCGGTTGGTGGATTGGTGGGACACTACGGCCTTCCTTCACAAACTTCCCTTACGAACCAGAATCCTGCGCGATCACCTCCCGAAGTTATGCAAAAATCGGGGCAAAAGCTGAAAGAAGAAATAAGACAATGGACGTGAATCCGCCAGATAATCGCCTCACTGCTTTAATGCAGAAGTTCGCGTTTCTGAAAGGGAGTATCCCATCCCTTCTTGTATGGCCTATCCTTGCGCTTATTGTCACCGTGCTGGTGTGGGGCTTAACGTTGGCGCAATTTTCTCAAGACAAGCGCCTGCTCGAAAAAAATGCTTATAGCGATGCTGTTTCCCTCACTCATGCCTACGCCCAGCATCTGACCCGTGCGATTGAGCAGGTCGATCAGGTGTCGCTATTGCTCAAATTCGAATGGGAGCGTACGCAAAGCGTACTGGAACTGGGCAGTCTTTTGCAAAAAGGGATTTTTCCGACGCCCGATTTTAAAGTAGTCGCCATTTTCGATAAAAACGGGTACGTCAAAACAACAAGTCCGCCTCTACAAAAACGGCATCTGCTTTCGGTGGAAAATAAAGAATTTTTTATTTTCCATAAAAATGAAAAGTCCCCTCTTCTATTCATTGGACAGCGACGTACTGAACAGAATTCCAAAAAATTTTGGATTGAGTTTTCCCGCAGATTAGAAACGGCACGCGGTGATTTTGACGGCGTAATTGTCATCGCAGTCGATCCATCTTATTTTTCCGCCCCGTTTTACGATGGATTAGGTCTGGGGAAATCTGGATTTTTAGGCACCATAGACCCGCGCAATAAGATCAACCCCACATTCAGAATGGCCGGAACCATGATGGCGCCCGATAGTCGGCTATTGCTTCAGATGCCAGAATTTTCCCCAAGTCATGGCGTACTTCGCATGGTGGGAGAAAAGTGGTTTGCAGATGGAAAAACGCGCTTCATTGCCTGGCAAGCTCTTCAACATTATCCGTTTATGGCGATGGCGGGACTTTCTGAAGAAGAACTCCTGGTTCCCTATGAAGAAACATGGAAAACTTACCGATTAAATGCGATTGCAGCCAGTATTTTATTGCTCGTCTTTACCCTGATAGCTATGGCTTTGGCCACGCGCTTGGCATGGCGCAAACATCTGGAAGAAGATGCACGCACTGCCTACCGAACTGCAACGGAAGGCGGCAACGATGGATTTTATATGATGCGTGCCCTCCGCAAACGCGGTGTCATTGAAGATCTGGAACTCATTGACTGTAATGAGCAAGGTGCCGCTTTTTATGGCGCTACCAGAAAACAATTTTTAGGGACTAAACTTTCAGATCGTTACAGCGGCCCGTATTTTGATGCGCTGATGGGGATCTATCGACGAGCCATTGAGCTGGGGTTCTATGAAGACGAACTTGAAATTGGTCCTGACAGCCCGCTCAAAATGGGATGGATACATCGCCGGTTCGTCCGCTCTGCTACCGGATTGGCCATGACAGTGAAAGATATCACCCAGGCCAAGACACACGAAAAAGCCTTATCCCGATTGGCAAACGAAGATGCGTTGACCTTGCTGCCCAATCGATATTGGTTGAATAACTACCTGCCGGCTGCATTAGTACGCATGGCTGAGAAAGACCAGATGTTAGCACTGCTATTCATCGATCTGGACGATTTCAAATACGTCAATGACACATTGGGTCATCAGGCGGGTGATTCCCTGTTGTGTGAAGTAGCGCAGCGCCTGCGTGCCGTATTAAGGCCAGGTGATCATGTGGTGCGATTGGGGGGGGATGAATTTACCGTCATTCTTGAGTCGATTGCGGGTAGCGGCGATGCAGCCGAGGTGGCGACCCGCATAACGGAAAGCATGAAGCGGCCATTCCAGCTCTTGCGCAGAATGAGTACCATCGGCGCATCGATCGGCATCACCTTGTTTCCGCGTGATGGCACAGATACTGTCACCCTTTTAAAAAACTCCGATATTGCGATGTACCACGCCAAAGCGGAAGGTAAGGGGAATTTCCGATTTTATCAACCGATCTTATATGAAAATCTGAAGATCAGACTTAACACTGAACGTGCCTTATTAAAAGCACTGGACCACAATCAATTCGTACTGTTCTATGAACCGCGTATCTGCACTTTTACCGGACAGCTGCGCGGATTGGAAGCATTAGTACGATGGTTGCATCCGCAACGTGGTTTGGTGCCGCCAAGTGAATTTATACGCTTGGCCGAAGATACCGGCCTGATTTTGAAGTTAGGTGAAATTGTTATTGAACAAGCGTGCGCCCAGATTGCGTATTGGAAAAAATTGGACGTTCCCTTAGTACCGGTCTCGATCAATGTTTCTGCCCGTCAGTTTAATCATGGTGGCATGAAAAATATTTTTGCATCGTGTTTGGAAAAATACGATATCCATCCTGAACTGATTGAAATCGAGTTGACCGAGTCCTCAATGATGGGCGAGCAATCTGAAGTTGCCGAGCAGCTTGCAGCGATCCGAAGCATTGGTATCAAACTTCTGGTAGATGACTTCGGCACCGGATTTTCTTCACTCGCCCAATTGCAACGATTGAATATGGATGCGCTGAAAGTAGATCGTACATTTACGGCAGAATTGGCCCGCACGACCGAAGGCGAAATTTTCTTTAATGCTATCGTGTCGATGGCGCATTCGCTCGGCATGAGCGTAATCGCAGAGGGTGTTGAAACTATCGAACAACTACATTTGTTGCAATCCTTGTCTTGCGATGAAATTCAAGGCTACCTGATTGCGAAACCAATGCCCGCCAATGAAATTCAAAAAATATTGCAAAAACGCGTGTTATTGCAGCCAGGCTTATTTTCACCCGTCGTCAGTTGTTCAATGCAAAAAACACCGTAGTTTACTTGGTGTAATGACGTTTTTATTGCCTGTCTTTCAGATATGCGCAATTTAAAAGTGAGTGCAGAAGGTGTAGAAATGATAGAGCAGCGCGACTATGGGCAGGGCTATTTTTTCGCCAGCCCAATGCCCGCAAAAGAATGTGATGTCCAATTGCAGAACAGCCAGTCTCTGTTTGCCGGCCATACGCGATAGAAATTCTGGTTTGATACGGGAAAAATAAAATTCAACTCGGCGCTTATGGGCTCACTGTTGTGGGCGATAGGCCCATCTCAACATCATCAATCCACCTACTATCATCGGCACGGAATAAATCTGTCCAGCCGACAACGTAATGCCGAAAAATGTTCTCTCAAAATCGGGAGTGCGGAAATTCTCTGTAAAAAATCGCGCGCATCCATACAGGAAGGTAAACATGGCACCCACTGCCAGACGAGGGCGCGGTTTGCGGGAATACAACCACAACAAAACGAATACCAGCAGGCCATCGACCAGTGCCTGATAAATCGGCGAAGGATGGCGCGGTAAGTGGTCTCCCGATCTCGGCCAGATCATGGCCCAGGGTAAAGATGGATCGGCGAGGCGGCCCCACAATTCACCGTTGATAAAATTACCGATGCGGCCGGCGGCATAGCCAAGCGGTACCAAGGGCGCGATGAAATCGTAGACATCCAGAGGATTGCGTCCGGCCTTGCGCGCCCACAGCGTCATTGCTAGGACAACGCCTATGAAGCCACCATGAAAGGACATGCCGCCATCCCGAATGGCAAAAATTTGTAAGGGGGTCAGAAAATATTCGGGATGATAAAAAATGACTTCGCCCATGCGACCGCCGATGACTACTCCCAACACGCCGTAAAACAGCATGTCGTCCAAATCCTCTTTTTTCCATCCGATACTGGCGATGTGCGGCTGCTTAATCCTGACCCTGCCCAGTACGATGAACATGATGAAGGCAAGCATGTACATGATGCCGTACCAGTACACCGCAAATCCGTTAATGCTAAATGCGACGGGATTAAATTGGGGATGAGTCAACATGGTGATTTCTTTCGTAATAATTCTAAAAAAACACGCAGCACAGGCGATGCATTGTCACGCCGCCAGGCAATGCCGGTTTCAACGAGCGTCGCTTGATCGGCAAGTGTGATGTATTGAACCCCGGACCGCTTTAAATTCGACACAGATTGTGGCACAAGTGCGATGCCCATGCCAGCCGACACTAGCCCGATGATGGTTTGCATTTGAATCGCTTCTTGTCCGATGGTTGGCGTCACACCAGCCGTGCGAAAACAAGTCAGGATTGCGTCATGAAAGGCAGGAGCGATGCGGCGCGGAAAAATAATCAGCGGCATGTCAGCCACCTTATTCAAAGAAACGTTTTTCCCTCTGGGTATCGCCAGTATCCCGGCAGGTACTGCCAGGATCAGCGGTTCGGACAAAACGGTGAGGTAATCCAGTTCCGATTTTGCTTTATCCGGCAAGGGCGGAATCAATAAACCAGCATCGATGCGGCCCTGTGCCAAATCAGCCAGTTGTACATCTGAGGTGGCCTCACGCAAATCAATTTGCACCTGTGGATAGCGCTCCCGAAACTCGCGCAGCAAGGGCGGCAACACGTTGTAGTCTGCGCTCGACACAAACGCCAGCGATAATCTCCCTGAAGTACCGGAAGCAGCGCGGCAGACCAGATCAGGTAATGCTTCTGCTTGCGACAACAAACG
Organism: Oxalobacteraceae bacterium; assembly: GCA_025352145.1. Taxonomy (GTDB): domain Bacteria; phylum Pseudomonadota; class Gammaproteobacteria; order Burkholderiales; family Burkholderiaceae_D; genus JANXTY01. Next base: position 96,950 of record JANXTY010000030.1, read on the forward strand.
GCGCGCTTCAGGCAATAACGCCAGGCCAGCCGGCGTCAGGGCGACACTGCGCTTGGTACGAGCGAATAACAATGTCCCCAGGTGGGCTTCGAGTGCCTGAATTGTTTGCGACAATGGCGGTTGCGTCATATGCAAACGTAAAGCGGCACGCCCGAAGTGCAGCTCTTCAGCTACGGCGATGAAATAACGCAGTTGTCGTAATTCAATGGACATGCTGGAAAGGGTAATAGGGAAACATCAGGTATTTTGGCATGGAAGCAGCAACCATAGCGCGATTGAAAAAAACCCGTATTTGTCTTCCTGTATCTTCTCTGTTAGAGGCAAGATGAGCATGCTCCAAAGCGTTACTCCACCGTTTCAATCATCAATTCTCTACTATCGGAAAACCCATTAGCATCCACCACACGCAGCACATAATGTCCGGGCTTGGGCGGGATCCAGGACAGCGCTTCTCCCGCCTTGGCCGTCCCCAATAAAGAGTCGTCGGCAAACCAGCGCAAGTTACTGTTCCCGATACCCACCTCAGCCCGCAAAAAAATCGGCTCGGACCGATTTAAACGCTGCAAATGCGTAACACCGCGCAGTGGGCTGACGATATGCGGCGCGCCGTTCTCGGCATCATCGTTTCCGCACTCGCCCTCAGGCAGTGCACGCAGCGGCATGCCTGCTTTTTTGAACAGGGCTAGCATGTCCGAGGACCAATATTCAATTATCTCAGTACGCGTCGTAGCGCTAGGCGTACAGGCGCGACGGCCGGTGCGGGTGTCGATCAGAACGGCACGATGCAAGGTGCTGTGTCTTATAGGCGATTTTCCCGCGATAAACCATGCCGGTGCTGTGACCGGACATTCTGGATTGGGCAAGTCGCCGCTGGCGGCGCACACATCGATGCGCTGCAAGTTGGATGGCTGGGCGCTTGCCATTTCAGCGGGTGCTAATTTCTCTGCGCGCAGAGCATCGACCATGCGGAGAAAAAGAGGGGCGGCAGCTTCGATCCCGACAAAAGCAGGATTGCTGGTGCCGTTAAAATTACCGACCCATACCACTAGCACGCTACGGCCGAAAACACCGGCAGTCCAGGCATCCCGAAAGCCCCACGAGGTGCCGGTTTTCCATGCCACGGATGGCCGTGCTGGTGAGAAGGTATCGGGGCGGGGAGTTTGCCGTAGCATATCGAGCGTGATAAAGGCGGCTTCCGGGCTTAATAATGTCAACGGTTTCTCTATCACCATCGATGCATTTTTCGTGCTTTGCGCATCTTGTTTTTCCTGCTCATATTTTAATGGCTGCCATTGCCCGCGATTGGGCAGCGTCGCATATAGCTGCGCCAATTCCTCCATCGTGATTTCTCCGCCGCCGAGCACTAGCGCCAATCCATAATGCGACTCAGGTGCTAATTTTTGTACCCCGGCCATTTTCAGGAAATCGTATAAACCGGGTTTACTCAAGCGTGAAGCTAATTCCACTGCCGGTATATTGCGGCTGCGTATCAAGGCTTGATACGCTGGGATCGGGCCGCTGAAACGGCCATCGAAATTTTCAGGTGCGAATGCGCCGAAATTGCTGGGAGCATCTTTAAGAATGGAAGCGGAATGAATCAGGCCCTGGTCCAGTGCCAAGGCGTAAATAAAAGGTTTGAGCGTCGATCCCGGGGAGCGCTTGCTAAAGAGGCCATTGACCTGTCCGTCAATGGCCTCGTTGCGGTAATCCGATGAGCCTACCATCGCCTTAACCTGCATCGTCGAAGCATCTAGCAAGAGCGCCGTAGCATTGGTAATGCCCTGAGCGGAACGCTCTTTGATATATTCGGCCAGCACCCGTTCAATGAGCGATTGCGCTTTAAGATCGATCGTGGCATGTACCTCACGACTCGTGGTTGTGCGCAACAGATAATCGACCGCGTGGGGTGCCAAGAACGGCAGGGTACTGCGCTGTTGAAAAGACACCGCCAGCACAGCGTCATTGGCAAAGCGGGCGTCCTCCGGGTGTCGTGCTATCCACAGCGCAGCCAGGCGGCGACGCGCAGATTGGCGTGTTTCTGGATCGGCCCGGCGCGCAGAATCGCTTAAACGTTTTCTGGGATTTTGCGGAATGACTGCCAGATTGATCGCCTCCGGCACGCTAAGATCGCGTACCGGTTTCCGCCAATAAGTAAGGCTCGCTGCACCTACGCCTTCGACGTTATTGCCGAAGGGGGCGATGTTCAGATAGGCTTCCAGAATATCGCGTTTTCCATAGCGCAGTTCCAGCCACACTGCGGCCGCAGCTTGCGTCATTTTTCCAAAAATGGTGCGGCTATCGATACGATATAAACGGCGTGCCAGTTGCATGGTGATGGTGGAGCCGCCGATACGCCTTTTCCCCGCAGCGGTCGCCACGCTGGCGCGCACCAATGCCCAGGGATTAAACCCCGGATGCCAGTAAAACCAGCGATCCTCATAGAGCAAAACAGCTTCCTGCAAGGGGCTGGCGATTTCAGGTAGCGGTGTCCACAAACGATATTGCTCGTCCGAAGCCAATGTCATCCGCAGTAGTTCCCCGCCAGCAGCAAGGACGCTACGTGATGAGGGGAAGGCTTGAGCCAGCGTGGGCTTGGGCAGCACGCGCGGGAGTGTGAAAAGCAATGCCACTGCGGTCAAGGTAAATGTGGCCCGGCGAATACGGGGCCAAATACCGACCCGATATCGCCTGACCAGATTGACTAAACCCCTCATTTCGCCGCAGGTTTTACCTTAAAGCTTCCCGCTGCAGAACGCGCAAATACGCTGTGTTCATACATCGCCTCTCCATAGGCGGCTGGCACCACGAAGGTACCGACATTGGTGGCGCGCACCTTATAGGTCACTTCGGTCAGGTTGCTTTGGACATTACCGTAAAAAATGACGCGATCCTCGCGGATGTCGGCATAGTCGATCTGCCATGTGCTTGTGCCGCCAAGTCGCCGACGCCATAACGGTGTATCGGCTTCATCGCTATCGGATGGCGAAGTCAACACCGGTTCCATGCCGCCCGGCAGGACATCAACCAATGCCACTTGCGCAATTGTGGCGCGATTGAGCGAACGCACGCGTACCCGTACCGTGATTTCATCGCCCAGGCCTGCTTCCGTAATCGCATTGCCTTTGGCATCAAGGAACTCGTGAATGATTTCCATCCCTTGCGACTTTGCTTCTTGTGGCAAAAAGCGCTCATAGCCCGACTCAGCCCATGAATAAAATAGCGGCAAATCACCTTGGTTACTCAGCTTTAATTTGGCCGTATCCAACGGCACCTTCACGGAAGCTAGTGCAAATTGCTTGGGTAATTCCAGTGCCTTCTCCAGTCCCTTGGCATCCACAGCGCTCAGTCCGACCTTGCCTGCCGCCGATTGTGCCGCCGCAGTTGCATAGGCATCGACAGCCAGCATGATGACGGAGGCGGAATGACTTTGATAATAACCGTCGCGCACAATTGTGGCCATGCGCTCCCAATAATTTTGCGGCAAATCCTTAATCCGCTTTGGAAAATGCTTAGCGACGATGGCCACCAGAGATGCTTTGTGAACAAGCGGGTCATAGTAATAATTCCAGTACCAGTTCTTGCGGTAGTCGGTATCGGACAACATATCCGCAAAAGCAGGTTCCAACATTTCCTGGGCGATGGCTTCCTGTTTCAGCAACTGATAGCTGGCTGCAAGATAGACCGCCCCCAAGTCGCGCCGTACAGCATTTTTAGCAGCTTCGTTGCGTGCGTTGGCTATCTCCTTGCGCTGCGCTTCACGCAAATTGGTCAGCGCGGCGGTCGTCACCATACCTTGCCGCGTCAGCAGGTAGGCAGCATATGCCTGTGTACGCCACATCCAAAAATCGCCGGTTGATCGCATCATCTGGGCTTGCAAATAGACATTGGCCCGTTGCAGCATATCGTTTGGTACCGGCAGCTTGCGCTCCTTCGCTTCAATCAACAGATTGGCGACATAAGTGGTCGCAAACAAGTCAGATGATCCGCCCGGCCACATTGAAAAACCACCATCCGCAACTTGCCGTGCACGCACCAATGCCAGATAACGTTCCAAGGTCTTGCGTGGATCAGGTATGTCGGCGCTGGAGCCGTCGCCGCTGCCACTCCTGCCACCCCTATTGTTAGCGTTAGCGCTGCTATTGCTACTCCGAATTCCCTTCAACAATTCCTTCGCCAAGCCTGGCTGGGTACCGATAATGACTGCCGGAAATACCTGGCTGGTAATTTGTTCGGTACAGCCATACGGATAAACGTCGAGATATTGAATCAGCCCACTGGTAAATGCCCAGGGCGATGCAGAGATGGCCGCTTCGCTTCGTTTGAAATTGGGGTACATATTTCCCTGAGCGTTAATAGCGCCCGACCCTTTGAATATCCCCGTCTGTACGAGTGTGACGTAGGCCGATGCAGGGCGAACGCTGACATCGGTCGATAGGCGTGCCCTGGCGTCCTTGGTTTGCGCAGTGAATATCACGCTGGCCGATCCCAGCTGCGCCTTGTCGGCTGCCTTCGCGCGGACCCAAAATTTGGCCGTGCCTTCCGAACGTTCGCTGATCTTTAACACTTGCTGCGCATTGCCAACTACTTCCAGTCCGGGCGATACGTTCAGTGACAACGTGACTGGTGCATCCTTCCCCGATCCGTGGGCATTGTTGGCAACGCCGATACCGATTTCCACTTCATCCCCCGGTGTAATCGCCACCGGCACATTCGGCAAGAGTACTAGATCGCCCCTAACCGTAGTAGAGGTAACGGCGGCGGATGCCGTTTCATCATTGATCACCACAGCCATGATGCGCAAGCTGCCGTTAAAGCTTTCGGGCGTGGTATAGCTAAATTCTCGCGTGCCGGAAATATCGACTACGCCGGACCAATACACCACCGGTTTATCAGTCTTGCGTTTGAATGGATTGAGATTCTTCCCCATCATGCTTTCAGCGTCACCGCCCGGCGCTGCACCACTCATCAGCTTTTTAAACTCAGGCAAAATCAAGTCGAGTGTTTGTTGGGTAGTGACTTCGAGCGCCCGTTTCTGGAAAAAGAATTTCAAAGGATCGGGCGACTGGTAACGCGCCACTTGCAAGATGCCTTCATCGACTGCGAATACCACAGCACGCGAGGGTGTTTTCGATTCTAGCGTGATCTTCACGGTCTGGCCGGGTTTAACCATATTCGGCGCTTGTAGAACGATGGCGTTCGTGCGCCGCGCCAGGTTGGTCGCAAACGCTGCCACGCCATAACTCAGGGGACTCATGTAGATTTCATTGGATCCCAAGTCGCGAGCAAACTGTATCGAGACATAGCCATTGCCTTCAAAATCCTTGGGCAGTGTAATTTTTTGCACGGATGCAGTGCCGGTACTGCGAAACCACTTGTGCGTAAATACGCGATCACGTTCAATCGTGATCAATCCGGCACCCACATATGGCGCGCGAATGCTGATCTCAATTTCCTCACCGGGGTTGTAGTCTTTTTTGTTGAGTGACATTTGCAATTCTGCATTGCGATCAAGTGAGCGAGATACATTGCCCGTGCCCGCCACGCTGTAATCAACCCGCGCCAGGGTTAAGCCTTCTTCATCCTTGACAGCAAAAGAAAAATTGCCCGGAGTTTGGGTCGCGAGCGGCAATTTGGTGCCGGTTGCCGCAATCGAAAAAGGCGCTTCGTCAAGTACCGTTTCGGTCGAGCGGGATTCGTATTTATACAGTCCGTTTGGCTGCTTCATCAATACAGAGACCACTCTGCGCTCGATACGCAACAGCTTCAATTTTTGGATGGCCGTTTTATTTGCTTTCGGGTCTATCGCAATGATCGATACATTACGCACGCTATTGCGATTGACATAACCGAGATCGCCATCGGCTTTATAGCCGACCAGATAAGGTCTATCCGATACCAGTGCCGTTGCTTCGGCAGCGACACTGCGTCCGCCTTCCGGCTCAAAGGCCTTGACCAGCAAATGCAATTGATAGCTTGCTTTCGCATAGCGCTGTAAGCCGAGCGGCAAGTCGACATTTCCCTGTGCATCCGTGGTCGTCCTGGCGAGATTGTCCTGAAATTTTTCCTTCGCGCGCTGGGGATCGAAAAAAGAATATTCAGGATAACTGCGGAACGCCGGATAGATCGGCGACAGTGTCAGTTGCGCTTCAACCCGGCGTTCTGGCGCGGGCGTGCCAAACAGATTCTGTACGTTTACTTTGGCAGTCAACGCTTGTGGCGTGACCCAGCCTTCATTCGTTTCGCTGGATAAGTGCGCCGACACTTTCATCCGGTCAGGCATAAATTCCTGCACCTTGACCGTCAGCGTACCCAGGCGAAGTGGTGGTGTTTCTGGCGTACCCGGCGCAGCACTTCCGGTATCGCGCCCCAGGTTCAGATTGATCGTGTAATTGCCCGTCGGAGAACTCTCCTGCGTAGCGTGAGAAAAATCTGCCATGCCGCCAACGCCAAGGTTAAATTTCTGGCGGCGAATCACCAACCCTCGCGCATCAATCACCTCGGCTTCTACCGGCAGGTCATTTAATTTCTGTGTCCAACCCAATGCCTTGGCAACGATACCGACATTAATGGTATCGCCCGGACGATAAATGCCGCGATCCGAAAACAGATAAGCTTGCATCTGGTTCGGCAAACCGCCCGATTGTAAGCCGCCGACATCGAAGCGTGATAGATCCAGGTTGCGGTCCATCCTGTTCAACGGCAGAAAACTCAAGTCCCCGCTTTTCCTAATCACCAATACCGTCGGCATTTTCTCGCGTATAAAGCTGGTCAGAATCGGAATGCGGGCAAAGCCGCTGACATCGGTAGTCTGGGTGGCTATCACAGCACCGTTACGGCCCCACACTTCGACGGTGGCGGCAGCAACAGGTTGTCCATCATGAATCGATTGCACAAACACATCGCGTGAGCCGTCGAGTGCTTGCTTGGAAACGATACCAAGGTCGGTCACGATGACCAAACGGCGATCGCGCATTTTGGCAAAATCGACGACTTCCGGCTTCTCTTCAGGCATCTCCTCTCCACCTTCGCCGTCACCATTATTGGACGGCTGATCCGTCGCATCGGTAGTTGCCTCGGCGTGCATCTTCGGGTCAAAACCTTGCACCGTCAGGATAAAAATACCGCGCCGGTCAGAAGCATCCCCGCGCAAATATTCAGAAAAATCGACAGTCTCGTAATGGGTTTTTCCGGGCCTCAGATTGAGCAGGATTTTTTTCTCGAAGCGCTCTGTCAGACTATCTGGCGTGATGCCGGAATAAAACTCCGGCTTGGTCATATCACCGCTCGATTGCATCACCAGATGTTGTAATTGCTGGGGTAATAATCGGCCAATTTCCACCCTCACTCCAGGTAAATCACGGATCAGGAGCGGGAGCTTTTTCTCTCCTGAAAGCGCTAGCAACGATCCCTTGCTCATGATGGAAAGTTCGGGTGCCGATCGCTTGATGCGAAATATTTCTTCGCGTGTTGCGCCCAGTTGATAACCGCCTGCAGACTTCAGGCCTTTCTGGATGCGGATGAAGAGAAAACGACCAGGTTCGGCAGAAAATTTAAACGCGTGCATGTCGCTGATTTCTCGCTCGGAGGGTGTCATTGTTAACGTGACGCGCTTGGATCGCTGGAGCACTGCATCCGTGACTTCGCTAGGATCACTCCATAGAGTCGGCTCCCCATTGTCACCGCCATGTTTGACGGGAAGCAGCCATGCGCTGGTTACTTTTGCCATTTCTTTTTCGTGAACGCTCATGCCGGTCGCTATCTGAAGTACGTTCTCCGGTTCACCACTATCGCCAGTGACAATGAGCTGTTTAAGTTCGGCGATGTCGAGACTGTACAGCCCGGGAATGGAGAGCGCTTTAAGCATATCTTGGTCGGTCGGATTGCCACCGTGCTGCGCCTTCACGCCTGACGCAATGTTTAAGGACACGCTCGTCGTTTGGGAGGGGATCGTGAGCGCTTCGGAATGCACGCTGGCGACGAGGCGAAGCTTGTCGTAAGTAACAGTCAGTTTTTGAGCATCGCTCGCTTTGGTAAATAAACCCGGCGTTTCTGCATCGGCAACGAGCTTGAGTCTTTTTTCTAACGATTCCGGATCGACCGGGTGAGAAAACACGATGTCAAAAACGGCTTTACGCAAAGAAAACTGGACGGGATCCTGATAGAAAGTAGCTTCCCGAATCTTCATGTCGAAGCGGGGTGAATGGAAGATCACTGTACGATCTGCCGTGATATGCGGTGCTAACGCTTTAGCACCCAACACAGCCTTATATTGAACGTCGATAGGCCAGTCTTCGGCAGGCGTGAATTCGAGGCGGCCAGGCGCTGTCCACATCCATTTTCCAGCCAATGCAGGCGTCATGCTGACATCGGTTGCCTCCTTGCCGACCCACGCCAATGGCGCTGCCGACACAGAAAATGTGAAGACAGCCGGATGCGGCTTGCCATTTTCTTCAATCGCGGTGCGTTCAGGATTGGATACGGTAATGCCACTGGCCGACTTCTCGCCATGATCCGGCTGCACGCTTTTGAATGAAGCAAACTTGGCTTGCCAATCTATCCTCATTAAACGCGGAACGGCCAAAGCACTCACACCCAGAATCAACGCTAGCAATACCCAGGCTGCATGGGTTGCGGCGACAGGACCAAGGGGGCGCAGTTTTTCCTTGGCTCGATGAACCCAGGCCGGTGCCTCCCAATGCCCGAGCAGGGTCCTGCTTAACCAGAAGACCGGCGCCAAAATTAACAGGGCCCCTTTCCAAAACATTGCGCCCACGCGGAATACACCGTCGTTTAATTTTTTCATTCTTCGCAGCTCCTGGTCGGATAAGTGAGTCGCTTATAGGCAGATGAATGTCGTTGGCCGACCTCTGTATTCATCTACTTTCTTGATCAAGGATTGTAAGCGCTAATACTGCTGAATTGGCAATGATGGTGTGCTAATTTCTACTTTGGCTGGAAAAGTCGCGGAACTAATGGGCTGCGACAGGACTCTACTCAACTTCAACGGAGAAAACGATTGTGTAACAAGATGTGTGGGGGTATTTCAACTTAAAATTACCGCGATATACTGAAACAGGAAGCTATTTTTGTTGTAGCGCCGATTGATATCAAAGGAGTTCAGCATGAAATCGTTGACATTCAAATTGCTGCTGCTGTTAGGATCCTTGGCCGCTAGCGTCGCATGGGCCGAGCCCCATCATTTTCACCACGGTTTTCATGGTCCTCGGGTAGGCATCTATGTTGATCCGTGGCCCTTGATGTATCGTGACATCGGAGTATATCGACGGGTTGATTATTATCCCTACCCCGTCTATCCCCAAGTAATTGTGGAACCCGCTCCACCGGTGGTTTATATGGAGCGGGAAGTGCCCGCTTCCAGCACCAGGGTCCTCAATAGCCAGCCGCCGGAGCAGTCTAATGATTGGTACTACTGCCATAATCCCGAAGGCTACTACCCTTACATTAAAAGCTGTTCCTCGAGCTGGCAACGCGTGCCTGCCCAACCTGGTTCACAACGTTAATTTTTTGAGGACGATTATGCTATCGAACCATAAACTATCCATTCTGCCGACTGCACTGATGCTTGTCTTAGCGGGATGTGCCACAGTACCGCAGGGGCCTAGCGTCGCTGTTTTTCCCGGTACCGGCAAAAACTTTGAGGATTTTCGTGCTGACGATGCCGTATGTCGGCAATATGCCGGCGAGCAAATCGGCGGAGCGAATGCAGGGCAAAATGCCAACGACAGCGCGGTTAGAAGCGGGGTAGTCGGAACGTTGATCGGCGCAGTCGCAGGTGCCGCCATCGGAGGTCGGCAGGGCGCGGCAGTGGGTGCGGGCAGCGGCTTGCTCATCGGCAGCGCCGATGGCGCCGGTTCCACTCAGCATTCAGCCAATAGCACCCAGAGGCGCTATGACATTGGTTATCAGCAATGTATGTATGCGAAAGGGAACCTGGTTCCAGCAGTCAACGGAATGCGTGCGCAACCTGCTCCGCCTCGATATGGCAACATACCCGGCCCCAATACGCCACCACCGCCTAACTATCCGCCGCCCCCAGATGCACCACTGCCGCGGTGAGTTCTCGGTAATTGCGCAAACAAATAAGCGGGGCAATAGCACAGGGTGGGTGACAGCGTAAAGAATAGAACTCATCCAAAATAGTGCGGCCATTTAAGTGTGTGCGGGCCATCAATGGAAAGGCCGGAACCCTCATGAAATAGTGTGCCGGCCCGATATGTTGGTGGGAAGTGCAAGTTTCGAACTAGCGACCCCCGCAGTGTGAATGCGGTGCTCTACCCCTGAGCTAACCTCCCAAAACGCTGTGCATTATCGCATAATTTTTCTGTCACACTGCCGCCACGGTTCGCCATACGCAGGTACCTTTGACCTCTTTGTCCAAGTCCGCCAGCATTGCTTCGTGCTCTGCTAATTCGGTATCGCTGGCCTGCACAATGATGATGTCGGCCAGGGGAACCAATGGCAGCGGATGACCATCGAGCGTACTGGCTTCTTCGATTTCAAGGTCCATGCTAAGGCTGTTCTGGCCTCGGGTCATCGACAGATACACATCGGCCAGCAATTCGGCATCGAGCAATGCACCGTGCAATTTGCGGTGGGTATTCGAGACGCCATAACGGTCGCACAGAGCATCGAGCGAATTGCGTTTTCCGGGGTGCATTTCTTTGGCTTGCACCAGCGTATCGATCACACTGTTGATGTGTTCGCTGAAGCTGGGCATCTCCAGACGCTGGAATTCGGCATTGAGAAAACCCAGATCGAAGGGCGCATTATGGATGATGACCTCCGCGCCGCTGATGTAATCGCGCAGCTCCGCCACGATTTCAGCAAATTTTGGTTTGTCGCTCAAAAATTCAGTCGTTAATCCATGCACCGCCAACGCACCTTCTTCCGAATCGCGTTCCGGGTTAATGTAATAGTGAAAATTATTGCCGGTCAGTTTGCGGTTCATGAGTTCGACGCAGCCGATCTCAATAACGCGGTCTCCCGATCTGGGATTGAGGCCTGTCGTTTCAGTATCAAGAACAATTTGGCGCATAAATAGTGAGAAGAATAGTGAGAAGAAAAAGTGGGTTTAAGGGGAGGAGCATGGTGGCAACAGCGGGATACTAATAAAATTTCCTATAAAGCTGACCTCATGGGGGAAGGGGTCGCTTTGCGCACCAGCCTATCTGGTTGGCGGTAATACATAGAAGTCTATCATCGTACCGACTCCACACCACGATTAGCCAGCACATCGGCCCGTTCATTTCCCACATGGCCGGAATGCCCTCTAACCCAATGCCATTGCACCCGGTGTTGTGCTTGGGCTGTGTCCAGGGCTTGCCATAAATCAACGTTTTTGACGGCCACCTTTGCTGCGGTTTTCCAGCCACGGGCTTTCCAGCCGTGGATCCATTCTGTGATGCCTTTTTGTACGTATTGGCTGTCGGTATATAGCGCGACTTCGCAAGGGCGTGTGAGTGCGTTTAGCGCCTCGATTACGGCGGTGAGCTCCATGCGGTTATTGGTGGTATTTAATTCGCCGCCGAAGATTTCTTTTTCTTTTCCATCGGCCACCATCAATGCGCCCCAGCCACCTATGCCGGGATTGCCTTTGCAGGCACCGTCGGCAAAAATTTCAATCTTGTCCATTGGTTTTTCTATGATGTCCTCTGTGATGTTTGTTGGTTGCCGGAACTGCTTTGGGTAGTTTGCCTGGATGTTTTGCCCAAGCCGGGCCAATCAAACGCATGCCCTTCACGCGTTTGATCGCTTGCGTCATGTAGACAGCGCCGAGGTAGGGCCACCAGTGTTGTCCTGCTTTTTCCATAAAATTAAAACGATTGAGCCACGCTTCTTTTTGGTAAGGTGGCGCGTAACAGCCGAAGTGGTCGCGATCGACTTCCATATCGAGTAATTTTAACCAGTCTTTCAGGCGATGCAATGCGATAAATTCGCCTTCTTTTGGTAAAAAATTTCTCCCCGTAACACGCCCTGCAGCTTGCCGTAATCCCCATAGGCTGGCGGGGTTGAAGCCGCTGATGATGACACGTCCTTCGGGGATTAAGACACGCTCTACCTCGCGCAATATTTGGTGGGGCTCAGCTGCGAACTCAAGCACGTGCGGGAGTATCACCAGATCCAGACTTTGCGTGGCAAACGGTAGTTCTGTGAAATCGTGCGAGACGACAATGTGTTTCGCACCTTCTAGTTCTGAGGGGATATGCGTGTCTGTGAGCCATTTGTTGGGCATACGGCTCGCTTGCAATGCATCGATTTGCGGCAAGCCAATTTGCACTGCGTGGAAACCAAAAATATCCGTAGTCAGTTCATTGAGACGTGTTTGTTCCCATCCTTTGACGTATTCGCCCGCTGGGGTTTGCAGCCAGGTGTCGAGCGCTATAATCTTAGGCACAATGGACTTCTCTGACGGTGGATTTTTCATGGCTTCTTTTTTTACAATGGTTGCGACAACACTTCAAAAAAACGCTTCCATTGGCGCTGCGGTTAAGGAACTTTCTGTATTAGCCGTTCCTGCGTTTGAGGATAATTATTTGTGGCTGATTCACGATGGTTCTCATGCAGTCGTAGTCGATCCTGGTGACGCCGCGCCTATCCTTGCGATACTGGAAGCCAAAAGACTGACGTTATCCGCTATTTTACTGACACATCACCATGCTGACCATGTTGGTGGCGTTGCCGAATTATTACAAACAAGGAAGGTACCATTGTACGTGCCAGTGTATGGCCCGCGCGGAGAGGCTATTGCGGGCGTGTCGAATGCGTTAGGCGAAGGGGATTGTGTCAGTCTTCCCGAATGCGGGCTTACCTTTTCTGTGCTTGACGTGCCGGGCCATACGCGGGGGCATATCGCGTATGTAGCGCCGATACAGGGTTGGCTATTTTGCGGGGATACTTTGTTTGCGGGTGGCTGCGGACGATTGTTTGAAGGCACACCGGCGCAAATGATGAACTCGCTTGCGACACTTTCAGCCTTGCCAGACGAGACCGCAGTTTTTTGCGCGCATGAATATACGCTGGCCAATTTGCGCTTTGCTTTTGAAGTCGAGCCTGGCAATACGGCTTTGTGCGCGAGAATTGTTGCCGACAAAGCCAAGCGCGCACAAGGGATTCCGACAGTGCCATCGCGCATAGGCTTGGAAAAAGCCACCAATCCTTTTCTCCGTTGCCACGAACCTGCGATTGTGGATCGCTTGCGCGCTGCGGGAAGGCTCACCAGCATCGATCCGCTAGCGGTTTTTGCGGCTTTGCGTGAGTGGAAAAATAACTATCGTTCATTGAATGCGGACTTCTAATGCAACTTAATCCGTGGATTACGCACCCAGTTAATCGTCTCGGCCCATGTCGCCAGCCAGGTATGAAATAGGCCGTTGACCGCAATCTGGTGGTGTTTATGCAGCCACCAATACATCCCCTTGGCAATATACCCTTCGATGAAGACCGAGCCGCTGGCGATGGCGCCCATCAAGCTGCCGACCGTGCTGTAATCGCCTAGCGACACCAGCGACCCATGATCTTTGTAGGTAAATTCAGGCAAGGGCTTGTTACGCAAGAGGTCCGCCATCGATTGGGCCAGCATGGAGGCTTGTTGATGCGCTGACTGGGCGCGTGGCGGTACGTTTGGTTGTCCCTCCCCTTGAGGGCAAGCGGCACAATCGCCGAGTGCAAATATGGAGGGGTCGCGCGTTGTTTGCAAATTGCGATTGACCACGAGTTGGTTGATGCGGTTAGTCTCCAGGCCATCCAGGTCCTTCATGAAATCGGGCGCTTTGATACCAGCAGCCCAGACCACGATGCCACTCGGGATAAATTTTCCGCTCGCCATTTTTACCCCTTCTTTGGTGATCTCGATGACTTTTTCGTTAGTATGAATTTCGATGTCGAGTTTGCGCAACTCAAGAGAAACCGAGGCTGACAGGCGCTCGGGCAAGGCAAGTAACAACCGTGGTGCGGCATCGACGATGACAATCTTCAGGTCTTTTTCTGGATGAAAATTGGATAGCCCATAGGTCGATAAAATTTTGGTCGTCATGTGCAATTCTGCCGACAATTCCACACCAGTAGCACCGCCCCCGATGATGGTAACGGTAAATCGCCCTTCGCCGACGGCTTTGCCGGCCGCCTGCGCACGCAGGCAGGAATTGATCAAGCGCTGATGAAAACGTTCTGCCGCAACCGGCGTGTCAAGCATGATGCAATGCTCGCGCGCGCCCGGTGTGCCGAAGTCATTGGTCTGACTACCCAAGGCAATGATTAAGGTATCGTAGCCAATTGCCTGGCGCGGGAGCACTTCGGCACCTTCTTCGTCAAGGGTGGCAGCCAGATAGACTTCCTTTTTTTCGCGCGATAACCCATCCATGCGCCCCAGTCGAAAGCTGAAATGATTGGTGCGCCCCAAACCAAAATAACCCAGTTCATCGGCATGACTATCGAGGGTACCGGCGGCGACTTGATGCAACAACGGTTTCCATAAATGAGTGCGCGCCGCATCGATCAGGGTGATGTGCGCTTTGTTTTTTTTGCCTAGCTTTTTCCCCAGACGCACCGCAAGCTCAAGACCGCCAGCACCACCGCCGACGATGGCGATGCGCGGCAAATTTGTGGATGATTGAGTCAACTTGTTTCCCCTTAAGATTAGAAAATGATATCTGAAGATGGTTGCCATTAGTGTATATGGTTCGCAGAAAATGGCTTTACCACACCGACGGTGATATCATGCCGCCATGAAAATGACGGTCACAATGCGTAGATTGACGGCGTGGATTGCAAGCTTTGCGATCCTGCTCGCTGCTCTTGCACCGTCGATTTCCCATGCGCTTGCTGCCGCCAAAGGCGGCAATAGCGGATGGATTGAAGTGTGTTCCGTTGTCGGCGCCAAGCTGGTCAAGGTGGCCGACAGCCAAAATCCGGCCTCTATTCCCGCAGGCAAAGCGATGCACACCGAGCATTGCCCCTACTGTTCTACCCACGCTGGATCGGTTGGTTTGCTACCGACTATGACGCTGGTTCTGCCTCTGGTCAATGGCACTTATCCGCTTCCCGCGCTTTTCTATCAATCCTCTAGCCCCTTATTTTCCTGGGCATCTGCGCAACCTCGCGCACCCCCTGTCGCTTCTTGAGTTTTACTGAATGCCAAGATTACGTTTAACGACGTGACTTTGGCTGGTTCTCATGTTGAAACAGGAGGCTGTCATGCCGACCCGACTTCAGTCTGTCGTCGTTTTTCATTTGTTTGTTCTTTCATTTCTCACCTTACTTTTGTTTGCTATTGGTCATCGCACGGCTGCGTCTACGGCTTCATTGGGCACTTCGTCTCAGTTGCAGCTCATTCCACTTCAAGTCACCTCTGGCATGGCGGTCGCATCAAAAAGCAGCGGTTCCCACGTCTGGATGAAGCGGCGCTGGTCACTGTAAGGCAATGGCGTTTTGTGCCAGCGCCGTGGCGATGATCCTGTCGCCGCCAATGTCGTCGTGCCTATTACATTTCGTCTTGATAGCTGAACGTCACGAATTGAATCACCCAGTGTTAATTTAATTTTTAATTTCGGAGCATAAAAAATGAACTGTCGTACTAAGCCCCTTTGCACCAAACCGCTTTACCTTGCGCTGATTGCTGCTTTTGCGCAGATGAGCAACATCGCCAACGCTGCGCCAACCGAGGAAACCGTGCTAGGTGAAATCGTCGTATCCGGCTCACGCGCCGTGACCAAATTGTCGGAGACGCCGCTCGCCATTGGCCTCGTCAAAGAAGACGTGCTCAAACGCGACAAACCGAAAACCATGGGCGAGGTGATCAATCGGGTTCCCGGAGTGTACTGGAACGACCTCGGCAACGAGCAACACAGCATGGGCATTCGCCAGCCGATCAGCACCAACGCGGTGTACCAATATCTGGAAGACGGGATTCCGATTCGGCCGCTAGGCGTGTTCAACCATAATTCGCTGAATGAAATGAATCTGGCCGGTACCGAGAGCGTCGAAGTAGTGAAAGGGCCAGCCTCATCACTCTACGGTAGCAATGCAGTCGGTGGCGCAGTTAATTTCCTGACCGCAGCGCCGTCACGTATGCCGTATGCCCGAGCTGGTGTTCAACACGACAGTACTGCAGGATTCACTCGTTATGACACGGCGGCCAGCGATACCTGGGGCGCGGTCGGTTTGCGCTTTTCGCATTACAGCTCGCGTCGCACAGACAACAACTGGCAAGACTACAGCCACGGCAGCAAGGATTCGTTCTCCTTGCGGGGGGATTATGCAGTCAACGCGACATCGCAAATTCGCGCGACAGTGGTGCATACCGATCTCGATGCAGGCATGACCGGCGGGTTGAATGAAGTTGATTACCAGAATAATCCAGGCAAAAGTATCAATACCTTTACCTACCGCAAGGATAAAACCACGCGTATCAATCTGGCGTGGGAAGGCGAGACTATTCGCAACGGATTAAGTACAGTGACCTTGTTCAGCCGCAAAAACGATCACGGACAAATCCCCAGCTACACCATCAGCAAGTGCACCAAAAATACGACGACATGCACCACCGGCACCAAAGGGACGATTAACAATAACCATGTCGATTCGCTCGGGTTGGATCTCAAGCATCAGCAGGAATTCGACTGGCTCTCATCGCGTCTGGTAGCGGGTGTATATATCGACCACAGCGATAACCCGTATGTCAGCGACAATTTGAGTATCGTGCAAGACCCGACCAGCCTGAGGAATCTGAGCTATGCCAAATCCAATGCGCTCGATCCTGTCGGCGTGCGCGACTTCCAGGCAAATATCAAAAACACCGCCTTTTTTGCGCAGTGGGAGTTTTCTCCGATCAAAGATG
The DNA here is from genome assembly GCA_025352145.1 of Oxalobacteraceae bacterium. Taxonomy (GTDB): domain Bacteria; phylum Pseudomonadota; class Gammaproteobacteria; order Burkholderiales; family Burkholderiaceae_D; genus JANXTY01. Next base: position 113,805 of record JANXTY010000030.1, read on the forward strand.
TGCGTGCCGTGATCGGCGGGCGGTCGGATGAAATCAACTACGACTTTACCAATCGTCTGTCGCCATTGGGTAGCGCCAATTTCGGCGCACCGAACGAATTGCGTAGTTTTTCGCATTTCAGCCAAAAAATTGGCGCGACCTACGCATTGAGCAAAGAGTCCAACGTCTATACCAATATCAGTGAAGGTTTTACACCGCCGGAAGTGAGCCAGTTGTATGGCAAGACCGGCATTCCTAACTTGAAGCCAGCGACCTACGATAACTACGAATTGGGTCTGCGCATGGCCTTCCTCAACGGCGCGTTGAAACTCGATTCTGCCATCTACCGTCTGGATGGCCGCGACACGATCGTGAGCTATACCGTCATCCAGGGCGTGAGTGAAAATCGCAACGCCGGACGTACCCGCAGCCAAGGTTTGGAACTGGGCTTGAGTTATGACGCAGGCGTAGTGGATGCACGATTTGGCACCACTGTGGCCAGTCATCGGTACCGAAAATATCAGGTGTCGAGCACACTCGACTACAGCAGAAAAGAAATGCCGCAGGCGCCAAGCGACATTACCACCGCAGAGATCGGCTACCAACCTGTGCAAGGCGCACGTATCGCGCTGGAAGCGGTGCATCAAGGAGCGTACTGGATGAACAACGCCAATACGGTCAAATATTCAGGCCATGTTTTGTTCAATCTGCGTGGCAGCTATCAATGTGCAAAAGGCTGGGAAGCATGGCTGCAAGGACGCAATCTGACCGACAAGCATTATGCCGATTCTGCATCGAGTTCCTATTCTGGCATTGGCGCATATTCGCCCAATACACAGAATTCGTACACGCCAGGCGCACCACGTAGTTTCATGCTCGGACTGGCCTATACCTACGGCGAAAAATAATCAAAGTGAATCGCATCCTCTCACTGCAGGGGATGCGATCAACCTTTAATCAATAGGTGGAAAAATGAATCAAGTCTCCAACGATGCCCGTAAAGCGTTACCGTCTTTGCCTGCCCGCCGCCGAAGCTTGTATTGGCGCATTCACTTCTGGGCGGCACTGATTGCCTCCCCGTTTGCGTTGCTGGCCACGCTGACGGGCATTCTGTACATCTTCACGCCAAACATCGAAGCAGTGCTGTATGACAAGCTCGATCATGTTGTGCCTGCGTCGTCGATGCGCAGCCTGGACGAATCGATTACTGCAGCGAAGATCGCCGCACCAGTAGGATGGATATTGCATTCTGTGGTGCCTGCTTATGCAGCGAACGACACGCACAAAGTCACGTTTGCACCACCACCATCGGCCAGCAAAAAAATGGAACATGAAGAACACAACCATGGGCCAGCCAAAGCGGCAACAGACAACAAGCCAGCACGCCCAAGTTTCGGCCTTCCTGTGCAAGCGTTGGTGGTCTACGTCAACCCATACAACGCGCAGGTAGTCGGCAGCCTGGCCAATCAGGACCGCTTTAATGTGTGGGCGAAAAAACTGCATTCACGCCTGTTGCAAAACGATAGCTGGCGCTGGATGATCGAATTGGCGGCGAGCTGGCTGATGGTGATGCTACTCACTGGGATCGTGTTGTGGTGGTCGAGCGGCACTCAAACAGCACTCCCGCAAAAAGGGGTACAAGGACGCAATGCATGGAAACAATGGCACGCATTTATCGGCGTCGCATTAGGGGTGATGAGCTCGGTGATTCTGACCACTGGTCTGACATGGAGCAAATATTCGGGCGATCAAATTCGTGCATTGCGCGACAACATGGGCCAAGCATCTGCTCCAGTACCGAATCATTTGAAGTCCATCGTGCCAGATGGTGCAGTGCCGCTCGCATGGCAAGCCGCATGGATTGCTACACGCCGCAAAGCTCCCGATGTCGCGATTCAATTGACAGCGCCGCGTGGACAGCAAGGAACATGGCGCGCCACCAGTGCTGATCGCAGCCAGCCAGAAAAGCGTTTCGACCTCCTGCTCGATGCCTATAGCGGCCAGCAGTTGTATTACGCAGGATGGGATCAGCAAACTGCCTTTGGCAAGGCGACGGCCATCGGCATTCCATTTCATCGCGGCGAGTTTGGCTGGTGGAATCAGGCGTTGCTGTTGGTGTTTGGTTTGGGGATGTTGTTTTCGTTGGTATCGGGATGGGTTATGTTTTTCAAGCGTCGCCGGATTGGATCATCTATGTTGCCGTGTTTGCTGCCGGGCGCTTGGGGATCCCTTTCGTTGATGGAATGGATCACGGCGTTGTTACTGTGTATGCTGATGCCGCTGCTAGCCATGTCAGTTGCACTCGTTCTGGTATTAGAGAGTATTTTATTTTTTACGTCGTCAAAGTGTGCATTCGCTTGCGAGGCATAGAAAAATGGATGGTTGAAGAATTTTTAGTAAGTACTCGCAAACGTCCCCACATAAATGTTGGGCGTCAAAAAACATTAAAACCGTTCGACTGGCGGTATCACATTTCTCTATAAGAAATAGATTGGAAACCAATAAATACCAACAAAAAGAAAAGTGTACACATTGTCGTCATCCTGCAACCGCATAACACTGGATGACTCAAATATTTCCGTATTGATTAAACACTGCCGCCCATTCCCTCAATAAAGGTATTGATGAAATCCTGAATTTTCTCGGCGACACGTTCAAGGATGGATTTTCTTTCCAGAATTTTGGGTTTGAAAGTCAGTGCCTCAACAATTTCTTGATCTCTGGGCAGGCGGTTGGCAAAAACATAGGTTTGCAGCAGTTTTTCAAGCAGTTCTGGTTTGATATTCTCATCTGTACATAGCGCATCAAAAGCTTTTTTCTTGTGTTCCGTCCAGTAACTTTCAAACTCGGCAATCACATTGCCGTTCGGTTTCACCTTGGGTAGATTCTCTTCAATAAATTGCTCGATCAGTTTCCGCTTGCTGCGAAGCTGTACTTCACCGGCGATCAGATCAATGATTTCTTTTTGGCGTTTTTTGGCCTCTTCCGGCTTGAGCTTACTCAGGCTGATCAACAGTTGCAGGATATATGCGACATTAATTTCATCGCGATGGATCAGGCTTAATTCAAAGTCCACATCTTCCAGTATCGATGCTTTCTCGCCTTCCCCCTGTTTCTTTGTCTTGTCATGCAGATCAAGGTATTTGCTTTTGTAGTCTTCAAATTTTTGTGCTTCAAGAGCAAGATCGGCCTCATCGAAATCGGCAAAGGTCGTCAAAATATTTTTGATGCGCAGCAGTTCCCTGAAGCGGATCACAAATTGTAATTCTGCGTTTTCGTCGGGCAGCTCGTCAACGCTGGCAACCGTTGGGGCAATGGTCAATAGTGCGTCGGTCGCGGCGTTAAACTGTTTGACGTAATCCTCATACGGTTCCAGCAATACGGTTTCTTTGGCGTTCTTGTTTGAGAACAAGGCGATTGCTTCGTCCGTTAATAATTTCAGATTTCTGAAGCAAACAATATTGCCTTGCGATTTCTTATCGTTGAGGATGCGGTTAGTGCGTGAGAAGGCTTGCACCAATCCGTGAAACTTGAGATTCTTATCCACATACAGCGTATTCAGACGCGGGCTATCAAACCCCGTCAAAAACATATTCACCACCAGCAAAATATCGACCTGTCCCTGCCGCACCCGCTTGGCAATATCTTGGTAGTAGCTGTAATACGACTGGCTATCCTTGGTGCTGTATTTCGTGCCGAACATCGCGTTATAGTCGGCGATAAACTCATCGAGCTTATCGCGGCTGTAGGTGTTGATTTTTTTATCTTCAAGACTTAAATCTTCTTCCGGGATCAAGCCATTGGTCAGGCCGTTGGCGTTGGCATCTTCTTCATTAGCGGCATAGCTGAAGATGGTCGCAATCCTGAGCGGCTTGGCGGCGTCCGTCTGTTTTTCCTTGAATAGCTCGTAATACTTGATCAAAGCCTCAACACTGCTGACGCAAAACATCGCCGTAAAATCCGGTGCTTTGGTTTTCTGCGCATGGTGGGCAAGGATGTAATCGGTGATCTTCTCCAGCCGTTTCGGGCTATCTAATAACTCCTTGGTGTCGATTGCCTCGACCTCAATATCCAATTCGTTGGCGCTGTCCTTGCGCTTGTATTTGCCCACATACTCCACCGCAAAGCGCAGCACGTTCTCATCTTTGATGGCGTCTACGATCACGTATTTATGCAGGCATTCGCCAAATAAATCCTTGGTGGTTTTTTGATGGCCGATGCTGCCCGTTGCGTTATCGGCAAAGATAGGCGTGCCGGTAAAGCCGAACATTTGCGCGTTCTTGAAGAATTTTTTAATGTTCTGGTGCGTATCGCCAAACTGGCTGCGGTGGCATTCATCAAAGATGAAGACGAACTTCTTGTCTTGCAGGTGCGTGACCTTGCTCAAATAATGCTCTTTCATAATCGCATTATTGAGCTTCTGGATTGTGGTCAGGATCAGCTTGGTGCTGTCGTCATTGAGCTGCTTGACCAGCTTTCCAATCCTCGATGTGGTAGTTTAAATAACTGAGTAAAAAATATGGATGAAAAACTTCTGGCTTAGGTAATAACGCAGAAAGAGCTTGGTTAATTGCTGCCTGTCGAGTCAATAAGCCCGTTCTACCAATTTGATTAAAGCCGCCATACATCGCAACTAATACACTTCCTTCGGGAAGAAGTTTGATAGAGGTTTTCTTAAGAGCTATATCTGTAATTTTTTCCTGAGTTTTAAATATCCGACCGTTATTTAAATCAGTGGTCTTTATCCAATGATGTTGACCGCCTTCAAAATATTCGTTGATACTTCTCAATGGAGTCGTTCCTGAAGTTATGTCAAACAACTCCCCTAACTTCTTCCGTTGCCAAGAAATATCACAATCTAAAAACCGCAACTGCGGCGCACTCATGGCTTACCCCGCTTATTTTTAGCAACCACCTTCGCCACTTCATCCAATTCCTGCAAATCCTGCGCATCGGCTTCGAGCGCTTGCTCTCGCTTGCGCCTCGTGTCAAATTGCTCGTATAAGGCAGCAATCTTTTGTTCCATTTGCGCGTGGCTAATACGTCCCGCTGTGGTGAGTATCGGCTTGTCATTAAACGTAAGTAGCTTCTCTACGTTATCGCGCCAATAAGCTATGGTGAGGTCTTTCCGCTCTTTGACGCGCAGCTCGGCGGTTTCAAGAAAGATGACCGTCAAGCGGTTAAGGCTATCGACTTCGTCGGCGTTGAGGTAATTTTTTGCGGTGGTGATGTCGGCCTTGCGTACTACGCTGCCTTTCCATGCAGTGAGATTCATATTGGGTGCATTGGCATCGGCGCGTTGCAGGATAATTTCCGCAGCGGTGTGGCCGGTGACGGCATAGAGCAGTTTATTTTGCGTTTCGGCAAAAAACATTTGCGTGGCTTTGTCGGTCGCATCGTAATCGGATGAAAGGGCAAGCAGGTCGCGCACTTTTTGATAAAAGCGCAGTTCCGAGGCGCGTATGTCACGGATACGATTGAGCAGCTCGTCGAAATAGTCGGCTCTGCCATCGGGGTTTTTAAGCCTTTGGTCATCCATCACAAAACCCTTGATCAGGTATTGTTTGAGATGGGCATTTGCCCACTTCCTGAACTCGGTGCCGCGTGTGCTGCGCACGCGAAAGCCGATGGCGAGGATCATGTCCAGCGCATAAAACTTCACCTTGTATTGTTTGTTATCGGCGGCAGTTATTAAGTAATCCTTAATAACTGAATTTGCTTCCAATTCCTTTTCTTTCAATAACTTAGAGATATGCGTGTTGATATTGGGTACTGAGGTGGCAAACAATTCTGCCAACTGGTTTTGGTTCATCCATACGTTGCCATCACGGGTATAGAGCGATACCGCCGCCTTGCCATCCGCAGTGTTGTAGATGATGAGGTTTTGCTGGTTGTTGGCGTCGTTCATTCTTTAACCTTGCCGCCGCGCCCTAACTGCTTCTTTTGTTCGTTTTCAATTTTCCCTATGCTCTTGTCTGGCGTCGGCAGTGCTTCGGGCAAGGTGCCGCCCAACTCCCGAATTGTCTGGCGTACCTTTGCGCCTACCTGGAAGTGGGTGTTGTTGGCTTCTGTTTTTGTTTTAACTTGGTCGCGCTTGAGTTTTTCTTCTGCTTGTGTGGCACGAAATAGATTTGCGGCAAGTTCGGTGCTGCCCATGTGGTCGAGTATTTTCTGCGATTTTTTTAGCCCTTTCGTGGTGTGTATGCCTTTGGCATCCAATCCACCGTAAAGTCCTTTGTAGCCGTGGTTTTGAAAAATCGCAAAATCGAGGCCGCTATCCACGCCCGCTTGCGAGGCAACGTCCACAAGTTGCTTGTTGTGTAGCTTTAATTCATTGCGCAAAAACAGGCGTTTCTTGTCTTCTTCCAATAGCTTGAATGCGTCGTCATCCGCCAGCTCTTGTCGCCGTGCTTGTATCGCAAAATAGACTTGCCCATTGGCGATGACAGGTTTGGACGGGTCGGCATTTTGCACGATCAAATAGCAGGCATGGCGCGAAAGAACGTAGGAATCCATTTCTCGTTGCGCACCCTTTCCAATCGAGATCATCTCGTTGGTTTCAACGATATGATCGGGCACCGCCAGGTTACTATTTTCGCAGGCCTTTTTGGCTTTCTCTATTACGCTGACAAAGTTGCGGTAATCGGTGTAGTCAAGCACCTTGGCTAAGGCTCTGGCGTACCAAAACTCGTTGCCTTGTGCATCGATGTGCTTAATGCTTTCAAAAGTTTGGTGATTGCGCTGCTCGGTGGTGAGTCCTTTTTTCATTGCAAGTGTCCCTGCATGGGGTTGTATTGCTTGCCAGCGGCGGCAGTTATCAAGTAACCCTTGATAACTGAATTTACCTTGATTTTCTTTTTTTTTAATAACGTGGCATTGGCATACCAGTCACGGGCAGTTGCATTTTCCAGTCGGATAATTTTGCAGTAATGACTCCAGCTCAATTTGAGAGACACTGTCTCTTGAATTGGATAGGCCAAATAAAAACGACGCATGTTACGCAAATTGCTGGCATCAAAGCCTTTGCCAAATTCAGCCGTCAGGTTTTGTGCGAGTTGCGCCAACACTTGTTTGCCATACTCGGCGCGGGTGTGGCCTTGTTGTTCGTATTCAACGATCAGGCGGCCCACATGCCAATAGGTTTGCACCATCGCAGTGTTGACCGTTTGCACCAGCGTTTGGCGGGCATGGGTCAGTAGCTGACGAATGTCACTGAGTAGTTGTGTGGAGATGATCTGGGTCATCACTAGCTGGCTTGTGCAAACGGCGGAGCTATGCCCAGCTCTTTGCAGAACGCGGCAATGGTGGCATCGGTGGCATGGCTGGCTTTATCTAGCGCGACCAACTGGGCGGAAATTGCGGCCAGATCAATGGCATCTTCCGCCTCGAAGGTATCCACATAACGCGGAATATTGAGGTTGTAATCGTTGGCCTTGATGCTGGCGATGCTTGCCACATGGCTGTATTTATCTTCATTGGCGCGTGCTTTGTAGGCATTGACAATTTTTTCGATATGCTCTGGACGCATAATGTTTTGCGTCTTCACTTTTTCAAAATGGGCACTGGCGTCGATGAATAAAATATTGTCTGGATTCTTACGGCATTTTTTGAACACCAGTACGCAAGTGGGGATGCTGGTGGCGTAGAAAATATTGGCAGGCAGGCCGATCACCGCATCCAGACAATTCATTTGGTCGATCAGGTATTGGCGAATATGGCCTTCTGCGCCGCCACGGAATAACACGCCATGCGGCAACAACACGGCCATCGTACCTTCTTCGGCAAGTTGGTAAACCATGTGCTGCACAAAAGCCATGTCTGCCTTGGTGCTGGGGGCTAGTTTGCCGTAGACGCTAAAACGATCGTCGCTCATGTGGAGCTGGCTGGCGCTCCAATGTGTAGAGAACGGGGGATTAGCGACGATGGCATCAAAGCGCATGTCGCGGTGCTGCGGATTCTCCAGCGTGTCTTCCTGGCGAATGTCGAAGTCTGCATAATGCACATCATGCAAAATCATGTTCATGCGTGCAAGATTGTAGGTGGTGCGGTTCAGCTCCTGGCCGTAAATCTTGTCAACGTGTTTGGCTTCACGCTTGACACGCAGCAAAAGCGATCCGCTGCCACATGTAGGGTCATAAACGCTTTTGAGGGTTTTATTGGTGCTGGTAACTAGCTTGGCGAGCAAGGTGGACACCGGCTGCGGCGTGTAAAACTCACCGGCTTTTTTCCCTGCACCGCTGGCAAATTCACCAATCAGATATTCATAGGCGTCACCCAGCACATCGGCAGTTTTGTTGGATAAATTGAAGTCGATCTTGTCGAGATGTACCAGCACTTTGGCAACCAGATCGTTTTTCTCTTTTTCTGTTTTTCCTAGTTTGGAGGAAGTTAAATCCAAGTCTTCAAACAAATTGACGAAATCGTCAGCGCTGTCGGTGCCTAGCGTACTTTGTTCGATGTTTTTAAGAATCTTGGTCAGGTCGGCCAGAATGAAGTTGTGGCTATCGCCCTCTTTATTAGTGTCTTGCTGATTGCTGCCTTTCAAGGCGATGGCATGGAACAGCTCGGAGGGTTTGAGGAAGTAACCTAGTTCACTGAGTGCGGCATGTTCCAATGCTTCAATATACGTTTTGCCTTCCTTGGTGTTTTCTTTGATGTCGGCGAACTTGAGATTTTCCTGTGCGAGTTCGGTATCGGCGAAGCCTTGAATTTTTTCGGACAGGTATTTGTAGAAAATAAAACCAAGGATGTAATCCCGAAACTCATCTGCTCCCATCTTCCCACGCAGGGTATTGGCGATATTCCAAAGCTGTTGTTGTAGTCGGCGACGCTCTTCTTCTGACATGGTTTCTCTATAAGTTCGGTGTGGGTGTGACAAACCCCAAAACAATGCAATATTAGAGCGGGATTATGCCACGCTACTAGCTGGGCTTGAATTGCGATGTTGATCCAGCCATTGAAAAAGTGCGTCAGCAAGCCCCTCTTTCTGTCGGTATTCCATGCTAGCCATCAATCGGCTTGAGACAATAAAAAGCCCGCTTCACCTATGAGGAGAGCGGGCTTTAATACTGGATGATACTGGGTAAAACATGTTCTGGTGCCGACTGCCGGTTTCGAACTGGCCACCTGATGATTACAAATCAACTGCTCTACCAAATGAGCTAAGTCGGCAAAACTTCTCAGCGGCGTATTATACGTTACTTAATACGGGTTAGGGTTGGCCGTGCACCTTTTTTTGGGGATTTTGGTCCGTCATCGGGCAAGGTCGGGCTACTTCCCGGCTCACTCTGTTGCGTTGTTGGAACCGATGCCAGGGTCGGTGGTCCTCCTCCCGCGACGGCTCCGCTCGGTGCTGGTTCTTGGTCTTCATCGTGGACACGAAGAATAGGTGGTTCGAAAGCCATTCCCTGACCATTTTCATTGGCGTAAATAGCCAAAACATTCTCCACCGGGACAGAAATCTCCCGTGCGACCCCACCAAAACGGGCACTGAAACGAATCAACTCATTGTCCATTTTTAGGCCGCTGGTAGCGCCAAAACTGATGTTAAGCACGATCTCGCCATTCTTGACGAACTCCATCGGCACACGTGCGTTTGCATCGACCTTGACCGCAATATGTGGTGTGTAGCCGCTGTCTGTACACCACTCGTAAATAGCACGCAATAGATAAGGCTTTGTTGAAATGTCGGGCATGATTCTGGCCTTGCTACACAAACATGATCCCCACCGTATCTATAAATAAAAAGAGAGAATACGGTGGGTACATTAAACCAAATGGATGACGGGGTTAATGAAGCATTAACGACGCATTAACGACGCATTACTTTTTCGGATGGCGTCAACGCCTCGATATAGGCGGGGCGTGAGAATATCCGCTCTGCATATTTCATCAACGGCGCTGCTGTTTTGGATAACTCAATTCCGTAATGATCCAGACGCCATAGCAACGGCGCTACTGCGACATCCAGCATAGAAAACTCATCGCCCAGCATGTACTTATTCTTCAGAAATAACGGAGCCAGTGTCGTCAAATGATCGCGGATTTCTACCCGTGCTTTTTCCACTATTTTTTCGGTATTTTTCGCTTTGTCGTTCTCAAGCGTATGCACATGAATGAATAATTCTTTTTCAAAATTAAAAAGCATCAATCGTGCACGAGCGCGCATCAAAGGGTCAGCCGGCATCAATTGCGGATGAGGAAAGCGCTCATCGATATATTCGTTGATGATGTTCGATTCGTAAAGAATCAAATCGCGCTCAACCAGAATGGGAACCTGACCGTAAGGATTCATGGTCGAAATATCTTCTGGCTTGTTGAACAAGTCGACATCACGCACTTCAAAATCCATGCCTTTTTCGAACAATACGAGACGGCAGCGTTGAGAAAACGGGCAAGTAGTGCCCGAGTAGAGAACCATCATTTTGCAGTTCCTTAGAAACAAGAGGATAAGACACGCTCTTGCAAGCGTACATCACCCCGAAACAAATGTCCGCGAAGTGCGGACACTAGACTTTATTTAACTTCTTTCCAATACGACGCGTTTAAACGCCACGCGAAGAAGGAAAGCAATGCCAGAAACATGACGACCCAACCGCCCCAACGTTTACGTTGATCTTGTGTCGGCTCGCCCATCCAGGCGAGATAAGAAACCAAATCCGCTACCGCCGTATCATATTCAGTTGCCGAGAGCTTACCTGCCTTGACCTGCTCGAATCCTTGGAATTTATGAATCATCTTCCCCTCTTCATGAGGATCTTTTTCCTCCCCAAACTTGGCTGTGCGTATGCCCTGCAATTCCCACAATACGTGCGGCATACCTACATTTGGAAAGACCATATTATTCCAGCCAGTAGGGCGTGTATCGTCTTGGTAGTAGGTGCGCAAATAAGTGTAAATCCAGTCAGGGCCGGTTCCAGCCTCTGAAGACTTGGCACGGGCAATCACGGATAAATCCGGTGGCACCACTCCGAACCATTCTTTAGCATCTTTCGTGCTCAAGTTAGTCTTCATCAGATCGCCTACCTTGTCACTGGCAAACAACAAATTATTTTTGATCTGATCTTCGGTCAAGCCAATATCCCGGAGACGGTTATAACGCATTGCGGAAGCAGAGTGACAATTAAGGCAGTAATTGACGAACAGCTTGGCACCGTTTTGCAACGCTACCATGTCGTTGCTGCGATCAGGTGCGCGGTCAAGTGTATAGCCACCTTCATTAGCCATCGCCAATGCAGGTATCAAAGCCAATGCAACGAGCAGATTTTTTAAAACATTCATGTCGTAATCCTTATGCGCTTAGCGTTATCGATTAGTGCGGATGGAAAGTAACGCGATCCGGCACAGGTTTGAATTTCCCTATCGCGCTCCACCAAGGCATCAGCAAGAAGAAACTGAAATAAATGAAAGTGCACACTTCCGAGACATATCCACCAATCGGTGATGGCGGCTTTACACCCAAATAACCCAAAGCGACAAAAGCGATGCCAAACACGATATAGACATATTTATGCCAGTCGGGGCGATAGCGAATAGATTTGACTTTAGATTGATCCAACCAGGGTAACGCCCCTAGGATCATTACCGAAGAACCAAACAACACTACGCCCCAAAACTTGGCATCAAGCGCACCTGGCATCATGCCCGCAATTGCTGCTAATCCGATACATGCTATGGCCGCTTTCAAGATGATGGGCAAACGCGTTTTCAGGAAAATCAATCCGACATACCCCACAATACCGGCTATCAGTACCCATAAAAAGTCTGAGGTAGTAGCACGCAAAATCGAATAAAACGGCGTGAAATACCAGGTTGGCGCAATGTGCAACGGCGTCTTCATCGAGTCTGCAGGAATGAAATTGTTGTACTCCAGGAAGTAGCCGCCCATTTCGGGAGCAAAGAACACAACCGCACTGAAAATCACCAAAAATACTGTCACGCCAAAAATATCGTGCACGGAATAATAAGGATGGGAAGGAATCGCGTCGAGCGGATGACCATCTGCGCCCAGCTTATCTTTCACTTCAATACCGTCTGGATTAAGCGAGCCGACTTCATGCAAGGCGATCAAATGGGCGACTACCAGACCCAACAATACCAGCGGGATAGCAATCACATGAAAGGCAAAGAAACGATTCAATGTCGCGTCCGACACGACGAAATCGCCACGAATCCATGTTGAAAGATCCGGTCCGATGAAAGGAATTGCGCCAAACAGATTGACAATAACTTGCGCACCCCAATAAGACATTTGCCCCCAAGGCAAGAGATAACCAAAGAAGGCTTCACCCATCAAACACAGGAAAATTGCAAAACCAAACAACCAAACCAATTCGCGGGGTTTGCGATAGGAACCGTACATCAAGGCACGCGTCATGTGGAGATAAATAATAATGAAGAACGCCGAGGCACCGGTCGAGTGCATATAACGCACCAACCAACCCCAAGGCACATCACGCATGATGGTGGTCTCGACCGAGAAGAAAGCCAAAGCCGCATCCGGCTTGTAATTCATCGTCAGGAAAATACCGGTAACGATCTGAATCACCAATACAAACATGGCCAGCGAGCCAAATATATACCAAAAATTAAAATTCTTCGGCGCGTAGTAGCTACCCCATTGCTCATTCCAGAGCTTGGTCAGGGGAAAGCGAGCATCGACCCAATTGAGCGCCTTATCGACAGCAGGTGCATTGGCAGGTAATTTTTTCTCTTGAAATGCCATGATTACGCCTCGCCTTTCTCGTCTTTACCAATTAATATCTTGGTATCGGACAAATACATATGTGGCGGCACGTCCAGATTGGTCGGCGCTGGTTTGTTCTTGTAGACGCGCGCAGCCAAATCAAAAGTCGAACCATGACAAGGACAGAGGAAGCCGCCAGCCCAATCGTCCGGCAAAGAAGGTTGCGCACCAGCTTGAAATTTTGAGCTGGGGGAACAACCCAAATGCGAACAAATACCCACGGTTATCAGAATTTCTTTATGCTCTTGACGTGAGCGCGACTGATTCTTGCAATATTCAGGCATGGGCAATTGGTAGACTTTTTCCGACTTGGGGTCAGCCACTTTATCCTCAGTTTTTTCAAGGCTGGCCATCATTTCCGGCGTGCGTTTGAGTACCCATACTGGCTTCCCACGCCACTCGAAAACCTTCATATCACCCGGCTTTAAATCCGAAATATCTGCCTCCACTGGCGCACCAGCAGCCTTAGCTCTCTCGGACGGCTGAAAAGTGCTTACAAAAGCTCCAGCAGTCGCCAAACCGGCCACACCACCCGCAGCACATGTAGCGACGAGCAAGCCACGTCGGCCCGGATCGACCTGTTTTTCGTTACCCATACCAACCCCAATCAGTCAAAATGCGAAATCTATACGAAGCATCAACATTGCTTCTAACAACCCTAAATTATAACGGAGCCAACGCATGATATAAAGCAAAATTACTGACGGGGCGTTTGGGTTAGCGCTTTTTGCGCGATTTTCAGACTAAAACGAGGTAATTTGAACCGTACTGGACTTCGTTACCATTGGTGCTCGCTAGTAGGTTGCTCCCATCACGACATCAAGACAACAATCCAATGAGAGCAATATTTAGCCCAGTTTTACCCACCATCTTCAATTGCGTTTTTCCGCTTACAATTGTCGGGCTATTTAGGCTCCTCTTCTTTTTATGTACGTCAAGAATCAATCACCTTTTTCAAATTTTTAAAGGAGCACGCGATGTCAATATTGCAGGAATTCAAAAGCTTTGCGGTCAAAGGAAATGTAGTCGATCTCGCTATTGGCGTCATCATTGGCGCAGCGTTCGGAAAAATCGTTGACTCGCTGGTGCAAGATATCATCATGCCCATCATCAGCAGTATTTTTGGCGGACTGGATTTTTCTAACTATTATTTACCGTTAAAAGGCCAAGCAGTTGGGCTTCCACTTGCCGAGGCCAAGAAAATCGGAGCAGTGCTAGCGTATGGAAATTTCATGACAATTTTTCTGAATTTTCTTATCCTCTCCTTCATCATTTTCATGATGGTGCGCATCATCAATGCAGCAAGGAAAGCCGAACCAGCAGCAAGCGCAGCACCTGCTGCACCGCCTGAGGAGGTCGTACTCTTGCGCGAGATCCGGGATGCGCTCAACAATCAATAGGGCGTCCGAGACCAAGACCTAGACCGGATTATCAATTTCGATGAAACGATGTTCGATTCCGAATTTTTCAGCTACATGTTGGCCTACCGCTTGCACGCCGTAGCGTTCTGTCGCGTGATGACCGCAAGCAAGGTAGGCCACGCCCGACTCTCGTGCCAGATGAACAGTGGGCTCGGAGATCTCCCCGCTAAGATAGGTATTCACGCCTGCCGCAATCGCATCCCCAAAAAAATCTTGCGCAGCACCAGTACACCAACCTATTCGGCCTACCATTTGTGCCGGATCCCCGATCAGGAGGGGAGTGCGTCCCAGTACCCCTTCGATTTTTTGCACCAGCTCCCCCACTGTTCTAATTTTCAGGTCGCCCACAGTGCCTATCCACCCAAGAGAATTCTCCCCGAAGCGGCCATTTGGGATCAAACCAAGTTGATGGGCTAGTTGCACATTGTTACCCATTGTTTCATGCAGATCCAAAGGCAGGTGGTAGGCAAAGAGACTAATATCGTTCTTCAGTAACAGCTTCAACCGTTGATATTTTAGGCCGACTATCCGTGCATCCTCGCCACGCCAAAAATAGCCGTGATGCACTAATATAGCGTCCGCATTCAAGCGCACAGCCGCTTCGAGCAAAGCCAGGCTCGCCGTGACGCCACTGACGATCAACCGAATATTCTGGCGCCCTTCCACCTGAAGCCCATTTGCGCAATAATCCTTCATACGCGAAGCATCCAATGTTTGCTCTAGATATTTCGCCAATTCATCCCTACTTATAGTTTTTAATTCTTCCATTACAGAGTCCTCTATGCGACGTTTCTGGCTATTGTTTGCGCAAACCACCACCGTTGGTTTAGCGATCTGGTTTATTGTAACGACCCTCAAGCCTGAATGGACAGAGAGGATCCCAGGCCGTCCACCAGCAGGTCAAGCTATTACTAAGCACATGGTGCCGTTGCAAGAGGCCGCCATCGCAAGCAGTCCCGCGCAGGGATCCTATCGCGATGCAGCCAGTCGTGCCATGCCATCGGTCGTCAATATATTCACATCCAAAGAAGCCCGCCAGCCAAAAAATCCTTTAATGAACGATCCTTTTTTCAGGCGGTTTTTCGGCGACCGCCAGGGGGAAGAAGAAAAACAATCGAGCCTGGGTTCCGGCGTAGTCGTTAGTCCGCAAGGATACATCCTCACAAATAACCATGTAGTGGAAGCGGCGGATGAAATTGAAGTCGCGTTAGCAGATGGCAGGAAAGCGGGTGCCACAGTCGTTGGCACCGATCCCGATACCGATTTGGCTGTCATCAAAATCGATCTGCAAAACCTGCCATCGATCACCCTCGGTCATCCAGAACAATCGCGGGTAGGCGATGTTGTACTGGCAATTGGCAATCCGTTCGGCGTCGGCCAAACTGTGACGATGGGCATTATTTCTGCACTCGGGCGCAACCATCTTGGCATTAATACCTTCGAAAATTTTATCCAGACTGATGCGGCAATTAATCCGGGCAATTCTGGTGGCGCGTTAATTGATACCAATGGCAATTTACTGGGCATTAACTCTGCCATTTATTCGCGCAGTGGCGGCTCCCTGGGCATCGGTTTCGCAATTCCCGTGTCTACCGCTAAAACAGTGATGGAATCAATCATCAAGACGGGCCATGTGGTACGTGGCTGGATCGGGGTTGAACCCCAAGACATCACACCGGAACTCGCGGAAAGCTTTGGCCTAGCCCACAAAACCGGCACGATCATTGCTGCCGTCGTCAATAACGGTCCTGCCTATTCGGCGGGTATTAGGCCAGGCGACATCTTGATCGCGATTGATGGCAAACCCGTAGCAGACACGACAGCAATGCTCAACCTTATCGCACAACTGACACCTGGAGCATCGATAAAAATGATCATATTGCGAAAAAATAAAGAAGAAACTCTCAGCGTGACGGTAGGAAAACGCCAGAATATGAAACGGCCCGTAGAAAATAGAGAACTCGAATAGGCTACTCACCCTTCCTATCCTCCCATTTATTCCCATTATGCATATTCGCGACCTTACACAATTTCTTGCAGAACTGTCCGTCAATAATAATCGCGCTTGGTTCGTGATGAATAAACCACGCTATGATATTTTGCGCGAAGAATTTCTTCTTCTGGTAACCCAGCTTATCTCGGATCTAGGGAAATTTGATTCCGAAGTGGCGGAGTGCAATCCCAAAAAAGCCTTATTCCGCATTAACCGCGACATGCGTTTTTCACACGACAAGAGTCCTTATAAAACCACATTTTCTGCTTCGATCCTGCCTAATGGACGTAAAAAACCCAGTGATGGCGGAGGCCCTGCCTATTATTTTCAAATAGATGCCAAAGGAATGTTGTTGTATGCCGCCGGAGAATACATGCCGCCATCAAACCGCCTCCGCGCTATTCGCCAGCATGTCGTGACGGATCACACCGGATTTACCAAACTACTGAAAAATAAAAAATGGGCAGCGGCTTTTGGGGGACTTCAGGAAGAGGGGAAATTAACACGACCGCCCAAAGGCTTTACCCCAGATGCGCCACACATCGAATATGTGAAATTAAAAAATTTCATCGTTTGGAAAGAAGAAAAACTAAAACCACATAACGCGGGCGATTTAAGAGCGGATCTTGCAGACGGATTTAAAGCCGCCTATCCACTAGTCGCTTGGCTGCGACAAGCAAAATAAAGCTGAAACTACTTTGCCCGCGAAAAATCAGTTCGCTTCTTTAGGCGCCTGCGTCATCTTCACAAACAAGGGCGCGGTAAGCAATCCAATCTCGTAAAGCAGACATAATGGCACCGCCAAAAATAACATGCTCATGACGTCGGGCGGCGTCACAACCGCAGCCACCGCGAATGCGCCAACGATGACGTAACGACGTATTTCTTTCAATTTTTCGATCGAAACTAATCCCATACGCACCAATACCACAACCACAACCGGCACTTCAAACGTCACACCGAATGCGAGACACATCGACATCACGAAGTCAAAATAATTTTCAATATCAGGTGCGACCGTAATCGACTTAGGTGCAAATTCGTTGATAAATTTAAATACTTTTCCGAATACGAAAATATAACAAAAAGCGACTCCCCCAATAAAAAGCCCTGAGGAAGAAATCACTAACGGTGCGATTAGTCTTTTTTCATGCGCATACAAGCCGGGGGCCACAAAAGCCCATATCTGGTAGAGCACCCAGGGCAACGAAACAATGAAAGCGACTAGCAGCGTTACTTTCATGGGAATCAGAAACGGTGAAGTCACGCCCGTCGCGATCATTTTTGCACCAGCAGGCAGCGAGGCAAT
The DNA here is from genome assembly GCA_025352145.1 of Oxalobacteraceae bacterium. Lineage (GTDB taxonomy): Bacteria > Pseudomonadota > Gammaproteobacteria > Burkholderiales > Burkholderiaceae_D > JANXTY01. Next base: position 131,252 of record JANXTY010000030.1, read on the forward strand.
CATCGGTTGCGCCAATGCATCATAAAGTGCCGCTTGTCCAGGCCAGACCAAAAACAACACAGTAAACACGCCCAATATGCCCAGCACGGCCTTCACAAGGCGACTACGCAATTCAATTAAATGCGAGATGAAGGCGTCTGCACCACCTGACTGCGATTCTTCGGTCATTGATTAGAAAAAAGATGAAAGTTTATTGCTACCAGGGCGATATTTTGCAACGCGGGCCGCAGCGGAAATGACGCGCGTTTTTCCGCCGTGGCGTTGTTTATACCAAGTGGGAATCGCGGAGGTTTTGAGCAATTTCTTTTTACGGAAATCCCGCGCCTTGATTGCGAGGTGTGAAGGATGCGCAACATATTCCGACGCATCGTCGTGATGCCAGGCTGACTGCAATTCATCCTGCGTTGAAGAAAAATTCTGGGCGATCGAATTTTCAACATCCTGCGCCGTGTCCTGCATGCCTTTTTGCATTTTGCGCAGCTCATCAAGCTCAATTTCACGACCAACCTCAGCCTTGACGTCATTAATATAACGCTGGGCTCGCCCCAACAAAGAGCCAGCCATGCGTGCCACCTTCGGCAGCTTTTCTGGACCGATAATGACCAGGGCGACGACGCCGATAAGTGCTAGTTTGGAAAGACCAAGATCAATCATAAAAATTCAAGCGCAGGCAAAATCTAATGAAATGGAGGGGTCAACTGCCGATTCGCCACCTCAAAAAATATCGCTTAACTCTTTGTTTTCTCTTTCACGTCGACATCGATGGTTGTTTTATCCGCGACTTGCTGCGGCGTACTCTTGGCAGCATCGGCATTTGTTTTTTCTTCCTCGTTTTTCATACCGTCCTTAAAACCTTTCACCGCAGCGCCAAGATCTGAACCAATATTACGCAACTTACCGGTACCAAACACCACCACCACGACCACTAGCAGCAATAACAAATGTAAAGGACTAAATCCACCCATTTCTTTCTCCTTGCGGGACATTCGCCCCAATATCAATCAGTTCCACAAAAAACATGTACTACTGTTCTGCATTTATTTTTGTCCACGCCACGGATGCGGCCCGCCAATCACGTGCAGGTGTAAATGGTACACCTCTTGACCGCCGTCCGGGCCGGTGTTGATTTGCGTTTTGTAACCGCCGGTAACGCCGCCTTGTGCATCACGGGTCACACCACAGCCCTGTTCTGCTGCCAGTTTAGGCACCAGACGCATCATTTCCCCCAGCATCGCAACATGTTCATCGTCACAATCGGATAGCGTTGATACGTGTGCTTTAGGAATTATTAGAAAATGAACCGGTGCCGCAGGATGAATGTCCTTAAATGCGAGCAGGGAATCATCCTCATACACCACACTGGAAGGAATTATTTTTGCGGCAATTTTACAGAAAATGCAATTATCCAAAACCACTCCCGGCTCAGTCTCAGTACTCAGTGCTTATTAGCTTCATCAGAATCACGCAGTACATCCTTGCGTGCTGCTTTTTCTTCGATGCCGGACATGCCTTCGCGCCGTGCTAATTCATCAAGGACATCTTGCGGCGTCAAATCAAATTGCGCCAGCATGATTAAGGAGTGAAACCACAAATCTGCACATTCGTAAAGCACCTTAGACTTATCGCCGGTCACACGTGTGTCCTTGGCGGCCATCACAGTTTCCGTGGCTTCTTCTCCAATTTTTTTCAGAATGGCATCGTCGCCTTTAGCAAATAGGCGTGCCACATACGAGCTAGTCGGATCACCGCCATTAGCAATTTTGCGCGATTCGATAATCTGGGCCAAGCGATTTAAGGTGTCGCTCATTTATAAATACTTTCCGGGTTTTTAATAACAGGTTCGACAGTTTTCCATTCACCCTCTTTGGCATTTCCCTCAAACTGCTGAAAAAAACAGGAGTGTCGTCCCGTATGGCAGGCAATGCTATCGACCTGCTCAATTTTAAGCAAAACCACATCGTTATCACAATCGAGGCGAATGTCTTGCACCTTCTGAATATGGCCGGATTCTTCACCCTTATGCCACAGTTTTTTACGCGACCGACTCCAGTAAACTGCCTCGCCTAACTCCACTGTTTTTTCCAGCGCATCCCGATTCATCCAGGCAAACATCAGCACATCATTGCTGCCGACTTCTTGTGCGATCACTGGAACCAGACCGTGCTCATCCCACTGTATTTTATTGAGCCATTTTCCATGCGCAGATGTATTCATAAACTTGCACTCATGATTAAGCCAACCTCATCGGTATACCTTGTTGCGCCATAAAACGTTTGGCTTCTTGTACGGTGTGCTGACCGTAATGAAAGATACTGGCCGCCAGTACGGCATCGGCCTTGCCAAGCTTGACGCCATCGACCAGATCCTGCAAACCGCCCACACCGCCGGAAGCGATAACGGGGATGCCGACGGCATCGGACACACTACGCGTCAAACCCAAATCAAAACCGACTTTGGTTCCATCGCGGTCCATGCTTGTCAACAATATCTCCCCGGCGCCCAGCTCCTCCATCTTCTGTGCCCACGCAATGGCATCGAGTCCGGTTGCCTTGCGGCCGCCGTGGGTAAATACTTGCCATTTTCCGGGCATCGTTTGTTTCGCATCAATGGCAACGACAATGCATTGCGAACCATATTTTTGCGCAGCATCGAAGACCAGTTGCGGATTGGTCACCGCCGATGTATTCATGCTGACCTTATCTGCTCCGGCATTGAGCAAACGGCGCACATCTTCCACCACGCGCACGCCACCGCCGACAGTGAGCGGAATAAAAACCTGCGACGCCACCGCTTCGATAATAGGCAAGATCAAATCACGTCCATCGGAAGATGCCGTGATATCGAGAAAGGTGATTTCGTCAGCGCCTTGCTCATCGTAGCGGCGCGCAATTTCCACCGGATCGCCGGCATCGCGCAGCTCAAGAAAATTAATTCCTTTGACAACCCGTCCCGCCGTTACATCAAGACAAGGAATAATGCGTTTAGCAAGCATACATAAAGCCCATCAATCATCTTGAGAACGATTATTCATCTTCAGTCAATTCATCCGCACGCAACTGCGCGGAAGCTAAATCGAGTGTACCTTCATAAATCGAACGGCCACAAATGACTGCCTCGATACCTTCACCCTGAACTGCACACAACGCTTCCACATCCTTGATGCTGTGAACTCCGCCGGAAGCGATGACTGGGATTCTGACCGCTTGCGCCAATCGGATGGTCGCTTCAATATTCACGCCGCCCATCATGCCGTCTCGTCCAATGTCCGTATAGACAATTGATTCGACACCATAGCTTTCGAATTTTTTCGCCAAATCGATGACTTCATGCCCAGATAATTTGCTCCAGCCATCAGTGGCTACTTTGCCGTCCTTGGCATCAAGACCGACAATGATGTTGCCGGGAAAAGCACCACAGGCATCGTGCAAAAAACCGGGGCTCTTGACCGCTGCCGTGCCAATGATGATGTAGGTAATACCATCGTCGAGATAACGTTCAATGGTATCGAGATCGCGAATTCCGCCCCCCAACTGAACCGGGATTTCATCAATATCATTAGCCAGCGCAAATTCCTGCACGGTCTTGAGTATCGATTTAACTGCAGCCTCATTTTTCGGCTTACCTGCAAAAGCGCCATTTAAATCTACCAGATGCAATCGCCGCGCCCCTTGCATCAACCAGTGTCGTGCCATCTCGGCTGGATCTTCGGAAAATACAGTGGCTTGGTTCATATCACCTTGTTTCAGACGAACGCAGTGACTGTCTTTCAGGTCGATAGCAGGGATGAGCAGCATAGAGTGAGATGAATATAGAGGAATGAGTTGAGTAAAAAAATTAAGCGAATAAAGCTGATTAGACGAAGTGAACTAAGGATTCCAGTGAACAAAATTTTTGTACAACTGCAAACCAAAAGTGGCGCTTTTTTCAGGATGGAATTGCGTAGCAAAAATATTGTCTCTTGCGACAGCGCAGCTAAAAGCGCTGCCATACCTAGTTTCACCTACAGTATGCGCGACATTTTCCGGCGCTGCGTAGTAACTATGCACGAAATAAAAATAGCTGTCATCTGGCACATCGGCCCAAAGTGGATGATTGCGGGTTTGCTTGACTTGATTCCAGCCCATTTGGGGTACTTTGTAACGGGAGCTATCTTCCTGCAACTGACCGTCGAGCTGGAACTTAATGACTTTCCCCGGTAACAAACCCAGACCTGCAGTACCCGCTTCCCCGTTACCTTCTGCGCTCCAGTCGAACAACATCTGCTCACCTACGCAAACACCAAATAAAGGTTTCGCACGCGATGCGGCAATGACGGCTTCTTGCAAACCCGATTCCCGCAAACTACGCATGCAATCGGCCATCGCACCTTGCCCGGGCAAAACAATGCGATCAGCACTTTGAATATCGGCAACCTCACTCGAAATGCGTACATCAGCTTCGGGCGCTACCACACGCAAGGCCTGCGCTACTGAGCGCAAATTGCCCATGCCATAATCGACAACAATAATTTTATTCATCATTTCTTAATGCACGCATCCGGCGCGGTCAAATCAATGGGGCTGCCGCAAAATTGTTCCAAGAAAGCATGCTGACAACGACAAGTCAAATGGGGTAGCTAATAAGCATAACGCTGCTGGGACAGTTTTGCGATCGCCCACTTATAAACTACCTTTGGTCGACGGGATGGTTCCTGCTGCACGCGCGTCGAGTTCTGCCGCCATACGTAAAGCACGACCGAACGCCTTAAAAACCGTTTCGCATTGATGATGCGCATTCACACCACGCAGGTTATCGATATGCAGGGACACCAAGGCATGATTTACAAAACCTTGAAAAAACTCATGCGCCAGATCGACATCGAATGCACCCACCATCGAACGGGTAAACGGCACATGATATTCCAAGCCGGGACGACCGGAGAAATCGATGACGACACGCGACAAGGCTTCATCTAACGGTACGTAGGCATGACCATAACGGCGGATGCCTTTCTTGTCGCCCATAGCTTTGGCAAAGGCTTGACCGAGCGTGATGCCGACATCCTCCACCGTGTGGTGAGCATCGATGTCCAAATCGCCCTTGGCTTCAATATCAAGATCAATCAAGCCGTGACGTGCGATTTGATCGAGCATGTGATCCAGAAAAGGCACGCCCGTATTGAGCTTTTGCTGGCCGGTTCCATCAACATTGATTGCAACGCGGATTTGGGTCTCGTTGGTATTGCGGACGATTTCGGCAGTTCGTGGCGTAGACATAGTCAGGTCAATTCAGGATAGTTCTGGTTACAAAGAAAGCGATGCGTTAAAGGCATGGAGGAACTGAGAATTTTCTTCCGGGGTGCTGACAGTCACACGCAAACAATTGGCAAGCAATACGTGCATTTTACCCACATTTTTAATTAACACCTTGCGTTCAAGTAGGCGCTGGAAAACCTGGTCGGCATCACATACCCGAATCAACAGAAAATTAGCTGCCGAAGGAAAAACTTCCACGCCCGGCAAAGCCGCCAGCGCCACACTCAATACTGCCCGCTCCGCACGCAAAAATGCCGCCTGGGCATCGAGAATATCCACATTCCCCAGGACGAATTCAGCAGCAGCTTGCGTCAGCACATTGATATTGTAAGGCGGGCGCACTTTGTCGAATTCATTGAGCAAAGCCTCACTTGCCGCCATGTAACCGAGCCGAATACCCGCAAGGCCGAGTTTGGAAACAGTACGCATCACAACGACATTGGAAAACTCCGGCAAGCGCGCCATGAAACTGGTTTGCGCAAATGGCTGATAAGCTTCATCGACCACCACCACGCCCGTATCGCCGACAGCGCGAATGATCTCCACCATATCGTCTGCATCGAACAGATTACCCGTCGGATTATTGGGATAGGCCAGATATACAATGGCGGGTCTGTGTAATGCAATCGCTATCAGCATAGCTTCTTTGTCGAGTGCAAAATCGGCCTTCAACGGTACCCCGACAAATTCCATTCCGGCACATTTAGCCGACATCGCATACATCACAAAACCCGGCACTGGCGCCAGCACCTTGGCCCCCGCTTTGGCACAAGCGATAGAGATGATCGTAATGAGTTCATCGGAGCCGTTGCCAAGCACAATGCCGTAGCCCGCTTGCACATCAAGCTTGGCACAAATAGCCGCTTTAAGCGTGGTATACGAAGGCACTGGGTAGCGGTTCATCGCTACATCCGCCAAGCGATGACCTAATGCGTCACGCAAGTTTTCCGGCAGTGCGTAGGGATTCTCCATCGCATCGAGTTTGAGAAAGCCGGTGGAATCGGGGACGTGATAGGCGGCTAGTGCGGCTATCTCTGGGCGGATGATATTTTTAATGAGGGACATAACTGGTAGGGCTGGGCTTAAAATATAAGAGCTTGCTGGACAGAATCGGACGCTACATCGTCTTCTGAATGAAGTTGAATTTCTTCTGGAACGTGTTTGCTTTTTCGCCCTTTTTTCTGCTTAATAATATTTGTCAACTTCTCTCGTACAGGTTCGGTCGGCAGATTGTTTTGCTCGGTCAATTGATTCTCCGGCGCAGCCAGACGTTTGGCAATGATTTCGCAATAATCGGGATTAAGTTCAAAGCCGACAAACTGCCGGCCGCAGCGCTGCGCTCCCACCGCCGTAGTACCGCTGCCCATGAATAAATCGAGCACTACACCATCAACGGGGCACGATGCCTTAACCATGCGTTCGACGATTTCCAACGGCTTTTGGGTAGGGTGGTCGGCGCGTTCGGGATGTTCGCGGTGCAGGCGCGAGACGCTCCATACATCCTTGGGGTTATAGCCTAATTCGAGCCACTTGGCACCAACGAAAATCGAGCGCGAGCGGGCTTTTTTAGTCTCGGCATCGTAAGGAATGCGGATCGCATTAAGATCGAAATAATAATCTTTGCGCATGGCGAAAAACCCGATGGTGTCGTGCACCGAGGTGTAGCTGCGGGTACTGCCGCCCATCGAAGGGACGCGCCGGTCCCAGATAATTTCATTGAGCATGATCATGCGCTGCTTGAGCATGACAAAAATCTCCGGAGAATAGCGCCAGGTCAGGTAAATATACAAGCTGCCGTTGGGCTTAAGCTTGGGCAAAGCAGCGTCGATCCACTGCTCCATCCACCGCAGATATGCAGCGGAATCCTGTTTATCTGAATCGTTGCCATAATCCTTGCCCAAGCCATAAGGCGGATCGGTCAGGATCAGGTCGATGCTGGCGTCAGGGATGCGCACCAGGCCGGTCAAGGCATCTTCACAATAAATCTGATTGCACCATGCGCTCATTTTGCCAAACGCAATTCAGCGCTGCGCGCATGCGCCTGCAAGCCTTCGCCGTAAGCCAATTCCGCTGCAACTTTGCCCAGCGTCTGGGCACCTGCCTGACTGACCTGAATGATGCTGGAGCGTTTTTGAAAATCATACACGCCCAGCGGCGAGGAAAAACGTGCAGTGCGTGAAGTTGGTAACACATGATTGGGACCGGCGCAATAATCGCCCAGGGACTCCGAAGAAAAACGGCCCAAGAACATGGCACCGGCATGACGAATTTTATCGGCCCATTGCTGCGGATTCTGGGTAGAAATTTCCAGATGCTCGGCGGCGATCAGATTGGCAATATCGCAGGCTTCATCCAGATCGCGTACTTTGATCATGGCACCACGGTTGTTGAGCGAAGTGCGGATCACCTCCTTGCGCGGCATGCCATCTAGCAGCTGGTTCATGCTGGCTTCAACTTGCCGCATATACGCCGCGTCGGGGCAAATCAAAATCGATTGCGCCAGCTCGTCATGTTCAGCCTGCGAGAATAAATCCATCGCGATCCAGTCGGGATCGGTGCTACCGTCACAGATAATCAAAATCTCCGAGGGGCCTGCGATCATGTCGATGCCGACAATGCCAAATACGCGGCGCTTGGCGGCGGTGACGTAGGCGTTGCCGGGACCGACAATCTTATCGACTTGCGGAATGGTGGCGGTGCCGTAAGCGAGCGCACCGACGGCCTGTGCACCGCCTATCGTAAATACTCGGTTCACACCGGCAATCGCAGCGGCGGCAAGCACCAAAGCGTTTTTGACACCGTCCGGGGTCGGCACCACCATGATGATTTCCTGCACGCCGGCGACCTTGGCGGGGATGGCATTCATCAGCACCGAGGAGGGATAAGCAGCCTTGCCACCGGGGACGTAGATGCCGACACGATCCAAAGGCGTGACCTTTTGACCGAGCACCGTGCCATCGGCTTCGGTGTAAGTAAAACCGGCAGAACCGCATTCGATTTTCTGGCGTTCGTGATAGACGCGCACGCGGTCGGCGGCGGTTTGCAGGGCGGTACGGCGTTCGGACACCAGGCTATTTAACGCAGCCTGCATTTCATCTTGCGAGAGTTCCAAAGCCTGCATGCTGGTCGCGTTCAGGCGGTCGAATTGATTGCTCATCTCCAGTACGGCAAGATCGCCGCGTGCTTTGACGTCGGCCAGAATCTGCATTGCGGTACGGTCGATAGCGGCGTCTTCGGCGGCTTCAAAAGCGAGCACGGCGTCGAGCTGCTGCTTGAAGTCGGACTGGGTGGTATCGAGTTTGCGGATGTGGATCGACATGATGGTTACTCTGATTCGGTGGTGGAACTGGTGGGTGCGCCTCGCACACCGGCTATGGTTCGGCTGCTCTATTGGTGGTGCGCGGGGCGCACCCTATTTTCTGTTACCTCTAGCGGCGCTACAGCGCTAGGTACATACAAACTTGAAAGGCCAGCCTCGCTAAAATTTAAATGCCAAAAACACCTATTTGGGTACTATTCCCGAACGACTTGTTAAGCCGCATACACTACTTCAAACCAAGAAGCCAAATCACAGCGACGAGTATTACAACTGCCACAAGACCAAGTACAATTGATCCCTGAAGCATTTTGGCTTGCACCTCAGGTGCAAATTCCGACTTTGGAATTGGGCCACAAGACTTACATTGGAACTGACCAAAAGCGGCATACAATAAACCCCCAATCGCTCCACCGACTACTCCTGCAACGGAATTCGAACCGCGTTGGACCGGGCTACTGCAGCGAGGGCATTGATATGCCATTATTTTTCTCCTGATTATGAATGCGTGGTTTTCGTAGCAGACTGTTGGGCTGAGAAAGCATGACCCAACCTACGAGCAATTACAATTTTGATGCCCTCTCAAAGGCTTCAAGTATCGGTTGCAAACGCTCTCGCTTTAATTTCAGCGCAGCTTGATTCACGACCAGCCGCGATGAGATTTCCGCAATGTGTTCGATCTCAACGAGGTTGTTGGCACGCAGGGTGCTGCCGGTGCTAACCAGATCGACGATCACATCCGACAGCCCGACCAGCGGCGCCAGTTCCATCGAACCATACAGCTTGATCAGATCGACGTGTACGCCTTTGGCCGCGAAATGTTCACGCGCAATTTGCACGTACTTGGTGGCAACCCGCAGGCGTGCGCCTTGACGCACTGCGTTGGCATAATCAAAACCGGCGCGCACCGCGACCGACATGCGGCATTTGGCGATACCAAGGTCGATTGGCTGATACAGACCTTCACCACCATGCTCGATCAGCACATCCTTGCCGGCCACACCGAAGTCGGCAGCGCCATGTTGTACATAAGTGGGTACATCCGATGCACGCACGATAATGACCGACACCTGGGGATCGTTGGTCGGTAAAATTAATTTACGCGAGGTTTCCGGATTCTCAAACACGGTAATGCCTGCAGCCTCCAGTAAAGGCAGCGTCTCTTCAAAAATACGCCCCTTTGAAAGCGCCAATATCAATTGGGAATTGCCTGGATAATTTGCATTGGCTGCCGTGTTCATCATTGTTTTACTCTTAAGAAACGCGTCGGATATCGGCGCCGATGGCCGATAATTTTACTTCCATACGATCGTAGCCACGGTCCAAATGATAGATGCGGTCGATCAGGGTTTCGCCTTCTGCCGCCAAGCCTGCAATCACCAAAGAAGCAGAGGCACGCAAGTCGGTGGCCATCACCGGCGCGCCTACCAGTTTTTCCACCCCTTTAACGAAAGCGGTATTGCCTTCGATCTCAATCATGGCCCCGAGGCGATTCATTTCCTGGACGTGCATGAAGCGGTTTTCAAAAATCGTTTCAGTAACATGACTGGTACCGTTAGCAATGCAATTGACGGCCATGAATTGTGCCTGCATATCGGTGGGAAAACCTGGATATTCGGTGGTGCGAAAGGTGACTGCCTTCGGCCGCGACGCCATTTGCACACGGATCCAATCTCCACCGGAAGTAAGTATGACACCCATTTCGCGCAACTTGTCGATGGCGACATCGAGAATATCACTGCGCACATTTTTCAATGTCACATCGCCCCCCGCAGTTGCCACAGCACATAAAAAAGTACCTGTTTCTATGCGGTCAGCGATCACGGCATGCGATGCACCATGCAAGCGTTCCACGCCTTGTATGACCAACCGATCGCTGCCAATGCCGTCGATCTTTGCGCCCATCGCCACCAGCAGATGGGCCAAGTCGGTGACCTCAGGTTCGCGTGCGGCATTTTCCAGTACGGTTTCGCCTTCGGCCAGCGTCGCTGCCATCAGCAGGTTTTCGGTGCCGGTCACGGTGATCATATCAGTAACGATGCGCGTACCTTTGAGTCGCTTGGCCTTAGCATGAATATATCCGGCTTCGAGCGTGATCTCGGCACCCAATGCTTGCAAACCTTTGATGTGCTGATCCACCGGACGCGAACCGATAGCGCAACCACCTGGCAAAGAAACTTTAGCTTCGCCAAAGCGCGCCAGCAGCGGTCCCAGAACCAGGATGGAGGCACGCATGGTTTTGACCATTTCATACGGGGCTTCGAGCTTGTCGATGGCTGCGCCGTTGAGCCTGACACCAGTGTCGTCCTGTTCAATATGCAAACCGGTCTGACGCAGCAATTTCAACATGGTCGAAACATCTTGCAAGTGCGGCACGTTCGACAGTTCCAGCGTGTCGGCTGTCAGCAATCCAGCGCACAGAATGGGGAGCGCTGCGTTTTTGGCGCCGGAAATCATGACCTCGCCCGACAAACGATGGCCGCCGCGAATCAACAGTTTATCCATTGTTTGCGAACTCCTCAGGCGTTAATGTTTTCATCGACAATGCATGAATTTCTTCGCGCATGCGGTCGCCCAATACCGCGTACACCGCTTGATGGCGCTGGATCGAACGCTTGCCGGCAAATGCGGCGGAAACAATCACCGCCTCAAAATGCTGGCCATCGCCCTGCACCTCAAGATGGGTGCAATCGAGGCCGCTGGCAATATAACTCTTGATTAATGCTGGGGTAGTAGACACGGTTTTCCTTAATTTATCATTTTAGTGGCGTAGCTTGTAGCCACTTTTAAGCATGCGCATGGCAACCAGGCTCAGCGCAATAAAAAATAGGAGAACGACGGCAAAGCTAGCCCAAGGACTGATATCGGACTGCCCGAAAAAACCATAACGAAAGCCATCGATCATGTAAAAAAATGGATTGAAATGCGATATCCGTTGCCAGAAATCAGGCAAGGAGTGAATCGAATAAAACACCCCCGACAAAAAAGTCGCAGGCATAATCAAAAAATTCTGGAAGGCCGCAAGCTGATCGAATTTCTCTGCCCAGATACCCGCGATTAATCCCATTGTTCCCAGTATTGCTGCTCCCAACAGAGCAAAAACCATAATCCAGAGGGGCACAGCAAAGACGACTTTGGCAAACCAGATAGTAGTAAAAAATACGCCCGCGCCCACGACCAAACCACGCACCACCGAAGCCAGTACGTAAGCGCAAAACATCTCCCCGTGCGACAAAGGCGTGAGTAGGACAAAGACCAGATTGCCGGTAATTTTAGATTGGATCAACGATGACGATGAATTGGCAAATGCGTTTTGCAATAGGCTCATCATGACCAGGCCGGGAATCAGAAATGCGGTATAGCCAACGCCGGGATACACATGCACGTGCTCTTCCAGTACATGGCCGAAAATGAGAAGGTACAGCATGGCCGTCAGGATAGGCGCCGCGATAGTCTGGGTCGCCACTTTCCAGAAACGCAGCAGCTCTTTGTAGAGCAAGGTCTGAAAACCTTTGGGAAAAAGTACCCTGTTATTCACTGATCTTCTCACCCATAATCTGCAAAAACACATCTTCAAGATCGGCTTGCTGCAACTGCATTTCTTCTATGGTTGCCCCACCCGAGCGCAAGGTCGCCAGGATACTTTCCACCTCGGCGTAGTCGTTGATGCGCAGCGTAAATTGTGTGCCCGCCGCAGTCTCGTGCGTCTGCGCAATCAAATGCCGCAAACTATCCGGGAAGATGCCCTGCGCCAAGCGCAGCACCAGTTGCGATCCAGAGATATGCCGAATCAATGCGGTCATATTATCCAAGGCAACGACAGCACCACTTTTAAGCATCGCCACCCGATTGCACATGGCCTGTGCTTCTTCCAGATAATGCGTGGTCAACACTACGGTGTGGCCCTCATGATTGAGGCGCCCGATAAATTTCCACAGAGTCTGGCGCAACTCAACATCGACACCTGCCGTTGGTTCATCCAACATGATGACCGGGGGCTTGTGCACCAAGGCTTGCGCTACCAGCACGCGCCGCTTCATGCCGCCAGATAAAGCGCGCATATTGGTATCTGCTTTGCTGGTCAAATCAAGATTGCCCATGACCTCATCAATCCAGCGGTCATTATTGGATAAACCGAAATAACCGGACTGTAAACGCAGCGTTTCACGCACTGTAAAAAAAGGATCGAATACAAGTTCTTGCGGCACCACGCCGATTTTTTTTCTGGCTTCCCGAAAATCAGTGACAACATCATGACCGTGGATCGTGACACGACCCGAATCCGCCCGATTCAACCCTGCGATAATCGAGATCAAGGTCGTTTTGCCGGCACCGTTTGGCCCGAGCAGGCCAAAAAACTCCCCCTCCTCAATGGACAGAGACACACCATCTAACGCCTGTAGCGTCTGGTAGCATTTTTTAATGTCGGTAATATTAATAGCGGCCATGCTGACGAAATGTGAATGCGCTCTGTAGTGTTGTTTATTCGTAGCTAAACTGCAGCATAAAAAAATGCCGCAGCGAAGCTCTTGATTATATGGGATTTTTAAGGCAAAGGCCTTACCTGCATAGCAGGAAATCTGGGGGAATGAATGATGCCGAAGGTTGGGGCGGATGTCAGGAGGAACAGTGCAACAAGGTATCGACGCCGTACAATCCCATCAGGCTACGCAAATTTGCAGGGAGGTTATGCAATTGCAACGCCACCTTCTTTACATTCGCGGCACGTTGCCATGCCAGCAGCACGGCAACCGCAGCGGAATCAATCCGCTTCACATCCGTCAGATCAAATTCGGATTGCCCCGACGCGATAGCAGCCAAGCCTGCTTCGAGTACAATTTTCGCATTTTTTGTTGTCACCGATTCGCTGGCTTTAAACATAAGAATCAGACTCAGGATTTTGCAGGTTTAACCGCATTGGCGGCAAGTTTTTTGTTTTTATCAGTGAGTATCTTAATAAGGCCATCAATGCCCGACTTGCCGATTTCTGTCGAGAAAGTCCCTTTGTAAGTTTCGACTAACCAGGCGCCAAAAACATTAATGTCATAAATCTTCCATCCCGCAGGTAATTTCTCCAGTCGATAATTGAGTTCAATTGCCTCACCGCCACGTGCCTGTATCACTTGGGAATGCACTTCTACTTCCATATCTGCCGGTTCACTACGCAAGGACTTGAACACCAGTTTCTGGTCCTTGATTTGGGCAATCGCGCCAGAATAAGTATGGATCAATAAATTACGAAATTCATCCGTCAACTGTTTTTGCTGGGCTGGAGTAGCCTCGCGCCAGAACCGACCCGCTGCCAAGGATGTCATCCTTTGGAAATCGACATACGGCAAAATCTTGGCCTCGACCAAATCCAATACATGTTTTTGATTGCCGCCTTGAATTTCCTTGTCTGTCTTCGCTACGTCCAATACTTCCTGGCTGATGCGTTTGACCAATACATCTGGCGCCTCCACTGCTTGAACAGGGGAAGCACCGATCAAACTAAAAAGCGTAACGGCAAGAGAAAATAATTTATTCAGTTTTTTCATGTTTTTCTTGATTAGGTAAAGATGAAGTTGTCCCAGGTACTGGGGGCGCCTCTGCATTTAACTGCCCGGACATCGAGTTGGATGACACAGCGACTGTCGATTGTTGATTAACGACCGTATTTGATTCGCCCACTGGATTTTTTAAGTGCACTTTTTCCAGTTTTGTATCAGGACTGACCTCCCTCTCCTCGTCTGGCATACCTTTCCCATCCTTGATCTGGCCTTCACGACGCTGCATGTAGGCGTCACGAATAAATTCGTATCGATCAAGAGCTGCCTCCTCAATCAAATTAGACGCGCCAAGCAAAGATGCACGGCGATCAATCAAACGGACTGCAGTACCAACATTGCGCCAACGTACGGGGTACTTGTAGGTCCAAGGATCGGCATTGAAATCGATCGGGAAAACAATCGTGTCTCGCAAAGTGTAAGATCCAAACACGGGTAACACAACATACGGCCCTGGTTTTATGCCCCATACGCCAAGAGTTTGACCGAAATCCTCCTTGTGCTTTGTGAGTCCGGCTTCAGAGCCAATATCGAGCACGCCAGCCAATCCCAATGTGCTATTAAGGGCAACGCGCATAACATCAGACATCCCTTTGTCCACATTACCCTGCATTAAATTATTGACCGCCGTCCACACATCGCCAAGGTTACCAAAGAAATTGCCGATACCTGTCTGAACAAAGGAAGGCAATACTGTCTGATACATAGTTGCTGCAGGTCTCAAGGCCACATCATCTAACTTGTCATTGAATTTAAACATCGTTCGGTTGAAGCCCTCGAAAGGGTCTTTCGGATTAGCCGGGTTCGACATCGTCGCACAGCCCGACAACGTGGCGAACATGACTATCGCAATAAGCACAAGCAATGCCCGGGCAATTCGATTTGAGCCGGGGTTCATTTGCCATCCACCTTCGCTTCAGCAGCTTTGCTATAGAGAAACTGGCTAATTAAATTTTCCAACACAACGGCAGATTGGGTCATCTTGATCTGATCGCCCGTCGCCAAATTATTGGTATCCCCACCCGCTTCCAGCCCGATATATTGCTCACCCAACAAACCTGCCGTTAAGATTTTTGCCGAACTGTCTTTAGGAAATTGGTACCGGCTCTCTAGATTCAGGGTCACCCACGCCTGGAATTTCTTATCATCGAATTTGATTTCCCCGACCCGTCCGACCACTACCCCACCACTCTTGACGGGCGCCTGTGGCTTAAGGCCGCCAATGTTGTCGAATTTTGCTGTCACCACATAAGTCTGCCCAAAAGATAATGAACTCATGTTACCGGCCTTCAAAGCCAGGAACATCAACGCAGCCGCACCTAATAAGACGAACAAACCCACCCATACATCCAATGATTTACGTTGCATAACTTTATTCCTTAGTAATCTTTTTGCATTAATCTCTTCGTGCCAATTCTTTGCAGTGTGACGCAATCAAAACCATGACTTCTCGCCCCAGCCTGACTGACTTGACATCACTTGTTAAACATCAAGGCGGTCATTAAAAAATCAAGCCACCACACAGATAACGATGAAATCACGACAGTGCGGGTAGTCGCCCGCGCAACATCCTCTGGCGTCGCTTGTGCTTCATAACCTTGAAAAAGAGAGACGAACGTCACTGCAATGCCGAATACCAGACTTTTAACAAAACCGTTAGCAATGTCTTGCCAAATATCGACGCCCGCTTGCATCTGCGACCAAAAGGCCCCTTCATCAACTCCAATGAGCTGTACACCTACGAGATAACCGCCGAGTACACCAACAGCACTAAATATTGTCGCAAGTATGGGCATGGCAATCACGCCAGCCCAAAACCGCGGCGCCAGCACACGCTCAACTGGGTTGACCGCCATCATTTCCATGGCGGAGAGTTGCTCACCCGCTTTCATTAATCCAATTTCGGCCGTCAGTGACGTTCCCGCCCGACCAGCAAATAATAGTGCGGTAACGACGGGTCCCAATTCGCGGGTAAGAGACAATGCCACTAACAGACCCAAGGCTTGCTCGGACCCATATTTATTCAAGGTGTAATAACCTTGCAGACCCAGCACCATGCCCACGAACAAACCGGATACCGCAATGATGATCAGCGAATAATTGCCGATAAAATGAATTTGCTCCGTCACCAATCGTGGTCGGCGTAACAAGCGCGGCGAAACCGCTAATAAGGCAAAAAAAGAACGCGCCATAAACCCCAGATGGGCCGCAAATTCACGGGCTGTAGATCCGACGCTAGAAAGTAAATTGCGCATTATGTCGGCCCTGCCAATCCCATATCCTCGGCCAGAGACTTGCCCGGATAATGAAAAGGCACAGGGCCATCGGATTCTGCATGTACGAATTGCTTCACAAATGGATCGGTCGAAGCCCGCATCTCATCTGGAGTGCCTTGTGCCACGATTTTTCCCTGCGAAAGAAAATAAACGTAATCAGCAATCTCAAGTGATTCAGGCACATCATGCGAAACTAAAATTGCGGTCGAACCCAACGCGTCATTCAAAGCCCGTATCAAGTTTGCTGTTACGCCTTTCGAGATCGGATCGAGGCCAGCGAATGGTTCGTCGTACATGATGAGTTCAGGATCTAGGGCAATTGCTCGTGCCACCGCCACACGGCGCGCCATGCCGCCGGATACTTCGGCAGGTTTCAATTGAGCCGCATTACGCAAACCAACAGCGTGTAATTTCATCAATACCAGATCGCGAATCAGCTCTTCCGGCAGATCCGTATGCTCACGCAAAGGAAAGGCGACATTCTCAAATACGGTTAAATCAGTAAACAATGCGCCGTGCTGAAACAACATACCCATCTTGCGGCGCAACGCGTACAGGCCATCGTTATCAAGTTCATGAACCACTTGACCATCTACCCGAATTGCGCCTGATTGTGGCTTTAGCTGGCCCCCAATTAAACGCAGAATAGTAGTCTTGCCCGATCCAGAACCACCCATGACCGCTACTACTTTGCCGCGTGGGAAATCCATCTGGAGACCCGACAATATCGAGCGGTCACCATAACCAAATTGCAAATTACGAATTTCAACAAGATTGTTGGGCACAGGAAAAATGAAAACATTACGATGACGTATTCTAGTGCAGAACAAACAAGGTCTGCTGGTAACGAACACAAATTTGCCTATCAGACGGGGCAAAAATACAACACTAATGAATCTTCAGTCAGTTATTGTGCCCTGTATAGACACATCATAATCGCCAATTTTTATATGAATTGCAACTAGTTCGAATTCCCCGCTGCCTCAGTTGCCGGTCGTGCTTCTCGATCCACTATTTTGTCGCTTGTTACGGTTGTGCGGAGGTCTCAGAAATGAGAATTCATCAGGCCTTTCTACATGGAAACATGTTGGTCCAAAATATCCTATTTGGAATCCAAATACGGTATTTAGCCATACCAAATAGAGAATTATTGCGAAGAAGTAAGTTATTGGGCTGATCAATTGGTCAAATTAACGTTAATTTTTAGTCCAATTTAAATTTTCTGAGGAATTAAAAAATTTAATATTAATGTTGTTAGGTATATTTTAAATGAATTTATCTGATAAATACGAGATATTAATGTAAGTACATGGTTTTGAGCAGATCAAACTTATTGCGTAACTAGTAAAGTTAATAGGTTGCGATGTTTTAATTTCGACTTACACTTAATTTGCCCAAAAAATGGGCATTGATTACAACAAAAAAATATTTGTGTAGTCAAAAATTGGTTCGTGCAGTCGATAGAAACAAAGAAAGGCACTACAACTAAAACACTACTAATAACAGGAGACACGCAATATGAAAAAATCTATGCAACTGAAGAGTGTGCTGGTAATGGCTGCCGTTGCAGCCGCTACGCAAGCAGCTGTGGCTGGACCCGTTGGTTATGGCGCATCAGTCACCGGGGGGGGCAGTAAAGCCGCAGTGAACGCAGCTACCATGGCCGCTATTCAATCCGCCATTAACGGCTACTCAGGCAGCGGTGGCTTAGTCATCAACTACACGGGTACATTCAATTTCGCTTCAATTACTAACGTCTGCACTCAGCACAGCAAGTCAGTTACCGAAGTCGCGATCAAGAACAAGAACGACATCACTATCAAGGGTGCAAACGGTTCATCTGCCAACTTTGGTATTCGCATCAAGGGTTCGTCGAGCAACATCATCGTTCAGAACATGACGATTGGTTTGGTTCCTGGCGGTGACAACAACGGCGACATCATAGGCATTGAGGGCACTGCCAACAAGATATGGATCGACCATAACAACCTCTTCACGTCGAACAAGGATTGTTCAGGTACCGGCGACACGATGTACGACGGTATGATCGACATCAAGAAAGCCACAAACAACATCACCGTGTCTTACAACCACTTGCATGACCACCACAAGGTGATGCTGGGTGGTTCGAGCGATTCCGACACGAGCAATCGTCACGTGACCGTGCATCACAACTGGTTCGAAAACGTTGGCTCGCGCACACCGATGGATCGTGCCGGTACGTACCACATCTACAATAACTACTACAACAACGTCATCACCTCGGGCATCAATATTCGACTGGGTGGCATTGCGCTGATCGAAAGCAACTACTTCGAAAACACTGCCAGCCCGGTTACTTCGCGTGACAGCAAGGCTATCGGCTTCTGGGATCTGCGCAATAATTTCATCGGTACAGGTATCACCTGGAGCGGTGCAGGCAGTCCGGGCGCAAACGCTACTAGCTGGACAACGACCAAGGCATTCGGCACTGTTCCGTACAGCTACACGTTAACCGCGGCGGCCAGTGTCAAAGCCAAAGTCATGGCAACCGCTGGTGCAGGTACGAATCTGGCTGAATAGTCGGGAATTCGGTAAGCCGGAACAGTTGGAAATTCAAACGGCGCTTCGGCGCCGTTTTTTATTGACAATGATGTCGAATCTGGCGAACAACACCGGACGATAAATATACGGCCAGTCGGCTTTGCCGTCCGATCCCACTGAAGGCAAGCAATGGCTGCGCAAGACGACCATGCAATCGCACTTCTTCCCATGCCAGCAATTGCCCTCGTACTTGTTGCGCGAAGGTACCAGCCAGGCCGAACTGGAAGAGGCCGTCGATTCACTACGTTCCCTCTCGGAAAAAGAGCTGATTGCCCGCTTTCAGCGGGGGCAGTGCTACGAAGGGGGTCGGGGAGTGGTGAAGGACTACGCGCAGGCTGCCCCGATCGACTTGGCCCAAGCGGCAACTCTCAAGCGTGAAGGACAAGCAGAGGTCGAGCGAAGAACAAAACTCTGGCATCGGCCGCTAACGTGCGAAACTAATTGCTGCCAGCTCGGGGGTAGCGATGATTAAAGTCTTTAAGCTGTAAACACGCAACCTAAAATTACGTATTAAAACCCTGCCCAACTAGGGCACAGGGATCCAGCCTGCGTTGCTATTCCATTGTGCGAATACTTTGGCGCGTGTCGAGAAACCGCCTGTGTATCCGCTCGACGATATCTGTGCCGAATGGCTATCCCGTGTACTGACATCGAGTACGCCGCCGCTTGCGTTCATGCTGCCATATTCACGCCAACCCGACGTATCGGTCGCAACCAATGGGTTCGGCAATACTGCCGGGGTCTGTAGAGCCCAGCCAACAGAGGCTATATGTGACCCCATCTTAGTATTGATATAGGCCACGTTATCGCAAGCATTGCCTGTGGCTGCGCAAGGATTCGTTGTTGAACCTGGGCTACGTGCTAGATAGCTTGATCCAGCGGGAACCCCGGCCTCCGCCGTCAATGTGCTATTGAGAAAAACAAAACCGGGATAGCCAAATTGCGAACGTGCCTGCACCAGATATCCTCCACTGGTTGCATTGGTGGTGTCGACTACGGTACGGATTTCGCATTCTTCAAACAATGCAGCATGAGCGCCGCCCCACATGAAATCCACATCGCCCGTGATCAACGATTGATAAAACCAGGCCCAACCCTTGGTTTGAATCGTGTCTTGCGTACCCAAAAAATTCATTTGCTTGCCCATCAAGCGACTACCCGTCGTAGTCGAACTATTGAAATAGATCGTTTCTGCTTGGTTGTTATAAGCTGCCGCTTTAACGTGCGTGTTCTTTAGCGTGAAATTACTAAGCGTGATCAGATCACCGCCTTCGGCCAACAAAACCGCACGGCCGCCACCCAGTGCCGGTGCAGCAGATACCGTAACAGCAGACCCTCCAGAGCCGGAATTGAGGGAGTCAAAATTGTCATATTGGATCACTACGCCGTTACGACTTTCCCCGCTAATCGTAAGCTGGTTCACATTACGCACGAACATCATTTCGTCGTAAGTTCCATTTTTAATAGTGATCGTCTTGTCGACAGCAGCATAGGAGCAAGCTGGCGTACACCCCGTACTGCTTCCTATGTTCATCATGTAATTGAGGGCGCCCTGGACGGTACGAAAATCTGCCGTTCCATCGTCGTCTACCGTCACAGAAGCAGCGGTCGGCGCACTCTTAGTGATGAAATTCCAACCGCTCGATTTTGTGAGACCTGCAAAGTTGGCGCTATTGATTTTGCCCGCAAATGCTGCGTTATCGATCGTCACGTAATACGCAGTGTTATTGAGCAACACGCCATTGTGAGGATAGATCGTTGCACTATTCCCGGTGATCTTGACTGGTGTGTAGTACACCCATCGCACGCGCCCGGCTGTTGGGGTGACGTTCTTGCCAATTGAATCAACTGATGCCAATGTAGACGACAGGGCTGCCACGGGATGACGCGTACTCAGGTCTATTGAATCGACCAGGCTATCATCGCTTTGTTTGTAAATATTAATCAAGCCGCTTGTGCCGAGCGTGGGTGCCGCATCAAAAGTTATTTTCAGGCGCGTATCGGTGTAGGCGGCGGTTTCTCCTTTCGCCGGAAGATAGGCAGAAGAACTGGTAGATGCCGTTGTTGTGGTGGTTGTTGCAGTGGTCGTAGTACTGGTTGCAGCAGTGGTAGTGGTCGACGATTCACTATGGTAATCGGGCGCGGAGTACGCACTTCCGCCACAGGCACTCACGCTCGCCACGATAGCAATCAAACTCGTTAGTAGCATTATTTTTTGATGGTTCATTTTGTTTCCTGATTAAAGAATATTACGCCTTATTCCATTTCGCTCGCTGCCAACAGAACAGCGCCAAAAGCTTGCGGCACATTGTCGCGGACATACAGAAAACGGCACTCGTTAGGCGGTGAGGTAAATCTCGGCGGTAATAAACTCGGGGCGCAAGTAGCGGTCGGCGCAGGCAGCGGGCCGGTTGCGTTGTCTGTGCGGAAATCGGCGTTGACGTAGGCGTTATAGGTACCGCCCACGCTCATGCCAACCACCGTGCCGTGGATCTTCACGTCATTGCCTGCAATGTCGATCTGTGTTTTGACGCCCGCCCAGGCTTTCTTGGCGACGTTTTTATAGTGTCGTGGGATAAGGCCTGTACGCACTGCCTTGGCAAAGCCATAGGCGAATAAAGCAGTCGCGGAGGTTTCATTCCAGTTGGGCAGGGCTTTGACGGTGGGTTCCGTAGGATAGCCGCCCTGAGCAGGTAAATGGTCATTCGTCACATCGATTACCTGATTCCACAGGCCTGTTTTTTTGTCCTGATATTGCGCTATTGCTGCCGACATATCTTTGATAATCTGCACCAAGCGAGGACGATCCGGGTGCGCCTTGGGCAAGTCATCGAGCACATCGATAATGCCGAGGTAATACCAGCAAATTGAACGGCTCCACAGCACGGAAGTCGCACGCTCGCTAGTGAGGGGCGGGACTCTGCCCTTGAGGTGATCCAGGCCCAGCCAGACCCCATCCGGGGCACCATTCCAGGCATGGACGTAAAGCTTCTTGGTTGGTACTGCGGTATTTTCATCGATCAATCGGATCTGGGTTGTCACGGTATTGAATGCGGCAATCGCATCGCCAGGAATAGCTTGATCCGCATACAGATGCGCATATTTGGCAAGGAACGGCTCCGACATATAGATGCCATCGAGCCATTGCTGGTTCGCATAATTGGGCTTGTGCCAGAAGGCACCTTGCGGATTTTTTTGAATTTTGTCAAACACCGCACGCTGGTTGGCCATCGCGGTCAGGTAACGTGGGTCCTTGGTTTTTTCGTAGAGACCGAATAACAGCATGGAGGGCTGAATCACGTCTTGAATCGTTGATTCTGCAGCATGCGCTTCGGCAGAGGAAGGACGTCCGTAACGGATATTTCCAGATGCATCAACGAAGGTATCGACCCATTTTTTAACGTAGTCGTAATACTTTACATTGCCGGTTTTTTCATACATTTTCCATATACCAACCAGGGGGATGCCGTTGGTATATTCCCAGTACTTCGGTACCGGTCGCGCAGGAACGGTGGTGTAGTCCAGGCTGAAACAATGGGAGCCGCATGTCGCATCGTCAAGCTCCGGCCAGGTCGTCAGCATGTAGTCGGCAACGCTGATGCCGATTTTCGGGCTTGCTGCGGTAGACGCTGTCGCAGCGGCAATCAGGCTTACCCCGAGCAGTGCAGACAGACATTTTTTCAGGGCGGAGAAGCGCATGTTCATGGAGTTTGCCTTTGTGCTGCTTACTGGAAATATTAATTGGAAATATTCACTGGAAATGCTTATACGGCCAGAGGCCTATGCGCTTGTCAGCGTCGTGTTATAGACCACGCCAGCAATGGTGACATTGCTCAGCTTCACTCCCTGGACGTTATGCAGAAACCACGGTTGTTTTGCATTGACCGGCGTACCGAAATCGCAATCGCTGAAGGTGATATCGGTGAGCGGGCTAATAGCCGGCATG
The DNA here is from genome assembly GCA_025352145.1 of Oxalobacteraceae bacterium. Lineage (GTDB taxonomy): Bacteria > Pseudomonadota > Gammaproteobacteria > Burkholderiales > Burkholderiaceae_D > JANXTY01. Next base: position 154,213 of record JANXTY010000030.1, read on the forward strand.
GGCATCGGACCGTTGTAACTTGACGCTACCGGGCCGAGCAACAGCAATGCCTGATAGCAGGAATAGCGCCCCTCTTGCGCTGTGACATTGCCCACTTTGACACCCGAGATATGCACATGCGATACCTGCGGCGGACGCGTGCGAACATTGTCTGCTGCCGGCACATAATCACAGTCGATGGTGATTATGGCGCCAGCGGCCGATGCTGCTGTCTTTGGCGCAATCGTGGAGCCAGGCAAGGGCGTATAAAATCCCGGCTTGGTTTGCACGCCGTTAGGAATCGAAATATTGCGAATGTAAAAGTGCTTCAGGAAACCGCCGCGATTCATATTCGTTTTCATGCGAATCGCAGTATTGAGGGAATCGGTGGCCCAATGCAAATTACGGAATTCCAGATTTTGCGCATAGATATTCTGGATGCCCCCGGCCATCTCACTGCCCAGCGTTATTGCGCCATGACCGCTGTTCATAATGCAGTTTTGGATAACAACGTTTTGCGTCGGTCCATACTGGGTGTCGAGGTCTTTTCCCGATTTGATCGCAATGCAATCGTCGCCGGTATTGAAAGTGCAGTTCTCGACCAGCACCGTGTCACAGGATTCAGGGTCGAAGCCGTCGCTGTTTGGACCCAGGCTTTCGGCACGGACATCGCGGATATGCAGATCTCGGCAATGAATGGGATTGTGCTGCCAGAACGGCGTGTAATTGACCTGATAGCCTTGCAGCAGAACGTTGGTACAACCGATGAGCTGGATCATGCAAGGGCGCAAAAAATGACCGAGCCCAAATATACGCTGGGCAATGGGCACATCGGCTTCTGAGAGTGCCGGTAAAAATGCGCCATCGCTACGCCAGCGGTCGCCTTGGCCTTGAATCAATTGCACTTGCGCTGTGCTCAAATGTGGCGCGATCGTAGAAAGCGATTCCGGGTTGAGTGGATTGGTCACGTTCTCGGACGCATTCTTGTTACTGCCTTGTTTATACGGTGCATGCAGGCCCTTCCACGTCCACCAGCAGTCATCGCTTCCGGCAAACGGTACTCCGCCCTGACCGTTCAAAATACTGCTCCAGTCTTCCCCGGTCAGCGCAATATTGTTTTGACCGTAAGCGTAGACCATCGATGAAAAACTCAGGCAGTCATTACTCTGCCACCGCACGATGCTGAGGTTGCCATTTTTCCCGCACGGGAAAGCGCCGTATTTTGCGTAGTCCGCAGGGTCATTGCTAAAATAAATCTGCGCTTTTGCTTTTAAATGTACATGCACATTTGAAAGCAGGACGATGGGGCCTGCGCAAAACCAATTGCCGCCCGGAATAACAACGCGTCCTCCACCGGTCGCATGGCACGCTGCAATTGCTGCGGTAATCGCAGCATAGCAATCGACTGATCCGGCAACCGGCGCAGGCAGCATGCCGCGTTCTTCGGTTGAAACCCAGGCGGCGACGGGCGCGACCTGACATGGCACAGCCCCATAAGTCGTAATGAGAAAATCTTCTTCCCGAAAGGAGAGGGGTTGGGCAAAGCGGTCGATGATCGCTTGCGCCTTGTTCCACGGGTCGGTCGATTCCGTTGGCGTCATGATCGTGCAGCCCGCACTGCTTAGAGCCAAGCCATTAACGGACGCAATGGATGCAATGGACGCCGCTTGTATAAAAGCACGTCGTTGCTGATTGATGATTTTTTTTGCTGGGGGATTTGTCATGGCGCGCGCCCTTCGTCGATATTATTGAACTCTGCAAGAAAGGGTTCGTTCGGTTTTTTTTCATATCCCAAGTCGCGGATCAAATCGATATGGGTGAGTGCCAGATTGGTCCAGAACGTGTTCAAGTCGTAGTGGACCGGGCGATAAGATAGCCCACCATTTTTATTCCAGTCTGACCAGGGCCGCTCTTTGTCGATGTGGCTGCCGATGCGCGAATGGAGAATAATGACTTTGCCAACCGTTTCTAATACTGTTTTCGAAACGGTACCGTGTGGCGCTTGATAAATATCATTTTCTGCCAGATCGCAGGAATAGCCCGGAATGTTGACAGTGCCGTAAGGCGTACATTTTGAGCGATGAAACCATTGGCGCGCGAGATAGAATTTTCCCGCTAGCGCATTCGCACTGCCATCGTTTGTGAAGGTACATTCGTTAAACACAAAACCATAGCGCGTGCCGATATTGGTGTTGGGTGCCATCGCATAGGAGCTTGCCGAGCGGGCGCCGAGCGACTTGATTTCCGACCGATAAAAATACGCCGTGGTGTCGCCAAAAATGAAATCGACATCTCCTTCGATATACGATTTGTGGAAGAAGCTGCGAACCGTGGTGAGGAACACGGGCGAACGCAAAAACAAAGTGTCTTGATTGCCAATAAAACGCACGTTTTCGAACTGCACCTTGTCGGCACCATCCACAAACAAAGCTACCGCCTGACCCCGCCCGCGTTCCAACGGATTATTGCCGGGAAAACGAGTGCAAATAGGATCGATACAATCGGGGTGTCTGCGGTCTTCGTTGTAGTTATTTTCAAACGTAATATTTTTCGCTTGGAAACCCTGGTTCCTGATCCAAACGACCGGCGAACCAAAGGTGGACAGCGTCGCTTTGTTTTTCAATTCATTGAACATGGCTTGAATGCCGGGTTCGACATGAGCGAACTGCGCGCCAAAGTTATTGACGTAATCGACCCCAGTCATACCGGCATCGAGACTGGCGCGAATACGAGTACGAGATGCATCGGTATCGCCGCCGAGCAGGGTAATGGGCGCAGCGGCGGGAACATACAACAGTTCCCGATACACTCCCGCCTTGACCAGGACAACCACCCGTCGTTGCGCACGTCCCGGCAAAGCGCTGTCTGCGACTGCACGATTGACCGCAGCCTGTACGGTATTAAAGACAGTCGCGTCATCGGCTTGCGCTGCGGAGTCAACGGTATAGTCGGATACGAGTAGGGCATTACTTGCCAAAGGATCTGCCAGTGGATCCCAGGGATCGGCCTTTTCTTTTCCGGCTAATCCTACATATTTCAGTACTTCGGAGTAAGTGTATTGTGCAGCTTGCTCATTACTCAGTTGCGGGCGGGTTGGTGAGACCGCGAAGGGAGATGATGCGGCCTTCCGTAGATTCTGCGCTAGCCCGACCAAGGGTGCTATGCCGCACAGCGCGAAGCTGGCGATCCAGGCGATGCGATAAATTCGATAAAAGAGCAGCATTAGTTTTCAGACCGGAGCGATGACATGATAGAAGGTACCGCCCGAATCAATTCAGCCATCGCCCTGTGTGAAAAATACGTCGCTCCCTTGGTGTCTAAATGGGTATAGTCAACATCCTGATTCAGCACATAATTCGTGCTCAATGACACCCCATCGCGCAATAAATTTTGTACTTCATTCCATCGTCCTTCGGCACGAAAACTGCCGGAGCCGCGGTCACCGCGCGTCAGATTAATGCAAGAAATCGCAGGCTGAAAAGGCGAGCGCAGAACATCGCCGTAACCGCTTTTGGTAACCACTATGGAGTCGCCAAACAAGATGACCCGGATCGGCTTTGTCGCTGGATTAGCTGCCAGTGTCGGGCCCGAGAAAGCGGCAGATAATGCGATGATGGCGATCAATTTTGATGTCATGCGAAGGGGCTTATTCATGTTAACAATGTTTTGTTTTTACATTGCAATAGATGCTGGTCTCAATAGGAACTGCAGAGACAACGGTGGCGCACGGCATGCCGTTCCTAGCACGAGCACAGTAAGGGGTAAGACATGCTGTGCCACGCTCCTAGGATGCCCAAGTCTCAACCCAGAGTAACGACTCTTGCCGAGCTCTGCGTAGCATTCGCTATCCTCTTGAAAAAGTGCGCGTCACATATTCCAGATGCGCGCGCATTGCGCGGCGGGCACCGGCCGGATCGTGCGCTGCGATCGCTTCTAGGACGCGCCGATGGTCAGTCAATGTTTGCTGGCGCATTTCCTCGGTCTGAAAGTGCTCTTTGAGTTTGCCCCACAAACGTCCGCGCTGATCCCATAGATATTCAATGACACCGACTAGTGCGCTGTTGCCGGTGGCACGTGCAATGGCGACATGAAAATTGCGGTCCGCCTGTTCGTTGCTGGCGTAATCGGCATGATGACGCTCCATCTCCAATACCGCATTTAAAATGACATCGATGGCGCCGGCGGTAGCCACACGTGCAGCGATCGCTGCTACTTCCGATTCGATCAGCAGGCGCGAGGCCAGGACTTCGAAGGGGCCAGGGCCGGTTTCGGAAAGTGCGGAACGGGCTTCGTGATTGTCGCTGACATACACGCCCGAGCCACCGCGCACCTCAAGAATGCCACCGATTTCGAGCGCCAATAATGCCTCACGCAACGAAGTACGACTCACGTTGAGCCGAGCGGAAAGATCGCGTACCGACGGCAATCGTGCGCCGACGGGGATCCTTTCTTCGCTAATGAGTTCGACTATACTGTCCGCGATATGCCGATACAGGCGCGGCTCTTGCGATTTAGAATCGCTGGATACGGAAATTTTGGTCAAAATAATATTCAATAAATAGTTGATTGAAAGCGATTTCACGTTCGCTTCGGAAAGAGCATTCTAAATTGGTTGAACCAATCTCACAAGGTGGGCTAGCCAGATATTTCGTTTAATGGGATAATAAAAATAACACCAAAAATGCGCTGAAAACTGGGGTGCTCAACATGAATTTCATACGTTCGAAGCAAGAATTTTTTACAAATTGATCGCTGATGACGTGCTGAAAATTGATGCAAAGATCCAGTTGACCATGTCCATCGCCCCTTATATATCGTCAGGGGACAGGCATGTAACGCGCCCGGATTGATTCGGTGTGCATGCACAGGTTTAGGATAATCGAAGGATTATGCCCCGCAATCAAATCGGTGATTATTTATCACGACTTATCACGAACATTCTCAATTACAGGTAACACTCTTACGAAAAGAGTGTACTGGATTGATCCACACGCTCTCCAGATGTGCCGATGCAAGATGTGTGTAGTAAATTGGCGTAGTGCTGACATGAATTTTAAAATGGACTCCGCCCCCCCCAAAAAATAGGAAACGACAATGGCAAGCATTAGTAGCACCAGTATTAGTACCCCGCTGTATATTCCCATGCATGAAAACGACAATGTTGCTATCGTGGTCAACGATGGCGGCCTGCCTGCAGGTACCGTGTTTGCGAATGGCCTGACACTACTCGAAGCGATACCGCAAGGCCACAAGGTTGCCCTGTCCGACCTCGCGCAGGATGATCCTGTGATCCGTTATAACGTGACCATCGGATATGCTTTGCGTGCCCTCAAAAAAGGGAGTTGGATTTCAGAATCGGTGTTGCGCATGCCTGCCGCCAGGGAACTGGTTGGTTTGCCCATTGCTACTCGTAAAGCCCCGGTCGTTGCACCGCTCGAAGGGTATACTTTTGAAGGTTTTCGCAACGCCGACGGTACGGTCGGCACACGTAACATTTTGGCGATCACCACCACGGTGCAATGTGTGGCCGGCGTTGTTGAATATGCGGTCAAGCGCATTAAATCGGAACTGCTGCCGCACTATCCCAACGTTGACGATGTGATTGGTTTGGAGCATACCTATGGTTGTGGTGTGGCGATCGATGCGCCCAATGCCGATGTTCCGATTCGAACGCTGCGCAATATCACCCTCAATCCCAATTTTGGCGGCCAGGCTATGGTCGTGAGTCTCGGCTGCGAAAAATTGCAACCAACGCGCATGTTTCCGAAAGGATCCATCCCCATTTTGCAAGGTAACGAGCCGACCGTAGTGTGCCTGCAAGATCAGGAGCACGTCGGTTTTAATTCGATGATCGATTCGATCGTGAAGACGGCAGAAGAAAAACTCAAGGTACTGAACGCGCGTCGTCGCCAGACTTGCCCGGCGTCAGACTTAATTGTTGGCGTGCAGTGTGGTGGCAGCGATGCATTTTCCGGGGTGACTGCAAATCCTGCCGTGGGTTTTGCGACCGATTTGTTGGTGCGCGCCGGGGCCACCGTCATGTTTTCCGAAGTGACCGAAGTGCGCGATGGCATCGACCAGCTTACTGCGCGCGCTGCCAATCCAGAAGTCGCCCAAGCGATGATACGGGAGATGGAATGGTACGATAATTACCTGACACGCGGTGGGGTTGACCGTAGTGCCAACACGACGCCGGGTAACAAAAAAGGTGGACTGTCGAACATTGTTGAAAAAGCGATGGGTTCCATCGTCAAGTCAGGCTCCAGCGCCATCGTCGGTGTGCTCGCACCGGGTGAAAAGCTGACACGAAAAGGGTTGATTTACGCTGCTACGCCGGCCAGCGATTTCATTTGCGGCACCTTGCAACTGGCGGCCGGCATGACCGTTCACGTATTTACCACGGGTCGCGGAACACCCTACGGCTTGGCCGCAGTGCCCGTGATTAAGGTCGCAACCCGCAACGATCTGGCTCGGCGCTGGCATGATCTGATGGATATCAATGCCGGGCGCATCGCCAGCGGCGAAGCCACCATCGACGATGTCGGCTGGGAATTATTCAAGCTGATACTGGAAGTTGCCAGCGGCCGTGAGACATGGGCTGAACAATGGAAACTGCACAATGCGTTAACGCTCTTCAATCCTGCACCGGTGACCTGATTAGCGTGCGTCCGATTCTTTTTTCTTTAACTTTTCTTTGGAAATAATCTCATGACATCAACCGCTTCATCTAAACCTTTTAAACGAATTTTGCTGACCGGTGCCGCAGGCGGTTTAGGTCGCATTCTACGTGAGCGCATCAAGCCGTGGGCCGACATAGTGCGCTTAAGCGATCTGAGTGATATGGGCCCAGCAGGTCCCGGTGAAGAAATCGTGCAATGCAATCTTGCCGACAAGGCCGCCGTGCTCAGGTTGATGGAAGGCGTCGATGCAGTCCTGCATTTCGGCGGCATTTCGGTCGAAGCACCGTTTGATGCGATCATGCAAGCGAATATTCTGGGAATGGCTAATCTATACGAAGCAGTCCACAAAACGGGTGTCAAACGCGTCGTTTTTGCCAGTTCAAATCACACTATCGGTTTCTATCGCAACACAGACATGCTCGATGCGGATATGCCGACTCGGCCGGACACCCTGTATGGCGTCAGCAAATGTTTTGGCGAATCGTTGTCGCGTTACTATTATGACCGCTTCGGCATCGAAACCGTTTGCATACGCATTGGTTCCTGCTTTCCCGAACCGGCCAATCCGCGCATGATGATCACGTATCTTAGTGCCGACGACCTGGTTGAATCGCTACGCTGCTCCTTGTTTGCGCCACGGGTCGGCCACACGATTCTTTTTGGCGTCTCCGATAATCCGGCCAAGTGGTGGGATAACACCAAAGCGGCCCATCTCGGATTCGTTCCCAAAGATAGTTCGGCTCAATTTGCTGCGATGTTTCCCGATACATCCGCATATCCGGCGGCCGACGACATCGCTACGACATTTCAGGGTGGCGGTTTTATTTTGAATGGTCCGCAATACCCTTAACGCCATACCTTTAAATTAAACAGGTAATCCGGGGGATACTTATTTCTGCAAGCAATTCGATATCGCGCATTTTTGCTACTGCACGAGGCCAACCAAACCGCGCATCGTGTGGACACCATTACAAACCAACCAATGCCACACCGCCGTATCAATGGGTCAGAATATTCGGGCTGAGACGGCATTAATGCGCGATACTGCTTGCAGGATTAAGTTCGTATCCGTTATTCGACATATCCTGTTGCCCCCATCCAACAAGTCAAATCGGAGCTTACCGTTTTTAAACCGGAATATAGATTAAAAACCTATAATCAATAAAGGAATTTCACTTGAAAAAACTACTTATCTTAGCGCTATCCTTGTTTTCCCTCCAAGTGACGGCCGCAGAACGTAGCATGACGATTTTTGCAAATCCCTACCAGATGGGCTCCTATAAAGATATCCTTGGTGAGGCGCAAATAAACGAAGTAAACCACTCGACGCCTGAAATTGATCTTTTGCTGCCTGTAGGCACAGCGAACGCGTCTAGCGTGGAAGTGCTCAATGGATATTGCAGTTTGTTAGCTAGCGGAGATTTCTTTAGTGGTTCATGGATGACATTGAAACCCGGAAGATATGACACCCTTGGGGCTCTGGATAACCTTACAAGGAGTTTGCTCACTTATAAAATGATAGGGTCAGGTCAATTAGAGTGTAATCCAAAGCAGGATATTCCTATGCTTTATGATGCGGCGGGAATCGCATTTCCGCTTTCATCTCTAGGGAACCCTAATAATTCTTATCCGCTTCAGGTCGGCCTCCCCACATCAGATCCAAGCCCATCAACAGAAAAACATGTCGTTAGATATATTCGCAATTCTGATTTCCCCCTAGATCCTACAAAACTTTATAATTTGACCTATCAGACAGGTGGTTTTTCACATAGAGCTGTGTCACTGAATGTACCTTCCTGTTATGAAGTAACGTTAAGTGGCGGCAAGGATGACGGCACATACTATACGTATGTATCGCAAGTGTTTTCAGCGGGTAACTATAACTTAGCCAACTATAATCTCGATAACAGCGCCGATAAAGCAACGACCACTCGGTTAGTAAATTGTACGCAGCCACCTATAAATACATTTACCAATTTCTTGTTGCAACATGCCGGTGGAAGCTGTATTCACCCTTTGGGTGGTTCTCCCACTCCGAATCTAAGCACACATACAGTGCTCTATCCCCTTTGTGACGCCACTGAAGCGCGTTTAGCTTTTAGATCGCTTCCGAACGGCAGCCTTTCTCACAACTCCAGCGACATGTGTTTGCACCCAGAAGGTGGCAGCCCCAACCCGGTAAGCGGCACTCGATTAGTATTTTGGCCTCTCTGTTCTGATGGTGTAGCAGCCGATGCCGACGGTAACAAGCGCCTTGCTTTTGAATTTACTGCCGCCGGTAGTATTCGCCACAAAAACAGTGGACTGTGTGTTCACCCCATTGATGATTCAGCTAATCCCGGAGTGGAGACAGAACTTGTGCTTGCGAGCGGTTGCGATACCCCTAATCTCAACTTTACTAGGATCAGAAGGATTCCCTTACTGATCATGTAAATCAAGCGTTGGAATTTGGTGGAAAGCAGTTCGTTTTTGAGCCGCATTCCCTAAAAAAGCCGAACCTCACATGAGGCTCGGCTTTTTTTATGGATGTTGGTTTTTAACCCAGTTGTGCAATCGGACTCTTAGCGTTCTCACGCCAATCGCCATTTTAATTTTTCTTCCGCGTCAGCAAGCATGCGGCTTTGGCAGAAAAGAAAGCGGTCTAATGAAATCTGGGTTCAACGCAATTTATTTGGATCAATGACGTGTTCGGGATGGTGTGCCTTAATGTGTATGTGCGGAAAATCGCATCGGCACTTGGCGATCCAGATTTCATTGAACGACAAAACCGAATAACGGGGAATATCCGCGCCTATTCTTCTGATGACTTTTATGTTGCTGCGTCAATAATCGAAGTTATCCGCCTGTCAAAAAATCGCCTGGAGCGGGCGATGGGCGTGTTTTACAGAAAAAGAACCGGAGTCGGCCATGGCCGAAGATAGCGACCTTGAACGGACCGAACCGGCGTCACCCCGACGCCTTGAGCAGGCGCGTGAAGAAGGCGATGTGCCGCGCTCGCGCGAGCTGTCCACGCTCACCGTTTTACTTGCTTCCGGTGGTGGTGTATGGATGTTTGGCGACGGGTTGGTGCGCCACTTAAATGAGATGCTGGTGTCTGGCTTGCGCTTTGATCGGATACAGGCTTTCGATGCGGATGTGTTGTTGCGGCGGATAGCGGTTGATATGGTCAATGTGATGTGGGCATTTTTGCCATTGGGTGTTGGTGTGATGCTCGTTGCCATTGCCTCGCCCTTGTTGATTGGCGGTTGGCTATTTACCCTGCAAGGTTTGCAGCCAAATTTTGGCCGGATGAGTCCTTTCCAGGGCTTGGGCAATATGTTTTCCAAACATGCCTTGGTCGAGCTGGGTAAAGCGCTCGCAAAAACGATCTTGGTGGGATCGGTTGCTTGGATGGTCGTTGTTCAACAGAAAGAAGCAGTCCTCGCGCTTAGTGTGGAGCCGCTCGGGGTGGGTAGCGCGCACCTGGTCAGCATCCTTGCCACCAGTTTCCTGTCCATTGTGAGCGGCTTGGCGGTGGTGGTGTTTATCGATGCGCCTTACCAGATGTGGCATCACGCGGATAAACTCAAAATGACGCGCCAAGAAGTGATTCAGGAATCCAAAGAGTCCGATGGGAATCCGCAGATCAAGGCCAAGATTCGCCAGTTGCAGCGCGAGATGGCCAAGCGTCGCATGATGGCTGCCGTGCCCACCGCCGATGTGGTGGTGACCAACCCAACGCACTATGCCGTTGCATTGAAATATGCGGACGGAAAAATGCGTGCGCCGCAAGTAGTGGCCAAAGGGGCAGATGAAGTGGCGGCAAAAATCCGTGAGATCGCTACCGAAAATAAGGTCACGATCTTAGAAGCGCCACCACTGGCGCGTGCCCTGTATCGGCATGGCGAGTTAGGCGATGAAATTCCCGAAGCTTTATATACCGCAGTGGCCGAAGTGTTGGCCTATGTGTTCCAGCTGCGCGCCTTTAAGAAGGGCAGCGGCGTGCGGCCAAAACTACCGTCGGATATCGCAATCCCGCCACAACTTGACCCTTTCAATATCGCAGCGCAGAAAAATAGGACCGATTCACCGGATCATCTTTCCCCTTCCGCTAACGGAGCAAGCTGATGAATAGTCTGAAATTGCAACTGTTTTTTGCCGGCGGCGGTGGAAAAAGCATGGCCGCGCCGATCATTATCATCATGCTGCTGGCGATGATGGTACTGCCGCTACCTGCGTTTGTACTCGACATTTTTTTCAGCTTCAACATTGCGCTGGCAATCATTGTTTTGCTCACCAGTTTGTACACCGTCAAGCCACTCGACTTCATGGCATTCCCTACCATTTTGTTGGTGAGTACGATGTTAAGGCTGTCGCTCAATGTCGCCTCGACACGGGTGGTGTTGACTGAGGGTCATACCGGCCCGGATGCAGCGGGCAAGGTGATCGAAGCGTTCGGCCATTTTCTGATCGGCGGTAATTACACCGTTGGTATTGTGGTGTTCATTATTTTAACGATTATTAATTTTACGGTGGTGACCAAAGGGGCAGGTCGTATCGCAGAAGTGGGCGCGCGCTTCGCGTTGGATGCGATGCCAGGCAAGCAAATGGCCATTGATGCCGACCTCAATGCCGGTCTGATCGCCGAGCAAGAAGCGCGTCGGCGCCGTACCGAAGTTGCGCAAGAGGCCGAGTTTTACGGCGCTATGGATGGTGCCAGCAAGTACGTGCGCGGCGATGCGGTGGCGGGGATCATGGTTACCATTATCAACGTCATCGGCGGCCTGATGGTCGGTCTGTTGCAGCATGATATGGGGTTTTCGGCTGCGTTGAAAATTTACACGTTGTTGGCCATTGGCGATGGCCTGGTGGCGCAGATTCCTTCTCTCATTATTTCGACTGCAGCCGGTATCGTGGTGTCCCGGGTGGCTAGCGAACAAGATATTGGCGGGCAATTAATTACCCAATTGTTTGCCAAGCCACAGGTACTTTATATTACCGCTGGAATCATTGGTGGCATGGGGTTGATTCCCGGGATGCCGCACGTTGCGTTCATTCTGCTGGCAGGGGTGTTGGGTGGCGGTGCGTATGTCATCGCCAAGCGTGCCGAGGTTGCGGTAATTGTGCCGCAACCGGAGGTGCCGCCTGCAGCGCCGGAACAAGAGGAAGCGGGTTGGCAGGATATTATGCCGGTCGATATTCTGGGGCTGGAAGTCGGCTATCGTTTGATTTCTTTGGTGGACAAGACGCAGGGCGGCGAGCTACTCAAACGTATCAAAGGAATCCGTAGAAAATTTGCGCAGGAGGTTGGTTTTCTGGCGCCGCCGGTACACATCCGTGACAATCTTGAACTCAAGCCATCGGTTTATACCATCAGCCTTAAAGGAGTAGAAATCGGGCGGGGAGAAGCAATCAATGGCCAGTTTTTGGCGATCAATCCCGGCATGGCTAGCGGCTCGCTGGCAGGTGTCGTGACTACCGATCCGGCCTTCGGCCTGCCCGCTACCTGGATTGATGAAAGCATGCGCGAAGAGGCGCAGACTTTGGGTTACACCGTGGTCGATGCCGGTACCGTGGTGGCAACACATCTGAATCATTTGATCATGAACCACGCAGCCGAGCTGTTGGGACGGCAGGAAGTACAACAATTGCTCGATCATGTAGCGAAGGAATCGCCGAAGTTGATCGAAGATCTGGTGCCGACCGTGTTGTCATTATCGATCATCCAAAAAGTGTTGCAGAACCTGCTGATGGAAGGCGTGCATATCCGTGATATGCGCACCATCATTGAGACTATGGCGGAGCATGCCGCGACGGTGCAGGAACCGAATGAATTGACTGCGTTGGTACGTATTTCCCTGGGGCGGGCGATTGTTCAACAGTTATTCCCAACCGGAAATGAGTTATCTGTAATGACCCTCGACAATCGGCTTGAGCGTTTGCTGATGCAGGCGCTGCAAGCAAGCGGGGCGGATGGCGCAGGGATTGAGCCTGGCTTGGCCGACACATTGGCGACGCAGGCAGAGCAGGCGACTCGGCAGCAAGAACAAATGGGCTTGACACCAGTGCTACTGGTACCCGGGCCGCTGCGGGCATTGCTAGCCCGTTTCCTGCGGCGCGCATTGCCGCAACTGAAGGTGCTTTCTCACTCAGAACTTCCTGATTCAAAAACGATTAGAGTTACCAGCCTAGTTGGAGGCCAGATATGAACGTTAAAAAATTCTCCGCATCTTCTTCGCGTGAAGCATTACGCAAAGTACGCGATGCGCTCGGCCCGGACGCCGTGATTTTATCCAATCGCACAATGGATAGCGGAGTAGAAATCATGGCTTTGGCGAATGAAGACATTGCGTCTTTATCGCCAGCGATTGAGGAAGAAATGTTGTCCGAGCCGGCACTGCATCATTTTTCTGGCATATCGAAATCGCGCCCCGGGAGTGAGAAGAAAACGAGTCTCGTAGAAACGTCGGAGATTACCAGCGATAAATCCATGGACAGGGGCGTAGGAAGAGGGAGTCCGGCGAAAGAAAAGACGGCTGACCTGAGTGACGTAATGAGCGAAATTCGTGCGATGCGCGGCATGATGGAATCGCAATTGGCAGAAATTTCATGGGGTAAAACGCAAAAACGCGAACCTAATCGCGCTGCCGTATTGCGGGAAATGCTGGCTGCCGGTTTCAGCCCTAGCCTGTCGCGTTATCTGACGGAAAAACTGCCTGTCACAGAAAATTTCGCCTCTGGATTGGACTGGATTAAATCGATGTTGTGCCGCAATCTCACCACCATGAATAATGAAAACGAGATCCTGGAAAGAGGCGGTGTGTTTGCACTGGTGGGCCCAACCGGCGTAGGTAAAACGACCAGCACTGCAAAGCTGGCAGCGCGCTGCGTTATGCGCCACGGTACTGAAAAGCTCGCGCTGATTACTACCGATGGCTATCGTATCGGCGGTCATGAACAATTACGTATTTACGGAAAAATTTTGGGTGTCATGGTTCATTCCGTACGCGATGAATCGGATTTGCGCATTGCCTTGAAAGAACTCAAAAGCAAACACACCGTCTTGATCGATACCGTGGGTGTGAGTCAGCGTGATCAGATGGTGGCAGATCAAGTGGCCATGCTCTCCGGCGTTGGTTCCAACGTCCAACGTTTATTGTGTTTGAATGCGACCTCGACGGGCGAGACGCTCAACGAAGTAGTGCGTGCCTACCAAGGCAGCGGGTTGGCAGGATGTATCATGACCAAGCTCGATGAGGCGGCGACCATCGGCAATGTTATTGACGTGATCATCCGGCAAAAACTCAATCTGTATTACATTTCGAATGGACAGCGCGTACCGGAAGATTTGCATCTGGCCAACCAGCTTTATCTGATCGATCGTGCGTTCAAGCTCAAGCGCGAAACCATGCCCTATCAATTGCAGGACAACGAGTTGCCTCTGGTAATGGGTCATGCCACCAGTGCGATGCACGATCAAAGTTTGCGCGGGGTGAACCTTGGCTAATTTCGATTTTGATCAGGCCGAAGGATTGCGGCGCATGCTGGCCGGACCTAAGCCGCGTATCGTCACTTTTTTATCTGCTACTCCGGCTGAGGACAAGAGCGCTTTGTTGCTTAACTTGAGTGCATCGCTGGCGCATGCGGGCAATGATGTATTGTTGATGGATGCCAGCCCCTCGTCACGTGGAGTGGCCGCACATCTTGGTATGTCGCATGGGATGAGCCTGCAGAATGTGGCACGTCAGGAATGTGCGCTGGATCAGGTGACCAGGCAAATGCCACAGGGTTTTGGCATGGTCGCACTGGCAAGGGAACATCTGCGCATGGCGAGACAGCACCCCGATGAGGCGCGACTCCTAGTCAAGGCATTTGACCTATTGGTGAAGCAAAGCGGTATTGTGCTGGTCGATGGTGAGCTTGATGCCGATGACGACTTTCCGATTCCTGCCCTGTCGCGTTGTGAAATTGTGGTGCAGGTGTCCGGCAATGCCGATTCGATTAAGACCGCATACTGCGTGATCAAGCGGCTGAATGCGAAATTGGGACATCGGCCATTCGGCATTCTGGTGACCGGGGCTTCCGAAAACGAGGCAAAAGTGGTATACGATAATATGGCAGAGGCAGCGCGACGTTATCTTGCTGTCGAGCTTAAATCGATGGGTTCGGTACCGGCAGACGATCACCTCCGCCGCGCGGCGAAGCTGGGACGATCGGTGACCGATGCTTTCCCTTTGGCGAGGGCCTCAGTTGCATTTAGACGGTTGGCTGGACGTTTTTCATCGCCAGCAGTCCCCATCTCGGATTACCCGGAAAATAGGCTGATGGCCCATCTTTAGGAATTTGAAATAGTCATGTACACGGTCAAGGGAAAATCGGACAAAAATTATCTTCTGACGGAACATGCGCCGTTGGTGAAGCGACTTGCCCACCACATGAAAGCTAAGCTGCCAGCCAGTGTTGATGTGGACGACCTGGTGCAGGCCGGCATGATTGGTTTGCTCGATGCGATCAACCGTTATGAAGAAGAGCATGGCGCGCAATTTGAGACCTACGCCGTGTTGAGGATACGCGGTGCGATGCTCGATGAATTGCGCAGCAGCGACTGGATGCCGCGCGGCGTCCGGCAAAATATGCGCAAAATTGAAGTTGCCATGAGTACGCTGCAACAGCGACTGGGACATGCGCCGACAGAATCTGAAGTGGCTAAATTACTGAAGCTGTCGCTGTCCGAATATCAGGACATGCTGACCGACGGTAGCGGACATCAACTGGTGTATTACGAGGATTTTCATGACAGCGAAGGTAGCGATAATTTTCTGGAACGCCATTTTGTCGATGAGAATGGCGACCCACTGAAAAATCTGCTCGATAGTGATTTCCGTCAAGCTGTCATCGACGCAATCGACAAGCTACCTGAGCGTGAAAAACTATTGATGGGGCTGTATTACGAACAGGAATTGAACCTGAAAGAAATCGGTGCGGTGCTCGGCGTTTCAGAATCGCGCGTGTGTCAGTTGCATAGTCAGGCCGTGGCACGGTTGCGGACATCACTGAGGGAGCAAGTGTGGACTGGGCAACTGTAGTTGGTCTCGCGTTAGCGATTATCTGTGTCGTTTCCGGCCAAAAACTGGAAGGTGGCGAGCTCGGTTCCTTGGTGCAGCCAGCCGCTTTTTCTATCGTGGTATTGGGTACCATTGGCGCTGTTTTAGTGCAGACCAGCATGTCTAGCTTCAAGCGCGGACTAAAAATGGTCGTATGGATTTTTGCCCCGCCGGTCGATCAGCGCAAAGCGATTGCCGTCGATATTGCCAACTGGACTTTTAAAGCGCGGCGTGAAGGTGTGCTGAGTCTGGAGATGTATATGGATTCGGCTAAAGACCGCTTTATTTCCAAAGGATTGGGTCTGATTGTGGACGGCGTTGATCCGATAAAAATTCGGGAAATTCTTGATATGGATATCGGCGCTTATGAGACTGAAGAACGCAACGCCGTGAAAATTTGGGAGGCTGCTGGGGGTTATGCGCCGACCATCGGGATTCTCGGTGCTGTGCTCGGCCTGATTCATGTGATGGAAAATCTCACCGACCCCAGTAAACTCGGCAGCGGTATTGCGGTGGCCTTCGTTGCGACCATTTACGGTGTGGGTTTAGCCAACCTTTTTTTTCTCCCAATTGGTAGCAAACTCAAGGCGATTGTGTGCCGCGAAGTGAATCAGCGCGAGATGCTGGCAGCGGTATTTTTCGATCTGGCGAGTGGGAATAATTCACGGGTAATTGAAGAACGTGTGGTGGGATTTTTACGTTAGATTTGCAAGAATGTCAGCGCAGGCGGCGAAGATTTTAATCCCCTCTTCCGGTCACGAGAGAGGGTTAGGGGGAGGATGCTGTAGCGACCAAAATTTCCCCGGGAGTCGTATAGCTTGGGGAATGTTACCCCATCCATCCTTCGATTTTCTTCGTGTTTTTCGGGCCTTTTGTGGGGAATTTTTTGTTTTGTTGACTGGTTGTTTTGCGCCGCATCCGACGGATGAGAAATGGCTTGTGAATTGGCATTTAACAGCTACTATTCCGAATCATAAAATACACCATGACCCGAAAGAAATACGAAGAAGATCTGGACAATCGAGAGCGATGGTTCGTCTCGTATGCCGACTTCATCACGCTATTGTTTGCTTTCTTTGTGGTCATGTACGCGATCTCATCGATCAATGAAGGTAAGTACCGGGTTCTTTCCAATGCACTCGGTAGCGCCTTCGGCAAAGCGCCGATAGCCGTTGGAATCCGTCCTGAGAATCAGCCCGAGTTCCCCCTACGGAAAATTCCTGAATTTAAGCTGCGTATGAATGAAGCGAAATTGCGCCACGAGCGCGAGAACATGACTGTTGTTGCGCGTGATTTAAAAAATGTGCTGGCTCCTCTGGTGCGCGAAGGAAAAGTACGGGTGACGCAAAGCGCCCGTGGGGTACGGGTCGAAATCAACGCCAGTGTGTTGTTTGCGCCAGGTGAAGCAAAGCTCACGCTTGAATCCGGTCAAGCGCTGAGAGCAGTTGCCGCGTTATTGAAAAGCGATACCCACGCGATCCAGGTCGAGGGGCATACCGACAATATACCGATTAACAATTTGATGTTTCCATCTAATTGGGAATTGTCGGGTGTGCGCGCCAGCAGCGTGGTTCGGCTTTTTATCGATAGTGGCGTGGATGAAAATCGTTTGACAGCAATCGGTCATGGTCCCACGCAGCCAGCCAGTCCGAACGACACGCTAGAAGGTCGCGCACGCAACCGGCGTGTGGTGGTGATGATTCTTGCCGCATTGCCAGACCCGGTAACGGAAGTACCCGTAAGCGCCGGGCAGTAGCATCCATTGTTCTTGCCGTTGGCAGTATGGTGATGGTGGGCTGATAGTTGCTCAGCCTAGCCTGATTTTTTTGATCGGTTGGCGCTTCTAGCCTTGCGGTGCAGCGGGTGGTTTGCAACCGGCGGCTTGACCTACTCCTTTAAGGTAAGCGCGCCGTATTGTGCCTGCGGCGATAGCGGCAGCGACCTCCCGGGAGTGCCGTTCAGCGCCTGTGAGTTTTCGTACCCAGCTTCTGAATGGGATAACGCCTTCGGCAGCGCCGCGCAGCGCGCCGACAGCGGCATTGCCAATGGTCTCTGCGCCTCGCTCAACGAGGCCGGGATTGGTCGCTGATGCGGGAACGTCCAAGTCCGGCCCCAGCACGGCATCGAGCATGCCTACTTCCATCGATAGTCCAGCACATGTACGGTCGGTCCCTTGTTTATAAGGTCCTTTTTGAGCGGATTTCAATATGGGTGGAATCTCGGCACTGGTCAAATTCAGATCGTTAAGCGGCGATAAAACCGCCTGCTCCAATTGGGGATTAGGTTGAGATGGTGAGTTTGTCTTGGCTTCCTTGGGTACCGGTGCATTGCTTTGCACGGCATCAGGCGTGGCACATCCCGTAAGGGCAACGGACAGTAACAGCAAAATAAATAGTTTCATTGAATTATTGTCTCGTGTGTTGTGATGCCGCAGGGCGTGAAAGAATACTTCATAATCCGAGGCTGTCAAGCAGCGCGCACCCTGCCGTAAGCTTATTCCAAGATACCAGAGCGATTCTGATAAGTCATGGAAAAATTGGGCGTTGCGAGAAAAAAAGCTGTTCTTAAGCGGTGCGAATAGCGGCGCCAGTGGAAAGTAGTTCGCTGATCGAAAGGCGCTCCTGCTCCCAAAAAAGATTAGATCAAGGATCTAGACGAACGTGTTTTGAAGTAATGCCACGCAATCGTCAACGCTATTGTCTGCATCGCCGCACTGACAAAAAAAGTCGTGCCGATGCGCCAGTCATTTGCCGGAAGATGACTGATCTCCCCCAAAATAGCGGCACCAATGAGTGGCATGATGACCAATCCCAGACTGGTTAACGATTGCAAGGAACCCATCAGCGCTCCCTGTTCATGCGCGGATGTGGCTTTGGAAAGAATGCCTTGCAATGCAGGACCGGCTGCAAAGGAAAGCATATTGCATAAAATCAGCACATACATCATCCAGCCTTGAGTAGCCAGTCCGTATAACGTCAAGATGATCGCACCTGAAGCCAGGCCTAGCAAAGACAGGCGCACCTCGCCAAATTTTTTCATCAAGGTACCCAAGAACACTGCCTGCACCAAGGCTGAAGAAAGTCCAACGCAGAACAAGGCAATGCCATTATCGCGTGGCGTCCAGTGGAAACGAAAATGCGTGTACAGCACCCACGTCGTATGCAACATCATTTGTCCAAAAGTCACCAGCGCAAATGCAAAAATAAGAGGGCCGATGTCTGATCGCTTGAATAATTTGGACAGTGCATTTATCGGATTCGCCTTGGCCAGCGAGAAAGAGGCACGTTTGGCAAGTGGCAGCGATTCGGGAACAAAGAAATAGCCATAGGCCACGTTTGCTGCCGACAATGCTGCTGCCACATAAAAAGGCAGGTGTAAATTGATGCTGCCCAGCAGTCCGCCCAGCATAGGGCCGAAAATAAATCCTAACCCAAAAGCGGCGCCCACTTTCCCGAAACTCTTGGCGCGGTTTTCCGGCGTTGAAATATCGGATGCATAAGCCGAAGCCACCGACATGCTAGCTGACGATATCCCCCCAATGACGCGGCCAATAAATAGCGCCGCCAGGTTCGGTGCCAACGCAGTGGCCAGAAAATTCAAGCACATCCCTATCATCGAAAAAAGGAGCACGGGCCGCCGCCCAACCTTGTCGCTGACTGCCCCCAGGATCGGCATGCAGATAAATTGCATCAAGCCAAATACCGTTGTGAGAATGCCGAACCAGTGCGCTTGCAAATCGCGGCCGACGACGAATTCCCCCACCAGGATCGGTAACACAGGGACCGCTAATCCAATCCCCAGCATATCGATAAAGACGCATACCAAAATGAAATTGAGGTTGCCAGTGTGTGGATGTGTTGCTGTTTGCGACGCATTAGCGAGATTCATGAGGACGATATTTTTCTGTAAAAGAAATAGGGGCAAGGTGAAGACAGCGGCGACTGTACTTGCATTTCAGTTTTTATTCCATGTTGCAAAAATAATAGATACAAGACAATAGCGCGTTTTTCTAATTATCCATTTTCCCAACGGGCTCTCAGTGACGTGCTGCGCATAAGCCGAGGCGCACGATAGTGTAGCTGGCCCTCTGCCTGGAATGTATCTATTTTTCCTATTCATGCGCTGGGCCCAGCGAGTCTCTATTGGGATTGACAGAGGTCTTTTTGTAGGCAAAATAAAATTCTTACGGTCAACCATTCTTTGTATATACTGTACATTCATACAGTTAATTAACGAAGGAGTTCATCGTGGAATTTACCCCTAATCAGCACACCTCGACCTTGCAAAAACATGCTTTGGCATTGGATACTTGCGCCACAGAAAACCAGCCGCCGATCCTGACCAGGTTTGGCGATATAGTTGATGTACGCAGGCGCGGGGCATTACGCATGGGGCGTTTTGCCGGTACACAAACCCGTACACAAACTGCACCGGCAGTGGTGCGGCTTTGGAACGAAGATCGGTGCCGCGAGCTGTCCGCTCATCAAGCGCGGTCGCTGGCAGCGCAATTGCTGGAGGCGGCCACGATGGTGGATGCGCAGAATGGGCATTGACCGAGGCTCAAAAATAGCCGCATCACGCTTGTGCAGCAACTATTCGCTGTTTCGATAGCTGCGCTAGCAACCGCAGGAGCAGTAGCGCCGCGATAGTCAGTCCTAGTACTAGGCCGACCCAAAATCCCGTTGTTGCCATTGGTGTGAACGGCGCCCAAGGCAACCAGCCTGGTACTAGTCCCAGTCCCAGGAGGCAACCGAGCGGGAGTGAGAACCCCCAAAATGCGACTAGATGGATCAACATCGGCGGTCGTGTGATTTTGTAGCCACGGATAGCACAAGCTGCAGCAACCTGGGTCGCGTCGGAGAGTTGGAACAAGGCGGCCAGTAGTAATAAACGAATAGTCATTTCCTGTACTGCCGGATCGGAACTGTAGGTGGCTGCGATGGCCTGTCGAAACAAGCAAATAAAAATGGCCGACATACATCCGAATGTGAGCGCCATGCCCACGCCGACCCAAGCGGTGAAGCGTGCGCGTGTTGGGTCGCCTTCCCCCAAGGCCTGACCGACGCGGGTGATCAGGCCGATGCCCAAGCTGAGCGGCACCATGAACATGAGAGAAGCAAAATTGAGGGCGATCTGGTGCGCAGACATGGCGATGATGCCGAAGCGCGCTACTAGCAGGCCGACTACGCTGAAGGCGCTGACCTCTGCAAAATACGTCACGCCGATGGGTAATCCCATTTTTAACAGGGAAAAAATTTCCGGCCAGTGCGGCCTTTCCCATTGAGAGAAGGGATTTGATTTCTGGTATGCCGGCGCGTGGTTAACCCACCACAGCATCGCGCCTAACATCAGCCACATTCCCGCCGCAGTAGACACCGCACAGCCAACTGCACCCAACTTCGGCAAGCCCCAATGGCCGTAAATCAGCAGCCAGTTAAGCATCGTATTGAAAACCAATCCACTTAACGCAATCAGCATGATCGGTTTGGTTTGATTCAGACTGGTGTTGTAACCATAAAGCGCACGATAAATAGCAAACGGCGGCAGGCCGATGCTGATCACATGCAGGAACAGCGTGGCCTTCTCGTGTACGGCCGGTGTTAACTGAAGGCAGTCAAACAGCAGCGCTGCCATATTGGTGAGCAGGCAGGCTATGAGGCCGACACTCAGGCCTTTCCATAGCGACTGACGTATCAAGTGAGGAAGGCGTGTCAAATCACCCGACCCGACTTCGTGTGCAACCACCGCATTGATGGCCATCATGATGCCCGAGACGGTAACCATCACGGTCATCCAGATGGACGTGCCCAGCGACACCGTGGCCAGATCTTCGGCACTAGTATGGCCGGTCATGACAACATCGGCCACACCCATGCCCACGGTGGCGAGTTGACCGACCAGCACTGGCCAGGCTAAGTGCCACAGTGCTGTCCCTTCTTTTCGAATCGCGGCAAGGCGGAATGCAGTTATGGACATGGTGAGGGGAGTGTGCTTGTCTACTCTGTCTATTATTGATCAGGCACGATGGGATCCCGATCCAATTTTTATAAAAAGCGTGATGCAGGTGTGAATGGTTTTTTTGCTGCTTCTTTGACTCTTGAACCTAGACACGGCAGTTGACCGCTCATCGCAACCAATAAGTTCATGAATACAGTGCGTTTTTCGATGTTTAATATCGTCACCATTTGGGTGAGGCTGCTACGAACATGATTGCACATTTTTCGCTCTCGCTGCTGCGTTGATCCTCGTAGCAGAATGCAGTCTGCGTCCTCGCCTCGTCTCGCCTTGCAGCACCAGCGGAAAATGCACACGCATGTCCGTCCAACTGACGTTTCTAGGTTAAATGAATACGAATAAATTCGTACCTAAGTCTTTGTGCCGTCTATCAGGCAAGGGTTGATACCCTCTGCCTTGATGGTGCCCAGGAGCCATGCTTCGAGCGCATCCAAGGCAGGCGGTGCAAATCCATAGGTGAGCAAGGCGGGCGCATCAATGTCGAGTGCTTGAAATGGATTCCACAGCGCCAGGTGTAAATCCGGCCGCCAGCTATGCGTATTTTTCCCGTAGCGTTTGCGGGTAGTCGAGGCTAGCAGAATGAAGCGCTCATCGCCGGGTAATGTTGCCCAATCAAACTGTTCGCTATCGTGAAAAAACGTCGTCTCGACGTCATACCATTGACTTAGCCGGTCGATGAGTTGTTGCGCCGGCAAACCACTTTCAGACACGCCGTCCGATACCACGCTGGCGCGAATCACCAAGCGAATTTTGCTCCCCATTGCAGGTGGCGAAGGATTACCGAACGGCGTCAGCCCACGTCGCCATGCAGTCGCCATTAATGCGGTATCTTCGCTTTCGGTAGTATATGGTTGGCTCATGCAGGGATAGCGTTGTGCCAATTGGTCCAGTCGCGCCAGGCGGGCATTCAATTCGTCGGCAGAAAATTTCCCCATTGCGATTGCCTCGCACAGCGCATCTAATGTTGTTTGTTGGCTTTCTCTTGTACCTAGTTCCATTACCATATCGGCACCGGCTTCTAATGCCAGGACTGCAGCAGTCCCCACGCCGTAATGATCGGCAATGGCGTGCATGTCCATGCCATCAGTAATCACGATGCCTTGAAAATCCCATTGGCCGCGAATCAGATCCGTCAAAATCGCACGCGATAACGTTGCGGGAAAATTGGCGTCCAGCGTGGGATAAACAATATGCGCGGTCATCATCGCTGGCGCGATCTGTGCCGTTTGCTGGAAGGGCGAAAATTCGAGGGCTTCCAACGCAGGCCGTGGTTTGTCCACTGTCGGCAAAGCACAATGGGAATCTACGTGCGTATCGCCATGTCCCGGCACATGTTTGACGCAGCAGGCCACACCCTCCGACAAGCTGCCTTCCATCCACGCCAGTGCCAGCGTCGTAGCGCGCTGAGGATCGGCACCAAAGGAGCGCTCGGCAATTACTGGATTGTGAACGTTGTTATTAAGATCGAGTACAGGAGCGAAATTCCAGTTAAACCCTAGCGATCTCAAGCCCCGTGCTACCGCTGCGCCCACCGCGCGCGCCAGTGCAGAATCGTTTGAGGCGCCCAAGGCCAAGGCCGCGGGCGGAGATGGTAGCCAGGTGGTACGTACGACGGCGCCACCTTCTTGATCAATCGCAATCAGCGCATGTTTTCCCATCACCGTCTGCAGATCAGCAGTCAGCTTGGACAACTGGATTCCATCGACCATGTTTTGACGAAACAGGCACACTGCGCGAATGTGATTCTCCTGCAAAAATTGCGCGACATCCGCAGTGAGTTCGGTGCCGGGAATCCTGATCATGGTAAGTTGACCCGCGATTTTTCTGGCATGCAGGTGATGGCTGCCTTGAGTCATATTTCTGATTCCTTATTGATATTCAGAACGATTCAGAACGGCGCAGCCGCAAAAAATCCTGTGCTGATTGGGTGAGCAGGGTGGTGGCGTCGTTGTGTGGTCGCGGGACTGATGGGATAGCTGACACCTTTACTTTTCGCCCCAACGCCAGGTGGGGCGTTCACCTTTTAACCAACAGACCGCGATTAGCAGTACGGACAGAAGGGCGGTGTATGCGACAAAGATACCGGCGCCATGACTTGGCAGCAACGTGACTGCGCCGCCAAGCAGCAATACGACGAAGACAGCCATGACCAGCCAGCCTTGCCAAGTAAGGGGCAGGCCCCATCCCCATCCGTAACGCTTTGCAGGAAACCAGTACCTCGATTTGTTGGGCATTGCGCAGATCCTTATCAGTGCCTTTCGTCGCACGATTATAACTTTGTCGAACGCAGTTTTATTTATATTCACGGGCGCATCTTGGTAGCGAAGTGATCCTCAAACGGCTGAAATGTCGTTATTTTCGCGTAAAATCTCCCCTTTGTGAAAATAGCCAACCATTTATCTGAGGGTGATGGTGTGGCGCACTTGCAGACGGCATACCTCTTTGCCGATCCTTCCGATTGACTCTTTGAAAATCAAACACGATGACTATTAAATGCGATAAGTGGATTCGCCGCATGGCACAGGAAACCGGCATGATCGAACCATTTGAACCGGGACAGGTACGGCATGCGAATGGTCAGAAAATCGTTTCCTATGGCACGTCGTCGTATGGATACGATATCCGCTGCGCCGATGAGTTCAAGATTTTTACCAATATTAATAGCACTATCGTCGATCCGAAAAATTTTGACGAGAATTCTTTCGTGGATATTAAAAGCAATGTCTGCATCATTCCACCCAATTCGTTTGCACTGGCACGCACGATTGAATATTTCCGAATTCCGCGTAGTGTGCTCACTATTTGTCTGGGCAAGTCAACTTACGCGCGATGCGGAATTATCGTTAACGTGACGCCCTTCGAGCCGGAATGGGAGGGTTATGTGACGCTGGAATTTTCTAATACCACGCCGTTGCCGGCCAAGATTTATGCGGGAGAGGGTTGTGCCCAGGTACTGTTCTTTGAGAGCGATGAAGTGTGTGAAACGTCGTATAAAGATCGTGGCGGTAAATATCAAGGGCAGGTCGGCGTTACCTTGCCCAAGGCATGAATCCGGGCTAGCGTAAAAGTAGTGCCGCCAGCAACTGCCCTTTCAAGATTTTGATTAGCGCAGTTTCAGCCGGCAGCATGCCCTCCGGTGCTGGTTTTGCCCGGTCAGCGTAAAACAAACCTAGCGGGATGTGGTTCGAGACTAAAGGCAGAACAATCATGCTGCGGGCATCTGGCAATAAGGCGTGATGCCACGTTGGGAGCAGGTCACGAATTTGTGGGCTGGTGGCATCGGCAATCATTAAATCAACATCGTTATCCATTGCCGCATGAAATAAGTCGGTGCCTGATTTGACTGGAAAAACAAAACCCGCTTGACGAGCTGCATGGTGTTCTCCAATGGCCATATGCGCCAGGAATAGGCCGCACTCTTTGTTTTTTAAGCACAGCGTAGCGAAGCGAAAACCCATGCTGCGGTATAACGTTTCCAGTATCAGCAACATCTGTTGCTCCGGCTTGTGGTGTCCCGAAGCCGTCATCTGGGTTGCGTCCTGCACGCCAGCTAACAGGAGGTTGCTGGCGTGAATGGGTTTGCCACTCGCATGGTGTGCATCGTCTTGCGTGGGAATGGCATCCAGGAATGCCGATTGCAAGGCAGGCGGCAGACTAACGGGTTGGATAGGGGCTGTTATTTCATCCGTGTTGTCGAGCGGGGGCAGTAAATCACAACTTTGGATTGTGTGATGGATTTCCTCGCTGACCGTAGAAAATAACCTCGCCAGGCTGTCTTTATCCAGGTTTAATGCCGCAGCGAAACGTGCCAGCAAGGCTTGACCTCCGACGTTCGAGGCCGGATCGTGTGTGTGCATGATCAACCTGGCCGCTTCGGCACTAAATGTGGCGACCTGGCGCATCCATTCTGCCGCATTTTTGGCTGGAAAGATTTTTCCATTGGGGATGGGGCTGGTTGCCTGGATGATGGACTCAGGAATATTCCATTCGTGCAAAATTGTCTCGGTAAGAAAATCAAAGCTGCATTCCAGTATCTGGAAAGATGCTTGGGTTGGCGATAATTTTTCTTGCGAGATTAAACGAAGCACATCGTTGTAGAGTTGATGTTCATGGGAGGCGAGGAGCAAACGTCCGAGATTTTTAAAGAGGGCAGCGATCGATGCTTCTTCTGCGCCATGAAAGCGACTTTGTCGGGCCATCTCCCGGCCAACCAAGCTGGCGCATAAGGCATCGATCAGCTCGATCTTCACATGGTCTGCTTGCTTTCCGTTGGGAAGATTATCGACTAGCAGCATGGTCAATGCATTGATTTTAATGGTGTCGAATCCGAGCAGAAAAATGGCTCTCGAAATGGTAGTCACCGAAGGACTGGCGGAGGAGCGATAGCATACGGAGTTCGCGAGGCGCAATATTTTTTGAGTTAACGCCACATCGGACAGCACGCAGCTGGCTAGAATATGGGCCGCGCCGTTGTCTGATGAGGCTAACTCTACTACCCGTGAAACAGCGCCACCGAGCGCGAGCATATCGAGGTTATTGCCAAATTTTTGCAATAAACGGTCACGCGTAAAGTTGGTTCTGGAAGAGGCATGGACCTGCATAGGGCACCCCGTTAAACACGATCAGTGGAAATTGAGCCGACTATGGCTAACAGCGCCATAAAAAATAAACAACTATTCTCTTTGGCGTGAAAATTGAGTTTTATGACAACAAAAGTTTATGTCGATTGTTAAGAATAGTCCGATTATGCTAAGTAGCAAGGACAATAATTGATTTCCGGCATTTTCTTTCGTTAAAATGCCCGACTAGAACGATCCCATTGCCGAAAAATATTGTGAGGTAACCAACCATGCTTTATCCTGCTTCAAGTAGGTTTGGGCAATTAACAATGATAGGATTTAACGCAAAATTGCCCTAGCGGCGTTGTGCCTTATCAGGCCTGCTTTCGTTGGTACACTTCCTGGGACGATTTTGAGTAAGTCTGCAATGCGGATGAAAATAGGAAATATATGAATGTCGTTGCATTTACAGTGATTGCTTATGTGATCGGTTCGATTTCGTTTGCGGTGGTGGTCAGTAAATTATTCGGCTTATCCGATCCCCGTAGTTATGGTTCTAAAAACCCGGGTGCTACCAATGTACTGCGCAGTGGGAATAAAACAGCCGCTGCGCTAACCTTGTTGGGGGATGGCGCGAAGGGTTGGTTTGCGGTGTGGTTGGCAGAAAGATTTGCTGCGCAGTACGGGATTGAAGATGGCGGTATTGCGTTGGTAGCGCTGGCTGTGTTTTTGGGTCATGTATGGCCCATCTTCTTCAAATTTGCGGGAGGCAAAGGCGTGGCAACTGCATTGGGCGTCTTGCTTGGTCTTAATCTTTGGTTGGGGTTGGGAACTTTGGTGACGTGGGTGGTTGTCGCGTATGCCTTTCGCTATTCCTCATTGGCTGCGTTGGTGTCGGCGGTGTTTGCGCCGTTTTATTACGGACTGTTGTTTGGTGTCGATGAGAAATTATTTGCAGTGCTGGCGATGAGCGCTTTGCTGCTTTATCGTCATAGTAAAAATATTGCAAATTTAATGAAGGGAAAAGAAACCAGGATAGGCGGCAGGACCGAGAAAATCTCATAATAACGGTTATTGCCTCGATCCAGAATTGTCCCGCCTCAGAGGTTTCCTTAAGCGATGCGCAGTTCGTCCAGCGGCCACCTCGGCCTGACATTAAACGCATAATTTCGCTGGGCCGCATCGGGGTTGATCTGCAAGCGCATGGCGCCGGCAAAGGCAATCATTGCGCCGTTATCGGTGCAAAATTCTAGTTCGGGGTAATACACCTTAAAGCGGCGTTTGAGTGCGACCTCGTTGAGTGACGCGCGCAATTGTTTGTTGGCCCCCACGCCCCCGGCGATCACTAGTCGTTTCAGTCCGGACTCTTTCAACGCTGTGACGCATTTGGCTGTTAACACATCCACAATCGCATCGACAAAGCCGCGCGCGATATTGGCCTTGTCCTGATCGCAAATAGTGGCGGGATGATTTTTCACCACGGTCAACACGGCGGTTTTCAGGCCGGAAAAACTAAAATTCAAATCCTTGGAATGTAACATCGGACGCGGCAGTTTATACGCAAGCGGATCGCCAAATTCGGCCATGCGTGAAATTGCTGGACCGCCCGGATACCCTAAGCCGAGCAGTTTTGCCGACTTGTCAAATGCTTCGCCCGCAGCATCATCCAGAGTCTCGCCCAACAATTGATATTGGCCTACGCCATCGACCCGCATCAATTGCGTATGCCCACCGGAAACCAATAAGGCGATGAAAGGAAACTCGGGGGGATTGCGTGAAAGTAGCGGCGATAGTAAGTGTCCTTCCAGGTGGTGCACACCCAATACAGGCTTTTCCAACGCCAGCGCCAGGCTACAAGCGACTGACGCGCCCACCAGCAATGCACCCGCCAATCCAGGTCCTTGGGTATAGGCAATGGCATCGATGTTATTTGGGATGACGCCCCCTTTCTCCAGTACCTGTTCCAGCAAAGGAATAGCCCGCCGAATATGATCGCGCGAAGCTAACTCCGGCACTACGCCGCCATATTGTTCATGCATGGCTACTTGCGAATAAAGGGCATGTGCCAGCAAGCCGCGCTGCGTGTCGTATAACGCAAGGCCGGTTTCATCGCAAGAGGATTCGACACCGAGAACGATCATTGGAAGGAGGGGGATTGATTGAATGCGACATTGTAAGGTAAAGCGTAGGGAGGAAGAATTTGCGGTCCCTTCCTCTTTCCCCTTTGGTGGGTTCTGCCTGAGGCTAATTCAAAGGAGTGACCGTAACGCGTACTTTCAATTCTTGTTCGCCGCCACCTAAAACAATGCCGCGCATGGGGGTGACATCACTAAAGTCACGGCCCCATCCCAAGGTGATGTGTTCGCGTTGTACGAGGCAGCGATTGGTCGGGTCGAAATCGACCCAGCCTAGTTCGGGACAAAACACCGATACCCACGCGTGGGAGGCATCTGCGCCGATCATGCGTGGCTGGCCTTCGGGCGGCTTGGTCAGGATATAGCCGCTGACATAGCGTGCCGGTAAGCCCAGGCTTCTCAGACAGCCGATCATCAATTGCGCGAAATCCTGACAGACGCCGCGTCGTCCTTTTAGTACTTCTTCCAAGGGGGTCGAAATCTCGGTCGCTTTGGGGTCGAATTCAAATTCGTCAAAAATACGGTGCGTCAGGTCGAGCGTTGCGTCGAGGAGCGGTCGGCCCGTAGCAAAACTAGCGCGTGCATATTGTTCCAGCGTACTGCTGCAACTGACGTGGGGTGATGCGTACAAATAGCGGCAGGCTTGTTGGGTATCGGTGCTTGCAGGTTGTTGCATCATATTACGTAGCGCTTCCCATGAAAGCGTGTCTTTGATTTGTGCAAGACCGGGCCTGATCGCCAGCGAGACGGTTGATTCGGCATGTACCACCAGCGCCTTGTGTGGAACGGTGATCGTAAAATGTTGGGTGCTATTGCCGAAATAATCCATGCCCTGGACTGTGTCGTCCTCTCGTGGGTCGAGACGAATCTGATGCGAATCGGTTTGCTGATAGGCAAAGCATCTGGGTGTCATGTGCATGTATTGTTGCGACAGGGTGACCATGCTCTGGTAGTGATAGTGTGTTTCGTGTATTACGCGGTACCGTACCTGCATTGGAATAAGTTCCTCCACAGGATTTTGTATCTGGGCTTGCACCCCGGCACGATGACTATTGGCATCCGGCGACCGATCACGGATGTGTTCATGCTGCGCATCGAGTATCGGATCATTGTCGTTGACGAAGGCGTCGCTCATGATGAAAGGCCCCTCAGTTGCGGCTTACCCGTATAACTAAAAAACTGCACGCTGATTTGTTCGGACAGCGCTTCGCTGGCGCTTTTGATGCGGCCTAATAGGTCGATCAAACGCACATTGCCGCAATACAGATCGGTGTCGGGTACCAAGGCTAGTAAGTCTTCTTTCAGGGGCATGAAGCGATCTTGGCCGCAGGGACCGTAGCTCGGCGCAAGCACGGCCAAGCCTTTTAAAATGCCATCGATCTGAAACAACACCGAGCGTGGATTACTCTTGTCGAGGAGGAGCAAATCGAGCACCGGCAACCATTCTGGCTGCGCTCGATAGCGGGAGCGATAAGTGACAATACTGTCGGACAAATCGAGGAGCCAATCGAGGTTGCCATTGGCATCCATAGCTAAGGCGCGTAACAAGATATTGCTCTGAAATTGCAGGCGTTCCAATCGTCGTCCGATAGACATAAAACGCCAGCCCAAATCGCGCATCATGCCGTCGACTGCAAAGCCGGCCATCGTCATCGAGAATGCGGCAGCATCATCGAGAATATTCATCGCATCGGCTTGCGACACGCGCTCTTTTTCGCTTGCGTTGGCGGGCCTTTGCTGCATCCTATTCAGCGCACGCCAGTTATCTACGGATAAACGCTCACGCAGTTGGCTGGCGATCTGGTAGAGCTGCAATTGCTGTCTTGCCAGTCCTGGAACAGTCGGTGATGCCACTGCCAAGAGAAGAGCGGATTCAATCTGCGCATCGCTCAATATCGTCCACGAACTTCGGGTAGGGATGTTAGCTTGACTCTGATGTTGCGTTTGGCTTTGGTCTTTTTCTTGTGTTTGGTTTTGTATTTGAGTTTGTGTACGGACAGCCTCTGTTTCGGGTTCCTTGTGTTCGATCAAATGACACCACGCGCACAAGGATTGCACCACGCGCCATTCGGGGCCGCGCAGCGCGGGACGCACGTTGAAGAGGAAGTTAAGTGTGACCCGAATCAGGCGCGCAATATTGTCGCAGCGCTCGGCATTGCGCCCGAACCAGAAGAGATTTTCCGCCATCCGGCTCGATAAATGGGTATCGTCACGAACCAAATCACTGGCAGTCGTGGTGCGCTTCAGGATTGCGTGCGCACCGGCTTGCATATTGGCTTGCGCCTGTACCCATGTGTCCTTGCTGCTACCGCCGCGCTGCATAGTAATGACCCGCACATCGGCCCCGGTGGCGACCCGTGTCAGTCCGCCCGGCATGACCACATAACCGTTTGGCGTTGCGCAAGCGTAGACGCGCAGGCCGATGGCACGGGGAGTGAGCCCTCCCGTTGGACCCGGTTTCCATACCGGTGCCTGTGACAGACGAACCAGTTCTTGCGCTACAAAATTGTGTGGTGCCGCGCGCATCCGGGCAATCAGTTCTATGCGCGCTTCTCCTTTAAGGTCTTGGCCGAAGATAGGAAATTGGCGCTGTTGCGGAAAGGTGGGTTTGATGACGAGGTGATCGAGTCGTTCGATGACTTGTTCGAGTGCAGCGGGTTCGCCACACCACCAGGTTGCCACTGAGGGCATTTTTAACGGCTCGCCTAACAAACGTTCGCACAGGGCGGGTAAAAAACCGAGTAAGGCGCCCGATTCCATCAGGT
This sequence comes from Oxalobacteraceae bacterium, assembly GCA_025352145.1. Taxonomy (GTDB): domain Bacteria; phylum Pseudomonadota; class Gammaproteobacteria; order Burkholderiales; family Burkholderiaceae_D; genus JANXTY01. Next base: position 185,429 of record JANXTY010000030.1, read on the forward strand.
TTGATCCCAGACTGTTGGCGATGAGTACATTACCCAGGCGGGCGGCCTGCGTTAAGCCGGCTACTCCCAGTGCCGAGTCCGCCCGCAACTCTACAGGATCGCAGAAATCATCGTCAACCCGGCGCATGATCACATGCACACGCTGCATGCCCGATAAGGTCTTGAGCCAGACGATTCCTTTACGCACTGTCAGGTCGCTGCCTTCGACCAAGGGCAAACCGAGATGACGCGCCAGATAAGCTTGTTCGTAATAGGTTTCGTTATAGGGGCCGGGCGTAAGCAGTACGATGAGCGGCGGTTCGCTGCCACGCAGCGGCGTGCCTCCGTGGGCCGCACACTGGCGGCCCCAATGCGCCAGGCTATCGCGCATGGTGCTGAAAAATCCGGCTAAAGGTTGCACCTTGAGTTCGCGTAGCAGATCGGGGAAAGTGCGTGCAATGACGGCACGATTTTCCAGCGCATAACCGGCACCGGACGGGGCTTGGGTGCGGTCAGCAACTACCCACCAGCGTCCATCGGGGGCGCGTTCCAGATCCAGCGCGTAAAAATGTAAGGCGGTACCGTCGCTTTGCCGCATGCCGTGGCAGGGACGCAAAAACCCTGCGTGGCCGTGGATTAAGGCAGGTGGCAACAAGCCTTCATCCAGTATTTTCTGTTCACCATATACGTCACCCAGAATTTTGTTGAGCAATGTGGCGCGCTGGATCACGGCCGCTTCGATTAGTGCCCAGTCATCGTGCGGCAGAATCAGCGGCAGCACATTTAAATCCCAGGGGCGTTGCATGCCCTTGGCATCGGCATAGACGTTGTAGGTGACACCGTTTTCGCGTACCTGACGCTGCACAGAATCGATGTGCAGCATCATCATCTCAGGCGTTTCTTTGGCTAAACTGTCCAGCATGGCGCGCCAATGGGCACGCGGCTGGTGCGCCGCATCCAGCATTTCATCAAAACACTCCGGCGAGGCGGAGTAGTCGGCGAGTAGTTTCTTGAACATCCGGTTTTTTGTTTCTCTTGCAGCGGCTGCGCCAGGATGCGCCCCACGGTGGCCGGATACTATCAAACCACCCATCGCAAGTCCAGCGTCAGGGGGAAACTTGGGTTGCGCTCTTCTTTGTATACGTGCATCGGTCCCGGCGTATGCCCATGCGCCCAGAAGCGGGCGAAGCGGCGTGCTTCTGCTGCATTGGCATTGACCGGCGCACTGTTTTCACTGCGCCCGCCGGGATGCGTCACATGGTAGGTACAACCGCCGATGGCGCGTCCGCTCCAGGTATCGACCAAGTCAAAGGTCAATGGCGCTTGTACCTTGATGCTGGGATGCAGCGCCGACCACGGACTCCAGGCACGAAAGCGTACTCCTGCCACAAATTCGCCGGGAATACCCGTCGGGTGCAAAGGCAGCATGCGCCCATTGCAGGCGATGATATGACGGCCATCGGTCAGGCCGCGCACCAATAATTGCATCCGCTCGACCGACGAATCGACATAGCGGGCAGTGCCACCAGCGCTCATCTCTTCGCCCAGCACATTCCACGGTTCGATTGCCTGACGCAATTCCATCTCGACTCCTTCATACACTACGGTGCCAAAACGCGGGAAACGGAATTCGATAAAAGGATCGAACCACTGTTCTTCGAACCCATAACCGGATGCCCGTAAATCCTTGACCACATCCCCGATATCCTGCGCCACAAAATGGGGCAACATCCAGCGATCGTGCAAAGCGGTGCCCCAATGCACCAATTTGGCTCGATATGGCTCCCGCCAGAAGCGTGCCACTAGCGCACGCAGTAAGAGCATTTGCAGCAAACTCATGCGCTCATGCGGCGGCATTTCGAAGGCGCGGAATTCGACTAAACCCAAACGACCAGTAGGGCCATCTGGTGAATATAATTTGTCAATAGAAAATTCGGAGCGATGCGTATTGCCAGTTAAATCTACCAGTAAATTGCGCAGCAAACGGTCCACCATCCACGGCTTGTCGCCCGGCATCATGCTTGGCAACACTTGATCCATTTGCTGAAATGCGATGGCTAATTCGTAGAGATTATCGTCGCGTGCTTCATCCACCCGCGGTGCCTGGCTGGTCGGTCCGATGAAGGTGCCGGAAAACAGGTAGGACAATGCCGGATGATTCTGCCAGTAGGTGATCAGGCTTTTGAGTAAATCGGGCCGGCGCAGCAGGGGGCTGTCTTCTGCCGTCGCCCCGCCCAAGGTCGCATGATTGCCGCCGCCAGTGCCGGTATGACGGCCATCGACCATGAATTTTTCTGTGCCGAGCCGGGTTACGCGCGCCTCTTGATAGAGGGTGGTCATGTTGTAGACCAATTCGTTCCAGCTCGCCGCAGGATGAATGTTGACCTCGATCACGCCGGGGTCGGGCGTGACGCTGAGTAGCTTGATACGGGGGTCGCGCGGTGGTGGATAGCCCTCCATCCATAGCTTCATTTGCAAGCGGGATGCCGTATTTTCGACGGTAGTGACCAACGCCAGATAATCCTCAATGCGTTTAAGAGGTGGCATGAAGACATGTAGTCGCCCATCTCGCACCTGGACGCATAGGGCAGTATGAATGACCTCGCATGGCGCCGACTGGCGTTCGACCTGAATTAGCTTAGCGGCGGCATTGGTTGAGTTGGTTTTTATTTCCGCTTCAGTTAGCACAGGGCGTTTATCGCGTTTGGTTTTGGCGAGTGCAGTGCGTTCGGCGAAGGGATCAATGTCGAAATCGCTTGTCTCTTCTTCCGGCAACACCCACGGCAAAGCGTTAAGCGGCAAGCGCAAGCCCATCGCCGAGTCGCCTTCGATCAAGTACAAATGTTCGCGCTTGAGCGGCCATGCCGAGGTACGCCACATGGTGCCCAGAGCAAAACTGGGGTCTTGCTCACGCGGTTTTAAAGGCAGCACAAACCCCACCACTTGCCCCAATCCCTGTTCCAATAATCGCGCCAGACGCCGCCGTTGCTCTGACGTGTTGAGGTCAATGCTCAACGGATCCAGATTGACCGGCAAGCACTGTTCCAGGTGCGTTTGCAGCATCACATCCTCATAGGCGGGAATCAGGCTCCCCGCAGGTAAGCCTAGCGCGATGACTAACTGCGCGGCGAATTTCTCAGCCTCTTTGCTGGTATACCCCTCGCTCTTGTTTTCATCTGAAAACAGGGTCGGATCGAACCACATCGGCTGGCCGTCAACGCGCCAGAAAATATTGAGCGCCCAACGCGGTAACGGCTCGCCCGGATACCATTTCCCTTGACCGTAGTGCAGCATGCCGCCGGGTGCAAAATGGTTCTTCAGACGTAGCATGAGTTGCCCGGCCAGCGCGCGTTTTTGGTCGCCGTGTGCCAGCGTATTCCATTGCGGGTCGTCCATGTCGTCGATAGAGACAAAGGTGGGTTCACCTCCTTGGGTCAGGCGCACGTCTTGTGCCTTTAAATCGGCATCGACTTGCTGGCCGAGCCGGTCTATTTTTTCCCAATCCTCGTCCGTGTAAGGTTTGGTTACCCGGGGATCTTCGTGGATGCGGGTGATTGTCATTTCATGTACAAAGGTGACTTCGGCCTTATCGGTAAACCCGGTCACTGGAGCAGCAGAAGAGGGCAGTGCGGTGCAAGCGAGTGGGATATGGCCTTCGCTGGCCAACATACCCGATGTCGGATCGAGTCCGATCCAGCCTGCGCCCGGCACGTACACTTCAGTCCAGGCATGCAAGTCGGTGAAATCCACATCGGTTCCACTAGGTCCATCAAGCGCTTCCTGATCGGCGCGTAGCTGAATCAAATAGCCTGATACGAAGCGTGCTGCCAGGCCCATTTCGCGCATGATCTGTACCAACAGCCAAGCGCTGTCACGGCAGGAACCCGATGCTTTTTCCAGCGTTTCTTCCGGCGTTTGTACGCCTGGCTCCATCCGCAGGAGGTAGGCGATGTCGCCTTGCAAGCGCTGATTGATCGCCACTAAAAAATCGTTGGTAAGGATTGCTTTTTTTAGAACCGAATCCTTGGCCGCAGCTACCCATGCAGTTACTAACGGCCCCACTGGTTCGGCCTTGAGATAGGCAGCGAGCTCTGCGCCTAGCTGGGCCGGATAACTAAAGGGAAAATGCTCCGCATATTTCTCGACAAAAAAATCAAAGGGATTAATCACGGTCATATCGGCGACCAGATCGACGGTAAATTCCAGCGTGCCCGATTTTTCTGGAAAGACGAAACGGCCGATGTAATTGCCGTAAGGATCTTGCTGCCAGTTGATGAAATGTTCCTCCGGCAGCACGGAGAGCGAATACGACAGAATCGGCGTGCGTGCGTGTGGTGCTGGGCGCAGGCGTACTTCATGTGGAGACAGGGAAACCGGGCGATCGTAGCGGTAGCTTGTCTTGTGGTGCAGCGCGACGCGGATGGCCATGAGTGATGCCTTTCGATGAAGTGTTAATTTTCAAAGGTAGCCCTGCAGTCATGGTGGGTACGCCCTGCGTGAGGACTCATGGGCGAGACGCGCCCACCGTGACTGCCTTTGAGAAAGGGTCGGTTAGGACCGGATTGAGTCGGATCAATAACGATGACAAAGTACCTGTAGCAGGATTCATACCCACCCATAAATTAGCACGAAGAGGACGCAGCAAAGAAGGTAGCAACCAGCCTGGCACGCTTCTTGTTAGTATCGCTATCTCAACACGGAGGAAACGCCCTCATGCAAACTTTCTACGATGAAATGTATTCCGCCCCGCAAGCAGTGCGTCCGCATTATCAGGAGTTCGATAACTGGTTAACACGCCAGGCGCCGCATGTGATTGAACAGAAGCGAGCTGAAGCCGAACTCATCTTTCGGCGCGTCGGCATTACCTTTGCGGTGTATGGCGATAACGCCGGGAAGGAAAGGCTGATCCCTTTCGATATCATCCCGCGCGTGATCCATGCTGGTGAGTGGACCCAGTTGCAAGCCGGCCTGAAACAGCGCGTGACGGCGCTGAACTTGTTTTTGCATGATATTTATCACGATCAACATATTTTGAAAGCGGGCTTGATTCCGCCCGAACAAATTCTGGGCAATGCGCAGTATCGGCCTGCCATGCAGGGGGTGACGGTGGCCTCCGACATTTACGCCCATATCGCGGGCGTCGATATCGTGCGCGCTGGCGAAGGCGAATTTTACGTACTGGAAGACAATCTGCGGGTGCCCTCTGGCGTGTCCTACATGCTGGAAGACCGGAAGATGATGATGCGTCTGTTTCCTGATTTATTCGCCCGGAACCGCATCGCACCGGTCGAACATTATCCCGATATGTTGCTCGATAATCTGCGTTCCGTCGCGCCGCAAGGGGTGGACGATCCCACCGTAGTCGTGATGACGCCGGGCATGTATAACTCTGCGTATTTTGAGCACGCTTTTCTGGCGCAGCAAATGGGCGTGGCGCTGGTGCAAGGCCAGGATATGTTCGTGCGCGATAACACCGTATTCATGCGGACTACGCGCGGACCGCGTCAAGTGGACGTGATTTATCGACGCATCGACGACGATTATCTGGACCCGCTCGAATTTCGTCCTGAATCCACCTTGGGTGTGCCCGGCTTGCTATCGGTTTACCGCTCTGGGCGCGTCAGTCTTGCCAACGCGATCGGCACCGGAGTGGCCGATGATAAATCGATTTATCCCTTTGTCCCTGAGATGATTCGTTTTTATTTATCCGAGGAACCTGTCCTCAACAATGTGCCGACTTATCAATGCAGGAAAAAAGACGATCTGGCCTACACGTTGGCCAACTTATCTACACTGGTGGTGAAGGAAGTGCATGGGGCGGGAGGTTACGGCATGCTGGTGGGGCCGGCGTCTACCAAGGCAGAGATCGAAGATTTTCGGCAGCGCATTTTAGCCAAGCCGGACGGCTACATCGCTCAGCCGACATTAGCTTTATCGGCCTGTCCGACTTATGTCGAATCCGGCGTTGCGCCGCGTCATATCGACCTGCGTCCTTTTGTTTTATCCGGTAAAACCGTTTCTATGGTGCCGGGCGGATTAACCCGTGTGGCGTTGCAAGAAGGTTCGCTCGTTGTCAACTCGTCTCAAGGTGGCGGCACAAAAGATACCTGGATACTGGAGAGTTAATATGCTGAGTCGTACCGCCGATCATTTGTTTTGGATGGCTCGTTATACCGAACGCGCAGAAAATACCGCCCGCATGCTCGATGTCCGCATCCAGACGGCGCTGATGCCGCAAAGCACTGTAGCTGCGGAACAGGGTTGGCGGGCCTTGCTGGGTATTTCCGAACTGGAGGAGGATTTTGACGCTAAATATTCTACGTTGACACAAAAAGACGTAATCGATTTTATGGTGCGCGATCCCGATAATCCCTCTTCGATAGGCAGTTGCCTGAGCGCTGCACGGGAGAATGCCCGAGCCGTGCGTGGCACCCTCACCACCGAAGTATGGGAAACTCAGAACACTACCTGGTTAGATCTGCAGCAGCATTTCAAAACGGATTTAGTGGAACAAAGTCCGGGAAAGTTTTTCGAGTGGGTCAAATATCGCTCGCATCTCTCGCGTGGCGTTACGTTGGGCACCATGTTGCAAGATGAAGCGGTCAATTTTATCCGGCTCGGCACTTTTCTCGAACGTGCCGATAATACCGCCCGCATTCTGGACGTGAAATTTCTTGCGGCGCAAAACGGTGATGCAGCCGAGCAGGGCACACAGGCGGATTTTTATTATTGGGGCGCATTGCTGCGCTCCGTTTCTGCCTTTGAGGTATACCGCAAGGTTTATCGCGACGTCATCACTCCGGCCCGCGTTGCAGAACTGCTCATGCTCAAGGCCAACATGCCGCGCTCTTTGGTGGCGTGCATGGCTGCTGTGGTGGCGAATCTAAAAGATGTGCGTAACGACCTATCGCAAGACACGGAACGTTTTGCGGGAAAACTCCACGCAGAACTACAATTTTCCCGTATCGACGATATTTTGGAACAAGGATTGCATGCCTACCTCACCAAATTTCTGGCTTGTATCGAAGAGTTGGGCGTGCGTATTAGTGAAGATTTTTTAGTGCCGGGCGAGTCCCAATCAGCTGACTGAAAGTCTCGGGGATATTTTTCATCTGGTTAGAAATACCACGCTACCCATGAAGAAAAACTGTCCACGAAATACACGAAAAGCACGAAAAAAATCAAAAACAACCACATAAAAAAATAGACTAAAACGAACTGCCTGTGTTTTCTTTCTGCATAATTTTAGCTAACGAAAGTGTGTTAGCAGCGCGAGATTTCATTGATACGAACGTTGTGCGTCATTGACGTTTGCCTTTGGCGTGCTGTATTCAAGAAGCAAATTGTCATTGAGCTCTTGTGTCGCCTTCCATGTCAAGGGTCAGAACTGTATAATCGAAAATCTGGTTTTTCCGTAACGGCTTGAGCAATGATTTGCTTTTGAGAGGCGCATATGCTGTGGGATTGGTTTGATACAAGCGAGGCTAAACAATGTGGCCTGGCACTAGCAGAGATTGTGATACAGGGGTTTCCGGCGACCGAAAGCAAAAAAGGCAATAAGGCGGTAGTGCATCGAGCCAAACTGCTCGACCAGATATTCGCACAAGCCAGGCAATTTAAGCAGGTTTATCATCCGAATTTATATAAGAAGGCGAAATTGGGGAATGCCTTTAGATGGAAACTTTTGGGGCAAGGCTTTGAAGCGAAATTTGTTGAGGATCTTACTCATCAGATCCTTTTGCAAATGAAGTGAGACACTCCGAAAGTGCAAACACGGTCGAGTGTTAAAGAAGGCTGCTAGAATCTGTCGAGGGATTGCGCCTTAAGCAGACCGCAGGCCCTCTTCTCTCGCGCAATCCTGAATCAGTCATAGGAGTCTGCAGTTTGTTCCTTTAGTCAACGAACCCGGCAGCAGGAGTGCATCATATGGTGACACCGCCATCAAATCTGGATACCTACTAATGCTTGCCTGGCTCAAAAAGCAACTCTCGTTGGGCGAGACGAGCAAACTCGTTACTTCAGGTGCAGAGGGTCGATCCATTGCGTCAGCAGAATTGCTGGCCGCAAGTGCGAGGCACAAAGAGCAAGGCGACAGGTTTTCCAAAGAAGGAAAATGGGACGAAGCGGCACAATGCTACCAACAAGCAATCGCGATCCACGCGCAAGATGCCGAGGCACATAACAAGCTGGGCGATATTTTTTATGAGCGACGCGCCCTTCCCTTGGCGGAAGCCAGCTATCGACAGGCTTTGGAGATACGGCCGGATTTTGCCGATGCGCGGATCAACCTGGGGCTGTCTCTTGACGAGCAAGGCCGCTTTGCCGAAGCCGAGGCCTGCTATCGGCGCATAATTGAGAGCAAGCCAGATGACGCGTTGGTGCACTTCAACCTGGGTATCACGCTGGCATCGCAACACCGCTTGCCGGAAGCGGAAGCATGCTATCGACGTGCAGTGGAAATCAAACCAAATTTTAGTATGGCGTATTTCCGTCTTGGCGTGATTCTACGGCAGCAAGAGCGGCTCACTGACGCCGAAAGCTGCCAACGACGGGCCCTCGAGATCAGGCCGGTTTATGCCGAGGCACATGACGAATTGCTCAATACCTTCATGGGCCAGGCCCGGTTTTCAGAAGCCGAAGTGATCTGCCGGAAAATGCTGGAGCACACGCCCAATGAGGCTGTGGCACATTACAATCTGGGCGTTACTTTAAAGGAGCAAGACCGATCAGTCGAGGCCGAAGAGTGCTATCTCTGCGCGCTGAAGATCAAGCCGGATTTCGCAGAAGCGCATAGTAACCTTGGTGTTGTCGTCATGAAGCAAGGCCGACTCTCCGAAGCTGAAGCGAGCTATCGACGGGCACTAGAGATCAAACCCGATTCCGCCGAAATACATTTCATTTTGGGGGGCATCCTGGCGGATCAAAACAGATTTTCCGAGGCCGAGACAGCGTTGCGACGGGCGCTGGAAATCAAACCGGAATTTACCGAGGCGTGCTATAACCTGGCCAACGTTCTTAAAGAGCAAGGCCGGCTCTCCGAAGCGGAAGTCTGCTATCGGAGAGCGCTGAAGAGCAAGCCGGATTTCGCAGAAGCGCATAATAGTCTAGGCGCCATATTCATTGGGCAAAGCCGATTTTCTGAAGCGGAGACCTGTTTTCTACGAGCGTTGAAGATCACGCCGGATTGCAGCGATGCACATATTAACTTGGGAACCGCTCTTCACTGGCAAGGCAGGCTCATTGAGGCGGAAGCCTGCTATCGCAGGGCGTTAAAGATTAAACCGGATTGCGTTGACGCACATAATAATCTGGGCCTCGCCCTCAAGAATCAAGGCAAATTGGCTGAAGCTGAAGCCAGCTATCGACATGTACTAAAACTGAAACCGGATTACGCCGAAGCGTATAGCAACCTTCTTTTTTGTCTCAGTCACAACGAAGCAGTTGATGCGCAAGCGCTGTTTGTTATGCACTGCCAGTTCGGTGAGCAGTATGAAACACCCTTGCGTACTAGTTGGCAGCAGCACCGCAACGCTCGGGATCCCGAGCGCCGTTTGCAGATTGGCTTTGTATCGGCGGACCTGCACAACCATGCGATCACCTCTTTTTTTAAGCCGCTGTTGGCCTGTCTGGCAAGATCCCCTGCTTTGTCCTTGCACGCCTACTACAATTACACGGTTGAAGACGACGTCACGCGGCACCTGCGTGGCCATATGGAACAATGGCACTCCATTGTTGGTTTATCGGATGCAGCCGTCGCACAAAAAATTTGTGAAGACGGCATCGATATTTTGATCGATCTTTCCGGACATACCGGCAAGAATCGTCTTCTGAGTTTTGCGCATAAGCCGGCACCGGTGCAGGCCAGCTGGATGGGCTATCCAGGTACGACGGGCCTGACTGCGATGGATTACTACCTGGCGGACCGTTTTCTTCTGCCGCCCGGTCAGTTTGACGCGCAATTCACGGAAAAAATTGTTCGTTTGCCGGCAAATGCAGTTTTCTTGCCTCAAGGAGCAGCGCCGCCGGTCAATATTCTGCCAGCTATTGCTAACGGTCACCTCACCTTTGGCAGCTTCAATCGACCGAGCAAACTCAGCCTTAAGGTCATTGCCCTTTGGTCGCAACTGCTGCGCGCCCTGCCTGATGCACGCATGCTGTTGGGGGCTATGCCTGAGGATGACAACAACGATACCTTGATCGGGTGGTTTGCCCAGGAAGGCATTGCCCGAGAACGCCTCAGCTTCCATCATCGTTCCGGCATGCAAACTTATCTGGCGTTACATCATCGGGTAGATGTTTGCCTGGACACGTTTCCCTATGCGGGAGGTACCACAACTTTGCATGCCCTGTGGATGGGCGTTCCGACACTTACATTCGCCCGCCATACGATGGCATCTCGGCAGGGTGTCGCGATTCTTGGGCATATTGGGCTGGAAGAGTTTGCCGCTCGGGATGCGGCCGATTTTGTACAAAAAGGTTTGTTTATAGCTGGTAATATTCCCTTGCTGGCTAATCTACGGTCCGGGTTGCGAAAACGTTTTGAGCAATCACTGATAAGTCAGCCGGCGGTAGTCGCGGATGGGCTGGAACGTGCGTTGCGTATGATGTGGCAACGCTGGTGCGCAGGGCTGCCGGCAGAATCATTTGAAGTGAGCCTGCAAGATACGGGCAATGTGACGCAAGAGGCACCCAATGACTGAACACAAGAAAATACCACCGATTTATGTCACGCAACCGGTCTTGCCGCCGTTGGAAGAATTCATTCCCTATCTGGAAAAAATATGGCAAAGCAAGTGGCTGACCAACAATGGCCCCTTCCACTTTCAACTGGAACAGGCATTGTGCGATTACCTCGGTGTCAAACACCTCGCCTTGTTTACTAGCGGTACCGTGGCACTGATCACTGCCATGCAAGCCTTGCGTATTACTGGCGAAGTTATCACTACGCCATACTCATTCGTGGCGACTGCCCACTCCTTGTTGTGGAACGGTATCAAGCCGGTGTTTGCCGACATTGACCCGATCACGCTCAATCTCGACCCCGACAGGATCGAAGCTGCCATCACACCTCAAACTACTGCCATCATGCCAGTGCACTGCTATGGTCATCCTTGCGACGTAGATCGTATCGAAAAGATTGCCGACAATTATGGATTGAAAGTTATCTACGATGCTGCACATGCCTTTGGCGTGCAATGTCGCGGAGGCAGCGTTCTCAATCACGGCGATCTGTCCGTGCTAAGTTTTCACGCTACCAAAGTATTCAACACCTTCGAAGGTGGAGCCATCGTCTGCCACGATGCAAAAACCAAGCAGCGTATTGATCATCTGAAAAACTTTGGCATTGTGGATGAGGTGACTGTGGTGGCCCCCGGCATCAACGGAAAAATGAGCGAAATCAATGCCGCTTTTGGATTATTGCAACTGAAAGGTATTGATGACGCCTTGCAAAAACGCAATATCCTTGACACCCATTACCGGGAAGGTCTAACCGGAGTCAAGGGCATCCATTGCCTGTCGGTGTCAGGTGAGCGCGTCGCCAACTACGCCTACTTTCCGATTCTTGTACAGCCCGATTTTCCGCTTAGCCGTGATGCGCTGTATCAAAAGTTGCACGATAACGGCATTTTCGCGCGGCGTTATTTCTACCCGTTGATAAGTGATTTCCCGATGTACCGGGGTATGTCTTCGGCAGCCCCTGCAAATTTGCCGGTGGCGAGGAGAATCGCGGAACAGGTAATTTGCTTGCCGATTTATCCAGCTCTGGAAATACAACAAATCGACACTATCATCGGCATCATTTCGGCTTGCTAGATGGTGGTGGCAACTCTAAGGAGAGCGAGGTTTGCGAAATGAGGGTGGCCATCATGCAGCCCTATTTTTTCCCCTACATCGGTTATTTTCAACTGATCGCGGCGGTGGACATTTTCATCGTGTACGACAACATCAAATACACGAAGAAGGGATGGATCAATCGTAACCGCCTATTGCAGAACGACCAGGATGTGACGATCTCGTTGCCCTTGAAAAGCGATTCGGATTATCTGGACATACGCGACCGGGTGCTGGCGTCGGATTTCAAGCGCGAAAAATTGCTTAATCAAATCAAAGAAGCCTATCGGCGCGCGCCATATTTTTCTGAGACGTTTCCATTGGTCGAGGGGATGGTACGGCATGAAGAGGCAAACCTGTTCCTTTTTTTGCACCACGCCATCACCAAGGCATGTGAACATTTGGGCATCAAGACGGACATCAGAGTCTCTTCAGACATCGCCATTGACCATGATCTGAAGAATCAGGACAAGGTACTTGCCTTGTGTGCAGCGGTTGGCGCCAGTACTTATGTGAATGCTATTGGCGGCACGCAGTTGTATTCGAGAGAAACGTTTCGGAAGAAGGGTGTCGAGTTGAAATTTATCCAGTCCAGACCGTTTGAATACGCGCAGTTCGGCAATGCCTTCGTTCCCTGGCTGTCGATCATCGACGTAATGATGTTCAATTCAACGGAAGAAATTGTCGCGTGCATCACTGGTAACTTCGATTTAATCTAGAACTACAGCATTCTCGAAATAAACAAACACCAACAGCAGAATTATTTCTAACGATTCAGTGACGGACCAATTATGGAAAATATTCTCGACAACCACGTTCAAGCCTATCAAGGTTTGAGTATCTATGATTTCGACAATCTCATTCAATTAAAGTGGTATCCGGAACGAATCGTGCAGTTTTCCGCAGGCGCTTCTTCCCTGCTCGAATTGGGGCTGGGGCATGGGATAACAGCAGGTGTTTTTGAACAGCACTTTAAACGCCATGTCGTGATCGATGCCTCGCCCGCCGTTATCAAGAATTTCCGCGAGCGCTTTCCTGATTCCAAAATTGAAATTGCCGAATCCTATTTTGAAACGTTTGATACACCCGAGCGTTTTGATGTGATCGTCTTCGGCTACATTCTGGAGCATGTCGATGATCCAGTACGTATTTTGAAACACTTTCGGACCTACCTGGCTCCGGGCGGGCGGATGTTCGTTACTGTACCCAATGCCGAAGTATTGAACCGCAAGCTTGGTCATCTGGCAGGGCTGCTGCCAGATATGCAGCAATTGTCGGAGCATGATTTACTCTTGGGGCATAAGCGTTACTACACCGTTGAATCGCTTCGGAAAGACATTCGGGAAGCAGGTTATACAATCAAGCGACTGGAGGGCATTTATCTAAAACCATTGACCACCAGCCAGATGATTTCCCTGAACCTGGGCGAAAACATCATCCGTGCACTTTGTCTGGCGGCAATCGATTATCCCGAATTGTCCTGCGGCATTCTGGCGGAATTAGAGCTGTCGGGTAATTGATTTTATGGAGAGAAAGCACCGCGTCCTGATTTTTCCAGCTGGTTCTGAAATAGGCTTGGAGATATATAACTCCCTGAAATACAGCCACCATGTGGAGTTGTTCGGCGCGTCCGGGAAAAGCGACCATGCCTCCTTTGTCTACGACGAAGATCACTATATAGAAGGCGCTTTCTATGTGGATCAGCCGGATTTCATCGAACGCTTTAATCGCCTGCTTCGCTCGCTGCAAATTGAATTTATCTATCCGACACACGATACCATCGCAAATTTTCTTGCGGCACATCAAGCCGATTGGGATGCCCAAGTAATAACGTCGTGTGCCGAGACAAATCGTATAGCAAGGTTTAAAAAACAGACTTACGATTTATTTCGATCATTCGACTTTTGTCCGGAGGTGTTTGCTGCGCCATATCGAGATCTGCCGTTCCCAGTTTTCTTGAAGCCCGATGAGGGACAAGGGGGGAAAGGAGCCAATCTGGCGCAGGACCAGAACGACTTCACGTTTTATTTGGGGAAGAACCTTGATTTGCTGGTTACGGAGTTTCTTCCGGGCGAGGAGCTCAGTGTCGATTGCTTCACCGATTTCAACCGAAAGTTACTGTTCATCGGCCCCAGAACCCGCGAGAGGGTTCAAATGGGTATTTCATTCCGATCCACTGCAGTCGACGTTACCGATGACATCAGGAATATCGCGCACTGCATCAATGACACGGCGCACTTAAACGGTGCCTGGTTTTTCCAGATCAAAAAGTCCCATAACGGACAGTTCAAGCTCCTGGAATTTGCGCCACGTCAATCGAGCACGATGGGCTTGTATCGGCATACCGGAGTAAATTTCGCATTGTTAAGCCTGTTCAACGTGCTCGGAAAGCCGGTAGAAATTTTGCAGAACAGTTATTCTATTCAGCTCGACCGCTGCCTTCACAATCGGTTTAGGGCAGCCTTGACATTCCGGCGCGTGTATATCGATTTCGATGAAACCTTGGTCATCGGTAAGCATGTTCATGCACATGCCATGGCCTTCCTGTATCAATGCCGGAACAGTGGAATACATATCGTCCTGCTGACCAAGCATCGGTATAACCTCAACGAGACCTTGCTTGCCTGCGGTATCTCTGAACATTTGTTTGAGGACATTAAACAGATTTCTGACGATGAGGAAAAATGGACATTCATCAATCCGCATGGGGCAATTTTTATCGATAACTATTGGGTTGACCGCCGCATGGTTAACCAGAAGTTAGGTATTCCGGTGTTTGATGTCGATGGCATTGAATGTTTGCTTCGCTAAACAGTATTGCGGAAAAAAACGGTGGGCGAGTCGTTAGCACCTGGAAATAAATTGCTTGATTTGGCAAGGGGCGCATGCATGTTCAGATGGGAAAAGCAGGGGAAATTATTCGATCCAAGAGACCATAAAAATGGCAGTTGGATGCAAGAGTTCGCACAATCTCCATCGGTGCTGATATTCGAGAAGCACGTCAGGGTCTATTTCTGCTCCAGACCGGCGCCTTCATCGGATGGGCAATATTTAAGTTTTCTTTCCTACATCGATCTGGATAGGTCGAATCTGCTTAACATCCTCAATATTTGTAAAGAGCCCATCTTGAGTTTGGGAGGCGTTGGGACATTCGATGAATTTGGAACGAATCCGATTTCTGTCATTCGTGACCAGGAGGAAGTAAGGGTGTATTACGCCGGATGGACTCGATGCGAATCTGTTCCGTTTAATGGAAATGTCGGGGTTGCAATCAGCCATGACAATGGCGATTCGTTTACTCGATTGGGCGAGGGGCCGGTACTTTCATATAGTCCTGATGAGCCATTCCTGCTGGGAAGTCCCAGAATCAGGAAATATGAGGGGAAATGGTACCTATGGTACGTAGCGGGAAAGGAATGGCTGCGAACTGCTGGCAAGCCGGAGCCCATTTACAAGATTCGCATGGCGTCTTCTGACGATGGCATCAATTGGGTCAAATTGGGAAAGGATCTCATTGAAAACAAGTTGGGTGAGCATGAATGTCAAGCGTGTCCAGACGTGATTTTCCGTGACGAAAAATTCCATATGTTCTTTTCTTACAGGTACAGCCATAACTACAAGGGCAAGGAAGGTGGTTACCGGATCGGTTATGCATCCTCGGTTGATATGGTCAACTGGAGTAGATGCGATGAAGTGGCCGGGATGGATATTTCGGAGAATGGATGGGATTCGGAAATGGTTAATTATCCGCATGTATTCATGCTCGATGGCGAAACATACATGCTCTATCAAGGCAATGAGATGGGACGCTCCGGTATTGGGTTGGCGAAATTGGATAGCACTCAAAACTGGAGTGGCAAATGAAGTGGTTAAAGCTAGGGAAGATATTTGATCCAACCGAGCATTCCCTGCCGAATAATTGCAAGGAGTTTGCACAGTCGCCACAAACGTTGGTCATGAGCGACCGTGTAAGAATTTATTTTTCTACAAGGGAGAGAGACAGCATCGGAAAATATTTAAGTCATGTCGCCTTTGTCGATTTCGATAAGCGCATGCAAAATATCATCGGCATATCGAGTCGTACTGTCATTGAATTGGGTGAATTGGGGTGTTTTGACGAACACGGATTATTCCCGATCAATGTGATCAGAGAGGGTGACAGGATTCTCGCTTACACGACGGGTTGGAACAGAAAGGTATCTGTCTCCGCAGATGCTTCCATTGGTTTGGCCATTAGTCGAGATGAAGGTTTGACATTCCAAAAATATGGGAAAGGTCCGGTACTGTCAGCCTCGCTCAATGAACCTTTTCTGATCGGCGATGCATTTGTGGCCTTGTATGGGGGCCTTTATCACATGTGGTACATATACGGGACGAAGTGGCTAAAAATCGAACCCGAACCGCCGGATCGGGTTTACAAGATCGCGCATGCAACCTCTGAGGATGGAATAAATTGGCGCAGGGATGGTCGACAAATAATTGCCGACAAATTGAACGCTGAAGAATGCCAGGCGCTGCCAACGGTTTTTTATCGTGAAGGCACATACCACATGTATTTTTGCTATAGACAAGCACATGGTTTCAGAAAACAGAGTAGCAGTGCTTACAGACTTGGCTATGCTTATTCAAATGACCTGATTCATTGGGAGCGGGACGATAGTCAGTCCGGGATAGATGTTTCTGACGATGAATGGGATTCCCAGATGCAATGTTACCCACATACCTTCTGGTTGGATGGGAAGGTCTACATGCTCTATAACGGTAATGAATTCGGTCGATTCGGATTCGGTCTTGCCGTGTTGTACTAACAGCGACGCTGATGAATCGGTGCCGGATGGTTGAGAAATTTGACCTACAGATAAGGAGAAAGAATGACCACTCGAAGGAACTATGACGACGAACTGAATGATTCAGAGAACGCCGAAAACGAAAAATATGCTTACAGTTTCGATTTCGATGTGCTGCATCCTTACATGATCAAATCGTTCGAGCCGTTTTTCAACAAGGGAAGCCTCCTGGAGCTAGGAAGCTACAAGGGACACTTCACCAAAAGACTCTTGCCGTATTCCGATGATGTTACCTGTGTCGAAGCTTCAAACCTTGCTATAGAGGATGCCACAAAGGAACTGGGTGACAAGGTGATATTTGTCAATGGGCTCTTCGAGAAAGTAGCCCTGCCCAAGCGTTATGCCAACATTGTGCTTACCCATGTACTGGAACATCTGGATGATCCTGTCTTGGTATTGAAGCGCATTAACGACGAGTGGTTGGCGGAGAACGGCCGGTTCTTTTTGGTGTGTCCAAATGCCAACGCCCCTTCGAGACAGATCGCGGTGAAGATGGGGTTGATCACCCACAATTCCGCAGTTACTCCTGCGGAGGCAGCGCACGGGCATCGTTGTACCTACACATTGGATACCATGGAGCGAGATGCTGTTGCCGCAGGATTAAAGGTGGTCCATCGGTCCGGTATTTTTTTCAAAGCGCTGGCGAACTTCCAGTGGGATCGCTTGCTGCAAACGGATATCATCTCCAAGGAATATCTGGAGGGGTGCTACAAGCTAGGGCAACAGTATCCAGATTTGTGTTCCAGTATATTCTTGATGTGTGAACGAGGCGATATCCGCTAAGGAAACGCAGATTTATTTCAAGAACACGCCGACTGAAATGCGATACAAGCGTTACTAAACAAGTGCCAACGACCTGCCCCTCAAAATGAAACCACCCATCCCCACTCAAATCAGTTTTGCCGAAGCGGAATACGTGAAGAAGAAAAAGCAAACGCGGCGAGAACTATTTTTAGCCAAGAATGATGCGCAGCTTCCGATGTTGTTTGGTGTGAGTAATTGGTACATGATGAGGGAATCATTACGTCCATAGTGGGCGAAATGGCGCACTATGCGCCAGAAACTGCCTTGAAAAAACCAAATAAAGTAGTTTAGTAAAGAAGAGCACACCACCATTTTTTGTTTGATGCGAAAACCCCCGTATTAAACTATCGGACTGCTGAAATTTGATTAAATCTGCGTTTCCTTAAGCTAGAGCGCACGCATTACGACCGCATTTGCAGCCAGGGCAGGGGTTGCCAATGTCTGCTTATGAACGCTGTTGCCGTTTTCTTTTAAGTCGACCAATCTGGCGTTTGATTAACATCACCTTGCCAGGCTTGGTTTCTGTTTCTACCGCACATACTTGATTGCGGCCCCCGGCTTTAGCGGCATATACCGCTTTGTCCGCTGCGTCCAAGGTCGCCGCAAACCCAGTGCCTTTTTGGAAGGGGGCGACGCCAATCGAGACGGTGATAGAAAGCACCGGCGAGATGAGCATGGGCTGGGCCGCAATAGAATTGCAAATCCGCTGCGCGACGTCGATGGCATCTTTGAGCTTGGCTCCGTGCAATACGCAAACGAATTCTTCTCCACCATAGCGTGCTAATAGATCATTGCTGCGTAAGCTTTCTCCGACGCGCACGACAAACTGTTTTAGTACGAGGTCGCCTATGCTGTGGCCGTGGTGATCGTTGACTTGCTTAAAGTAGTCGATATCCAACATCAGAACGCAGAACGGCAGGCCACCGCCTTCTACTGACCATTGTTTTTTCTCGAGTGCTTCCATTAATGCGCGCCGGTTTGCTGCGCCTGTTAGGGGGTCGGTTGCCGCTTCTTGTTGGGTATTTGAGAGCGCGTTTTTTAGTTTTTCGACGAGCGCTTCATTTTCAAATTTAAGTTGGAAATTTTCTTTGACCATAATGATCAAGTCATGCGCATAGAACAAAAGCACTGCGAAGCACGCGCTGACGCTAACCAATAGCTGCAAATTGAAGGGGATCGTGCTATTCAAGAGAAAATTAAGCACCATGCCACCCCAAATAATCAGAAGCAGCGACAGATAGGCACGATAAAAAACGATGTGGACAAGGACGTTAACTGCTCCTACGCCACATAGGACGCATGCAAGCAATATGTTCAGAGAGGTATCGTTACCCATCAAGAAGAAGGGCATGCTCCCCCATGCGAGACCATCGATACAGGCAAGCCAGCAGTATCCCCGATATGCCCGCAGAAAAATAATGCGTTTTTCCACGATTGCGGCGGAGAGCTGAAAGCAACGCCATAAAATAAAAGCGAATGCAGCGATGACAATGGCCAGCCATACCAATACAGATCGCAGTGGAACCGTATGGTAGCTAAGCCCAATAACCAACGACCAGCCTACCGGCGCAGAAAACTGCGCCTTGCGCGCATTGAGCACGCCTTGATGCAATCTGCCCCATGCGGCGGCGGCTTCGCTACTTCGTACATCAGCGACGTTCTCTGACATGCAGGACCTTTAGTTGCGCTGCTAATGGGAGTGGTGGAAGAAGTATAATCCGACGCGCAAATAAATCACGTAAAAATTAGTTCATGAGGTCAATCCTAAGATTGCTGGCCGGAGTATTCTTTAATGGCAACGTAATATATAGGCCATATAGGATATAGGACATCCTGCTCACGCCCTTGTAACGTGAGTGTTCAGTTAGGAGTGGATGTTACGCAGATCTCGGTAAAAGTTATTTTTGGTTGATGCGCCCTATTTCAACGCTGTGGTGATACCGCTCCTGACCAGGCATACTCAGAATGGCCAGCTCTGGGGGCTGCGCAACATTAGGTAAGAATACAAAGCCCCCCCACGCCACACCTACCTCATCGCCACATTTCTTCAGCGGGGAAAAGAACGGTAGCGCTAAATACTGCTTGGCTGAACAATTTACAGCATGATATTGTGCGCATAGAACGATGCCTCTGACTGATTTTTACGCGCTTCCCCGCCGATTAACCCTGTTGTTTCCTCCTTCTATTTGATGACAATTTCTCCCCTCGCGCGCGTATTTCATTGGGTATTTTTATATCCGCTTATTTTTCTATTTTTTTCGGCGCCGTCGATTGCACAATCTAACAAGGTGATTGGGAATCAAGGTCAAATTATTGCAGCCGCAGAACGAACATTTTTCCGTGGAAACCCGGTACCAACATGGGTGCGACCTATTTCTAAACTTTCTCCTTCGGCTGGCTCGGGGGTACTCAGTATTCGGTTGGCAGATATCCAAGCCTATGTAGGAGACGAGACCACCATTTATATGCATCGTGCGATTACAGCGCATGAAGCATCTGGCCTGGGGGCGGTGGGACAATTTGAGATTGAATTTTTTCCTGAGTACCAGAAAGTTCAGCTGCATTCCCTACGTATCTTGAGAGGAGGCGCATCTATCGACAAACTCCATGTGGCGGACATTCGTTTCCTGCAGCGTGAGACGGAGCTTGATCGGGGAATTTATTCTGGTTCCATTACTGCTGCGATTGTGACGGAGGATGTGCGCGTTGGGGATACGCTTGAAGTTGAATATTCCATTGTTGGCCAGAATCCGGTTTTTAACGGTAAATTTTTTTACGCGGCAGCGTGGGATTATCAAGTGCCAGTGAGTTTGCGAAGATTCATTCTCAATGCGCCAGAGGGACGTAAAATTTATCATCGCCTGATCGCTGGAGATAGTCGGAGCCCACCTAAGCTGGATGAACGGATGGAAGGTGGACGACGTATTCTTATTTTTGAATCTCGTGATCTTCCCCCATTTTTTGGGGAATCTTATATTCCTTCCGATATCCATGCATTTCGGTGGCTTCAGTTCTCTGAATTCGATCATTGGACGGATGTGAATCAATGGGCATTGGAATTGTTCGCGGTTAAGACAGCAACGCCCCGCCTGCAAGATGCGCTCAAATTTGCACGTGCTGCAAAGACGCAAGAGGTAGCTGTTGCGCGTGTACTTGAATTTGTCCAAAATGAAATACGTTATCTCTCTGTTTCGATCGGACAGAACTCACACCGCCCTTTTCCGCCGGAACAGGTTTTAGAAAGACGATACGGGGACTGTAAGGACAAATCTCTGTTAATGGTCACCATGCTGCGGGAACTGAAGATAGAAGCTGATCCTGTGCTTGTATCCACAATCGATCGCAAAGGGCTAGAAAAATTGTTGCCGAGTCCCCTGTTATTCGATCACGCCATCGTTCGCCTGGTTGTCCACGGCAAGGAATATTTTCTAGACCCCACTCGTATGGGTCAGTATGGCGCTCTGGATCGGATGGGCCAAGTGCATGCTGATAGCAAGGTGCTGACGATTGCACCTGGCACGACGCACCTTTCAACAATTCCTGCATCGCAGGAGCAGATTGTGACTCGCAAGCGTATAGAGCACATCACCGTATCAGCGCTAGACAAGCCCGTCGAAATGACAGTGCGTACGGAAATGGTGGGCGCTGACGCGGAATACGCTCGGGTGCAATTGGCTTTGATGAGTAAGGAGCGATTACACAAGTCTTTCGAGGGCACGCTTTTAACGCGTTATCCCGATTCAGTGCTGCTGGGAGAACCTGTCATAAGCGATAACCGAGATCAAAATACGTTAAGCATGGAAACACGTTATCGGGTCGACAAATTATTTTCTGCATCTTCCGAGGGTTGGAGCATGCGCTATACCCCATCGAACATGGCCGACATGTTTGATAAGCCGGACAATGCGCACCGGGAATTTTCTTTCGCTCTTTTTAATTATCCAACTAAAACCATTTACGACATTGACGTCGATCTTCCCGATATTTTCGATATGCCGACCGGGTCGGAAAAAAAGAATATTACGAACAATGCATTTACTGTATTGCGGACCTTGTTTGTGGGCGGAAAGTCGCTACGCGTTAATGTTACTTTAAAGCTGAACACGGATCGTGTTCCACCATCCGAGATAAGCACATACCTTGCGGATATGCAGAAATTCAATGAAATTTTAAATGGCGCTTTTCGCCTGTACAAAAGTGATTTAAAAGGACCGCCATCAGAATCTTTATTAAAGCAAACCTCTGTTGAAGAGCAATTACAGGAATCTCTCAAAAAAATTAATCGCGTTATCGTCGATGCAGAGTTGACAGGCCGTGACGCGGCTGACGCGTTGTGTGAACGTGCCTTAGCAAACGTTTATTTAGGCAAGCCTACAGAGGCTTTAAAGGATGCGTTCAAGGCGCTGCAACTTCGTCCACAATCGCCGACGATGCTGATGTGTCGGGCTGACACCAATCTGTTGGTGGGAAAGTTCAAGGACGCTGAGAGCGATTTTACGAAGTTGTTGGCGCGAGGAACAGACACTGCTGCGGCCTATGAAGGGCGGGCTATGAGTGCTTTTTATCAGGGCAAGACAAGCGAGGCAAAACTCGATTTTGACCGCGCGGTGGAAAAATCAGAAGAGGGGACGGAGCGCCTGCGTGCGATGATTTATCGTGGCATTGCCGGGGAGCCAGGATTGAGTGCGTTGCCGTCAAGTGGAGAGCTGGACCCTGACACCGGCTGGTTAGTAGCAGCGTTTGACATGTTGTCAGGAAAAACTACGCCTGAACATATGCTGGGACTGGCAAGCCGCAATGCCGGACGGGAACTCGATACGCGTTTGGTCGAAGCTTATTTTTATGTAGGGAAATATTTCTTACTCAAACGCGACAAAACCAAAGCCAGAGTTTATTTTCAACGTGCCAAAGACAAAAAAATACTTAACAGCAGGTATGCGATTTTGGCAAATCACGAACTGATGCGCCTTGGCCAGTAATTGATGCAACATTCATCCGACTGTTGCATAAATTACGTAGACCCTCGCTGGTTTTCTGTTTCGTAAGGAATTTTTTCCGTCGGTTGGTGGAATAACACCGATGCTTCTTCAGGAAATTCTTTAACCAATCACAATTCTGGGGGGCATCTCCCGAATTTATCCAATGGTCGTGTTAACTTCTTGTTCAGTACATTAAATGAAGGGAATCCGCATGAAACAGTTTAAACAACTCGTATTTGCACTATTGTTTTTTTGGGCGGGAATGTCTAGCACCTTCGCTGAACCGGTGGTCATGCGATCGACTGGTGTAACGCCTTTGCATGCGAAAGCAATTCACGCATTGTTAACAGCGATGAGGGTGACCAATCTATTTACCGCTGTGATCTCAAACCTAAAAACTTCCCCTGAAGAGAAGGAGTTCGCTGCCAGTTTTATGGCGCGTACGTCGGATGAGGAAATTTACATGCATTTAATTCCGATATACGCCAAGTACATTAATGAGCAACAGGCAATCGAATTAACCCATGCCTACAATTCAAGTTTTATGCGCAAAATGCAAGGACACATCTTAGCTGGAGCAATGGGGAAACCTGCGCCACCACTTCCTTTTTTTACCCCCGCCGAGCAGGCCGAATTTCGGCGGTTCCAATCCCTTTCATCGGCTCGAATTTTCAATGATTCCCAGGCAAAAATTGGTGCGGATGCAAAGACGATGTGGGCAAATTGGGGACGCACGTATGGTCTCAGTGTGCGGGATAAAGTATTTGCGACAATTGCGAAGGGGACAGAGGCTATTAATAAATCGGATGATAAGCCAGGGGGAGCGACTTTCAACGTGGAGCGCGTAGGGATTTCGTATGTCGATAAATTTATCATGATTGTGCTGAACTCCACCTTAAAACTATATGAAGCGGACAAACATTTTTCTGCTGACTTGGTGTCCAATGGGTACGGCAATATTTTATTGCCGACCAACATCGTTACGCAGCGTGGTATTGACGAAGGGAAGGCTTCGCTGGAGGCTTCCGAAGCAAGTGCGGAACGATTGCTTCGCGAAATCGATACTTTATTTAAGCAGCGCATTGAAGAGCTTGCGACGCTCAATTTCCCCAGTAAAGCAGATTTTATGCAGGACCTGGAAAGTTCTAGTGTCAACGTATATGATTATTTAATTAAGCTAGGCGAAAAGATGCGCGGGCAAGTGGATATTCGCAGACGAATTCTCTCATTTGCTCAGTCACGTCTAGGGGAGACTAAAGTAGTCGATGGAAAACTGATATTGAGCACCGATGCCGATGTCGAAATGTATAACGGACTTGTGGCGCAATACAATGCGCTGAACGCAGATTATCAGGAATTTTTGGCACAAAGGCAAAGCAAGGAGCGAGGTTTTTTAAATCAGGACGCGAAGCCCGGAACTAAAAAATGACGGTAATCTGGGGGTGCGCATAAAGTCATTTCCTTGTTGTTGCTGGTGTTCTGACGCATTCTTTTAAATGCGAAATAGATCGGTCCCATACTAAGAAAAACGGTCTGTTCATATCGTTTTCGGTTTCCTCAATAGGGGCGGTATTACCCCTGCCGATGTGCAATCTTCCAATGATGTGGTGATTCTTTCCCGACCCGGCGTACTGTCTTCGTGGGCGGTCTTGCGGAGACAATTTTGTGTAACGCCTATTTAGGATGCTGCTCAGAACTCGGCAAAAGCATAGCGCGTGCGATTTAGCACCATGACAGTTACAATTCGCACTTCAAACCGTGGGTGCGATTCTTGCATAGGGATTCTTTACTAAAATTCCACCGCATTCGCATTCATTAACGAGCATCGCTATCCCTATGAAGTCTCCCCCTCCCAACGATATGCGCAATTTGCGGATTATTGTTATTAACACAGTCATGCCGCCCGAAGAGGAACCGGATGATGTGGTCTGGGCGCAGGCTGAAAGAGCGCGTGCATTGCGTATAGGCTTGCTGGAGGCGGGTTATAACATCATTGCCGTATTCCCCGCCGACCTACATTTGCCTGAGCGCGTGGTGCAGTTGCAGCCTGATATGATCATTATCGATGCCGAGTCGGATGCGCGCGATGTGTTAGAGCATGTGGTGATCGCAACCCGTGACGCGCCGCGGCCTATCGTTTTATTTACTGAAAATCCCGATAAATCAAACATGCAGGCGGCCATGGATGCCGGGGTTTCTGCTTACGTTGTTGCGGGACTACATTCGGAGCGGATCAAGCCGGTACTTGATGTGGCGATGGCGCGCTTTAATGCGGATCAAAAATTGCGCTCTGAATTATCGGATACCAAAGCCCGGTTGGCCGATAGAAAAACCATCGAACGTGCTAAAGGCTTATTAATGGCACGCCATCATTGCTCGGAAGAAGAGGCGTATCGCAAGTTGCGGAGTCTGGCGATGGATAAGAACTTAAAGCTGGCCGATCTTGCACAGCGGATGATCGATGTAGTTGATTTGTTGAGTTGAGGTTTCCCTATCGTTTTTCTGGTGCAAGCGTCTTAACCCGATCTTTGCATAAACTTGGGATAACAACAGGGATAGGCCCGCCTCATGCACCAGTGTTAGCCCAACGGAACCAGAATTGGTGCGCTTCGTGCACCGTAATGAACGTAATCCCACTCGCCCACAGCATTGAACCGCAAGCGACAATTGATACTCAATTGCATCAGTTCTCTATACGTTATAGCCAGTACTTGTTCGAATAATTCTCGCTCATTGTCCGAGCTAG
Organism: Oxalobacteraceae bacterium; assembly: GCA_025352145.1. GTDB lineage: Bacteria > Pseudomonadota > Gammaproteobacteria > Burkholderiales > Burkholderiaceae_D > JANXTY01. The sequence goes on from JANXTY010000030.1 coordinate 210,616, forward strand.
TGCCGCGCGTGCTATTTGGCGGCCCCATTTGAATTCTTTGAACAGCACTATGAAGCGCCATAAATCTCGCATTACCAGCCTGCGTTCACGCCAACTCAATTGCATCAATGCTGCAGGGAAGTCGGCTTCGTGCGGCCGGGCGAAGGCTATCTTGAGCGGGTTCCATTGATCGGTGGTTCGCCGTACTTCAGAGGCGATCATTTTGCGATACAACTCTTGCACCGGTCGATTGCGTAAGCGTGCTTCGACAATGGCTTCACCCGCAATCGCACCTGAATGCAGCGCGCAACTCATGCCTTCGCCGATCATATTCAGAAAACCGGATGCCTGGCCGGTCACGAGCACATTCCCTTTGCCAAACACGTAGCGATTAATGAGCGAGGGGCCGAAGTTCTCGGCACAGCCTTCATCGGTGGTGTAAGGATCGAGTACCACGCCATGTTTTTCTTCGAGATAACGCACCACGTTTTTATGTCGGGTATCGAACTTGTCGCCGCGCTTGAATCCTACTCCAACGATCTGTTGGCCATCACGCGCATGGCTCCAGGTGTAGTGGCCCAGCTCGGGATGAAACCAGAAATGGAAGTATTCGTGATCAAGCGGACAGGCGATGATATTGTGAAATTTCTGACCGACCACAAACCACGGGATTTGCTGCGGATAGTCGGGATAAATGGCCCGTGTTACGAGAGAAGTAGGGCCATCGGCGCCAATCAGATGACGGGCGCGGTACTGTATCTCTTCACCCTGTCGGCGTGCATTCACAATAACGTGGTCATCGTGATCGGTTAAGCCCGAAAACGATGTTTGGTCGTGCACCTGAGCACCGCTACGCTGAATCGCCCAATAATCAGAATATTTACGGTGCAGATGCGGGGTGCTGCCGCCGAAAAAATCCATGCTCATCGACACCATGCTGGGGAAATGAAATGTCACGCCACGGCACCAGGTTGGATCGTGCAATATTTCCGGCGGCAAAGGGCCGAAATTTTCCAGCAAAAAACGATGCCCGCGCGGTGACAAAATACCGCTACATATTTTATGGCGCGGTAATTCTTTGCGCTCCAGAATGACTGTTTCCAGGCCGGAATCGGTGAGTCGTTTGGCAGCAGCAGCAGCAGCCAAACTGGCACCAACAATAATGACATCAACTGAACGCATGGGTTATCTTTGGGGTGAGTTTTTTAGCGGGAAATCAGTTGAGACAGATGCAAGACGGGCTTGTCCGTGATTGCCTGAAACACAGCAATGTCACTTGCATCTTCCACCACGATGCGCAAAAAATCGTGTCCTTCCAGCATCCATCGTGCTTGATTCTGCGGGTTGACCAGATTCATTCCCAGCAAATCCGGCAAGCTGCCGGCGGTGGTCGGTATTGCCAGCCGCTGAAGATCCATGTTCATCGCACAACCGTGCGCGAGGCGCAAGGCATCATAATAGTTTACCAGCCGCTCACGATCAGCATGATAGGCACGCGGCTCGATCATATAAAAGTCGGTGGCGCGCAATTGTGTGCGGACTACATCGAGAGAACTTGCGGCAACCCCGATGCTTTCAATATTCTTTCCCGGCAGCCATGATCGCAGTGCACGCAACAAAATGCCATCTCCCACAATAAGCCGCTTCGCTACACGTAAAGGTGTCAGAAAACGCAGTCGGCGTTCGTCGGAAATAGGAGCGCCTGCTTCCAGCGCCCACGCAATGTCCGTGCCGATATCCACAGCAAACTGCGCCTTGGCGCTGCCGCCAAATAATTGCACCACGTGTTCGCGCAATATCGCATCGGCAGACAATACGCGATCCGGCACAATCAATACTGCTGCAGTGCGCTGAGCACCTTCTTCTGTAGCAGGTATCGGGGTGTGAACAGATACGATGGAGACGGGCAGCGCACGTCCAAGCATCGTACGCAAACCGAGGACCATACTAATCAAGTCGATCTCCTCGGGACAAGCCGGTTCGCACGCGCCACACAACGTGCAACTATCAATCGATGCCACCAGATCTTGCGCGCTCGCACCATGCTGCAAGGCTTTGGCGCGCCCATGCGGCGTGAAACGAATGTCGCGGCTAGCATGCCACACCGGGCAAGCCAGCAAGCACAGGCTGCAACCTGAACAGGCTGCATAGCCTTGATAGTGGGAAGAGTCGCGCGCTTTCAAAATAGGACATTCCGGTTAAGGATCATTGCTGGATCCGCTTTACGTTTCGCCGCCAGATGCTTATCGACCACCGCATCACCAAACACACGCCGGATATAGCCTTTCATCATGCCGCCGAAACGGTAATAACTCGTTCCAATCTCCACCCCAATATCATAGATGTCGTTCTTGAAGGATTGCAGCCGGTCGCGGCTATAGATGGTATTGCCGAGCATAGGTTCGAATTCGCAACCATAAGCGCGCTCGTTGGCATCAGGCGGAATGCAGGACATCTCGTAATGCGGCTGATGATCGGTACGCAATTTGATGCCGACGCAGTACAGCGTGTAATGTTTGAAATATGTTTTGCACACGGCATTGCCGCGCAATACCGCCTCAATAAATTTTTCTTCCGATGTCGCCAGATCGGGAATAACCATTTGGCGTCCGCCCCAAAACTTCCATACCGCTCTTGAGAATACGACAGTGCGATCGACAATTTTTCCGTCTCGCATGTGTTCAGGACGACGAAATTCAGGAAATAATTGACGCTTGCGCTCATAGAGCCAAAGCGCCTCGCGTATACGCCAAGGACGCAATGCAAAACTGCACCCCATACGCAGCGCAAATACGGTTTCGCTATGCCCGCGCAGCCGTTTACGCCATTGCGCCATAAAAGCTGCCTCGCGTTCATCGGAATCAAAAGCCACCAGCAAATTCACCACCTGATCCATCATCGTCAAGATGCCGGAGTAATCGGAAGCATCGTTACGGTCGAGTAGTTGTAGATCTTCTAGGGCTGTGCGCAGTGAGGTGTAGTAAAAATAATGCATGGACAGTGGCGTGAATGGGCGTATCTTGAGCGTGGCTTCGGTGATTACGCCAAACTGCCCATAGCCTAGAATGACGCGCTGAAATAGCTCGACATTTTCCTGATCGGAACACTCAACGATTTCCCCTGTGGGGGTCACCACTTGCAAGGCCAGTGCCTGATCAGCGCTACAACCTAAGCGCGGGGAATTGACATCGATGCCACCCACGCCCAAAGTGCCGCCCACCGATGAGGTGAGGTTAAGGGGCGCCGATAGATAATCCATTTTTTGTCGCCGCAATACTTCCGCGAGGCTATGCCAAAAAATGCCTGCTTGAGTGCGTACCGTGCGCTGATCTTTATCGACGCCAAGCACCTGGCTCATACCTGTCATGTCGAGCAGCACACCACCAAAAGCGACCGATTCTCCTTCTGTGGTCAGCCCACCTCCGCGTACTGTTACCGGGACTTGATGCGCCTGTGCTGCCTTAAGAAGTTCTGCGATCTGCATTGCACTACGGGCAATTACAACGCCGTGCGGCATGCCAAACGCCATGCCCCCCGCATCAGTGGCAAAAGTACCGCCTACCGTTCGGTGTTCAAGCACCTCAATTCCGACTAATCGTAGGGCCTCGGAAAATGTCGTCCAGCCTGCACCGTCCCAACGTTTCGGATTAGTCTGCTGACGCGTGATCCCCTGCAATGCGTCTGGCGCGACCGGGTCGTGCGGAATAAAACCAGGTTCTATGATAGGGATGCGCAATCCATTACTCCTGCTTAACCAGGACTTCATTCATGACTCAAGCAGGCTCGAGCGACACACTGAAAACGCTGGTTCCGAAAAATAAAAAAGCCAATGAATCCATGTTCATTGGCTCTTTCTCTCAACATCGAATCACATTACTGCGGCACAGTTTCCTTAAACGAGGGACGCTGCGACAAATTATCAAATAGCTTGGCAAGGTTGGGATACTCCGTGCGCCAATCAATGTCAGGAAAGCGGAAGGCCAGCCAACCGAGGGCGCAACCTACGGCTGCATCAGCCAGGGTGTATTGATTACCGGTACAAAAGGGAGTATCTGCCAAGCCACTGGACATGGCTTTCAAACCCGCATGTACCTTGCGCATCTGGCGGTCGATCCACGCTTGACTCTGGAGTTGGACCGGACGCTGCGTTTTTTCCAACCGTATCAAAATGGCGGCATCCAGAATGCCATCAGCCAATGCTTCCCAACATTTTACCTCGGCGCGTTCCCGGCCATTGGTTGGCAACAGTTTGCCAACAGGGGTCAGCGTATCAAGATATTCAACAATCACGTGTGAATCGAACATCGCGCCGCCATCGTCCATAATCAGGCAAGGGACTTTACCGAGCGGATTCGTTTCCTGAATCGTGGCATCTGCGGCCCAGACATCCTCCAGTACAAATACATAGTCGAGTTTTTTTTCCGCCATGACAATGCGGACTTTACGCACAAAGGGACTGGGGAGGGAGCCGATAAGTTTCATGGATGCTTTGCAATTTAAAATTTGGTGCAATTATAGCACTAGGGGAACGCCATCGATTCGGCCCGTATTCCAATGGAAGTAGCTAGATGCGAATAGCGCATTTGTGAGCCGGTACGAATGGTAAAATTGTAGCTTGCCTCGGATTTTCATGCATTACTGCTTATTTCAAGCGCACTTTTATTCACTACTTCCTCGCTGCTAACACCATGTCACTCTCCCCACTTTCTGCCCTGTCTCCACTAGATGGCCGTTATGCTGCCAAAATCGATCCATTGCGCCCGATTCTGTCCGAAGCAGGTTTCATGCATCATCGCGTCAAGGTTGAAATCGCTTGGCTGCAAGCGTTGTCGAACGCAGGGTTTACAGAGATCCAGCCATTTTCGGTCAGTGCCAGTGCTTTATTGGACAAGATGGCGAATAGTTTTACGGAGGCCGATGCGGAACACATTAAAGCCATCGAAGCGGTCACCAACCATGATGTGAAAGCGGTGGAGTATTGGCTCAAGGAGCAAGTCAAAGATGTGCCGGAGCTGGTCGCTGCCTCTGAATTTATCCATTTTGCTTGCACCTCAGAAGACATCAACAATACCTCGCACGGCATGATGTTAAAAGCCGCGCGCGACAATGTCATGTTGCCCGCACTGAAAGCGGTGATTGGCAAGCTCACAGAGTTAGCGCACACCAACGCGCAAGTTCCCATGCTTTCACGCACGCATGGTCAACCCGCGAGTCCAACCACCTTGGGGAAAGAAATCGCCAACGTAGTGGCGCGCCTCCAACATGCACAAAGCCGCATCGCCGCTGTCGTTATCCTGGGGAAAATGAACGGTGCGGTTGGCAATTACAATGCGCATCTATCGGCTTATCCCGATTTTGATTGGGAAGTTTTTTCAAAAAATGTGATTGAACAGCGTCTAGGCTTGACCTACAACGCTTACACGATCCAAATCGAGCCGCACGACTATATGGCTGAGATGTTCGATGCTTTTGCCCGTGCCAATACGATTTTGCTCGATCTCAACCGCGACATCTGGGGTTATATCTCGGTCGGTTATTTCAAGCAACGTACCAAAGCAGGCGAGATCGGGTCGTCCACCATGCCGCATAAAGTCAATCCAATTGATTTTGAAAACTCAGAGGGCAATTTGGGATTGGCCAACGCGGTGCTGAAACACATGGCAGAAAAACTGCCCGTATCGCGCTGGCAGCGCGACCTGACTGATTCCACGGTGTTGCGAAATATCGGCGTCGCACTGGGTTATACGCTATTAGCCTACGACAGCTGTCTGCGCGGCCTTAATAAACTGGAAGTGAATCCAACTCGCCTGGAGCAGGATCTCGATTCCACTTGGGAAGTGCTGGCTGAACCCGTGCAGACCGTGATGCGCCGTTATGGGATTGAGAATCCCTACGAGCAGCTAAAAGAACTGACGCGCGGCAAAGGCATTTCCAAAGAAGCCTTACGCGAATTCGTGCTGGGATTGGCCATTCCTCATGAAGCCAAAGAACATTTGCTAGCGATGACGCCCTCGAACTACCTTGGCATCGCCGCAAAGTTGGCACAAAAAATATAAACCTGGGGGAGGATAAGTCCTTGGTTACCACCTCTTCCTAACGAATCGCATTCCAAGCGAGCGCCGATTTTTTTTGTTATATTGACGTCGATTAACTTTATAGGCAAACCGAGCCATGTTACGTTATACAAAAACTGCGATGGCCCTGCATTGGCTGACCGCCCTCATGATCATCGCTGCGTTTGCATTGGGCTTCAACATGGTCGATATTCCAGGCATTACACCGACCAAGCTTAAATATTTCTCCTGGCATAAGTGGCTCGGCCTTACTATTTTGGGTGTTGCCTGCCTACGTCTTTTATGGCGTATGACTCACTTTGCACCGCCCTATCCGTCGAGCATGCCCCTCTGGCAGAAAAAAGCGGCGAGTGTTTTACATGGTCTGCTGTATGTGCTGATTTTTGCGATCCCCCTCTCTGGCTATTACTACACGATGGCGGCTGGGATTCCCGTGGTGTATTTTGGGGTGTTGCCGCTACCGGTACTGATGGCGCCTAATCCCGAACTCAAGCCGCTACTAAAGCAAGTACACTTCATGCTGAACATGCTGTTGCTCGGTGGCGTAGGATTGCATGTGCTTGCTGCCCTCAAACACCATTTCATTGACCGGGATGATGTGTTGAAGCGCATGCTACCCTAGTGCCCCCCATCACCTCGTGAGCTCAACATACTTATTTATGCAAATTAAAATTTCCTTGGCGCATTGCAGCATCCTGATGGCGCTTGCCGGGTTGTCTCCCTCTTTGCCTCTTCTCGCCTCTCCCCTGCTCAAAGTTGATGTTGCAAAAAGCAGCATTGGCGCAGTATTCAAACAAATGAATGTACCGGTGGAAGCGAAATTCAAAAAATTTAATGCACAAATCGAGTACAACAGCCAGAAGCCGGAAGCATCCAAAGCCAATATAGAAATCGACATCGCCAGTTTCGATCTGGGGGATGTCGATTACAACAAGGAGGTACTCAAGCCAGAATGGTTTAATGCCTCACGCTTTCCCAAAGCTACCTTCATATCGAACGGTATGAAATTGGTTGCTGGCGGAAAACTTGATGTCAGTGGCAAACTTACTATCAAAGGAAAAACCACGGACGTCAGTTTTCCACTCATCATCAAGAAAGAGGGAAGCATGCAAATTTTTGAAGGCGCTTTACCTATTAAGCGCCTGATATTCAACATTGGCGAAGGTGACTGGAAAGACACCAGCACGGTCGCCGATGAAGTTGTAATCAAGTTCCATGTCGCACTAATACCGTAAAGAAAGCAATAAATAAGTAATAAAATAAAGTATAAGGCAGCAAATTTTTAGTCCTGCTCCTTAGTCCTAGTCTGAGCCATCATTTAAATCATAGAAAGAACGCATTCAATGAAACTCACTACCCTACTTGCAATCCTGATTGCTGCACTCAGCCCCTCTGCATTCGCCCAAACTTACAATATCGACCCTAGCCACACTTATCCAAGCTTCGAAGCCGACCATATGGGCATTTCATTTTGGCGCGGTAAATTCACTAAGACTAGTGGCGTAATCACCCTCGATCGCGTTGCTAAAACGGGCACCGTTGATGTCACAATCGATGCTAGCTCGATCGATTTCGGCCATCCAAAAATGTCAGAGCACGCAAAATCGCCGGACATGTTCAACGTGCAAAAATTCCCAGCCATCACGTATAAAAGCACTGCGATCAAATTCAGTGGCGATACGCCAGTCGCAGTCGAAGGAGAGATGACCATGCTTGGTGTGACCAAGCCACTGACTCTCCTGATCAATAAATTTAAATGTATTCAACATCCGATGTATAAACGTGAAGTTTGTGGCGCAGATGCATCAGCCGAATTCAAACGCAGCGATTTTGGCTTGAATATTGGTTTGCCCAGGATGATGCCGGAAGTAAAGCTGTCGATCCAAGTAGAAGCATTGAAGGCAGAGTAAAGAGTTCCTCATGACCAGTGGTGTTTTCTGTGATGGACAGACGCCACTGGATTGCACTTCAGCTTCAATCTGCAACAAAATACGCGTGCCTTTGCTTCAATTTATATCACTATCGTTTGTGGTTCGTTTCCAGAGCGCTCCCTGATTTGGCCGATACGACTCACTGTTTCGCCTGCAGCGACCAGCTGGGCGAAAGCCGCGTCTGCATTTTCTTGTGACACGATCACGATCATACCGATGCCACAATTAAATACGCGATGCATCTCAGCGTTGGCGATGCCACCGTGCTGCTGCAACCAGGTAAACAAGGGCGGCATATTCCAGCACTGATGATCCAGTATTGCGGTCAAATTCTTTTGTAGGACGCGCGGTACATTTTCTACTAGTCCACCGCCGGTGATGTGAACCATGCCTTTAACTTCCATGTATTCCATCAAAGCCAATAAGGGTTTGACGTAGATACGGGTCGGCTCCATTAATACGTCCGCTAGTTTGCGGCCATGAAAATCGGCATCCAGATTCGGCTTGGCTACTTCCAGAATTTTACGCACCAGCGAATAGCCATTGGAATGAATGCCTGACGAAGCCAGGCCCAGCACCACATCGCCCGGCACAATCTTGCTGCCATCGATGATTTTCGATTTTTCGACAGCGCCGACGGCAAAACCGGCCAAATCATATTCGCCAGCGGGGTACATACTCGGCATTTCGGCAGTTTCGCCGCCAATCAAGGCACACCCAGCCAACTCACAGCCTTTAGCAACACCTTTAATCACGTCGGTGGCCGTGGGCACATCTAATTTTCCGCAGGCGAAATAATCAAGGAAAAATAAGGGCTCGGCTCCTTGCACCAGAATATCGTTGACACTCATGGCGACCAAATCAATACCGACGGTATCGTGACGATTGAGTTGAAACGCGAGCTTGAGTTTGGTACCGACACCATCGGTACCGGAGACGAGTACCGGCTCTTTATATTTTTTGCTAATCTCAAATAAACCGCCAAAGCCGCCAATGCTCCCCATAACGCCTTCCCGCATGGTGCGCTTGCAAAACGGTTTGATCGCTTCGACCAGGGCATCTCCGGCGTCGATATCGACCCCAGCGTCACGGTAGGAAAGGGAAACATGGGAAGATGGAGTCATGATGTGATTGGCTGCGCAGGCGGTAAGGTAAAATAGGGGTTCGGACAAATTACTGCCGGACAAAGCGCTATTGTATCAAATCACCCCCTCAATCCGACCAGAACTCGCCTCAAGATCATGGCATTCCCGCTCACCTTAGAACAAAAACAAACAGCGCTGTGGTTGGGACTTTGGTTTGTCCTGATATTGATCCTGTTCCTTCTCGGCCCTATTCTGACGCCATTTATTGCGGCAACCATTTTTGCTTATGTACTCAATCCAGGGGTTGATCGGCTCGCCGCCATACGTATTAGAAAGTTCTGCATGCCCCGCTCGCTTGCGGTGGTGGTCGTCATGCTATTTCTGTTCGCTGCAGGACTAGGATTAATATTGATCGTCGTGCCAGTGCTCCAGATCGAAGTGCCCTTGCTACAGGATCAGATTCCGATTTTTTTAGCCAGGCTGGATGGATTGCTTTGGCCCAAGTTGCGCGAACTAGGCTTAAATATCCATCTCGATAGCGTCGGCATAAAAAAAATGTTGTCGAATCAATTTGCTGTCAGCGGAGACGAAATCTGGCACGCCGTGCTGGCCTCTGTCAAAGTGGGCGGTACCGCGATTGTGGGCTGGATCGCTATTCTGGTACTGATCCCTGTGGTGCTTTTCTATCTCCTGCTCGATTGGCATGACATACTCTGCCGGTTAAAAAATGCCGTGCCGCGCCGGTGGGTTAGCAAGACCGTAGACATGGCGTATGAGGTGGATGTGCTATTGGCCCAATATCTTCGAGGTCAGTTGCTCGTCATGTTAATTCTGGCAGCCTATTACTCCATTGCTCTATCGATTGCCGGTTTTGACGTTGCTTTGCCCATTGGAATAGTGACGGGTTTGTTGGTTTTTGTGCCCTATGTCGGTTTTGGCCTAGGCTTGATCCTGGCACTCATCGCTGCAGTGTTGCAATTTACCGGATTTCAAGGGCTGGTATCAGTCGCGCTTATTTATGGCTTCGGCCAAGTGCTGGAAGGCTTTTTCCTGACACCGCGCCTGGTCGGTGAGCGCATCGGATTGCATCCGCTCGCGGTGATTTTCGCTTTGCTCGCCTTCGCCCAATTATTCGGTTTTGTCGGGGTGTTACTGGCCTTGCCTGCATCCGCTATTTTGATGGTTGTGCTCAAACATTTGCGGCGTCTTTACCTCGACAGTAGTTTTTATAAGAGGGGTTAGAAATCGTGACCGACCTAACACCTGTAAAAGTCATGCGACAGTTGATACTCGATTTGGGCACTCCAAAGCCGCAAACTTTAGACAGATTTGTAATTGGCAGAAATGCAGAATTAATCGCGTTGATGCGGCAATTTTCCATACGCGAAAAGCCGGCCAGGGGGGATTGCTTCGTCTATTTGTGGGGCGAGGCAGCATCGGGGAAAAGTCATCTTCTAGAAGCACTCGCATCTATGGCACAAACACGCCTCATCTCTGCCGACGCGGAAGCAAACGCATTTCACTACACGCATGACATTAGCCTGTATCTGCTGGACGATTGCGAAAAATTGTCTCCCGCGAGTCAAATAGAAGCCTTTAACTTATTCAATCGAATACGCGAGAACGGCGGTTTGATGATTAGTACCGGGGCCATGCCTCCCGCACTGCTGCCGGTACGGGAAGATTTACGTACCCGCATGGGATGGGGTTTGATCTATCAAGTGCATGGCTTAACCGATGCGGAAAAAAATACGGCCCTAACCGAAACTGCACGCGCACGTGGCTTGACGCTATCGCCCGGCGTGGTACCCTATCTGATGTCTCATTTTCAACGCGATATGCGCTCGTTATCGACGATGCTCGACGCTCTTGATCACTATTCACTGGAAACCAAGCGCCCCATCACGTTGCCGCTGCTTCACAGTTTGTTGCAAATGGAAGGCGCAATACATACATGAATTTAGCGTTATTCGACCTCGACCACACCTTAATTCCACTGGACTCCGACTATGAATGGGGCCAATTTTTAGTTCGTATCGGCGCAGTAGAAGCCGATGCGTTCGCCAAACAAAACGCCGCTTTCTTTGCCCAGTATCAGCTTGGCACACTGGATCCTGTTCTTTATCTTGAATTCGCGCTGGGCACGCTGGCCCAATTTCCACGCAACCAATTAGATGAATGGCGGGCGCAATTTATGAGGGAAGTCATTATCCCCGTTATCCTGCCGCCTGCCAGCGCCCTGTTGCAGCAGCATCGCGAGGCGGGTGATCTGATCGCCATCATCACCGCCACGAACCACTTCGTTACCGAGCCGATTGCCCATGCTCTTGGCGTCGCACATTTGATTGCTGCCTTGCCCGAGCAAACCACTGACGGCACCATCACGGGAAAATTAATCGGTATTCCCACTTCCGGCGCAGGCAAGGTCAGGCACATGGAGGAGTGGCTGGGTGCGATGGGAAAATCATTAAGTAATTTTGACAAAAGCTATTTTTATAGCGATTCGCACAACGATATTCCGCTCCTGTCTGTGGTCACCCATCCGGTGGCAACCAATCCCAATGCCAAGCTTGAAGCCCATGCCAAAGCACATAACTGGCCACTATTAAAACTGTTCAATGATTAAAAAGTTCATTCGTAAAATTCTTGGTAAAGCTAAGGCACTCGATCGTAGCCAGCCTGTTGTCCTCGGTCCCAAGGAACATGGTATTGATCCCGGCTTGTTGTCATCAAATGCGGTACGTGTTACGCAAACCTTGCAAGAAGCAGGTTTCAAGGCATTTGTGGTGGGGGGTGCAGTCCGTGATTTACTCTTAGGCGTCAAACCAAAAGATTTTGACATCGCGACCAACGCCACGCCTGAGCAGGTCAAACGATTATTCCGACGTGCCTTCATTATCGGCCGCCGATTTCAGATTGTGCATGTCATGTTCGGTCAAGATCTGCTAGAGGTCACCACCTTTCGCGGGGCATCATCGAATGAAGCCCCTAAGGACGAACATGGCCGCGTATTGCGCGACAACACTTTCGGCGTACAACATGAAGATGCCATACGGCGCGACTTTACGATCAACGCCATGTATTACGACCCCGCCAGTCAGTCTGTATTCGATTATCACGGTGGTATTGCTGACATCCGCAAAAAAATTCTGCGCATCATCGGCGTGCCGGAAGCACGCTATCGCGAAGATCCCATCCGTATGCTGCGTGTAGTGCGTTTTGCAGCGCGCCTAAAATTTTCTATTGATCCTGCTACCAGTGCGCCGATTCCGGCCATGGCCGCCCTGATCGATAACGTCCCGGCAGCGCGCGTGTTTGACGAAATGCTGAAACTTTTGATGAGCGGACATGCCCTGGCATGTTTGCAGCAGTTACGTAAAGAAGGCTTGCATCATGGTTTGCTGCCGCTACTCGATGTGGTGTTGGAACAGCCGCTTGGCATCAAGTTCGTCACCCTGGCGCTTTCTGAAACCGACGCGCGGATACATCAAGGAAAATCGGTTTCGCCAGGTTTTCTATTCGCCTCCCTCTTATGGCACCAAGTACTGGAAAAATGGACTGCTTACAAGATGGCTGGCGAATTACCTATTCCCGCTCTCCATCTGGCCGCCGATGATGTGCTCGAATCGCAAACAGAAAAACTCGCGTTGCAGCGTAAAATCGGTTCCGACATGCGCGACATTTGGGCCATGCAGCCGCGTTTCGAACGGCGCGTTGGTAAAGCACCGTATCGGTTGCTAGAGCATTTGCGTTTTCGAGCGGGTTACGATTTTTTGTTACTGCGTTGCGCCTCAGGCGAAATCGATGCGGATATCGGCGAATGGTGGACCGAATTTTATGAAGCAGATAGCCCGGACCGTGAACTACTGCTCTCGGACAAAAATAGAATGGAAGGCGGTGGGCTAGCGACTAAAAAGCGCTCCCAGCGCCGTAGAAGCAAATCAAAAAATAATAGCGGTACGAGCAGCAGTGAGGGTGGCGAATGATCCGTTCCCACAAACCTGAAATTACCGCTTACATTGGTCTCGGATCGAATCTTGGTGATGCTGCGGCTCAGGTATGGGCAGCCATTACCTCTTTACAACAGATGCCAGACAGTCAGTTAAGTGCGCAATCGCCTCTATTTCGCAGCGCGCCCATTGATGCTAAAGGCGCTGATTTCATCAATGCCGTTGTGCAGATTCAAACACAGCTGCCAGCACTCATCTTGCTACAGGAACTGCAGATTATCGAACACGCATCCGGGCGGGAACGCCCCTATCAGAATGCCCCTCGCACACTTGACCTCGACATTCTTTTATACGGTACCCAGGAAATTACATCGGACTCGCTGACAGTGCCTCATCCTCGCTTGACTCAACGTGCCTTCGCACTTATCCCGCTACTACAGATTGACCCAATGGTTGTCATTCCCGGTCAAGGATTTGGGCATCAGTTTGTGGCTGGTGTTGCTGCGCAAAAAATAGAGCGCTATTTTAATACCTGACTGTTTTTGTACTTGAATAACAGCGTACAGATCACAAGAAATGAAACGTCATGTACATTCCTGTCATTGTTCAAACAGTCGGATCACTCCTACTTTCCAACGTTTTCATGATGGTGGCCTGGTACGGTCATTGAAAAGATTTCTCGGAGAAAGCCTGGTGGATCGCCCTATTTGAATACCTATTGCAGTTACCTGCAAACCGCATTGGTTATAGCCAATCTCCCTGCAATTCTCCCTTGCCCAACTGAAGATTTTGCAAGAAGCGATTACACTCACGGTATTTATACCCTTTGCCATGTTCTGTAATGTTCTGTATGCACCAGCCGTTCAAATTCGATTACCTGTGGGCTGGACTGTATTTGCTGGCTATTTTATTTTCCGATCATGATTAAACGCATCGCATCCAATGAATTTTGACCAATACCGTTATATCGTTGTCGAAGGCCCCATCGGCGTTGGCAAAACCTCTCTAGCACGCAAAATCGCTGATAGTTTTGGTGCGCAGGTATTACTGGAACAACCTCAGGACAACCCTTTTCTCGAGAGGTTTTATCGTGACTCTGCACGTTACGCGTTACCGACGCAAATGTTTTTTTTGTTTCAACGCTTAAATCAATTGCGTCAACTGCACGATCTGGTGCAAACAGATTCGTTTAGTACGCGTTTGGTATCTGATTTTCTGCTGGATAAAGATCCAATTTTTGCGCGTCTGACGCTCGCCGATGATGAATTTAATTTGTACGAACAGCTTTACCATCAGCTGCATTTGCAGGCACCCAAACCTGATCTGGTAATTTATCTGCAAGCCGATGCAGATACCCTGATTGCGCGTGTCCACAAGCGGGGTGTCTCGATGGAAGAAGGCATCTCCGAAACTTATCTGACCCGTCTGGCAGAAGGGTATAGCCGGTTTTTTTATGACTACGATGCGTCACCTTTGCTCATTGTCAATGCAGAACATTTCAACCCCATTGAACGGGCCGACGACTTTAACTTGCTACTCACTCAAATCAAACACATGCGTGGCAAACGAGAATTTTTTAATCGTGGAGAATAACAATGGCAGACTATCTGGAAAATAATGCACAGGGCCAAGCTGGCAAGTCCGACACCATTCCACCAGAAAGAAAGGCAGTCACCATTCCAGCTATCGCAGCGATGCATAATCATCGTGAAAAAATTGCGGTACTCACTTGTTACGACGCTAGTTTTGCCGCTTTGATGGATCGCTGCGGCATCGACATGTTATTGGTCGGCGATTCGTTGGGCATGGTATGTCAGGGACAGGCTTCTACCTTACCGGTTTCCGTTAGCGATATTGTCTACCATACCACTAGCGTCGCCCGCGGCAACAAAAATGCCTTAATCATGGCGGACATGCCATTTGGCAGCTATGCAACACCCCAATCTGCGTTCGCTAATGCGGCGATTTTAATCCAGGCTGGCGCACAGATTGTGAAGCTTGAAGGCGGCGCATGGCTGGCCGAAACCGTCCAATTCTTGACCGAAAGGGCTATTCCGGTATGCGCTCACTTAGGATTGACGCCACAATCGGTACATCAGTTAGGCGGCTATAAAGTCCAGGGGAAATCGATGGAAAGTGCTGCGCTGTTAAAGACTGACGCATTGGCGCTACAGTCAGCCGGTGCGTCCATGTTATTGCTGGAGGCGATACCCCGGGCACTCGGTAAAGAAATCACGGCGTTGCTCACGATTCCCACCATTGGAATCGGTGCGGGGCCAGATTGTTCGGGGCAGGTGTTGGTGATGCATGATTTGCTGGGCGTATTCCCGGGACGAAAAGCGCGTTTCGTAAAAAATTTTATGGAGGGGCAAACTAGTATTGATCGCGCCGTTATGGCCTATATCGCAGCAGTCAAAGACCACTCCTTTCCCGGACCGGAGCATTGTTTTTAGAAATTGATTGGTCACTCTTTTGAAAATATCCCGCTCGTTCCTCAATAAGGTACAATTCGCCAAACTATCAAGGATGTGGGCATCATCTTTCTAAAACGAACCATTCTGAAATAAAATAAGATCGTTTACAATTCGATGGTCGTGGGTTTAACCGCCATCAGCACCCAACCTTGTATTCTCGCCCGCAATACCTTCTCCTTAGGCGTCGGAATACAGTATCAACGTACTCTAGTCGGGCGGCATCAATAGATGCTTGTCGTTGAATCGTGTAAACATTTATCTCCTCGCAAGCAATTGCAAAACAAGTAGTAAGAGCCAACCATGAATACTATTGAGGCGAAAAAAGTCCTCGAAACCGCACTTCTATGTGCCCATGAGCCGCTATCCATTAGTGGGATGAAGAAGCTTTATGGCAACGACGGAGAAGGTGTCGAATTAGTCGGCGCTGACACAATCGAACTTCTGCTTGAAGAATTGCGTAATGATTGGTCAGGCAAGGGTATTGAAGTGGTCAGTCTGTCCACGGGCTGGCGTTTTCAGAGTCGGCCTGAGATGAAAATGTATCTGGATCGGCTCAATCCAGAAAAACCCCCCAAATATTCGCGCGCAACTCTGGAAACGCTTGCTATTATTGCTTATCGGCAGCCGGTAACGCGTGGGGATATTGAGGAAATACGTGGCGTCACCGTTAATTCTCACACCATCAAAATGTTAGAAGAAAGAGGATGGATTGATGCCATTGGTCATCGAGACGTTCCTGGGCGGCCAGCCTTGTTTGCAACAACCAAGCAATTTTTGGATGATCTTGGGTTGACTTCCCTGGCGCAACTTCCGCCACTGCAACAAGTGGCCAAAGGCGACATGCAAGGTGGTGCGTTAATGGAAATGCAAGCTCTCGACGCAGAGTTGGAAGCCAACCTCAATCAATCAACCATCAATTTTTTACCCGAAAAAGCGTCCCTTTGCCTTGACGACATCGTCGCAGCAACCGTTCAGTCTGAC
Organism: Oxalobacteraceae bacterium; assembly: GCA_025352145.1. GTDB lineage: Bacteria > Pseudomonadota > Gammaproteobacteria > Burkholderiales > Burkholderiaceae_D > JANXTY01. The sequence goes on from JANXTY010000030.1 coordinate 227,090, forward strand.
GCGGTTTCCAGCCCCATTGATATTGAATTTTTTTCACCCGAGCCTGTGTTAGATGTCGTCATGGACGATGCCCTTGGACAGCACAATCAAGAGAATGATGAATCCAATTAAACCCACTGACGCACCCCCCATAAGTGCAACCGACTCGCCCTCTGCCGAGATCAAAGAGACGAAAAAAATGAACAAACGTGTCAAGCTACCTGCAGAAGGTTCTGCATCCATCCCCGACTCTTCTCAATCTGAACGCACGGCACGCCCAATCCGCGGCCCCCGCGCCAGCAGAGGCCCGAGAACACCACGTGTTGTGTCTTCCAGTTATCAGAATGAGAATCCCCAGCCGCTGCTTGCCTCGCCCGAGAACGAGCAGGCAGCGCCGCTACTGGGGGGCGACGTTGTATCGAGTCCTGCAGAGCCACGCAGTGAGTTTAGCAATCGCAATCGGGGCGATCAAAAGGAACTCTCTGGCAAGTCATCAAGAGGTATTGGAAAATTCGGATCCAACAGCAGACAATCGACTAAGCCAGGTAGCAAACCATCCCAAGTGCAGCCAAAGCCCAACGAGGCAGATACGATTTTTTCCTATGTGACCTCCGAGGCATTTGATAATGAGTCTCTCAATGGTAGCGATGTAAGCGAGAAATCTTCACGAGAGGGTCGGCAAAAAGTAGTGCGGCGTGACCTCACTGCGGATGATGATGCGCCTAAACTGCACAAGGTATTGGCTGAAGCGGGGCTGGGCTCGCGCCGTGACATGGAAGAATTAATCATTGCCGGACGCGTCTCAGTCAATGGTGAGCCGGCCCATATCGGGCAACGCATTTTGCCAGCTGATCAGGTGCGGATTAATGGCAAGTTAATTCAACGCAAGGTCAGCAAACGCCCACCACGGGTCTTGATTTACCACAAACCCGCCGGGGAAATTGTCAGTCATAACGATCCAGATGGTCGGCCATCCGTATTCGACCGCCTCCCCACAATGAAAGCTGGAAAATGGTTGGCCGTAGGCCGCCTCGATTTTAATACCGAAGGTTTATTGCTATTTACCACATCAGGTGATCTGGCCAACCGCCTGATGCACCCACGCTATGGTATTGACCGTGAGTATGCAGTGCGCACACTGGGTGAATTGGAAGAAGGCATGCGTCAAAAATTGCTGGCTGGCGTAGAGCTAGGCGATGGCCTCGCCCAATTTTCAAAAATTGCAGATGGTGGTGGGGAAGGGGTCAATAAATGGTACCGGGTAACGATCGGTGAAGGTCGTAATCGTGAAGTCCGCCGCATGTTCGAGGCCATTGGATTGACCGTGTCACGCCTCATTCGCACCCGATATGGTGCGATGACATTGCCATCCGGCTTGAAACGTGGCCGATGGGAAGAAATGGAAGAAAATGATGTTCGGGCTTTGTTAAGTGTCAGCGGACTAGAAAAAATGTCGGCGCAAATCAATCCCAAAGCTCGCAGCGCCCACACAAGTCGCAATGTAAATGGTAATCATCTTGGCAACAACGGTTACGGGAAAACAGGGCCAGGATCGCCTCAAACAGGATTGCCTCCAGGACAGGCTAGAGGCCAGAGACAAAGTGGCAGCAACAGTTCGGGACAATCGCGAGGCCGCCAGCCGGATCCGCTACAAACCACCTTTGGATTTGCCAATATGGCTCAACCGCGTCGCAATGCAGGCCCATCGCGGGGACCTACCGGTATAGCCCAAAGTACCCCACGTCGTCGATCAAAAATTTAAGCAAAAAATACTTTACGTTTCCGCAAAATAATATTGCCAATGCGCAATGCTTCAAGTGCCTGATTTGATATGATGTTTTACGCAAATCACTTCTTTCTGTGATTGTGATGTAGGCATAAATCGTTTATAATCCGGCGGCTAGTAACAGTTAGCTCGCAAGATTGCAGTTAGGTGCTATCTACTCGTGGTTTTGTATTGGAAGGATGGGCATCTGCCCATTTTTTTTTTGCTAAATGACTTTTACGTACATCCCTATTGTTGACTTAAACGGAGAACTGTCTTGCAACTGTTGGAATTGATCGAAAAAACGGTATGCGGTTTGGGCTACGAGCTAGTCGATTTCGAGCGCGCCGAACGGGGATTGTTTCGCGTTTACATTGATTTTCCGTTGGAAAATGCAGATAAGGGCCCGATCACAGTTGAGGATTGTGCGACGGTCAGTCATCAGTTGTCGCATGTTTTGACAGTTGAAAATGCCCATTATGAGCGACTTGAGATTTCATCGCCGGGTCTTGATCGGCCCCTAAAAAAATTGTCTGATTATGTGCGTTTTGCAGGATCAGAGGCACTGATCAAGTTGCGTTTACCGATGTCTGGCACCCCGAATCGCAAATCCTTTCAAGGTGTTTTATGCGAACCGGAAGGTGATCAGTTGAAGTTGGAATTTGAAGGTAAGGATGGTCCGGCGCTGTTGGATTTTACACTCGCCGATGTGGATAAGGCACGCTTGGTGCCGCATGTGGATTTTAGGAGTCGCAAAGCATGAGTCGCGAAGTATTATTGTTAGTCGATGCGCTTGCGCGCGAAAAAAATGTCGATACGGATATCGTCTTCGGAGCGCTTGAACACGCGCTTGCTCAGGCGACCAAAAAACGTTACCAAGGCGATGTTGACATTCGTGTCACTATTAACCGTGAAACGGGCGAATTTGAGTCTTTCCGCCGTTGGCATGTTGTGCCCGATGAGGCCGGTCTTCAATTGCCAGACCAGGAAATTTTGCACTTCGAGGCACTCGAACAGATCGAAGATATCGATATCGATGACCATATCGAAGAGCCGATTGAGTCCGTCGATTTTGGTCGCCGTTTTGCACAGGATACAAAACAGGTTGTATTGCAGCGCATCCGGGATGCCGAGCGCGAGCAAATCCTGGCAGATTTCCTTGATCGCGGTGATTCTCTCGTAACAGGGACAATCAAGCGCATGGAACGTGGCGATGCCATCGTCGAGTCCGGAAAAATTGAGGCCCGTCTGCCGCGTGACCAGACCATTCCAAAAGAAAACCTACGTATTGGCGACCGTGTGCGCGCCTACATTCTGCGCATCGATCGCAATGCGCGTGGACCGCAAGTCATTCTGTCGCGAACCGCGCCAGAATTTATCATGAAACTTTTTGAGTTGGAAGTGCCCGAGATTGAGCAAGGTTTTCTTGAAATAAAATCGGCTGCGCGCGATGCGGGCGTGCGTGCCAAGATCGCCGTATTTACCGAAGATAAGCGCATTGATCCAATTGGCACCTGTGTTGGTATGCGCGGCTCACGCGTGCAAGCCGTTACAGGCGAATTAGGTGGGGAGCGGGTTGATATCGTATTGTGGTCGGATGATCCTGCGCAGTTCGTCATTGGCGCACTGGCTCCAGCCAACGTATCTTCGATCATGGTCGACGAGGAAAAACATGCAATGGATGTCGTAGTAGATGAGGAAAATCTCGCTATTGCCATCGGGCGCAGTGGACAAAATGTACGCTTGGCTGCCGAATTAACAGGGTGGAAAATCAACATCATGACTGCGGAAGAATCAGCCGATAAGTCTGCTGTCGAAACCGCCTCGATTCGCATTCTGTTCATGGAAAAACTCGACGTCGATCAAGAAGTCGCCGATATTTTGATCGAGGAAGGTTTTGCCAGCTTGGAAGAGATCGCCTACGTGCCCATTACTGAAATGCTGGAAATCGAATCATTCGACGAAGACACCGTTAATGAATTACGTACCCGTGCTCGTGACGCCCTGGTTACGGAAGCCATCGCTTCGGAAGAGGGCTTGGAAGGTATGGACGATGCGCTCGCCAACCTCGACTGCATGGATCGCGTAACAGCAGGAAAATTAGGCTTGGCCGGAATTAAAACGATTGAAGCTTTTGCCGGGTTGGCATATGACGAATTCGGTGCGATTTTGGCTCTGTCATCCGAGCGTGCGCGGCAATTAATTAAAGATGAATTTAAAGATGTGACCGACGATGAAATGAAACTCATTGACGCCAAGTACGATAATCATGCCAAGGAACTGCAAGCCAAAGCATGGAATCTCGCCGAAGCCAATTGAACTGGATAATTCCCCTATTTTATCCGCCGAGCCACATAGAAAAGAGGACTGAATGGCGAGTAACAACGTAGCCCAATTTGCCACCGAGCTTAAAATGCCCGCCGACCTACTGCTCACGCAGTTGCGGTCTGCTGGTGTTGAAAAAGGCTCCACGTCCGATGTGTTGTCTAAAGATGATAAAGACAAGCTTCTTGAGCATTTGCGCCGGTCACACGGTACAACGTCGGATAGCGAAAAGAAAAAAATTACCCTGACGCGTAAAGAGACAACTGAAATCAAACAGGCTGACGCGACGGGGAAATCACGGACCATTCAAGTTGAAGTCCGTAAAAAACGTACTTTCGTTAAACGCGACGAACCGACCGTTGAAGAAATGCCTGCGATCGCGGTAGAGCCTATTGTTGATGAAGCGGAACGTGTCCGTCGTGAAGAAGATTCTCGCCGTCAAGCCGAGTTCATCGCTCGACAAGAAGCAGATTTGCATGAAAAGCAAGAGCGTTTAGCTAAACTGGAAGCCGAAAAGGAAGCCCAGACTAAAGCTCTGCAAAAAGCTGAAAATGCTGCAAAAATTGAAGCCGCTTTAGAAGCTAAACTCGCGGCAAAGCCAGCAGCTGATGTGATTGTCGCCGAAAAAAAACGCGTGACAAATGACGAGGCAAAGAAAAAAACTGCGTTAGCTGCAAAAGATGCCGCCGAAAAAGCGGCCGTCACTGAACAAGCACGCAAAGTGGTTGCAGATGAAGTCGCACAGATTAAAGCGATGATGAATGCGCCACGCAGGGCCATAAAAGCACCGGAACCGGTGCCAGTGGCAGCAAAAGTGCCGGAAGGGACACTGCACAAGCCAGTAGATAAAAAGCCTGGCGAGAAAAAAGAAGAGAGGAAACCTGCGATCACTGAAAAGAAAGCAATCAAGTCGGCCAATGTTTCTTCAACCTGGCAAGACGACGCGAAAAAACGTGGTGCGCCGGGTGGCATCAAGCCTCGTGGAAATACAGCAGTTCCGGGCGGTGGACGTGACGCATGGCGCAGTGGTGGAAAAGGTCGTCGCCCGTCTCATAGTCATGCGCATGATGAGCGTGAAACCAATTTTCAGGCACCGACTGAAGCTGTCATTAAAGATGTACACGTTCCTGAAACGATTACTGTGGCTGAACTTGCCCACAAAATGTCCGTCAAAGCCTCTGAAGTCATCAAACATTTGATGAAACTCGGTCAGATGTGCACGATTAATCAGGTGCTCGATCAAGAAACAGCCATGATTCTGGTCGAAGAAATGGGACACAAAGCTTTTGCGGCCAAGCTCGACGATCCTGAGGCATTGCTGGCCGATGGTGGCGAGCAGGTCGATTACGAACTGCTACCGAGAGCGCCTGTCGTTACCGTCATGGGTCACGTCGATCATGGTAAGACCTCTTTACTTGATTACATTCGTCGCGCCAAAGTGGCTTCCGGCGAAGCGGGCGGCATTACGCAGCATATCGGCGCTTACCACGTAGAAACGCCGCGCGGCATGATTACCTTCCTCGATACGCCGGGCCATGAGGCATTTACAGCAATGCGCGCTCGCGGTGCAAAAGCGACTGATATCGTTATTTTGGTGGTCGCCTCCGACGATGGCGTGATGCCACAAACACGGGAAGCGATTGCTCACGCAAAAGCAGCCGGAGTACCACTAGTTGTTGCAATCAACAAGATTGACAAGCCGGGTGCGAATCTCGATCGCGTCAAACAGGAACTGATTGCTGAGCAAGTCGTGCCTGAAGAGTATGGTGGCGATTCGCCATTTGTGCCAGTGTCGGCCAAAACTGGCGCGGGGATTGATGATCTGCTTGAGCAAGTACTATTGCAGGCGGAAGTGCTGGAGCTGAAAGCGTCTAAAGATTCTCCCGCCCGTGGGTTAGTGGTTGAGGCGCGCCTCGATAAAGGTCGCGGCCCCGTGGCAACTATTCTGGTGCAGTCCGGCACATTGAAACGCGGCGATGTGGTGCTGGCAGGTTCATCCTACGGTCGCGTTCGTGCCATGCTGGACGAAAACGGCAAGAGTATTGCCGAGGCGGGCCCCTCGATTCCGGTGGAAATCCAAGGCTTGACCGAAGTACCTGTTGCGGGTGAAGAAGTCATGGTCATGGCTGATGAGCGCAAAGCGCGGGAAATCGGCTTGTTCCGCCAAGGAAAATTCCGTGACGTTAAGCTGGCCAAACAGCAAGCGGCGAAACTGGAAAACATGTTCGAACAGATGGGTGAAGGCGAAGTCAAAAATCTGCCGATGATCATCAAAACCGACGTTCAAGGTTCGCAAGAGGCATTGGTACATTCGATGCAAAAACTGTCTACCAGCGAAGTACGGGTGCAGGTGGTTCATGCAGGCGTCGGCGGTATTTCGGAATCGGATGTCAACCTGGCTGTCGCATCGAAAGCGGTCATCATCGGCTTTAACACGCGGGCTGATGCGTCAGCGCGTAAATTGGCCGAAGCCAATGGCGTTGATATTCGCTACTACAACATCATTTACGATGCCATCGATGATGTCAAAGCAGCGATGTCCGGCATGCTTGCTCCTGAAAAACGCGAACAGGCATTGGGATTAGTCGAGATTCGCCAGGTTATTTTGGTAAGCAAAGTTGGTGCGATTGCAGGCTGCTTTGTACTTGAAGGTCTCGTCAAACGCGGCTCTTCAGTGCGTTTATTGCGCAACAATGTCGTTACCTGGACGGGTGAAATCGACTCACTTAAACGTTTCAAGGATGATGCGAAGGAAGTTAAATCAGGTTTCGAATGTGGCCTGACTTTGAAAAACTTCAATGATGTTCAAGAAGGCGATCAACTGGAAGTATTTGAGGTTCAAGAAATCGCACGATCTCTGTAATGGCTTAGTGGCCGGTGTTGCAGTAAATATGCTGGAATACCTGTCGCTAAGACAAAATATGAGTTTCGGCGTTTTTGATAAACATGGCTAAACATAGTAAATCAATGCCTGGACGTGGTCTGCGTGTCGCAGATCAAATCCAGCGCGACCTGTCAGAAATCATTGCTTTCGAGTTGAAAGACCCGCGTGTAGGCATGATCACGATCACCGAAGTACAAGTGACGCCTGATTATGCACATGCCAAAGTGTTCTTCACTATGCTTAACGACAATAAAGAAGCGGTCGCTAACACGGTGCAAGGTTTGACCCAGGCATCTGGATTTATTCGTGGTCAGCTTGGCCGCCGTCTGACGATTCACACCCTGCCTCAAATACATTTTGTGCATGACACTTCCATTTCTCGCGGAATGGAATTATCCAGTCTAATCGACAAAGCCAATGCCGTCCGCGCCAAAGATGCGGACGACAACTGAAGCAGTTGATCAAGCTACTTCAGGTTATTCAAGTGAACTAGTAGTCTGTTACTAGCAGTCCATCAGCACTTGAGGACTGACAAAAAATGTAATTCAAGATGGTAACTCCCACAAAAAAAATTCGCTTACCGATTGACGGCGTTCTGCTATTAGACAAGCCGGTCGATTTCTCCAGCAACGATGCGCTGATCAAAGCCAAGCGTTTGCTAAATGCAAAAAAAGCCGGTCATACCGGCACGCTAGATCCCTTTGCGACGGGCCTGTTACCGCTTTGTTTTGGAGAAGCCACCAAATTTTCTCAAGATTTGTTGGAGGCTGACAAAACCTACGAAACTATCCTCCATCTTGGCATCACGACGACCACGGGCGATACGGAAGGTGAAACCGTTCACACGTGCGCAGTGAATATCACACTGGATCAGATTGAGCCGGCACTCTCTCAATTTCGCGGCCCGATCCACCAGATACCACCGATGTATTCCGCACTCAAGCGTGATGGTAAGCCGCTCTACGAATATGCCCGCGCAGGCATTACTTTAGAGCGTGAAGCACGCCCTGTCACCATTCATGATCTGCAACTGTTGGAGTACCAGGCGCCGTATCTCACTTTGCGCGTCACGTGCAGCAAGGGCACTTATATCCGGGTTCTCGGTGAGGATATCGGACGCCTCCTGGGTTGTGGCGCACACTTGCGGGCATTACGCCGCACTCAGGTTGCTGATCTCACTTTAGAGCAGGCTGTGACCCTGGACAGTCTTACTGCTACCCCGGAAACGGAACGCGTGAACCTGCTCGCTGCAGTCGATGCCCTGTTGCTTTCTTTCCCCCCCTTACATTTACCGGACGAACTGGCGGTACGTTTTCTTCAAGGACAACGTTTGTCATTAGGCAAAGAAGGGGTGTTAATGCCACAAGAGGAAGGGCGCGTGCGTGTGTATCGCCAGAGCAATGGTAAATTGCTAGGAACAGCAAACATCAAAGAATTCGGCGTACTCGCACCCGAGCGATTGATAGCAAAACAGGATGGCGAGTAGCCCGATTTTTGGATAAATTAAGTGAATCGTCGTTTGCCTTTGGGTGCGGAAGAAATTTTCTGTGGTCAGGGGAGGGGGAACTACGATGCTCTCTCAGAACACTCCCTTACAAACAAATTTTATCTGGGCGAAAATCCCAATAAGTGGGCACACAGGTATGTTTCAACAGGTTCAACTAATGCGCTGCATCCTACCTACGGCAACGCTTCATTTTGGCATGTCTCCTGAAGTACGTTAAACTAGCGATCTCGAAAAATTGTATTGTATTTTCAATGCATTAGCCCGTTTCTAAAAGGAACCCGCCTATCGCAAGAAGGGGAGTCACCGGCGTTTCCTTTTGATAGTAGACCCTCTGTTCCGATCATTTCCAACACACTTAACGCAGCGTCAGCCGTCATCTTCTCATGCAAAAAAAAGTATTTATCAAAACCTTCGGCTGTCAAATGAACGAGTACGACTCGGACAAAATGGCGGACGTGCTCCATGCAGCCGACGGTATGACCCGTACCGACCGAGCTGAAGACGCCGACGTGATTTTGCTGAATACCTGTTCGGTGCGTGAGAAGGCGCAAGAAAAAGTGTTCTCGGATTTGGGTCGCTTACGCGAACTTAAACTCAACAAGCCCGATTTGGTGATCGGGGTTGGCGGTTGTGTTGCCTCGCAAGAGGGCGCAGCCATCATTAATCGTGCGCCGTACGTAGACTTGGTATTCGGCCCACAAACTTTGCATCGATTGCCGCAACTGATTAATGCCCGGCGGTCCTCAGGCATTTCGCAAGTCGATATCAGTTTTCCAGAAATAGAAAAATTCGACCACCTGCCGGCTGCCAAAGTCGATGGCGCTACTGCTTTTGTATCGATCATGGAAGGGTGCAGCAAATATTGCAGTTACTGCGTGGTGCCCTACACACGCGGTGAAGAAGTCTCGCGTCGCTTTGACGATGTGCTGTCCGAAGTCGCCGGCTTAGCCGCACAAGGCGTCAAAGAAATCACTTTGCTCGGTCAGAACGTGAATGCTTATCGCGGTACGATGAGCAAGCATTCAGCTGATGGCGAAAGCGCAGATTTTGCACTGCTGCTCGAGTATATCGCCGACATTCCCGGCGTGGAGCGCATCCGTTTCGTTACCAGCCATCCTAAAGAATTTTCGCAGCGCCTGATCGACACCTACGCCAAGGTACCGAAGCTGGTCGATCATTTATACCTGCCTGCACAGCATGGCTCAGACCGTATTCTGGCAGCGATGAAGCGCGGGTATACGTCGCTGGAATATAAATCTATCGTGCGCCGGATTCGGGAAGTGCGCCCCAAGATATCGATTTCCAGCGATTTCATCGTCGGTTTTCCCGGCGAGACCGATGCTGACTTCGACGCCATGATGAAGTTGATCGATGACGTTGGTTACGACAATAGTTTCAGCTTCCTATTCAGCCCGCGCCCCGGCACACCGGCAGCCAATCTGGCGGATGACACGCCCCATGAAATCAAGCTGCGACGTTTGCAAACATTGCAGGCAGTGATTGAAGCCAATACCAAAAAATACAGCGCTGCCATGATCGGCACTGCGCAGCGCGTGCTGGTTGAAGGACCATCAAAAAAAGACGCTGCGGAGTTGCAGGGCCGCTCTGAAAATAATCGCGTGGTCAATTTTGACGGCGGCCCCAATGGGACGCGATTGATAGGCCAACTAGTTGATATCATGATTACCGAGAGTTTTTCTTACACGCTGCGCGGGGATTTTCTACCTGTCTTATAAACCGACTACGTCGCATATCACTTGAAAACTAAAATCCCTGTTCAGCCACACTATTTTATCCCCGACCCGTTAGACAATACGCGTCTGGCTAACTTGTGCGGCCCGCTCGACGAAAATCTGCGCCAGATTTGTGCCGCACTTGATGTGACAATTTTCCGTCGCGGCGGGAAATTTATTGTGGGTGGCGAGAATTCAAAAAGAGGCGTCGAAATCCTCGAACAATTCTATGTTGTCGCCGATCAAGTCGTTTCACTGGAAGAGATTCAACTGTCCCTGGTCGAGCAGCGGGCCGCACTCACTACGCATCCCGAAAGTGTCGATGCCGGTATTCCCATCAAGGAAATTCTGGCGGCAGAAATGACCAGCCCCATCCTCAAAACTCGTCGTTCCGACCTGCGTGGGCGCACGCCACATCAAATCGGTTATATCAATGCGATCCTTGATCATGACATCACGTTCGGCGTTGGACCGGCAGGAACAGGCAAGACCTATCTTGCAGTTGCTTGTGCAGTCGATGCGCTAGAGCGAGATGCCGTAAAGCGCATTGTGCTCACGCGTCCGGCGGTAGAAGCAGGCGAGCGTCTCGGTTTTCTGCCCGGTGATTTGGCACAAAAAATAGATCCTTATTTGCGGCCTTTATACGACGCGCTATATGATTTGCTGGGCTTTGATCGGACACAAAAACTCTTCGAAAAACAAACCATCGAAATCGCACCGCTTGCCTATATGCGCGGGCGCACTCTCAACCACGCTTTCATCATTCTCGATGAAGCGCAAAATACTACGCCGGAACAAATGAAAATGTTCCTGACCCGTATCGGCTTCGGAAGCAAAGCTGTCATCACTGGTGATGTCACTCAGATTGATTTGCAACGCAGCCAAAAAAGCGGTTTGATCGATGCCTTACAGGTTATCAAAGAGGTGCGCGGCGTCGCCTTTACGCACTTTAGCAGTGCCGACGTGGTACGCCATCCTTTGGTGGCACGTATCGTTGATGCTTACGAATCTGCAAATCAAAGCGCCACCCAAATTACGAACGATGCAGCACCAATTGCCGCAAAAATCACGCCGGCCAAACATGCCCGAAAAAAATAAACTTTTCCTGTCGGTCCAGTACCCCGATCCGCGACTGAAAGACAGCATCTCCCGTGCTAAAGTCCGGCGCTGGGTGCAAGCTGCCCTCTTTGCCCCAGCTGAACTTACTATTCGTTTTGTCGACATCGAAGAAGGCCGCACTCTCAACCGCGATTACCGCAACAAGGATTACGCCACGAATGTGTTGACCTTTGCCTATAACGAAGGTGAAGGTGCGAACGAAGAGGTGACCCAAGCCGACATCATCCTGTGCACCGACGTGCTGGAAAATGAAGCATCAGATCAAGGTAAATCGCTCGAAGCGCATATTGCTCATCTGGTCGTGCATGGCGTGTTGCATGCGCAGGGGTACGGCCATGAGACAGAGGAAGAAGCTGAGGAGATGGAGGGGATTGAGACGGAAATATTGGCGGGGCTAGGGGTTGAGAATCCGTATCGGGCAGCGAGGTAACCAACGCAAATCGAATAACCCTCCCCAAAAACCGCCCCCAAACACTTTTCGTGTATCCTATGTCCTTCGAAACAACGGCTACCAGCCCCTATGCAAGAGCACCTTAGTGGTGGCGTCAAATCTGACGCCAAGCCCCATCGGTCATTGTTTGAACGCCTGACCGCACTCATTTCCCCTGAACCCGAAAATCGCGCCGAGCTGCTCGAAGTTCTGCACGATGCGCACGATCGCAACTTGATCGATGCCGATGCCTTGTCCATGATCGAAGGCGTGTTCCAGGTATCGGAACTGTCGGCCCGCGACATCATGATTCCGCGCTCGCAGATGGATGTCATCGATATCAGCAAGCCAATCGAAGAATGGATGCCGCATGTTTTATCAACCGCGCACTCGCGCTTCCCGGCCATTGAAGGTGAGCGTGACAAGGTGATCGGGATTTTGCTGGCGAAGGATTTACTGCGCTATTACGCTGAAGAGTCGTTTGATGTGCGCGACATGCTGCGGCCGGCGGTTTTTATTCCAGAATCGAAGCGTCTGAATATCCTGCTGCGTGATTTTCGTGCCAATCGCAATCATATGGCCATTGTCGTCGATGAATATAGCGGCGTTGCCGGGCTGATTACGATTGAAGATGTGCTGGAGCAAATTGTCGGCGACATCGAAGATGAGTATGATTTTGATGAAGCCGAAGACAATGTCTTGTCAATCAAGGAAGGTATTCACGGAAAACGCTGGCGCATTAAAGCGCTGACAGAAATCAGTCAGTTTAATGACGTGTTGGGATCGGAATTTTCTGACGAAGATGTCGATACCATTGGCGGTCTGGTGGCTAATCATTTGGGACGCATGCCGCGTAAAGGCGAGATGTTCGACTTATGCAACTTACGTTTTGAGGTATTACGCGCCGATGCACGTCAGGTTCATGCTTTGCTAGTAGAGAAATTACCTGTAGTTGAGATGAAAGAACCCAATTAATTTATAAGGCTTACGTCGCTGTGTTTTGCAGTTTTATTCGATCGCAGGGGACGCCGCGCGCACCAGCGCCAGTGGTGCTTGACTACACTTTATTCCATTTGGTGTGCGAGGCGCACCCACTCATTTTTTGACATCGCGTGAATATTCGCCTCCTCTCTTTACCGGTTCCGCTCATTGCCTTCATCGCCGGTGCGCTCTCTATACTATCCTTCGCACCGTTTGGACTATGGCCATTGCAGATCGCCAGCCTGACGCTCGTTTTTTATTTTGTTCTGTGTGACAAGGGCATTAAACGCAGTGTGCTCATTGGTTGGGCTTATGGTTTCGGCTGGACCTTATGCGGCGTGTACTGGCTGTTCATCACGATGCATCGCTATGGGCATATTCCGGCGTGGCTATCGGCACTTGCCGTGGTCCTGCTCGCCTCATGCGTGCTGGCGCCATTCTTTGCGTTTGCCCTGGGTGTAGCGGCATGGTTGCGCCAGCGCTGGTCGCTACCGACGCACGTCATGGCACTGATGGTATTACCCGCCACATGGGCATTGTCGGAATGGCTGCGCAGTTGGATCCTGACCGGATTACCCTGGGTCGTGTCCGGTTATGCCCACACTGCCAGTCCTCTCGCCGGATTTGCACCGTTGCTCGGGGTCTACGGGCTAGGCTGGATCAGTGCGGTCATTGCTGGTTCTCTTGCCTTAGGGCCTGCAAAAAAATGGCCATTTCTGATCGCGCTCAGTTTATTAGGCTGCGGATTTGGGTTGCAATCCATTGCCTGGACCTATCCGCAAGGGAGGGAAATTTCTGTCCGTCTGCTGCAAGGTAATGTTCCGCAAGACAGTAAATTTGGCGACGATCATATCGCCTCATCGTTGGTGCTATATGAAAAAATGATCACTGCGGGACACGCTGATTTGATTGCGACGCCAGAGACTGCATTGCCCCTGTTTATCCATCAGTTACCGGACGATTATTTGTCGCATTTATCGGCCTTCGCTAGAGAGTCCAACAGCCGATTGGCGATTGGACTGTTTATCAGCGACGGGCCGGAATTGTACGCAAATAGCGTGATCGGTATCGATCCGGCGCACGGGTCCACTACGGCCTCACCGAATACCTTCTATCGGTACAGCAAATCCCATCTGGTGCCGTTTGGCGAATATATGCCTTGGGGGTTTCGCTGGTTCGTGGAGGCCATGAAAATTCCCCTCGCCGACCAAACGCCGGGGCCTGCGGTGCAAGCGCCTTTTGCGGTCAAGGATCAATGGATTCTGCCCAACATCTGCTTCGAGGATTTGTTCGGTGAAAAAATTGCTGCGCAAATTTTGGCTGCCCATGTTGCCGGCAAGCCGCAAGCGACGATGCTGTTGAACCTCTCTAATCTCGGCTGGTTTGATGATTCGACTGCGTTACCACAGCATTTGCAAATATCGCAAATGCGTGCGTTGGAAACCGGTCGTCCCATGTTGCGTGCGACCAATACCGGCGCGACTGCTGTCATCAATCCTAAAGGTGTGGTGCTTGCCCAATTACCTGTGTTGACTCGCGATACCCTCACTGCATCGGTACAAGGCTTTGCGGGAATAACGCCGTATATTTTATGCGGCAATATTCCTATCGTTGCTCTTTGTTTTCTGATGCTGGCACTGGCCTGCCTTTTTGGCTGTCAACCCCAACATTCGTCCAAAACCCGTTAAAATTCAGGGTTTTAGCGAACTTATCATCGCAAATTTCTTTAGCAATCCGTCGCATGGCGGGAAAGCGGATACCCATCACTATGCTCACATTTCAACAAGTTATTCTGACGCTGCAAAAATATTGGGACGCGCAAGGTTGCGCGCTGCTCCAGCCCTACGACATGGAAGTCGGAGCCGGTACTTCCCACACCGCTACTTTTTTGCGTGCCATCGGACCTGAACCCTGGCGCGCCGCTTATGTGCAACCGTCGCGTCGCCCAAAGGATGGACGCTATGGTGAAAATCCCAATCGCATGCAGCATTACTACCAATTTCAGGTCGTGCTGAAACCGGCGCCAGAAAACATTCTTGACCTGTATCTAGGGTCATTACAAGCGTTGGGACTCGACCTTCAGCAGAACGATGTGCGTTTTGTCGAAGACGATTGGGAAAACCCCACCCTTGGTGCATGGGGTTTGGGTTGGGAGGTCTGGCTCAATGGTATGGAAGTGACCCAGTTCACCTATTTCCAACAAGTTGGCGGCATCGACTGCAAGCCGGTTCTCGGCGAAATTACTTACGGCATCGAACGCCTTGCGATGTATTTGCAAGGCGTTGAAAATGTCTACGATCTGGTGTGGACCGAGTGGGAAGAAAACGGCATCACCAAGAATCTGACTTACGGCGATGTATTCCATCAAAACGAAGTTGAACAATCGACCTACAACTTTGAACATGCCAATACCGAATTCCTGTTTTCGCTGTTTACCAATTACGAATCGGAAGCCAAGCGTCTGATGGAAGTCGCGCTCACGTTGCCCGCTTACGAGATGATCCTGAAAGCAGCGCACAGCTTCAATATGCTCGACGCACGCGGCGCGATCTCTGTGACCGAACGCGCCGCTTACATCGGTCGCATCCGTAACTTGTCACGTGCAGTTGGTCAGGCGTATTACGACTCGCGTGAGAAATTGGGATTCCCGATGTGCGGCGATGGACGCAAGGCAGCATAAGGTTATCGCCAAGTTGTCTTGCAGGGTGCGCTTCGCGCACCAATGTGGGAGGTGCCGTACCCTAGCTGGCGCGCAGGGCGCACCCACCAGATATCAGGTTGCGCTAGCCTTAAACATCAATTGAATTGTGAATGCGATTGTGAATATATTGTGAATATGAACCAAACATTACTAGTTGAATTTCTGACCGAAGAATTGCCGCCCAAAGCGCTGGCAAAACTGGGCGACGCCTTTGCTACCGGTATCGTTAACGGCCTGAAGTCGCGTGATTTTCTGGAGAACGATTCGGTAGCAACTGCGTATGCCACGCCGCGCCGCCTTGCAGTCTCCATCACCCAGGTCCGCAGTACTTCGCCCGACAAATCGATCCGCGAAAAAATCTTGCCCGTATCGGTGGCCTTAGATGCCAACGGCAATGCGACACCGCCGTTGGCTAAGAAACTTGCGGCTCTTGGATTTCCAGACGTGCGCGTCAGCGATCTGGAACGCGCTGCCGATGGCAAAGCCGAAAGTTTTTTTTATACCTATACCGCGCAAGGTTCGGCGCTACACAGCGGCCTGCAGGCAGCGCTTGATGAGGCGGTCAGCAAATTGCCGATTCCCAAGCTGATGAGCTATCAGCGCCCGGATGGATCAACGGTACAATTCGTGCGCCCGGTTCACAAGCTAATCGCCTTGCATGGAAGCACGGTCATCCCCGTTGCGAATCTGGGCTTGGCTGCTGGCCTGACCACCATCGGCCATCGCTTTTTGTCGCAAGGCGAAATCGCTCTTAAGCATGCCGACAGTTATGCAGCAACATTGGAGGCACAAGGGAAAGTCATTGCCAGCGTCAGCGCCCGCAAAGAAAAAATCCGTGCTGCTTTGCTCGACAAAGCCGGCAGCGATCTGGTGCTGATGCCCGAATCACTACTCGATGAAGTATCGGCACTGGTTGAATGGCCTGTGGTGTATGAATGCAATTTCGAAAAAGAATTTTTGGCGGTGCCACAGGAATGCCTGATCCTGACCATGCAGACCAACCAGAAATATTTTGCCCTCACCGATACCCAGGGCAAGCTGCGCTCCCGCTTTCTGATCGTGTCGAATATCGACACCGCCGATCCGCAACACATCATCGGCGGTAATGAGCGTGTGGTGCGTCCGCGCTTGTCGGATGCTAAATTTTTCTTTGAGCAAGACAAGAAAAAAACGCTGGAATCACGCTTGCCGCTACTCGGCAATGTCGTCTATCACAACAAGCTTGGCAGTCAAGCGCAGCGTACAGAGCGAGTTAAAATCCTGACGGGTGAAATTGCAAAAATGCTCGGTTATGAGAGCGCACTTGCCGAGCGCGGGGCATTGCTAGCCAAGGCCGATTTGCTTACCGACATGGTCGGAGAATTTCCTGAGCTGCAAGGTATCATGGGCGAGTACTATGCGCGCCATGATGGTGAGCATGAAGAAGTTGCGCGGGCCGCATCCGAACATTATCAACCGCGTTTTGCAGGTGATGCGCTACCCTCAACCGGCACTGGAACGGCAGTCGCTTTGGCGGACAAGCTTGAAACATTGGTCGGCATCTGGGGCATTGGCTTACAGCCAACGGGTGATAAGGATCCATTTGCGCTACGTCGGCATGCTTTGGGCATATTGAGAATGCTGGTCGAAAAACGCCTGCCACTTTCTCTTAATGCGCTTCTGGTGAAAACGGCTAATCTATTTAGAGGCAACGCCAATTTCAAGAACCCCACCACTGATGTGACGATATTTGTTCTCGATCGTTTACGGGGTTTGCTACGCGAACGCGGATTCTTGCCCAATGAGATCGACGCTGTAGTTGCACAGCAGCCGGACACCCTAGATAACATCGTCGAACGCCTCGATGCAGTCAAGGTGTTCGCCGCCATGCCGGAAGCCGAATCGCTGGCCGCCGCCAACAAGCGCATCACCAACATCCTGAAGAAAACCGAAGTCGCACCGGGCAGTGTGCAAACTGTCTTGTTGCAAGAAGCGGCAGAGCAAGCGTTGTATAGCGCCATGATGCAAGTCAAACCGCAAGTCGATTCCGCATTTGCGCAGGGTGATTTCACCAGCGCGTTAAAAACCCTGGCTTGGTTGCGCGACAGTGTCGATGCGTTTTTCGCGGGCGTGATGGTGATGGCCGATGATGAGCAATTGCGTCATAATCGCCTGGCGCTGCTGTCGGAGCTGCATGCGATGATGAACCAAGTGGCGGACATTTCTAAACTTGCACAATGAGATGAATGCCATGAAATTGATCATCCTTGACCGTGACGGCGTTATCAATCAGGATTCCGATTCTTTCATTAAGACACCTGCCGAGTGGATTCCCGTCCCCGGCTCTTTGCAGGCAATCGCCCGCTTGAATCAGGCAGGTTACCGGGTCGTCGTATCCACAAATCAGTCCGGCATCGCTCGCAAGTTATTTGACATGGTGACCTTAAATGCCATTCACCAGAAAATGCACGTCTCGGCACAAGCCGTGGGCGCTGCAATCGAGGCGATTTTCTTTTGTCCCCATGCCGCTAACGATAATTGTGATTGCCGCAAGCCTAAACCCGGCATGCTTCACGCCATCTCCAAGCGTTTCGATGTGAACCTGAAAGGTGTACCGATTGTCGGTGATTCCTTGCGCGATTTGCAGTCTGGATTTGTGGTGGGATGCGTCCCTTATCTGGTACTGACAGGCAAAGGAAAAATCACCCACTCCAAGGGTGGACTACCGCCGGGGACCACCACTTTCGATGATCTTGCCTCAGTGGTCGATCATTTGCTGAGGTTGGCAATCCCAGCCAAGACCGATAGCGCTGTTTAGATTTCATTCTGGAGACATTTATTTTGATAATGTTGCGCTCATCTTCCTTGTTCCTGCGTTCTGCACTTTTCATTTTTATCATGGCAGTGGCGACCATGATCTGGGCGTTCGTCTGTTTCTTGGCTGCTCCTCTTCCCTACAATCAGCGCTATTTCATCACTTCGCGCTGGAATGTTTTCGTCATCTGGGCGGCCAAAGTGATTTGCGGCATCCGTCATGAAATCAAAGGACTTGACAATTGCCCGGATGCGCCCGTGATTTTGCTGTGCAAGCACCAGTCGTTTTGGGAGACTGTTTTTTTGTTGTGTAATATGCCGCGCCCCCTGGTATTTGTGTTTAAAAAAGAAATTCTTTATATCCCTTTTTTTGGTTGGGGCATGGCATTGCTGCGCATGATTCCGATTGACCGCAGTAAAGGTAAAGATGCTTTTAAAAACATTGTCGTGCAGGGTAAGCGCCGTTTGGCTGACGGGCAATGGATCATCATGTTTCCCGAAGGTACGCGCATCCCGGTAGGTGAAAAAGGAAAATACAAATCAGGCGGTACCCGTTTGGCTATCGAGGTAAATGTGCCGGTGCTGCCTATCGCGCATAATTCAGGCGAATGCTGGCCTAAAGGTGCATTGATTAAAACGCCGGGATTGATCACGGTTTCCATTGGTAAACCGATCTCGCCGGAAGGTCATACGCCCGAGAGCATGATGCGGTTGGTAGAGGACTGGATCGAATCGGAAATGCGGGTGATTTCGCCGCATGTTTATCGTGATGAAAAATAGTGGAGGATACATGAGAGGAATTAGAGGGCGAGCTAACTCTTTGCATGAATGACGCGCATCCTCGCTTGTCCTTCGATTTCTGTCAGGAAATTTTCTTCCGCCGTAGCGTAGAGGGGGCATCCTGCTTTTTCGGAGACTAGCTACCTTTAAGATATCTACACTAGCAAGGAGAAAAATTGCGTCCCACACCACGGTGAACTTATTTGGTGCGTCGCACAAGCAAAGTGCAAGAGAGGGGTAAACATCGATAAAAACGTAGGTTCACGGCGCGTTTTGGTAGAGAAATAGCTGGCACGGCAATTGCTCAATAGAAGTTAAGCGCCAACGATGGCGCATACGCGGACCAGGCCAACGGCGGTCAGTTCGCATCAGACAAAGGTGTCTTCCCCCATGAATTTTTCATGGCGGGCAGACACCTTTTTTTATTGGCCTCACCAAGCGGAGTACAGATATGTTGAATGAGAAAAACCAGGCAATCGTGAAGAGCGCGGATGGCAGCATAAGTGCTGGCGTTGACGCGACTTTTAGCCCCAAACGACGGACGATTATTCAAGCAGCAAGTTTTGCGGGAGCGGGCATGATGGGATTGTCTACGGGCGGTGTCTGGGCAGCAGGTTCGGATAAGCCGGAAAAAGAAGAAGTCAGAGTGGGATTTATTCCTCTTACCGATTGCGCTTCAGTAGTGATGGCATCGGTACTGGGTTTCGACAAAAAATATGGCATCAAAATTGTGCCGACCAAAGAATCATCCTGGGCCAGTGTGCGCGACAAACTGGTGAACGGCGAACTTGATGCCGCTCATGTGTTGTACGGCCTGATTTATGGCGTGCATTTGGGTATTGGCGGCGCCAAAAAAGATATGGCAATGCTGATGGCCCTCAATAATAACGGTCAAGCTATTACGCTCTCGAAAAAAATCGCAGACAAGGGTGCTGTCGATGGCCCTAGCCTTGCCAAGTTGATGCAAACCGATAAACGCGAATATACCTTTGCCCAAACCTTTCCTACCGGTACGCATGCAATGTGGTTGTATTACTGGCTGGCCGCGAATGGCATCAATCCGATGAAAGACGCCAAGGTCATCACCGTGCCACCGCCGCAAATGGTTGCGAATATGCGGGTCGGCAATATGGATGGCTTTTGTGTTGGCGAACCTTGGGGGCATCGTGCCATTGCCGACGGTATCGGCATCACTGCCATCACGACCCAGGATATTTGGAAAGATCATCCAGAAAAAATATTGGGTACCACCGCAGATTGGGTTGCCAAATATCCGAATACCGCACGGGCCTTGACCGCCGCAGTGCTGGAAGCAGGAAAGTGGATCGATGCCTCGCTGTCCAACAAAGCGAAAATGGCCGATACGATCGCCGATAAAGCCTACGTCAATACCTCTGTCGATGTGATCAATCAGCGTATTCTAGGCCGCTACAAAAATGGCCTCGGCAAGACTTGGGACGATCCGAATTACATGAAATTCTTCAATGATGGCGCGGTCAATTTCCCGTATCTGTCGGATGGCATGTGGTTCTTGACGCAGCAAAAACGTTGGGGCTTGTTGAAGGAGGACGTAGATTACCTGGGCGTCGCCAAGGCGATCAATCGGATCGATGTCTATAAGGACGCCGCTGCGATGACCAAGACGAGTGTGCCGAAAAGTCCGATGCGTACATCGAAGTTGATGGACGGTGTGGTATGGGACGGGAAAAATCCACAGGCATATGCTGCTTCGTTCAAGATCAGAGCGTAGTTAGTAATGAATCAAAGCATGCCTTTCTTTGCCAGTACTGCAGTGAGGAAAGGCGTGCAAGCGAGACCTAATTTTTTGAAATTGCAGTCGTTTATCCATCGGAGCAATCATGAGCGCAGTTCTAAGCACGCCACACAACGAACCGATCGTACTGGTATCTGAATCACCAAAGAAAAAAATGGAAACGAAATTAATCTCGGAAGAAGCTGTCCCATGTGTGGCAGCTGGCGTCAATACGCGTCCAGGCAAGAACAAGAACGCCACCATCACTCTATTTGCAGAAAAAATTCTGCCGCCTGCTTTCGGTCTGTTCTTGCTGGGCTTGATGTGGGAATTGATTTCCCTCAAAAACAGCGGAATACCATCACCACTAGTGACTCTGACCGAAGCGATCAAATTGTTTTCCGATCCTTTTTACCAAAAAGGTCCCAACGATCAGGGCATTGGTTGGAACGTGCTGGCATCGCTCAAGCGCGTCGGCATCGGTTTCGGCATGGCGGCCCTGGTGGGGATTCCTCTCGGCTTTCTGATTGGTCGTTTCAAATTCTTATCCGGCATGTTCAACCCGATCATCAGCTTATTGAAACCTGTGTCGCCACTGGCTTGGCTACCGATCGGATTACTGGTTTTCAAAGCGGCTGACCCGGCTGCTATCTGGGCCATCTTCATTTGTTCGATCTGGCCGATGATCATCAACACCGCTATCGGTGTACAGCGCGTCCCGCAGGATTACATGAATGTCGCAAAAGTATTAAACCTGTCGGAATGGAAAATTATCACCAAGATTTTGTTCCCATCCGTTTTGCCCTACATGTTGACGGGTGTGCGTCTCGCCATTGGCACCGCATGGTTGGTGATTGTTGCAGCCGAGATGTTAACCGGCGGCGTCGGCATCGGCTTCTGGGTGTGGGATGAATGGAACAACCTGAATGTGGCACACATCATTATCGCAATCTTCGTCATCGGTGTTGTCGGTCTGATTCTGGAACAAGTCCTGGTGGCAATTGCCAAATCGTTTACCTATGAAGAAGTTGCCGCGTAATTGCCACGCCATTTCTATCGCATCGACAGCACATCATTTAAGGAAGGAAAAATTATCATGGAAAAGCACACCAATAAATTTATCAATATTGAACATGCCGAGATGGTATTTAGTACCAAAAATGGGTATTTCCACGCCCTGCGGGACATCAATCTGACAGTCAAGAAAGGGGAGTTCGTCACTCTCATTGGTCACTCCGGTTGCGGCAAATCGACGCTCCTTAATCTTATTGCCGGGTTGACCCAGGCCAGCGATGGCCTGCTGTTATGCGGCAATCGTGAAATTGCCGGGCCATCTCCAGAGCGTGGTGTGGTATTCCAAAATCATTCGCTATTGCCGTGGTTGACTTGTTACGAAAATGTGTACCTGGCCGTCGAGCGGGTATTTGGCGTGATCGAATCGAAAGCGCAACTCAAGGAACGCACCACAGTTGCATTGGCATTGGTTGGTTTGAGCCATGCCGAACAGAAGCGGCCTAATGAGGTGTCGGGCGGCATGAAACAGCGCGTCGGCATTGCGCGCGCTTTATCGATGGAGCCAAAAGTTTTGTTGCTCGATGAGCCTTTCGGCGCACTCGATGCATTGACCCGCGCACATTTGCAGGACGAATTACTGAAGATCGTGGCAAAGACAAGTTCTACTGTCGTGATGGTCACGCATGATGTGGATGAGGCCGTGCTGTTATCGGATCGTATTGTGATGATGACTAATGGACCGGCAGCCACCATCGGTGAAATATTGAAAGTCCAATTGGCGCGCCCGCGCGAGCGTGTGGCTTTGGCGCAGGATGCGTTGTATTCCGAGTACCGGACCCAGGTTCTTGAGTTCTTGTATCACAGGCAAGCGCACCCGGCATTGAAAGAGGCGGCCTAGCCCGATCTTTGCATAAATTACGCGAGCCATCGCTTGTCTTTTGCTTGTTTTTTGTTTCGTAAGGAAATTTTCTTCAGTCGGTCGGTAGAACAACACCGACGCTCCTTCAGAAAACCTCCTTACAAATCAAAAGGCACTCGACCGAAAACGGTGGAAAGCGCTACGTTTTTCAGACCTATTGCATATTGTTTTGCACCTATTCCAGAGGAATACCATGACATCGGCGGCAAGTAGTTCTTATGTTGGAAAGTACCGGGAAATTGTTCTTGCGGTTGCATTTTTTCTGGTGTTCGACTTAGCGGTATTGGTACTCAATTTTTATATTTCATACCAAATTTCTGAAGATGCGCTGGCGATCAATATGGCAGGGCGGCAGCGGATGTTGTCGCAGCGTATGACTAAGGCGCTGCTGATTGTCGAAAGCGATACGGTACGCGGGTTGCCTAACGTCGACGCCTTGGCTGAGGTAAAAAAAACGGTCAGCCTATTTGAAGCCACCTTGAATGGATTCGAACACGGCGCGATGGTCACCGGTGGCGACGGCAAGCCCATTTTTTTGGCGGGCGTGAACACACCTGAAGGTCGAAATATTCTTGCTAAGGCAGACCTGCTCTGGCGTCCGTATAAAGCGTTACTGGCACCGTTGACTAGCGACGTTTCCTACACACCTCAGCAGTTTTATGCGGCCGAAGTCTATGCCCGTGCAAATAATCTGAAGCTCCTCGGTTTGATGAATGATCTGACCACGAATCTGGAAAAGACCGCCAATGCGAAAGCCGACTTGCTACGCAGAGTGCAAACCGGCGGCATTCTGCTGGCGCTGCTGAACTTCGCTTTTATTCTATTCAAATTTATTCGTCGCTTGCGTCAAAACGATCGCATTGTCGAGGCCGCACAACGTGAAACGAGTGAAATTCTTGGTACTGTCAAAGAAGGGTTGTTTTTGTTGGACGGGAATTTGAAAATCGGATCCCAATATTCGCAATCGCTGGCATCTGTGCTGGGACGATCGGTACAGGCGGGTACTGATTTTCGTCAGGTGCTCAGAGAAATGGTTCCAGAGGCAACTGCTCTATTGGCTTGCGATTACATCGAGCTGTTATTTGGTGCGCGTGTCAAAGAATCCCTCGTGGGTGAACTCAATCCGTTAACTGCTGTTGAAGTGGCGATTCCCGGTCAGACCGGTTCTGCGGCCAGGCGTTATCTGACGCTGCAATTTAGTCGCGCGATGGAAGAGGGAAAAATATCGCATTTGCTGGTAACCGTATTTGATGTGACGGCTCAGATCGAGTTGGAACGGGCGTTGGCGGAGGCCAAAGAACACGCCAAGGCCGAAATAGAAATTATGCTTGATCTGCTCAAGATTGATCCTGCTACGCTCAATCTTTTTCTCAAAAATGCTGAAACAACGCTGCTTGAGATCAATGAACTCCTGCGATCAGCTGGCGGCACGCTCAATTACCGTAGCACGGTCAATACTATTTTTAGAAAAATTCATACCCTCAAGGGTGAGGCTGCTTCACTCGATCTGGAGATGTTCGAATCGCTGGCGCATCGCTTCGAAGTGCTCCTGGTAGATTTGCGCCAAAAAGGAGAGGTATCGGGTGACGATTTGCTGGCACTGCCTTTTCCTTTGGAAGAATTTCTGCAGAGGGTGTCGATGGTGCGCGACATCATTACGCGTCTGGCCGCTTATCACAACGCATTTTCACCCGATACCGATCACGACATGTTCGCAGATAACTTGACCAAGTTGGCACAACGGGTGGCGCTCGATCAAGGCAAAGCCGTGCAGTTGACAACTGACTTGGAGTTAATGAAATCACTACCGCAAAAGACCCGCAGCGATCTCAAAGATATCGTCATCCAATTGTTACGTAATGCGGTTACGCATGGCATTGAAACGGGGGAGGTGCGAGAGGAACGTGCCAAGCCTGCTGTCGGAAATATTTCGCTATCCCTGAAACCAGCCGAGACCGGTGAATACGAGCTGACACTAAGGGATGATGGTCGCGGTTTGATACCCGACGAAATACGCGCCCAGTTGATCCGCTCTGGCGCCTATAAAGAAGAACAGCTGGAAGAAATGAACGACCGTCAACTGGTGATGAAAATATTCGAGCCAGGATTCTCCACTGCCCAGAAAGCCGGTCGCGATGCAGGTCATGGGGTTGGCATGGATGTCGTCAAACATCGTATCGGACAACTCGGCGCACGTTTGCGCATCACGACGCAAGCGCATGTTTATACCCAGTTCAGTATTCACTTCCTGGCCTGAGGCTGGATTGGGCACTTCTATTCCACATGTGAATTGTGTCGTCGACGTTTTAGTTGCTGCAGTCCTGTTTGCGGCATTTTCCGGGCGCACACTTAAGCACACTGACGGGAGAAATGAAATGGCTACACCACAGACGGAGCAAGCATTGTATGAAATTACTGATCGTTGATGATTCCAATATTATTCGCTCTCGCATTGCTCGCGTTGCCTTGCACCCCCGACTCAGTTCCATGAGTGTCGTGGGGTTGGCAAAAAATGGCGTAGAAGCCGTCAAACTTTGCGCTGCAAACCGACCTGACGTGGTGACTATGGATTTGACCATGCCAGAGATGGACGGCATTGCCTGCATACAAGCGCTGTTGGCGCGTCATCCCGCTACGCGCATTTTGGTGGTGTCGGCATTGAGCGATAAAAGTACTGCGATCGAGGCCTTGAAAAAAGGGGCGATGGGATTTTTGCACAAGCCATTTTCTGATGAGCAGCTGGTCGATGCCCTGATCGAACTGGCTGTGTAATCTGTGTAATATTCAATACAAATTAAAAAACCTAAGAAGTAAATATTACGTTGCAGGGCTTTTTCACACTAGCACTGTCTGCAGTCATATGCGTTGTCCCTTTAAGGCGAATTGGAATACGCGCGAACGTCATCATCATCTTGAGAGGTCACAATGGCAAAATTGAGCGAACTTGAATTAAAGGTTTTTATTGACGCGGTAACGCACTATTTTTCCCACCTCACCCAGGAGCCGGCAGAGATTCGTTCATCCTATCTTGCGGACCTGGAATTACCGCAGTTCGACTACACCGGCATGATTACGCTTACCGGTCAATTTTCAGGTTACGTCTATTTTTCGGCACCGCGCTTACTGGTGCGCGAATTGCTGATTCGTTTGAAAGAGCCAGATAGTTGCGATGACAATTTGCTCGATGCGGTAGGCGAAGTCGCCAATACGATCTCTGGCAATGCGCGCAAATATTTTGGTAATCGCCTTGATATCTCCGTCCCGGTTATGTTGCGGAGCGTAGAAGGAAAGATCAAACCCTCCATCCAAGCCAGGCCCTTTGCTATTCTTCTGCGTTGGCAACGCTACGAGGCAGTCGTCGTCGTGGCTCTAGAGCCGAATGGATAGAATGGCAGTGTCACCATATGCGCTGGGACAAGCCACTTATTTGAGGTTTTGTTGTTGAGGCACTCCATTTTTTGCAAAAGGGGTAGTAATGATTAGTCGATTGTTTTCATTTATCGGAGCCGATAACGGCCCTTGGCGGGTAATCCAATCGAGACCCATTGTCGGAGACGATTTGCCTAAGGTTGCCAGGCTGGATGTGGTTGCCGATGCGGATGCACGCAGTTACCCGCAAGCACGATGGCTGCTACGCGGCATCACCAGCAACGAACGTTATGTGATGCGGGAAGAGAAGGCCCAACTGGTAGCTACCCAGCAAGGATTGGGCCGCACCGAGGCTACGCTGGCAGCGCTGATTCCGCTGCGAAAGAATGCAGCCTGGTGGGCACTGACGCAAGATGAGCGCAGGCAGATTTTTGAGGAGCAATCACACCATACCCAAATTGGATTGCGCTACTTGCCGCCGATAGCGAGACGGTTACATCATTGCCGTGATCTGTCTGAGAACGAGCCTTTTGATTTTTTAACTTGGTTTGAGTTCGCGCCCGCTGATGAAAAAGATTTTGACCAATTGCTTGCGCAATTGCGAGCCTCTGAGGAGTGGAAATATGTCGAGCGCGAAGTCGACATTCGATTGATCAGGGATTGAGTTCCACTACGCCATTGTTTCCTGCCTCGCTCGGCGGCACAGCGGTGTGCGAGGCCGTTGATGGGGACTGATGATGCGCCTTAATTGAGATAGATGTCACGCCTGAGGCGTTGCATCTGGTCGCTATAGCGCTCTACGTGGTGGCGTGCCTCGTCAAGTTGGCGCTCGCTGTGTCGGAGATCGTCGCTTAGTTCACTGCGCTCGCGTTCGCGCCGCTTGTCTTGTTGGGTGGTTTCTTCATTTACGACGCGTTGCTTGTTGTCGAGATTGCTGCGAATTTCACGCTCAAGTCGATCCAATTTACGCCGCGTATCGCCGACCCTATGCCGAAGCGCCTCTTTTTCTGCGTCTGCGCGGGCATATTTGACGGCGAGTACTTCGTAATCCTGGCCGCTGAGATAAGCGCGTTTGATTGCGCCTTGTTGGGCCAGGGAACAGACCTCGATTGCCATGGGACTATTGCTTCGGCCTAGCGTGAAGCCATTATCGACATTGCAGTATTTCGCATTCTGCGCTTCCCAGGCGGATGTATACAACTGCCGTGTGCGGCCAATGACGAAGACGCCGTCGCGCACGGCATTATTCATCCTGTTTTCTAACTGGAATGGTTGGCCATAACCGTCTTCATCGCCCGCTTGGCTCCAGTAGGCTGCTAGTCTATTTTCCCAACTGGTGCGATATTCGGTTTCAAATATCCGCAAGCCCTTGCGCTGTGCCTCGGCTTTGCGCATCGCAAAATCCCTGCCACTGACGGCATCTTGGGTTCCCAGGTTGGTCCAGTAATGCGGGATTTCACCTTCCCACGCAGCATGGTAAGCCTCTTCCTGCACCGTGACACCCATGGCTTGGGCAGCCGCAGCGCGGGTTTTCAATTGGCTATCGGGAACGCCGTTGCGCGCATCTTCAAAGCCAGCATCTTGCCAAAACGTGCGGTTCCCGATCTGCCAGCCTCGGATGTAGGCAGTTTGGTCGAACCGGATATTTTTTGCGTTTGCCTCGGCATTACGCGCTTCTTGCTGGCGTTGAGGCATGCCGGCGGTGCCGTCGCGCTTGCCCCAATTCTCCCAGTATTCCGCGTTGCCGATCAGCCATCCCGCATCGTAGGCAGGACGATTGATTGGCGCATTCTCTTTTTTTTCCGACATATTGATGGCGTGGCGTTCAACATTGGATTGTTGCATCCCCTTGCGTCCATCGGCATTGCCAGTCGCCGACCAGAGATCCCAATTTCCCTGAGTCCAGCCATCTTGATAACGGGCTAGGGCGTCGACTTTTTCCTTGTCGCTGCCGACGCTGTCACAAAATTCCTTGCGCTCCGCAAAATTTTGATTCCGCCCGCCTTGGCCATCCTTGTAACCGATCTTGGTCCAGTCGCCGGTCTTGCAATCATTGATGTGTTCCCGGGTACTTTGACAGCCTGTTAGCAAGATTGTGGTCAGTAACAGAAAAAAGATAATGATCAGAGGAGTAGGGCGATGGTGGGAAATGGTCATGGCTGTACTCATGGTTATTTATCGAATGAACTCGTCCTGAAGGCAAGGACCGAGCAAAGCGGAGGATAATCACCAGCAACGTTCGATATCGATGTGGCGTTGACAGGATTGGGATGACTGGCCCATCTTGAAATCGTACCGATTCTCAGGTCTAAATAGATGGGGGCTTACGCAAAAAGGCGTACTGCCTTCGTTGGCATCCTTGTTGGGACGGTTTTGCGTAAGTCTCATAGATACCAAAAATCTTCCATTGACTATTGCCAAGGGATCCAGAGATACTTTGGAACTCATTTTTATTTTCCTCATAGTGATGGACGCTTTAGATCTTCATGTATTACGTACCGCACGACGCTGGCTCAGTGATGGCTACGGCGTGTGGATGGTGAGTGTTGCCGCGACCTGGGGCTCTGCGCCACGGCCGGTGGGGTCATTGATGGTAATGCGGGGAGATGGGGCGCTTGAGGGCTCGGTTTCCGGGGGATGTGTCGAAGACGATTTGTTGGTCAGGATGCGTAGCGGCGAGCGCATGGATCGGACGAGCCTCCTACGTTACGGCGTGAATAAGGAAGAGGCCGCCCGCTTCGGCCTGCCCTGTGGCGGCGAGTTGTTGTTGCTGCGGGAACCCTTGGCCGACCATGCTTGGTTAGATGCAGTGTTGATGGCCGCCGATCGAGGTGAACTGATTGCGCGGCAGGTGGATTTAAGTGACGGCAGTATCCAATTACTCCCCGCGTGCCGTGGTGATCGGCCTGTTTTGAACGAGAAGAATTTCACGCAAATTTTTGGGCCGCAATGGCGTTTGTTGCTGATTGGTGCCGGTCAGTTGTCCCGTGTTGTGGCTCAGATGGCGCAACTCTTGGGATTCCAGCTTCTCATTTGCGACCCTCGTCAGGAGTATTGCAAAGAGTGGCAGGATTTAGGAGTCCAGTTCATTGATGGCATGCCCGATGACGCTGTGTTAGCGATGCAGGTCGATAGCCATACCGCGATCGTCGCACTGAGTCATGATCCCAAACTGGACGACATGGCTTTGTTGGAGGCGCTCAAGTCGCCCGCTTTTTATGTCGGTGCCCTTGGGTCGCGCCGGAGCAGTGCGGCAAGGCGGGCGCGTCTGGCTTTATTTGATTTGTCCTCCGATGAAATTGCCCATCTTCATGGGCCGGTGGGACTATATCTGGGATGCCGTAATCCGGCCGAAATTGCAGTCTCTATTTTGGCTCAGATAATTGCGATACGTAATGGCGTCGTACCGGGACAGAGCTTGCTCACCACCAGTGCGAGTGTGAGTTGTGTCTGATCTGGTGGGGCTATTGCTTGGCGCCGGGCACGGGCAACGCTACGATCCGCAGGGTTACAACAATAAGTTGCTGGCAGTATTGCCAGATGGTCGGCCGATCGCTTTGGCTGCGGCCCAGGCCATGCGCGGTGTGCTACTGACGGTGTTGGCGTTGCTGCCCGATGATGACTTGGCATCTACCCGGTTCTTGGCCACGATATTGAGCGACGCGGGATGTACGATAGTATCCGCGATGGATGCGGGACTGGGCATGGGGCATACCTTAGCTGCCGGGGTGGCGGCGAGTTCCCAAGCTGCTGGCTGGCTGGTGCAACCAGCCGATATGCCGTGGTTGCAAAGCGCAAGCTGCGCTGCTGTCGTCAGTGCATTGCGAGAGGGCGCCCGAATTGCCGCACCGGTTTTTCGTGGACAGCGTGGACACCCTGTGGGTTTTGCGTCCAGTTGCCGCGCTGAGTTGCTGGCATTACGGGGCGATCAGGGGGCGCGTGAGGTGTTGCAACACGGGAGGGTGCATGAGATTATGGTCAATGATGCTGGTGTTATCCGAGATGTCGATGTCCCTGGGGATATGCAGCTAGGGCGTCATGCCGATTTCAATCCAGCGCAATTAAATCCAATGAATAAAGGGGAACGCGAATAGTAGTGCGCAATGCAATCGCACGTTAGCGCTTCTCAACCTGTCTTTGTGTTCCTGGCCAAGGTGGGGAGTGATTTCCTTACTCTGTTTAAGTTAGCCTTCATACGAAGCAACATCGATAAAAGTGTCCACATAATTTTTCATTTTAGTTTTTCATTTTTAGGTGCGCCTTATGACCACATACCAGTTGAACATCAATGGCCAGACCCAGACCGTCGACCTGGCACCCGATACACCCTTGCTGTGGGCTTTGCGCGATACGCTCAATCTGGTCGGGACAAAATACGGTTGCGGCATCGGTCAGTGTGGCGCTTGTACCGTGCAGGTTGACGGTTCGCCTGCCCGCTCATGTTTGATGCCGGTGTCTAGCCTGGGGCGAAAAAAAATAACCACGATAGAAGGTCTGGATCCCCAAGCGACGCATCCTTTGCAAACCGCATGGCAAGAATTGGATGTGCCCCAATGCGGTTACTGCCAGGCGGGGCAAATTATGTCCGCAGCCGCATTGTTAAAAAACAAGCCGTACCCTACGGATGCAGAAATCGATGGCGCGATGGCCGGCAATTTGTGTCGCTGCGCAAGCTATCACCGCATCCGTGCCGGGATTCATCGTGCTGCAGCGCTCGCAGATCAACAGAAAGGAAAAAAATGACAAGCTCATTGCAAGATCGCGCGCGCCGCAATTTTTTACGCCAATCGGCAGTGTCCGGTGGCGGGCTGGTCATAGGATATTTTGCCAGTACATCAGAAGCCGTGGCACAGGTCATCACTAAACCATCGGATCAGTCCGGTAACTTTACGCCAAGCGCTTTCATCCGTATTGGTAGCGACGGCAGTATCACGTTGATTTCCAAGCAGCCAGAAATTGGTCAGGGCATCAAGACAGCGCTGCCGATGGTGATCGCAGAAGAGCTTGAAGTGCCTTGGAAAAATGTGCGTGTGGTGCAAGGCGATCTGAACCCCGCTTATGGCAGTCAATCTGCGGGCGGTTCTTCATCGACGCCCAACAATTACAATGAATTTCATCGCCTGGGAGCAACTGCCCGCACGATGCTTGTCGAAGCCGCCAGCTTGGTCTGGAATGTGCCAGCAGCTGAATGTATTGCAGCCAATAGCGCTGTCACGCATACCGCCAGCCAGCGTACATTATCTTATGGAGCGCTCGCCGCTAAAGCCGCCACCTTGCCTGTGCCGGACGCCAAGACCGTCAAACTGAAAGACCCCGCCCACTATCAATTGTTGGGCACCCGTGTTGGCGGCGTCGATAATGCAGCGCTAGTAAGCGGCCAACCGTTGTTCGGGATCGATGTCAAACTGCCCGGCATGCTCTACGCCGTGCTGGAGAAGTGTCCGGTCTTCGGCGGTAAGGTCGTCAGTGCTAATGTGGATGTCATCAAAGTGTTGCCGGGTGTGCGCGATGCTTTCATCATCGACGGTACCGATAACCTAAAAGGTTTAATGCCCGGTGTGGCCATCGTTGCAGAATCTACTTGGGCTGCCTTCAGCGCACGCAAGCAGCTCCAGGTTGTTTGGGATGAAGGTAAGGGCGCGAACGAGAACTGGAGTGATTTTTCAACGCGTGCGCAAACCTTGTCCAAGCAGCCGGGGACGACTACCCTGCGTAAAGATGGCGATGCTGGAGCAGCTTTATCCAACGCCGACAAGACCGTAGAAGCGGCTTACAGCTACCCCTTTATTTCTCATGCCAGTATGGAGCCGCAGAATTGCACCGCACGCTGGAATGCGGCCGATGGCAGTATGGAGTTATGGGCACCTACGCAAAATCCCGGTGAAGCACAAAGCTTAGTCGCCAGTACGCTCAACATATCGAAAGAAAAAATCACACTGCATCTGATGCGCAGCGGTGGCGGTTTTGGCCGTCGTCTGAGTGCCGATTATGCGGTGGAAGCGGCTGCGATTGCGCAGCATGTCAATGCGCCTGTCAAATTAACGTGGTCGCGCGAAGATGACATGCGGCACGATCATTATCGTGCCGGGGGATTTCATTTTTTGCGTGGCGGACTTGACGTTAAAGGCAAGCTTGTCGCCTGGCATAATCATTTCGTGACTTTTGCCAATAGAGTGGGTCCCGAAGGCAACAGCACGCTGCGGCCTGGCAGCGGAGGCGCGCTCTCTGGTGAGGAGTTCCCCGGGCGTTGGATAGAAAATTGCTTGCTGGAACAAACGGCGATGGAATGCAATATCCCTATGGGGTCGTGGCGTGCACCGGGGGCGAATGTATTTTCTTGGGTCTTCCAAAGTTTCATCGATGAACTGGCACATAGCGCGGGACGTGATCCACTCGCATTTCGACTTGAGATTTTAGGCAATCAAGATATCGTCCCTGCGGGTGGAGGTGAGCGCAGCCAACCCTACAATGTGGGCCGCATGAAACATGTCCTACAACATCTGGCAGAAAAATCCGGCTGGGGAAAACGCACCTTCCCGCGCGGCACGGGGCAGGGCATCGCCTTCCATTTTAGCCATCGCGGTTATTGCGCCCAGGTCGCCGAAGTGACCGTCTCCAAGCAAGGTCGCCTTAAGGTTAATCGCGTCGTCGCGGTATCCGACATCGGTGCGCAAATTGTCAACTTGAGCGGTGCCGAAAATCAAGTCCAAGGCTCCATCATCGATGGCCTTAGCACGTTCATGTTCCCGGAATTGGATATCAAAAACGGCCGTACTGTGCAAAGCAATTTTCATGAATACGCATTGCTGCGTATACCGGATGCGCCACCCCTGATCGAAGTACATTTTCTTAAAACGGATTTTCCGGTTACTGGTTTGGGAGAACCCGCTTTCCCGCCACTGGCGCCAGCGGTGTGCAATGCTATTTTTGCCGCCACGGGCAAGCGAGTACGGCAATTGCCCCTGTCTCGCACTGACTTATCCTGGAGTTGACTAGCCGCATTCAGGGGCAATGCGGGGTTAATGCAAAGGTAGATTAAGGGAATAATCGGCGACGCTTATTTTCTTTTTCTGCAGGCGCTAAGCGATAGATTTCGCTGCCCGCAAGGAGAAAGGCACCTACACCGTATATTTCTGTGGCATCGTCCGGGAATTTTTTTGGACTGTCTCCAATGGGCTGCACGTGCGTTAATTTTCCATCCGGCTGAACTGCGGCGATTAGCGCGTGCCATGCTTTATGTACGGCTGGTTCGAAGTTTGCGCGATCCAGCAAGCCTTGGTTGATGCCCCAGGCAAACGCATAGGTATACAAGCTCGAACCACTCGTTTCTTTGAGTGGATAGCTCGCCGGATCTAACAGGCTGGCACGCCACAATCCGTCCTCCTGTTGTAATGTGATGAGCTTGGCGCACATCTCTTTAAATTGCTGTTCGAAGCGGGCGCGTGCAGGATGGTTGGCCGGTAGATATTGAAGTACGCGTACCAGTCCTCCCATGACCCAGCCATTGCCCCGACCCCAGTAGACCTTCTTGTCATTGGTTTCGCGTTTTTCGAAATAAGTGCTATCGCGGAAATAGAGGTGTTCGTTCGTGTCGTAGAGGTAGTCGGAAGTACGCCACCAATTGGTGACCGCAAAATCGAGATAGCGTGTATCGCCTGTGATTGCGTACAGTCTCATCCAAGTCGGAGGCCCCATGAAAAGAGCATCGCACCAAGACCACCTGTCCTGGTTTCCAGGCGTCCTGAATACTAATATTCCGTCGTGTGGATTGGCGAGAATGTCATCGAATTGCGCGCGCAATACGGCAATCATTTTCGGTTCATGCAGTTTCTCATAAAGTTCGGCGTAGGTTTGGCCTACAATTTGATCATCCGCATGATAGATCCTCGGGCCTAACTTCCATTGGTTTGCATCCCCCATCAGGATCATGGCATCACGGTATTTTGAGTTTCCAGAAATGCCCGCGACGGCCATGATACCGGTGTAGCCGACGGCTTGCGTCCAGTCAGTCGGCTTGTGTTTGCTCGGATTGGCCAATTGCCAGTCTGCGACACGTTCCATTGCTGTCAGAACTGCCTTAGGCGAAATTGCATCGGATAGAGCGGATAGAGTGAGAAGAGGCGCGGTATTTTGAACGACGGAACTTGGTGCGGCCAGCTCGTCCGCATGGGCAGGCGCGAACTGAAGCAGTAGCGATAATACAGAAATGAGGATCGAACCAAGGAGGGGAAATGGGTTTTTTTTCATGAGATGAGGAGAGAGAATTGGACGGCTAAATGACATCGATCCATGTTGTCGCGTGCGTTTTGGTTTTGGGTCGGGGGTCTCGCATAGGCGTGGGACAAATTGTTTTTAGTGATCGTCAAGGATGGTCAGTAATAGTCACTAAAAAATAAAATGCACGTAATTAAAAAATTCTCCGCGTAGCGGGATGTTTTCCCGAGTCGCATTGTACGCCAGAATAAGGCCAATTTTTCCGGCTAAGATCGCCGGTTATTCTATTTGTCTGGCTCCGGTAAATTGTGACATAACTGTTACATTCCTACACCTTGTTGCGATGACGGGGTTGAGGCATACTTGGCTGCAAACGGTAGGGATTTCCTATGCGTCAGTCAACCTGAAAGGGAATTAAGTTGGACACTTATTTGAAAGTAGCGATAGCGGTCTCCATGACCAGTTTACTTGGCTTCGGTTTGCCAACACAGGCGCAGCAAACGATTACCACACCTGTTAAACCAGCAGCACAAGTTCCAAACGATCAGGAAATTACTACCGTAACGGTTTTCGGTCGCTTGCCTAAAAAGCCAGCCGCAGTTTCCCCGACGGTAAAGCACTTAAGCAGATCCTCAGCCTCGTCGTGCGCCTTTAGCTTTACCTCATTTCAGGATGACATCGTTGATAATTATTTGGATGATGTGAAAGGCGTAAAACGGGAAGGCGATGAAGATACGAATCCGCGCCAGCTTGGAGAGGATGGCGAGGGAATGGTGACCAAGGAGGCTGAGGGATTTAGGGACACTAGTCCCAATGGCGATGCCTCTAAGGAAGCCGCATCCCAAATCCAGGCTACTACCGATTCAAGGGTTGACCCCTGCGGTAGGTCTGACAGGAATTTCGCTGCCGGTCGTAACTATATTGCGCGTACGGACAAAACCCTTACCGAGGCTTATGCCGCGTATGATGCGGGCAACTTCCCCAAGGCGCTTGAGATATTCAAAAAATCCTACTCCAAATTAGGCTACGACGAAGCTGCTTTGATGTTGGGTAACATGTATCTGTATGGGCAAGGCACGGCGCGCGACACCAAGGAAGCAATCGTTTGGTATACAAAATTGGCGGAAGCGCGTTTAGTGCCGGAGCATTACAGTCCTTTTGATCCTAAAGAACCAGAAACGGCATCGTCCCGAGTTCAGGCACAGATCAAATTAGCGCGTATCTATATGACTGGGTTCGATGTGCCTAAGAATCCCAAAGAAGCCCGTCGCTGGTACAAGGCTGCAGATGACCTCAATTTTATTCCTGCCCGCTATGTATTAGGCCGTATGTATCACAGTGGCTACGGCGGAGAAAAAAATAGTAAAGAAACCGTTAGGCTCTATACCAATGCCTCTGAATATGGTTATGCGTCGGCCCAATTTGCCTTGGCGTCTCTGTACTATTACGCCGACGGGGTTCCAGAGGATATGGGCGCCGCTTTTGAATGGTACCAACAGGCCGCATTCAATCCTAAGCCAGACAACAAAAAGCCGCACGCGCAATTGGCATTAGCGCAAATGTATGATCAAGGTCAGGGCGTTAAAGCGGATCCAAAAAAAGCTTTTGCATTTTACAAAGCGGCAGCGTTTGCTGGTCATCCCGATGCACAGAATGCGTTGGGAATTTATTTCTATACAGGACAAATAGTTGAAAAAAACCTGGGCGTTGCCAGGAGACTGTTTAGTACCGCTGCTTCCCAGCGCCAAGTGGATGCCATGTTCAATCTCTCTGCCATGTTGTTAAATGGCGAGGGAGGGGATAAAGATATCGTCAAGGCCTATGTTTGGCTGAAACTAGCGGGAAAACTAGGTCACACCCAGGCCCCGGCTGCAGCCGCAAAACTGGAGGGGAAATTAACGCCAGAGCAAAGAGCGCAGGCAGACGCGGTATTAAGTCCAAAGCCTGCTAAAGCTAAATAATGCTTTAACCGGACCTTGGCATAATTATCCCAAAGTCCGGTTAAATATTTATAGCCTGGATCAAGCAAAGCATTCGGCTTTGGGTACGCGGTTTCATTGCCCCAGTTTTTGGTAAGGGAAGCAGGATTCCTGCAATTTAAGTTCTTCGGGTTGAATTTTCTGCTGTTTACGAAGCGGTTTTTTTATTCAGTATGGGCTTTATCCAACAAACGTCGATCCCGTTTAGTCGGGCGTCCTTTGAGTGTCGTTCCAGGCTCCCGGTAGAATTTTTTCTGTTCAGCTTCTTTTTGATGTTTGGCAATGCTGTGGGGCGTTTCTGCATACAGTGTTTGTGCAACTGTCGCTGAACCGCGCACCTCGCTCAGTTTCAAAATCACCACTTCCCATTGGCCCGCACTGTTGTCTATATGTAGCCTGTCGCCGATATGCAGATGTCGCGCAGGTTTGACCGGCTCGTCGTTCAGTCGAATTTTGCCGCTATCGACGGCTGCAGTCGCGAGTGAGCGGGTCTTGAAAAATCGCCCTGCCCAGAGCCATTTATCAATGCGGACAGTTTCTGTCATGAGGGAGCAAAGATAAATTTATTTGGGGGCGGACATTGTTTTGGGTAACAGCACCCACAACGTGCCGCGCTGTTTCATCTTGCCCGCTTGCTCGCCTGCTTCTGCGCCAAAACCCCAGAAAAAATCGGCCCGGTTAGTGCCGCGAATTGCCCCGCCGGTATCCTGTGCCATTGTCAGGCGCTGGAGTAATACCTCGCTATTGGGTTGGGTGGTGGCGAGAAATACTGGTACGCCCAAGGGCACCACCTGCGCGTCGACAGCAATTGAGCGTTGTGGACTCAAGGCGACGCCGAGTGCGCCTTTCGGACCTTTTTCTGGGTCAATTAATTTTTCTTCCTTGAAAAATACATAGCTGGGATTGGCATTGAACAGTTCTTGCAAACGCGTTGGATTGGCGGCAATCCAGGCTTTGATTCCTTGCGCCGATGCGTGCTCTAATTTGAGTTCGCCTTTGTCAACCAGGTAACGGCCAATGGATTTATAGGGATGCCCGTTCTGGTCTGCGTAGGCTACCCGTACAGTTTCCTTGCTATCGGTCAGTTGTACGCGTCCTGAGCCTTGCACCTGGAGAAAAAAAGCATCCACCGGATCGTCGACCCAGAATAATTCCTTGCCATTCAAAACATTCGAGGCAGACATTTCCGCACGTGAAAAGTAGGGGAGTACTTTGTTGCCCACCAAGCGCCCGCGCAAACGCATACCTTGCAGACTGGGATATACATTAGCCATATCAAGCGTGAGCAAGTCGTCGGGTACGCGATGCAAAGCAGTTTGATATTTACCACCCCGCTTGCGTGCACCGCGCAGCAAGGGTTCGTAATATCCGGTGACTAAACCGGTACTCGTGCCATCGGGGTTGATGACCTGATAAGGTATAAAAAAAGATTCGAAAAAAGTGCGGACTGCATTTCCATTTGTCCCCTCCACGTCGTGGGCGATGCTACAAGGTTCTTTCCAGTCAGGCTTTTTGGCAAGTACTTCACAAGAGAGGAGAAACGCAGGCCATGCTTCTCGCAGATCGTCTTTGTCCCAGCCGGGTAATGCTGAAAAAACCACGGGGCGCATTGTTTCCGTCGACGACAACGGCGGTGTGAGGCCTGGCAGAGTGGGGATTGTGGAGGACGGTAATTTTTGAGCAGAGTCACATGCTGTCAGCATAACGCATGCAGTCAATATCATGCAGACGAACGAAGAGGATCCGGGTAAACTGATGCGCATAGGTGCCATGATGGAGGGTGTATGTGGAGTTTAATGCTTGAGGCAATGGGCGCGATGTCCTTGCTGATCTTTATTGTGTGGTGGACGATGTTTTCTGGTCGAAAGCCACCACCTCGGGTTTCACCAAAACCAGCACGATCAAAAAACGAGGCCGATAAAAACACGCCGATAGATTGACCCCAAGAGAATCAGTGAAGCGTGCGTGGTAAGCACAACAGAAATTCGGGAATCCGTGTTTCAAACTGATGACCGTCTTCGGCTACAAAAAAATATTCGCCCTTCATCGACGCTTGCGGTGTGGTTAATGCAGTACCGCTGGTGTACTCAAATTGTTCGCCTGGTTGCAACAAGGGTTGATGCCCGACTACTCCCAAGCCGCGTATTTCTTCGACATGATCGCTGTCGTCAGAAATGACCCAGTGGCGTGAAATAAGCTGCGCCCCGACTTGCCCTGTGTTTTTAATCGTGACCGTATAGGCAAACACAAAGTTGGCGTGATCAGGGTCGGACTGTTCCGCTATATATTTTGTCTTTACGGACACGGTAAATTCATAAGCTGCCATTTAATTTTCCTTTGTTCGCGTTATGCGGCTATGCTGTTGCATGCTCCCAGCGTCAGGTTAACAATGCGCTGTCCTTACATTTGATGCACGATAAATGCCTGTGGTGGTCGCAAACTTTCCTATGGGGTTGGACGCCATCAACCTCGTTCGATACCAACTCCTGTGCAATTTATACATTGCACCTGAAATCGGGCCAAGGTGCAAGGGCATCTTGAAAGGGTAAAATAGCGCATCCCATTTAACATCACCACCATGACAACTTATCGCATCGCTCCCAGCATACTATCCGCCGATTTTTCCCGTTTGGGCGAAGAAGTTCGCAATGTCGTTTCGGCAGGTGCCGACATGATTCATTTCGACGTGATGGACAACCATTATGTTCCTAATCTGACGATCGGGCCGCTGGTCTGCCAAGCGATTCGACCCCACGTGCAAGTTCCGATTGATGTGCATCTGATGGTGAAGCCGGTTGATCGCATTATTCCAGATTTCGCCAAAGCCGGTGCTAACATCATTACCTTCCATCCAGAAGCGTCCGAACATGTGGACCGTACATTGCAGTTGATTCGTGACAACGGCTGCAAAGCTGGCCTGGTGTTTAACCCGGCCACGTCCTTGCAATATCTGGATTATGTGATGGATAAAATCGACATCGTTCTGATCATGTCGGTCAATCCCGGATTCGGCGGACAATCATTCATTCCTGAGGCGTTGAAGAAAATCGCCGCAGTGCGCAAGATAATTGATGCCAGCGGTCGCGACATCATGCTGGAAGTCGATGGAGGTATAAAAATTGATAATATTGCCGCTGCAGCGCGGGCCGGGGCGGATACTTTTGTGGCAGGATCCGCTATTTTTGGGAAAACAGATTACAAGAGCGTGATCGATGCGATGCGGCTGGAATTGTCGAACCGGTAAGAATTTTGCGCTTTCATTAATCTAATCGAGGCCACTTCTTGGACGCTGCAGTGGCCTTGCTGGCTGCTAGGCAAAAGCTTAATTTCGATGGTATAGTCCATTCGCTATCGCTTTCAGCGATCCCAAAAAAGCCGACTCTGGGCAGATCCCATTGAATCATTTCAACTACGCTGCAATCATTATGTTTCTCAATAAAAAACTGAACGTCACACAACCGGGCTCGATTGAGGCTTGGCTTTGGCGACGCTGGCAATCCTGGGCTGATTAATCCCCCGTTTAATCCCCCGTTTGCTGCCGCTTTCTTAAGCGGGCAAGTTTTTTACAATACCGCCGCGTTCTATCACTTTACAATCGCGGCATGGAGAGCACCATGACTGAACTAGAATTCAAATCGCTGGCCACGCAAGGCTACAATCGCATTCCTCTGGTCGCCGAAGCTTTTGCGGACCTGGAAACCCCGCTTACGCTCTACCTCAAGCTGGCACAAACCCAGAATGCAGGCCAAAATACTTTTTTGCTCGAATCGGTCGTGGGCGGCGAGCGGTTCGGCCGTTATTCCTTCATTGGTCTGCCTGCAAAAATGTTCTTACGCAGTTTCGGTAGCAAAACCGAAATTATCCAAAGCGGTGTAGTGATTGAAACACACGAAGGCAATCCGCTTGATTTCATCGGCCAATTCCAGGCACGCTTTAAGGTTGCGCTGCGTCCTGGCATGCCGCGTTTTTGCGGTGGTCTGGCTGGCTATTTCGGTTATGACACTGTGCGGCACATCGAGAAAAGGCTGGCGAATTCGACGCCGAAAGACGATCTTGATTTGCCTGATATTCAATTGCTGGTGACGGAAGAACTGGCGGTCATCGATAATCTTTCCGGCAAGTTATACCTGATCGTCTATGCCGACCCAGGTCAGCCGGAAGCATTTTCCAAAGCGCGCCAACGCCTCAAAGATTTACGTGCGATGTTGCATCGTGGCGTAGATGCACCGGTTACATCGAGTTCGGTACGAACCGACATCATTCGTGAATTTGCCAAAGAAGATTATTTGAAAGCCGTGGCCAAGGCGCATGAATATGTCATGGCTGGCGATCTGATGCAGGTCCAGATCGGTCAGCGCATCAAGAAACCTTACGTCGATTCTCCGCTGACCTTGTATCGTGCTTTACGCTCGCTTAATCCTTCGCCCTACATGTACTTTTACAATTTTGGCGATATGCAGATTGTGGGTGCCTCGCCTGAGATTTTGGTGCGCAATGAAACCGTGAGCGATGGCAGCAAAAAAATTACCTTGCGCCCCATTGCTGGTACCCGCCCACGTGGCGCTACCCCGGAACGCGATGCAGAACTGTCCAGAGAATTATTGGCGGACCCTAAAGAAATCGCCGAACATGTCATGCTGATCGACTTAGCTCGCAACGACATCGGACGCATAGCGGAAACCGGTAGCGTAAAAGTCACCGACCGTCTGGTCATCGAAAAATATTCTCATGTGCAGCACATCGTTTCGAACGTTGAAGGCACTCTCAAAGCAGGGTTATCCAATCTGGACGTATTGAAAGCGACTTTCCCGGCGGGTACCTTGACCGGCGCGCCTAAAGTGCGGGCGATGGAAATCATTGATGAACTCGAATTGACCAAGCGCGGTATCTACGGCGGTGCCTGTGGCTACCTCTCCTTCGGCGGCGAAATGGATGTCGCTATTGCGATTCGCACAGGCGTCATCAAGGACGGCATGTTGTACGTGCAAGCGGCAGCTGGTATCGTGGCTGATTCCATTCCCGAAATGGAATGGCAGGAAACGGAGAACAAAGCACGCGCAGTGTTGCGGGCGGCCGAACAGGTACAAGACGGATTGGATGGGGAGATCTGATATGTTGCTCATGATAGACAATTACGACTCCTTTACTTACAACCTGGTGCAGTATTTCGGCGAGCTGGGCGAAGAAGTGCACACCGCACGCAACGATGAGCTGACACTTTACGAAATTGCGGCCATGAAGCCGGAGCGCATTTGTATTTCGCCCGGGCCGAAGACGCCGCTGGAAGCTGGTATCTCGGTGGCCGTATTGCAGAATTTTGCGGGCAAAATTCCTATCCTGGGCGTTTGTCTCGGCCACCAAAGCATCGGCACTGCTTTTGGTGGAAAAGTGATTCGGGCAAAGCAAGTCATGCATGGCAAGACGTCGCGGATTGAGCATACTGGTGTGGGCGTATTTGCCGATTTGCCGAGCCCATTTACCGTGATTCGTTATCATTCGCTTGCGATCGAACGCGCATCTTTGCCTGACTGTCTTGAGGTGACCGCATGGACCTCGGATGGCGAAATCATGGGTGTACGTCACAAACATTTTGACATCCAAGGTGTACAGTTTCATCCTGAATCAATTCTCTCGGAGCACGGTCATGCGTTACTTAAAAACTTCATCGATGGTCGGCCATAATCTGAATGTAAACAGAGTGCTTTTAAATAAAGCGCTGTGTAAAGCATTGTGGCTAATTCCACTTTTTGTGGTGCTGTGTTTTTTTGCATCCACTGCGCAG
The DNA here is from genome assembly GCA_025352145.1 of Oxalobacteraceae bacterium. Taxonomy (GTDB): domain Bacteria; phylum Pseudomonadota; class Gammaproteobacteria; order Burkholderiales; family Burkholderiaceae_D; genus JANXTY01. Next base: position 269,117 of record JANXTY010000030.1, read on the forward strand.
GCAGACGTGATGCAAGATTGCACCTTGAAAGAAAAAACGCCGCAGGATGTGCATGATTGCGTGGTTGCGGCACAGCAGCGCTCAATGAACGAATTGCGCTCATTGGGGTTGGCGATGACCAAGAAATTTCGGACTGGCGATGACAAGCGGGGATTTCGGCGCTATGCCGAAGGTGAGTCGCACCTGGTACGTGATCGCAAGAATCATTGCGTTGCAGCCGGAAAGCAAGCGGCCAAACAGCAACTTGACGCGGAACAAGCAAACTTGGCGTGCCAGGCCGATTTTAATTTCTCGCATGCGCAGGAATTGAAGCGGCGTTATCCCGAATAAACGAAAACAATCATGTCCATGACTCCGCAAGAAGCGCTATTGCGCTGTATCGACCACCGTGAAATTTTTCACGATGAAATGCTGTCCCTGTTTCGTCAAATCATGAATGGCGAAATGTCGCCGGTGATGATTGCCGCCCTAACTATGGCGCTGCGCATCAAAAAAGAAAGCATTGGTGAGATTACAGCGGCGGCTCAGGTGATGCGGGAGTTTGCTACCAAGGTACCCTTGGCCGACACTAGTAATTTGCTTGACATTGTAGGTACGGGTGGCGACGGCGCGCATACCTTTAATATTTCCACAGCCTCCATGTTTGTCGCCGCCGCCGCCGGTGCCCGAGTCGCCAAGCACGGCGGGCGCAGCGTATCGTCATCGTCAGGCAGTGCCGACGTGCTCGAATCGCTGGGCGCTAATATCAATTTGTCGCCTGACAAAGTAGCGCAATCCATAGAACGTACCGGCATTGGCTTCATGTTCGCGCCCAATCATCACGCCGCCATGAAGCATGCCGCGCCGGTACGCAAAGAATTGGGCGTACGTACCATCTTCAATATTCTCGGCCCGCTTACCAATCCTGCGGGTGCACCCAATATGTTGATGGGGGTATTCCATCCCGATCTGGTTGGCATCCAGGTACGCGTCCTGCAGCGCTTAGGTGCGCAACATGCGATCGTGGTATGGGGACGCGACAATATGGATGAAGTATCGCTGGGCGCAGCGACCATGGTCGGTGAACTGGTGAACGGCGAAATCCGCGAATACGATTTGCATCCCGAAGATTTTGGCCTGGCGATGATTGCCAGTCGCAATTTGAAAGTGACAGGGGCGGCGGAGTCCAAGGAGAAAATTGGTGAGGCGTTGGCCAATAAGCCGGGGCCAGCGCGCGACATCGTGGCGCTCAATGCAGGCACGGCTTTGTATGCGGCGGGTGTGGCTGGGTCAGTTGCGGAGGGGCTGGCGAAAGCGCGTGAGGTGATGGCGTCGGGGGCTGCGCGGGATAAGTTGGAGCAGTTCGTTAAAGTGACGCAGGAATTGGGTGCCGCATAAGGGGTGGTAACTCGTCGAAGGTTGGGCTGCAAAACCCCACCTTGTTTGATGGACTTCGGCTATCTATAAATATCTATAAATGCTGGGTTTTGCAGCCCGGCCTATCGTAAATTAAATCATGTCCGATATTCTCAATAAAATCCTGGAAGTCAAAGCTGACGAAGTCGCCGCAGCCAAAAAATATCGTGACTTATCCAGTCTGCGGCGCGAAGTTGAAGTCGATAGCGAGGGACGTGCCAATCTGCGTGGATTTGAAGTGAGCCTGCGCAAAAATATCGCTGCTGGCCGTGCCGGTGTTATCGCTGAAGTAAAAAAAGCCTCGCCTTCAAAAGGTATTTTGCGCACCGATTTCCGACCTGCCGAGATTGCTGCCAGCTACGCTGAAAATGGCGCAGCCTGTCTCTCTGTGCTGACCGACGTGCAGTTTTTTCAGGGTGCGCCGGAATACCTGCAGCAAGCACGGGCGGCCTGTGCTATTCCGGTGTTGCGCAAGGACTTCATGATCGATATGTATCAGGTCTATGAAGCGCGTTCGTGGGGTGCGGATTGCATCTTGCTGATAGTCGCGGCGCTTGATCATGGCTTGATGGCAGAACTCGAAGCGTGTGCGCATGAGTTGGGGATGGATGTGCTGGTAGAGGTGCATGATGGCGTCGAACTTGATGCCGCGTTGAAGCTCAAGACGGCGATGGTGGGCATCAATAATCGCAATTTACGCACCTTTGAAACCTCTTTGCAAACCACCATCGATTTATTGCCGCGCATCTCTGGTGACAAGCTGGTCGTGACTGAATCAGGTATCCTGATCAGGGATGATGTCAAGCGGATGCGTGATGCCAATGTGCATGCTTTCCTGGTTGGTGAGGCGTTTATGCGGGCGCCTGATCCCGGTGTGGAATTGAGTCGGTTGTTTGTTTGATTTCAGCATTTTTCTAGCGGAGATGCAGTGGTGTTTTGGCGAATACAGAACAGCACTGCGCTTCGCTCCCGCTCCGCTATGTATAAGTTCCCATGAGGTCCGGCATCTTTGCCCAAAGGACAGCATGGGTGGTTAACGTTTAATGGAGATCATTCCATTGCGTGCCGATATTGGCGTGTTGTAAACGCCCGTAGACGATTTAGTCGATGGGATATTCTGGATAACCTCATATGAATTTGAATCACACGACAACAAGCGATAGCCAACTTACCATTGCCGGCAGAACCTATCGCTCGCGCTTATTGGTGGGCAGCGGAAAATACCGTGACCTCGATCAAACGCGCAAGGCTACCGAAGCCTCCGGCGCCGAGATTATCACCGTCGCCATTCGCCGCGTCAATATCGGCCAAGACCCGAACGCGCCTAGTTTGCTAGATGCGGTGCCGCCTTCCCAATACACGATCTTGCCCAATACTGCCGGCTGTTATAACGCCAAGGATGCGGTCTACACCTTGCAGTTGGCGCGAGAATTATTGAATGGTCACAAGTTGGTCAAGCTGGAAGTTTTGGGTGACGAAAAGACCTTATTCCCGCACATGCCGGAAACCCTGAAAGCCGCAGAAATACTGGTGCGCGATGGATTCGATGTGATGGTGTATTGCAGCGATGATCCGATTCAGGCCAGGTTGCTCGAGGAAATCGGCTGCGTTGCCGTGATGCCGTTAGCGTCCCTGATCGGTTCCGGTATGGGCATTCTTAATCCGTGGAATTTGCAGCTCATCATCGAACAAGCCAAGGTTCCCATTTTGGTCGATGCGGGTGTCGGCACTGCATCGGATGCGGCGATTGCGATGGAATTGGGTTGCGACGGCGTGTTGATGAATACCGCCATCGCTAGTGCCCGCGACCCCATTCGCATGGCACGTGCGATGGGCTTGGCGGTCCAGGCCGGGCGTGAGGCTTATCTGGCTGGACGTATCCCCAAACGTTTTTCTGCATCGCCATCCTCTCCAATGACTGGACGGGTGGCCTGATGAAGGCTTCTATCAATCTACTGTGCGATTTACACTCGCTACGATGGTAGAGGTGTCTTGATGGAGGATACACAGCGGCCTTGTGTGCTGATATTTGCAGGAGCAGACCCCAGTGGCGGTGCTGGCATTGCGGCTGATATTCAAGCTATTACGGTGCATGGCGCACACCCGCTGCCGGTGATTACGGCATTGACTGTGCAGGATAACGATAGGGTGTTTTCTGTGCATCCTGTGGCTGCAGAGTTGGTACAACAACAGGCAAAAGCGCTTATCGACAAGATTACTATTTCCGCCATCAAGATCGGCATTGTTGGTAACGCAGCTAATGCAGAGGTGATTGCCGCAATGATTCGTGCGGTGCGTCAATGCAATGCGGATGTCCCAGTCGTCTTCGATCCGGTGTTAGCCAGCGGTCACGGCGATGCCTTGTCCGTAGATAATGCGGCGCAAGCGCTGCAACCTTTGTTTGCCTTGGCGAGTTTAATCGTGCCAAATCTGCCGGAAGCGACAGCTTTATGCAGCGGCGTGACCGAAATTCCAGCACAGGCAACCTATTTGTTAGGGCGCGGTTGCCAGAATGTTCTGATCAAAGGCGGCCATGCTATTGATGGTGAAGTGGTCAATCGCTGGTTCTCTCGCGATGCCCATCAAGCGTGGTGCTGGCCACGTTTGCAAGGTCAGTTTCATGGCAGTGGTTGCACCTTGGCATCGGCCATCGCCGCATTGCTGGCGCGAGGATTGCCCATGCAACGCGCCATCGAATCAGCGCAAAATTATTGCTGGCAGGCGCTAGAAAATTCGTTTGCCATTGCCGCTGGCCAGCGTATTCCAGAGCGTATGCCTTTCGAGCAATAACATCGCATTTTTGAAAGAGTGAAATGAACGGACTCTATCTCGTTACGCCTGATTGGGACGATACGCAGAAACTGTTGGCCGTGACCGAAGCCGCATTGCGCGGCGGCGCGGCGCTGGTGCAATATCGTCATAAAACAGCCAGCCCGATGTTACGGCGTGAACAGGCAAGTGGCTTGCTTGCATTGTGCCGACGCCATGCGTGTCCTTTGATTATTAACGACTATGTGGACTTGTGTCTGGCACTTGATGCAGACGGTGTCCACGTTGGCGGTAAGGATGAATCCGTGGCCGCGATTCGCGCTCAAGTAGGCCCTGAAAAAATCGTCGGTGCCTCCTGTTACGGCAGCATGGAACTGGCACGCGAGGCGTATCGATCGGGGGCGAGTTACATTGCCTTCGGTGGATTTTATCCATCGCTGGTTAAAAAATATCCGGTCACCACATCACCCGACATCATTGCACAAGCTAAACTGGAAATTGCTTTGCCCAGCGTCGTCATCGGCGGCATGACGGCGCAAAATGCCAAGCCATTGGTAGCTCAAGGCGCGGACATGGTGGCGGCGATTAGCAGTGTCTATTTGGCGGTCGATGCTGAGGCGGCTGCGCGGGAGTTTGTGCAGTTATTCGCGTCGTTACGGGGTGCGTCAGCGTAAATTCGTAAAATACGTCTGCGGTATCGCGTTCCTGGCTCGATCGTAGGCGCTTGCTAAGGAGTCGCTCAGAAATAACGGCCTTATTGCTCACGGGCTCAGTCTCCTACCGATCCGCTGGACGGAGTACCGCAAGCAGACGTCATGGCCGTAGTGCGGGCGGCATTGCCCTGGTAAGGAGCGCCATCCAGCCCGTTCTGATCGAAGATAAACGCCTGCGGCTGCGTCACCCGAACGGCGCGGTTCAACCGGTCGTAGCGCGTGCTCGTCGTGCGGTCGGCTGCGCTCTTGAGCGCAGTGACGGCGGCGGTGAGGGTACTCAACGTCCACGGGGTGGCTGTTGCTGTTGCTGCGTATTTGAAAAAAATCTTCACGGAATTGCCGAATGCTAAAACTGTGGAAGCAATAGAAAATTTACTTCCCTGGAATTGCAAGACTGTGGTTTAACTACCGCTTACGGCGGAAGAACGCCCCATCAAGTCTGGTCGGGGATTGATCCGTACAAAAATGCGCCCACCGCAGTCACCGAATTTTGCGCGTGGGGTGGACGCCTCAAAGGAGTGGTGCTACGGCATTAGCTTTGCTGATTTCCGGAAATACGCAAACTAAATTATTAAAGAATTTCGGACGATAAGGCTGTCCGTGGAAACGCTTGTGCTTGCCAAACACATCTGCCTGTTTTTTAGGCAATGCGTTCGTTTGATGCTGTTTTATTGCTGTGTTTCTTTGCAAAAATTCCGTAAAAACATTTTTAAAAAATGCTTTCGCGGTTTGTCGGTAAACTCAAAAGGACTACGGACGGGGCAACGTGGCAGTGTGACAGGCGGTTTACGGATCACGATTTTCCAACCGAAGAAATATGATTTTCTAAAAGTGACGTTTCTTGAGAGTTTAGTTTCGTGAATCGAATTCCAACTAGTGATTTCCCCCGCAAAAGAAAATAGGTTCGATCACATCGAATCGCACTGTCTGCGCTAGAAATTCCAAATAAGTCAATCTCAAAAAAATCGGATACAAGTCCAACAGAAAACTTACAACCTATTTCCGCATGCTGCTTATCCGAAAAATCAATTAGGCCACTTCCTTGCGCGTCTAAAACTGGCAAACCAATAGTCTCGGGAAGTTCAAAACTTTTATGAGGCACATGAATTTTATCAAATGAAAGAAGCGTTACGCCCCGCATAGTGTAGGAATGCGGATCAAGCAACAATTCCAGCAACGTTGTTTCAAAATTTCCAATCCTTAGGTATTTTGCGCCGAGAAGCCCAGAATATGTCCTAAATGTAATCGGAACATATTCATCAACTTCAAAACGCGGCGACACATCAATGGCATTTGTTTCAACGGATACGGTAATCATTTAATTCCTCTCATCATGGCACTGGCATCGCATGAATTAATGCAGGTAAATTATCAGTAGCTTTCTGAGAAAATTTCAATTCCCATCCGCCTGCATTCACTAACTTATTGAGAGGAACACCCAAAGCAGTTGCTTCTCTTACTGCACTTTGCAAGCTAGTCAATTGCATTTGGCTACCCAAATTTACCGCCTCGCGTGACATGCCTTTATTAAGCATCGCCGTTGCATATTCAGCCAAATGTTCAGTGGCGTTTCCGTGAACCCATACTTTTACATTGCCAGTCGCGAGTTCAAAAGACCTTGGAATAACTGTTCCCTGCCAAACTGGCTGAGTAGCCTTTATCGAATCCCAGACCACTTCTTCTTTGGATAATAATCGCGTCAATAAAGTTAGAAATTTACCCGATTTACCAATAGTTCCAGCAACCATACCGCCAGCGCCAAATGGCTCAGCTAACTTTCCGAATGTCTCGCCAGGATGATCAAGATCGTAATTAACATCATTTTTAAGCTGTTGCCACTCACCCTTTAAGTATTTGCCAACTTGTTCGCCAACGCCTCCACTAGTGCGTACCGCCGCCGACCCTTGAAACCGCGCCCACGACGCTTGAAACGCTTCAATCGATGTTTGCCTGCAAAAAAAGCCGCATGCATACACTTCGATGACCTGTGGTGCGGGCGCGTTGATCTCAAATCCCGTCGGGTCGGTCCAATTCGTCGGGTTGTTCAACACATAGCTGTAGCGATTATAGCTCTGCCCATTGACCGGATCTTGAATTAATGGATCGGCTGTGAGAAATCTCGCAGTGTACGGATCGTACACACGCCCGTTCATGTGCACCAGGTCGAGCTGGTCGAGCATTTCATGTCCGGTATAACTTGATCTTCTGGCCCAGGGCGTTGTAGGCGGTGGCGGTAGTGCGGGCGGCATTGCCGTGGTAGGCGCTGGTACCGGCACTAGTACCGGCGCTGCCGCCGATGCCGTTCTGGTCGAAGATATACGACTGCGATTGGGTCACCTAACCCTTGGCGTCGATGGCGTTGTGTAATTTCCCACACTAACTCCGAACAATCCCGCCAATTCCACCCCATTTCACATCGCACAACACCTACCTGCGTACAACGCTAATTTGGGCGAGACGATTTCCCCTGCAAAATAAACTATTGCAAAATACGCGCTTTTT
>JANXTY010000041.1 GCA_025352145.1 Oxalobacteraceae bacterium
ACGCTCGCCGCCGTCCCACGTCTTTTCCCACTTAGCGGGACGCTTGATGTCGGCGTAATCGTTCGTTGTAAAATAATCCGGCTTGATGGCATAGGCCTGGGCGCGACTCGATTTATCGCTTGGGAAATGAAATGCGCCATCCTTGCCGGTATACATCCCTGCAGTCCGCACGCACCAGCTTCCACCGTGGCCAAACAGGGTTCCTCCCGACTGCCTGTACATCGCCATCACATACACTCCTTCTATCGGTTGGTTGGTGCTGACATCGATCACCACGCCAGCCAGACCGGGCGGCGCAACAGGCATCGCACAATAAGCCATCGCCCCCGTCATCGCCAACAATGCAATGAGGATCTTCCATGTGTTCTTGCCGATATTGATGTTCATCGTATTTCCTTTAGTCATGGCAAGAACGGCAATGGCTATTGACCATGCCACATCGGCCTCGGTTACCGAAGTCATCGGCGCCGGGGCGGATGTTCAAGGCATCCGCGTATTGCATTGGATTGATCACATGCCCTCGATACGCCATATGCCATCATGGCCGGGGGTCATTTGAATCATATAGGCTTCCGGTCCCTGCGGGCCATTGCGTATGACAACGTATTCGGCAAATTCATCGTTGAGGTTGCCTTTACCCATCACGCCTAGCTGATCAACGACCGTGGGTAAATCCGTTCCAATGCTATTGAAAATCGCACTGAATCTGTCTCTAACTTCGGGGCCAATCACGTTTAACGTGAGCGAAATATCGCCGCTCTTTAACCTCTCGAGCATGTCTGTAAAAACACCGCGCAGCACTCTGTCCATTGCCCTGACATCGGTGACATAGATCGATTGGGAGGCGTTGTAGATTTCTTGCTCGGCCTGGCCATCGGGCTGCGCAATCACTTTGATGCGCGCACGGTAAATGCCAGGGGTGGCGTAGCCGCAAATGGCATCTGACAAAAGCGCTTCGGTCAGGACCGTAAAGTCTGCTGTGCCGTTGTCGGTGCAGCTCAATTCTATACGTTTGAATGCGACGTGACCCCGATTGACGATGGTGAAATGGGATGCCTGCGGTGCGTAGCCTTTGTCATGATCGACCGAGAAGGTGAAAGGCGCTACACCAGTACTGTTGACGGTAACTACCTGCGACAAGCTCTGTCCGTCAATGGTGGTGACCGTCAATGTGAGTGTGTTACTGCCCGGTTGCAAAGGGAGATTGTTGATGAAGAAATTGCCATCGGGACTGATATTGCCCACATACCCATTGACAGTCAACGCTGAATTGGCCGGTACCTGAATCGTGCCGCTCAGCGAGATTCGGTCATCATTGACTGTACTACCGTCTAAGCCCGGCACTGGCGCGAGACTTATTGTAGTACCTACCGTAAGGGACACGTAGTCACTCATCATGGCCCCTCCAAGGCTGTCGGTGACCTTGGCCCTGACGGAGTAGGAACCGGCGGCGACATTGTTCCATCTGTAGTGATAGGGGGCGCTGGTAAGCGTGCCGAGCAAGACGGCTCCATTGTAAAACTCTACTTTGGCGATGCTCGCGCCGCTGCCAGCAGCAGGGCTGGCTTTGGCAAACAGGGTGATGCCGCCTGGAGCGAGATAGAAATTCCCGGTGGTATTGAGCACCACCTTGGGTGGCGCGAGGGCGAGCAGTGTGACACTGCTGCTGATGGCGGTGGAGCCAAGAGTGTTGGTCACCTTGGCAGTCAATACATGGCTGCCAAGGGTAAAACTGTCCACACTGAAGCCGGTATCGATCGCCGTACTCAGGTAAGGGCCTAAGGTTTTGATCAGAACATTTCCATCAAATACTTCAAGCTTGGCAATCGTTCCACCGCCACTTTGGGCAAACAGTTCCATTGGTACGATGCTCCCTGCGGGGATGATACTGTTGTCAGTTGGGACGATAAAGGATATGCCCGGCAATAGTGATGCGTCTGGCACGACAGATACCCAATCGCTAGGGGGGCTTGCTCCCGCAATGTTTTTTGCGGTGATGGAACAGACGTACAGTACTCCTCCTACCAACCCATCGACTATGAGGGGACTCGATCCACTACTGGCACTGGTGTTTGGATAACCCGTTGCCTTGCAAATGCCGGTATAGCCGTTGACCGGGTTTCCGCCATTGTTGGCAGGAGGCGAAAAAATAATCTTCGCGCTACCGGCACCCGATAACACACCAGCGATCATGGGCGCTGAGGGAGGAGCGATGGTCGGAGCTACTGATGTCGCATTGCTGAGAGAGCCTGGACCGGTGCCATTGCTGGCCGCTACGACACAGTTGTAGGTAATGCCCCCTCTTAGGCCTGATACGGCGATGCTGGTTACGCTCGCTGCGGCAATAACGCTGACAGGCGGATAGTTTTGTACGGTACTGCAGGTGGCAATGTAGTTAGTAATCGCCGCTCCTCCATTGTTAAGCGGAGGGGAAAATACCAGTATTGCGGTGCCTGCTCCCACCGTTGCACTGGTAATCGTCGGCGCGGAGGGTAGTGAAGCGAACACAATTCCAGAGAGGTAATTACCTAATTGGTGAATAGCGGGATTGCCCAGTTTACCCACCTTACTGTCTCCCCAACACACTACGCCGCCGTTGACGACGGCGCAGGTATGGCTAACTTGCGTGAGGTCGCACTGAAGAGAGTTTCCTGAAGGGCAAGGCCAGTTTTCAATGTTATTGCCCGCTGATACCAGGGTGACGTTACTGCCGGCGGCAATCGCTATGACCGGTACGAGACTGGAAGTCGTGCTGTCGTTACCAAGTTGGCCGCGGTCGTTATTGCCCCAGCATTGCACGCCGCCATTGACTACTGCACAGGTATGGTTTCTGCCCACTGACACGGAGGTTGCATTACTACCGGCGGCAAGCGCGACCACAGGCGTCAAGCGGGCGGTGGTGCTGTTATTGCCGAGTTGGCCGCTGGAATTGTCACCCCAACATTGCACGCCACCATTGATCACGGCACAACTATGTTGATAGCCTGCCGCTACCGCTGTCACCTTGCTCCCTGCGGCAATCGAGACGACGGGGGGGATGCTGTCAGTGGTGCTGTTATTACCTAACTGGCCTGCGCTATTGCTTCCCCAACATTGAACGCCGCCATTGACCACTGCGCAGGCATGTCCGGTACCTGTGGAAACCGAGATGGCCTTACTGCCAGCTGTAATGACAACCGCTGGCAGCGAGGAATTCCAGCACTGCACACCGCCATCGGCCACTCCACAGGTGTTGGCAATACTTTGCGCAACTGCGCTGGCACCGCTTGTAATCTCCACAAGATTACCGCACTGCAGTCTGCCGTCGAAAACCATACAGTTCTGGCCCGCTGTTGTGCCAGTTACGCCACTGCCTGCAGCCATCTGCACGACCGGGCTAGATCCCGTGGCAAGCCCCCAACACTGCACGCCCCCATCGACGGTTGCACAGGTTTTATCACCTGCAACAACGGTACTCACCTTGTTGCCGGTGGTAATGGCAACGGTAGGACTCAGACTGTAAGACTGCAAAGGATGGTTGCCGATTTGACCGCTGACATTGCCTCCCCAACACTGCACCGCTCCGTTGACGATGGCACAGCTATGACCGCCGCCGGCCGCCACGTTACTCACATTATTATTAGACCCGATCGCAGTGGTAATGAGCTGATCATTACCGGAATACCATGTGTTGCTGCTGCCGCTACCGAGCTGCAAGTCTCCGCTAAAACCCCAGCATTGTGCGCCGCCGCTAATGACCGCACAGGTATGGGCATCGCCCGATGCTATGGCCGTGACCCCGCTTTTGGGCGCGCGAACAAGGGTGGGAATCGCTTTGTAGAAAGGAAAATTATTGTCATTGAGAAGCTGTGCCTTCGCATTATCTCCCCAACATTGCACGCCACCATCGACCACTGCGCAGGTAAAGTTGAGCCCGGCGGAAACTGCTGTGACTTTGCTTCCGGGCGCTATCGCTATTACAGGGATTGCGCTAGATACGAGCGTGTTATTACCCAACTGGCCGCGATCATTTTTGCCCCAGCACTGCACGCCCCCATTGACCACAGCGCAGGTATGATGCGCGCCAGTGGCAACTGCAGTGGTCCCGCTGCCTGCCGCAATTGCAATGACGGGTATGAGACTTGAGAGGGTGCTATTGTTGCCCAACTGCCCGGATTCATTACTGCCCCAGCATTGCACGCCCCCACCGATGACGACACAGGTTTGCCCAGCATAGGATGTATCAAATAATCCGCCAGCAGCGAGCGCTGTGACGTTGCTGCCCGCAGCAATTGCCACCACCGGCGTCAAACTTGGCGTTGTATTGTTGTTGCCAAGCTGGCCTGTTCCATTACTACCCCAGCACTGGACACCGCCATTGATCATTGCACAGCTGTGCGATGCGCCTGTGGCGACTGCTGTGGCATTGCTGCCCGCAGCAATAGCGGCGACCGGATAGACGCTTGCGACGTTACTATTGTTGCCGAGTTGGCCTTCGATATTTCTGCCCCAGCATAACACCCCACCGTTAACCACTGCGCAAGTGTGCGCCGCTCCGGCGGACAAACCATTCGCTTTATTTCCTACCTGCAAAGTAACCGGGAAATTGCTGGTGCCATTCACATTGGTCGCGGAAACAGTCAGCATAAAACTTCCGGCGACCGTTGGAACGCCGCTCAACGCAATAGACCCTTGACCATTGTGTGTCGCAGTCATGCCAACCGGTAAACCACTAACGCTAACACCTGTCAGAGTTGGCGCTGCACTGACGATCAGACTATCGCTATAGGCTTGCCCGAGGACAGCATTGGATAGATGCGGGGTAATTAGCACAGGCACCGTCGTCGGTGTAGGCGGGTTAATTTCCACATTGGCATAGGCATTGATTGCTGGAGTGAAATTGCTATTGCCGGCTTGACTGGCGGTCAGGGTGCAGGTTCCCGTGCTAATAATGGTGGCAAGATTGCCTGACACGGTGCATACGCTGCTGGTAGAGGAACCAAAAGTGACTGGTGCTCCAGACACGCCACCTGTGGCAGACAGCACAAATGTGCCAGCTGCGCTGTATGGAATAATCGATGGCGGCTTAAAGCCGGTAATCGTTTGCGGCCCGGACGCGCCAATAGAGAACGATTGCGTGACTTGTTCGGCTGCGTTGTAACTACCGTTGCCAGCCTGGTCCGCTGCAATGGTGCAGAACCCTGATGAAGTAACCAGTGTAACAACGGCGCCTGAAACAGTACACACGCCAGGAGTGAGCGAATAGAAGCTCACTGCCAGACCGGAAGAGGCAACGGCACTGACCGAGAACGGTGGGTCGCCGAGCACCTTATTTGGCAGCGTATTAAAGGTAATGGTCTGATTAACGGCATTGCCGCCCGTTAGCCCGGAGACATAAGTGGGGACCGTCCGTTGCACAGTGGTGCCATCGCCCAATTGGCCGGAGCCATTTCCACCCCAGCACAGCATGGCACCGGTGCTGGTGATATAACAGTAAAAACTATCTGCGCCGCCATAGGGGGTTGTGCCAACCGCTATTTTTACGACATTGCTTGTGAGGCCGTTAATGGCCTGCGGTGTCAGTGCGCTGTTGACCGCACCCCAACATTTCTCAGTGCCGCCTGTAGTTAAGGCACAAGACGAACTGCCACCAAGCGCGATCGCGCTAACGCCGGTAGCAAGGCCAACGACATCAACAGGAATGAGACTGTTTTTAGTAGTGCCGTCACCCAGTGAACCGGACTGGTTCCCACCCCAGCATTTGACGCCACCGGCACTCGTCAACGCACAACTGTGTTCTACAGCTACATCGATAGCAATAATACCGCTGGCAAGACCGGTGACATTACTGGGCACGGGGCTGGCAGCCCGCATGTTATTGCCAAGCTCACCCTCACTGTTGTAACCCCAGCATTGCACGCCGCCGTCAATAATCAGAGCGCACGTATGTTGTGTGCCTGCACGTATGTCGATCGCTCTGCCATTGAGACCGATGACATCGGCTGGGGCCATATGCCCGGTCATCGATCCATCACCCAATTCGCCAGCATAGTTGGCACCCCAACATTGGATGCCTCCATTGCCCAGAAGCGCGCAACTATGTTGGGAGCCTAAAGTAATAGCGATCACATTACTGGAGAGCCCAATTACATCGCGTGGCACGCTGCTCGCATTCGTCGTGCCATCACCGAGTTGACCTTCAGAATTACGGCCCCAGCATTTTACGCCGCCCCCGACGGTGATTGCGCAAGTATGAGTATCGCCTACCGCAATTGCAGTGATGCCGCTAGTTAGGCCAGTGACATCAACAGGTGAGCGACGATTCGTTGTGGTGCCATCGCCCAATTGACCTGAACTGTTACTACCCCAGCATTTCACGCCGCTGATATTAGTCAATGCACAGGCATGTGTCCTGCCGAGTGTCATATCGATCGCGCTTTGCCCAACCAGGAAAGATTGCTTCACTTGTAGAGCGGCAGTGAAATTGGTGTTACCCGCCTGGTTGGCCGCAATGGTGCAGGTACCTATCGCAACAAGGGTCGCTGTGCTACCCGTGACTGTGCACACTGAGGCCGTGCTGGAAGAAAAATTTACCGCAAGGCTTGACGAAGCTGTGGCACTGATCGGATAAGGTGCGGCACCTATGCGCTGATTAGCAAGCGTGCCGAAACTAATAGTCTGTGTTCCTTTGTTGACGACTACGTTGGCACCAACTTGCGGCGCAGCACTATAAGTCGTGTTGCCGCTTTGGTTTGCCGTTAAGCTACATGTGCCGACGGCCAAAACCGTTACCATATTGCCTGTCACTACACAAACGCTGGCGGTAGTTGAGCCGAATATGAGCGCATTGCCGGATGCGCCGCCGATTGCGCTAAGTACAAAGGTTTGACCAGTGCTGAAAATAATAGGCGTGGCTGGCGAAAAACCGGTGATGGCTTGCGCAATCAGAGTCGATCCTGTCACCGCGAATGATTGCGTCACTTGTGTCGCGGCAGTGAAATTGGTGTTGCCTGCCTGATTAGCGGCGATCGTGCAAGTACCAAGACTGACCAAGGTGACGGTGCTGCCGCTAACGGTACAAACAGGTGTGGTTGTTGAAGTGAAAGCCACTGCAAGACCGGATGACGCTGTCGCCGATACGGCAAATGGCGCAGTACCCATTGTCTTGCCAGTGAGCGCAGCGAAGGAGATGGTCTGGCTGCCCTTGGTCACCGCGAATGATTGCGTCACTTGTGTCGCGGCAGTGAAATTGGTGTTGCCTGCCTGATTAGCAGCGATCGTGCAAGTACTAAGACTGACCAAGGTGACGGTGCTGCCGTTAACGGTACAAACAGGTGTGGTTGTTGAAGTGAAAGCCACTGCAAGACCGGATGACGCTGTCGCCGATACGGCAAATGGCGCAGTACCCATTGTCTTGCCAGTTAGCGCAGCGAAGGAGATGGTCTGGCTGCCTATACTAATGAGGACATTGGCAATGACCTGAGGGGCGGCACTGAAGCTTGCGTTCCCTGCTTGATTGGCAGTGAGCTTGCAGGTGCCGATGCTTAGTACGCTCACATTGCTTCCCGCTACCGTACAGATCGCGGTTGTAGTAGAAGCGAATGTGACAGGATTACCAGATCCGCCACCAGTTGCCGTGACGGTAAAGGTCTTCCCAGTGCTGTAGATGATCGGCGTCGCCGGAGAAAAACTGGTAATCGTTTGTGGGGTCGCTGCAATCGCGTGGGGTGACGCAATTAAAAACGCCGACATCAATGGGAGAACGTACAGGCCGATTTTTTGCTTGAGTTTTTGTCTGAAATTGTGCATGGGGATAATGGAGAACGGCCTGGAAATGGAAACAATATTTGGGCAGTGTTGTTTGATTCGATACTTCATTGGCGATCCCCACGTTTTCTAGTTTTTCGACACTGAAGGTCTAACTGAGCACGAAGAAACAATAAGACGAAGTGGTGACGAATGGGAAATAAACACTACTTTGAGTAGGACCCTCAACGCCATAAATTACCTATAAAACAATCAGGAGCAAATTGTATGGGCTAGATAAATAACATGCAAGAAATTTAATTTATGGAAACGCAGATTTAATCAAATTTCAGCAACCCGATAGTGCCTCCGTCGTTTGTTATGTCTGAAAGGTGCTTCAGACCTCCCGCGAGGAACGCAACAACGGGTGCCCACCCTACCGGGCTACGGCCTTAACTGTGCGAACTTAAAATCGCCCGCAGTTCCGCTTCGATTTCTTTAGCAAGTCGCTCTCGATCAGGCACAGATACAAAGAAAGAAATTGAACCAGAATCTAACCATTTCGGTTTTGCTTCTAGGGCTAAATTTATTTTTAACGACTCGTGAGATGGGTCATACATAAAGCCGAGATTCGGTTCAATAAAATCATTGCAGGCCAACTGCTCTTTTTCTATGGGACGTGCAAAAAAATCAGTTAATTGCTTCGCCTCGTTGACCGTTAACCAAGGGCCACTTTCATGAAAGCGATTCTCCCCTTGCTTTACTCGAACATCTGCAATCAACCACACAAAGTCACTATCACTTTCATCTTCTATCCTAAGAAGGCGCAGTTCAAATTCATTTTTATCTTGAGTTAGCAACATGGTGTTATTGCCCCCAACATGTAACAACTTTTCCGGCTGGATTTAAAACCACAACCGCCCCTGATCCCGTATACCTAGTGGTTCCATTAGGCATAATCTGCACTGCTATTGGGTTCCTTACCGCGCCAGACATAGCTCCTGGAGATACGCCTCGGTTAATAGCTTGATTCAAACCGTGCCGTGTAAATCCTGTGATTTCCAACCCTTCCGGGTCTGTGTATGAAACCGGATTTTCCTCAACATAGGTATAAAGCCCCGTACTTCCGCCCTTAAACCCAATCGGATCCTTGGCCGTCCACCGTCCCACTTGCGCATCATAATCCCTGGCACCGAACCGTGTCAGCTTGGTGTGCCGATCGTAAATACCACCAGCAAATCCAAATGGCTGGAACCCCGGATTGCTGTCGCTTTGCACATTGCCCCACTCATCGTAATCGATCCTTTGCACCACAGCCCCGCTTGCGCTATCGACCACCAGACGCACCGAGCCGAGCTGGTCGGTGACGATGCGGTAGCTGATGCCGCCTTTGATCATGTAGTCCGGTACGTTGGCTTTGCCGGCATAGACAAAGCGGGCGACGATATTGCCCTGGCCATCGAGTTCGGCTGCGGGCTTGAGCTGGTCTTGGTATACGAAGCCCTGGACTAAGGCGCCGTTGACTTTCTTGCCGATGCGCCGGTTGCGTCCGTCGATGAGGTAGTCGAGCTGGCTGCCGTCGGGCAGGTCGGCGTGGGTGAGGTTGCCCAGGATGTCGTAGACGTAGCCGGTGACGCTGCTGCCGGCGACGACTTGTTGCAGCTCGCCGTTGGCGCTGTAGCTGTAGAGCGCACCGCCAAAGCGGGTGAGGCGGTCCTGGTTGTCGAAGCTACCGCGACCGTTCTATTAGAGTCCCTTCTCCTTGCAGCATAGAGGCCGCCGCGTCGGCGCGTTGCCAGAGAGCACGCCAAATACACACTTGGACTCGTCCGAATGGAAAATCCGGGCTTAACGACGGACAATGTTCAGAAATCTTTTTCTTCTTGAGATAAAGGGGAGCTTGCGGTACCATACGCTTTCGCCATTAATTGTATTTAAGGCAAATTAATCCAGTGAAAAAAATAAAATCCGTCAGTGGCTTTACCCTGCTGGAGCTACTAGTAGTCATTGTCATTATTGGACTGTTAGCTGCTTACGTCGGCCCTAAATATTTTTCCCAATTAGGCAAATCGGAAGTGACTGTAGCCAAAGCGCAAATCGGCGCTTTCGAGAAAGCCCTGGATACTTACCGCATAGATGTAGGCCGCTTCCCGACAACGGAGGAGGGCTTGTCGGCGCTAGTGACCAAGCCGGCCGAAGCAGCGAAATGGAATGGCCCTTATCTTAAAAAAGAAGTGCCGTTAGACCCTTGGGGTCGCGCTTATCTATACAAAGCCCCCGGCATAAAAGGCGATTTTGAGATTGTCTCGACCAGCAAGGATGGCCAACCCGGCGGTGTCGGCGAAGACGCTGACATCAGCAATTAGCAGCGTTATCAGTCTCTCGTGCAGTTCGGCACGCTCTAACACACTCCGCCACTCTATTCGGAAATACCAGCATGCAGTACGACGTTCGCGCTTTGTCACCCGATCACTTGATGTCGCAGATTACGGTCGATGCGCAGGATGAGGCCGATGCACGTCGGCAGGTAGTGGCGCGCGGCCTGTGCGCGACGGCGGTGACGCCTGCGAGACGTTCAGCGTTGTCGGCTTTTCGTGGCAAGGGCAGCGCCAGCGGGCGCATCTCCCTGGTGCTGTTTAGCCAGGAATTGCTCGCGTTGTTGAAAGCGGGTTTGTCGATCGTAGAGTGTTTGGAAGCATTGCTGGAAAAAGAAGCTAACCCAGCGAGCAGCTCCGTGC
The DNA here is from genome assembly GCA_025352145.1 of Oxalobacteraceae bacterium. GTDB lineage: Bacteria > Pseudomonadota > Gammaproteobacteria > Burkholderiales > Burkholderiaceae_D > JANXTY01. The sequence continues at coordinate 10,464 of JANXTY010000041.1, forward strand.
TGATGCGTTTGTTGTCGGGCCTGTGCGAAGGCAAACGCTTCTCCGTCGTATTGGCTGAGCAAGGTGGCCTGTTCCCGCCAATTTATATCGGCATTGTCAAAGCTGCGGAGGGGACCAGCGATTTGCCCCATTCACTCAGACGCTACATCGATTATCAGCAACGTATCGACGTTGTGCGCAATAAAATTATCAGCGCTGCCATTTACCCGATGATCTTGTTGTTCGTTGGCGGTGGCGTTTCTTTTTTCTTGATCGGTTATGTAGTGCCGCGCTTTGCCGAGGTGTATAAAGGTGCGGGTCGCAACCTGCCCTGGTTGTCGCAACTCATGCTGGAGTGGGGCCAGTTTGCCGGCACGCATATCGCACCGCTGGTGTCATCGATTGTCATCGGTCTATTGATGCTGGTTTTTGCGTTACGCTATTTTCTGTCACGCGGCGGTGTTGCGCGGCTGATGCATAAGCTTCCCGGCATTGGCGAACGCGCCAGGATTTATGAATTGTCGCGCCTGTATTTGACGTTGGGCATGCTGCTCGAAGGCGGTATTCCGATTGTGCCTGCAATGGACACCGTGCATGACATGGTCTCGGCCGATATCAGGCAAGGTTTACGCAACGCCACCGAAAGCATCCAATCCGGCACATCGTTGTCGACCGCCTTTGAAGCCAATCATTTGACTACGCCTATCTCATTGCGCATGTTGCGTGTCGGTGAGCGCTCCGGTGAAATGGGGCAAATGCTGACGCAGTCGGCAGAATTCTACGACGGCGAAATCAGCCGCTGGATCGACCGGTTTACACGTACTTTTGAGCCATTATTGATGGCGGCCATCGGCCTGGTGGTCGGCGCCATTGTGGTCTTGCTCTACATGCCGATCTTTGATTTGGCAGGGAGCCTGTCATGAGCACCATTGCGAGTACGCCAGCGTCGGCATTGGTGATCGACGCAGCACTGCTGCATCGTGCACGCCAAGCGGCACACGATGCCAATCGTAGCTTGATGGATGAACTTGAAGCCATCACGGGTGCAGAACCGAGGCAGTTGTTGGGCGTCATCGCCCAATCCTTCGGCATGGTGGTAGTCGAAACGGCCGACATGCTGATCCAGGCCCCTGCATTCGATTTGTTACCGTTATCGAAGGCAATGCAACGCCATTGCGTATTGCTGCGCACTGCGCAAGGTGGCCTTCAAGGAATTATTGCCAGCCCGTTTGATCCCGATTTGCAAACATGGCTCGATACTCAAGCCAAAGCATCCGTTCAATATTTTCTCGCTATCCAATCCGATATTCACGCCTACCTGTCCAAACAGGAGGAAACCGCGCGCGCAACCGACAATCTGGCCTCTGAAACGAGTACCGCTAATGACGGCAGGCGCGATGGTAAGACCGCTGCAGTGCTGTCATTTGCTTCGGTCAGTGAAGCGGCCAGCCCTGCGGTCAAGCTGGTCAATTCGACGCTATACGATGCACTTAAAGCAGGTGCGTCCGACATTCACTTGGAAAGCACCTCTGACGGTTTGGTCGTCAAATACCGTGTCGATGGCGTGCTCGATCATGTCACTTCGGTCAATGGCATCGGATTGGCAGAACACGCTATTTCGCGCCTCAAGGTGTTGGCTGAATTGGATATCGCCGAGCGCCGTGTACCGCAAGATGGCAGTTTCCGCGTGGAGGCAGCGGGACGGGAAATCGATTTGCGCGTCTCCATCATGCCCAGCATTCATGGGGAGGATGCTGTGATCCGTATCCTCGACAAACGCGCCATGATCGAAGCTTACGGCGCACTAACACTTGAGGCGCTGGGCTTCGATGCAGAGTCGTTAATCAGCCTGCGCCAACTAGTGGAAGAAGCTTACGGCATGTTGTTAGTCACCGGCCCGACAGGGTCCGGTAAAACGACAACCTTGTATGCGGCGCTGACTGAAATTCACAATGGCCGCGACAAGATTATCACCATTGAAGATCCGGTCGAATATCAGTTACCCGGCATTTTACAAATTCCCGTGAATGAAAAAAAAGGCCTGACCTTTGCCAAAGGACTGCGCTCCATTCTGCGGCACGATCCCGATAAAATCATGGTGGGCGAAATCCGCGACCGCGAAACGGCGGAAATCGCCGTCCAGTCCGCGCTCACCGGTCACCTGGTACTAACGACCGTGCATGCCAACAATGTGTTCGATGTATTCGGCCGTTTTACCCATATGGGCATCGACCCTTATGCATTTGTTTCAGCGCTGAATGGCATCTGGGCGCAACGTCTGGTGCGTTTGAATTGCCCGCATTGCGCATTGACTTATGTACCCAATGACAGCGAACTGGCAAAGGTGAACCTGACGCGCGAAGAAGTGGAAGGCTATCACTTCAAGCAGGGAAAAGGCTGTGGCGATTGTCGTGGCACTGGGTATAAAGGGCGCAAAGCGATTGCTGAAATCCTCACCTTGAACGATGAAATTCGAGAGATGATTATCGACAAGCGGCCGATTCGCCAGATCAAGGATGCTGCGCGCCAAAACGGTACGCGCAGCCTGCGCGAAAGCGCACTGGAGTTGGTCAAGCGCGGCGACACGACGCTGGCCGAAATAAAGCGGGTGACACTGCATGCTTAAACGTTTTATTCCAGTCTCGCGTACATTACGCATCGGTTTGTCTACATCGGGCTTTGCCTTATTACGCACCAGCGGCGTGCTGCGCCGTCAAACCGAGCTATTGGCCGACCATGCGTTCGTTGACGTGCCCTTGGAGGAGTTGGCCGAGGAACTGCGTACAGTCATTAATGGGTTAGATTGTCATGGGCATCCCACGACGATCATCCTCGCAGACGAATGGGTGCGCCTGATGATGGTGACCCCGCCCAAGAATGCGACGCGATTGCAAGATTGTCGGGCGGCTGCCGAAATGCGTTTTCAAACGCTGTATGGTGAGCCGATAGATGATTGGACATTGGCGGCAGATTGGGATGCACGCAATCCTTATCTGGCCTGTGCGCTACCTAATCGCCTCTATTTTATATTGCAAGAGCTAGCACGCGAATGTGGCCTGACACTGGTTGAAGTCGTTCCGCAATTTATCGCAACGCTGAATTTTTGGTACGCCAAACTGACGCCTGAAGCATGGTTTGGCGTGGTGCACGGACGCAGTATGACGCTGGGTATACCGGTCCAAGGGCGCTTAGGGACAGTGCGTACTGTTGTTATTCCCGACGATGCGGTGTCGAATAAAGAATGGTTGCCAGAATATTTGAGTCGGGAAGCTTTGCGTCTGAATCTGGCGCCGCCCACGCATTTCCAGTTATGCGGCGATTTTCCTCGTTTGTGGGCGAACCAGATCATTGGATCGTTGACGTGTACACAGCTTGATGCCTCCTTGTTTGATGCATCGTTGGCAGAGGCGGATAGTGTCAACTTGTCTTCAGGTGTTTCATTGGCACGAAGCGGGATGCGCTCATGAAGTCGAGCAGCATCAATTTTGCGCCGCATTCCCTATTGTGGACGATCCTCCAGACGCGGCCCCTCACATGGATTTTTGCTGGTATTTTCCTCGTCTTGTGTGTCAGTGTCGGAAGTGCGATTTTCAGAGTGAATAAAATGCGTGGTGAGGTAGAAGCCGATGTGCAGAAAATACATCGCCAATTGGCTGAAAAAGCAGCCCACCAGCCTGTCCCTAAAAAAAATCTGACGACCGAAGCGCAAGCCGCTTCCATCAACACGGCGGTTGCGCAATTGAATCTGCCTTGGCGCGATGTGTTTGATGCAGTGGAAGCCGCTACGCCGCCGTCTATCGCCTTGCTTACGCTGGAACCTGATACCAAAATGCATTTGTTCAAAGGTACCGCAGAAGCCAAAAATAGCGATGCAATGATCGCCTATATTGAACAGCTTAAGAAGCAAGTATTTTTTATTGATGTTGTGCTGATCAAGCATGACATTATGGAGCAAGATGTCAACAAGCCCATTCGCTTTCAATTTGATGTGCAATGGATGGAGGCAATGTGATGAGAACCTTCAATCCTGGCATGGCTGGTCTGCGTGTACAGTTGGCATTGGCTCGCTGGGGCCTCATCAATGGCGTGACTTGTTTGTTGTTTCTGGCCGGTGCAATGGCTTGGTGTTGGTGGTTGCCGTATGCGCGTGCGCAATTAAAAATGCAGATCGGTACACAGCAACAGGCCATCAGCCAAGCGCGGCTAGCGCTGCATCCAGTTGCAGGTACAGCACCGATTATCGCGTTACCGGTAGCCGAACAACATCTCGCCGATTTTTATGATGCGCTGGGCGAACAGCGCTATAGTGAACAGCAAATTAAAACCTTGTTTGCACTCGCTGCCAAAACGGGCATCCGGTTGACGCAAGCAGAGTACAAGTCTGCGTTGGACAAAAACGGTCGCTACCGCACCTATCAAATCGTATTGCCGGTAAAAGGGTCGTATGCCCAGATACGGCAATTTTGCGAGATGACGCTATTAGCCATTCCATTTGCCTCCCTCGATGAAGTCAGTTTCAAACGCGACGCCATTGCTAGCGCGATGCTCGATGCCCACGTGCGTTTTACCTTGTACTTGAACGATGAGGCAGGCGCGATGAATAGTCACACTACCGAGAGCGTGACGCCATGAAAACGCGGCATATTTTATTGGCGCTGGTGTTGCTGATTGCAGGATGGCTCGCCCTGTTCGGCGATAAGACCCCATCCTCCACCATCGCCGAACCCATCGTCCGCAACAAGACGACTGTTATCACATCGTCTTCAGCCACAAGCGTGCAAGCAATCTTAAGCGAACATAAGCCGCAGAAAAAAATAGCGCCACCGCTTGTCATTCTGGCCTTGATCAACCGGGATGTGTTGATCGGTTCCGCCAGCGCAGAAAAGAAGATCGCACCAGCATCATTATTTGCTAGCCAAAGTTGGGTGCCACCGCCGCCGCCCCTCAAGGTGATTGCACTGCCACCACCGGCACCGGTTGCTCCGCCGTTGCCCTTTAGTTTTCTGGGCAAAAAAAACGAGGATGGACAATGGGAAGTGTATCTGGCCCGTGGCGAGCAGACATTCATCGTCCGCCTGCAAAGCGTCATCGAAAATAATTACCGCGTCGATGCGATCAAGCCGCCCATGCTCACCCTGACTTATCTGCCGCTGAACCAAGTTCAAACGCTCACCATTGGAGGAACCGACTGATGTTCTGTCGCCCAACGTTTTGTCCTGCTTCAACACGCGATATTTCTCCCCTGAGTATTCTTCCATTTTTTTGGGCCAGATTACATACTTACGGCACCTGCATTGTTGTCGGCTTCGTTCTGACAGGATGTGCTGCGCAGATTGCGTACCACAATGGCAAAGGTCTCATAGAAGACGGCAAAGTCGAAGAAGGGTTGGTCAAATTCCAGCAAGCCATGGCCCATGATCCGCGCAATGCAGAATACAAAGCGGCTTATCTGCGTGTGCGCGATCAAACCACGGCAAATTTTATTGCGCAGGCCGAACGCGATAGCCTGAACGGGAAGGCCAGGACAGCCGAGGCGCTGTACCGGCGTGTGCTGGTGATCGATCCCGACAATGATCGTGCGACTGCAGGCCTAAGCAAGTTGGCGACAAATGTACGTCACGAACAAGCACTCAAAGACGCACAGGCAGCACTCGCCAAAAGTGATTTCGCTGCCTCCGGCCTGAAAATTTCCAACGTACTGACGGAAAACCCCAACAACACGCAAGCCAGGGCCTTGCAACGCAGTATGGCGGACCAGGTCGTCAAACCGGCAACGGAATCGACGTTGTCAGCTGCGTACAAAAAACAGATCAGCATTGAATTTAAGGATGTGGCGCTTAAACAAATATTCGAAGTTATTTCTCGCACTTCGGGCCTTAACTTCTTATTCGACAAAGACGTCAAAACCGATCAAAAATCCTCGATTTTTCTGAAGAATAGCAATATCGAATCGGCGGTTCATTTCACGCTGCTCACCAACCAGCTTGAGCAGCAAGTGCTTAATGCCAACACGATCCTGATCTATCCCAATACGGCGGCCAAGTTAAAGGACTATCAGGAAATGGTCGTCAAAACTTTTTTCCTGGCCAATGCAGAAGCCAAAACAGTGGCCAACACCCTCAAAACCATCGTCAAATCACGCGATGTCGTGATCGATGAAAAACTTAATATGCTGATCGTGCGCGACAGCCCGGAAGCGATCAAGCTGGCCGAGAAACTTATTGCCCTGCAAGACGTGGCCGAGCCTGAAGTCATGCTTGAAGTCGAAATACTGGAAATCAAGCGCTCCCGCCTGCAAGAACTGGGCATCCAATGGCCCGATAGTTTGACCCTGACGCCATTGCCCGGTGTCACTGGCGGGACGCTGACCTTGCGCGATCTGCGCACCAACATCAACAGCAATACCGTCGGCGCGGCGATCGGCAGCGCTACTGTCAATGCCAAGAAGCAGGACTCGGACACCAAGCTATTGGCCAACCCGCGCATTCGCGCACGCAATCATGAAAAAGCCAAGGTCATGATCGGCGAGCGCGTGCCCAATATCACCACGACCGCGACCGGTACATACGTGTCCGAATCGATTTCGTATATCGATGTCGGGCTCACGCTCAATGTCGAGCCGACCGTCTATCTCGACAATGATGTTGCGATCAAAGTATCGCTGGAAGTGAGTAATATCGTCAGCCAATTCCAGACCAAATCCGGATCGAGCGCTTACACCATCGGCACCCGTTCTGCCAATACGGTACTGCGTCTACGTGATGGCGAGAATCAGGTGCTGGCCGGCTTGATCAATGATGAAGACCGACGCAGCGCCAGCAAGGTGCCGCTGTTTGGAGAAGTCCCGTTGCTGGGCCGCTTATTTGGCAGCACCTCCGACGACAATGAAAAAAATGAGATTGTGCTATCGATCACGCCGCATATTGTGCGTAATATCTTGCGTCCGGACGTGGCGCAGGCGGAATTTTCTTCCGGTACCGATAGCAGTTTCCGTACACGGCCAGATGGGGTAAGCGCAACGTCGCCTGTATTGACTGCGGCATCGTCCACGGGAGCCACAATATTATCTAATAGCGCAGCATCGCCCAACGTCGCTACTCCAACAACCGCGAATCCCAATCAGAATGGAGTGCCGGGGACGGGAAATGGCAACAACCTGGGCACTAATATGGGCAACACAGGAACTGGAGCAGTCCCCAACAATGTTGTCGATGCGGGCAATACAAACCTGCAAAATAATGGTAGCCAGCCAGGTGTCCAGCTTACCTGGCAAGGACCTGACCAGATTAAATTGGGCGAGGTATTGGCCTTGCAGTTGACGATGCAATCGGACACGCCGGTTACTGGCTTGCCACTCACCATCGGCTTCGATAACAAGGTACTGCAAATTGTCAGCGTCACCGACGGCGGCTTCCTCAAGCAAGGCGGCGCACAAAGCAGTTTCACCAGCCGGATCGACCCCAATGGCCAGATTCTGATCACGGGTACGCGCACCGGCGACGGTGGTGCCACGGCGCCCGGGACTGTGGCGATTATTAATTTCCGTACTCTCATGCCAAGCGACGCCACGCGGATTCAACTGCTCTCCGTCGCTCCTGTGGGAATGGCGGCGCACCCCTTCGCAGTACTGCTGCCGACGCCCTACGTCGTTAAAGTACACCCCTAAAGTACAAAGAGCATACCGGGCATCATGAATAGCCTCCGCCATCGCCTCAGCGTCATCAACTGTACACGCATACCGGGAATGTTAATTCCTGGTTTTACGCTCATTGAATTGCTGGTCACGCTGGCTATTCTGGCGCTACTTGCCACCGCGACTATGCCCGTTGCGCAAGTTGCCGTGCAGAGGGTGCAGGAACAAGAACTGCGACAAGCGCTGCGCGAAATCCGGCACGGCATTGACGCCTATAAACGTGCTAGCGACGACGGACGTATTCCCAGGGTGATAGGTAGTAGCGGTTATCCCCAGGATCTGGACATTCTGGTGCAAGGTGTGCCGGACCAACGCGACCCTAAGCGCAACAAACTCTTTTTTTTGCGACGTATTCCCCGTAACCCCATGCATCCCGATGCCACTGTCAGTGAAGCCGAGTCATGGAGCAAGCGCAGCTATCTCAGCGAAGCCGACGATCCCCAGGAAGGCGACGACATTTATGACGTCTATGTGGCATCCGACAAGATCGGCCTGAACAACGTGCCTTACAGGAAATGGTAGCGCCATGCATCGCTTCACACTCCTTGGCATGAAACGTCACCCACGAATAATGTCTCCGCCAGCAAAGGCAGCGCAAGCAGCACAGACTGCCCAGCCAACATCCCTGCGCGGTTTCACTCTGATCGAGTTACTGGTCGTATTGGCCATCGTCGCGCTGCTGGCGACCTTGGCAATGCCGCGCTATTTCCAGAGCATCGACACCGCCAAGGAAACCATTTTGGCCGACAACCTGCTCACCGCCCGCGAAACGATCGACAAATTCTTTGGCGATACCGGACGTTATCCTGAATCCCTGGACGAGTTGGTAGAAAAAAAATATCTGCGTGCACTGCCATACGATCCCGTCCTAGAGAGCAGTACAAGCTGGGCCATCATCGCGCCCGCTGATGGCGTCAAAGGCAATGTCTACAGCATCAAGAGCGCAGCGACTGGGAACGACCGCAACGGCAAACCTTTTTCTGAATGGTGAGCCGTGCAGACCCCGTTCCGTCAATGTCGCTCAAGGATTGCCAAGCCCGTTTGCACTCGCCAGCATCGGCATTACGCTGGTTTTACCTATGTCGCCTTGCTGATCCTCATCGCCATTATCGGCGTCGTTTCCGTATCGACATTGAAGCTGGGATCGGTCCTGCAACGCCGCGCCGCAGAAGAGGCATTGCTCGATATCGGCGCAGAGTTTCAGCAGGCACTGGCGAGCTATGCCAATGCCACGCCCGCCGCACAGCCACGCACCCCGCATGCCTTGCAGGATCTGTTGAAAGACCCGCGATATCCGAATACGGTGCGGCATTTGCGGCAACTGGTTGCCGATCCGCTTACCGGCAACAACACGTGGGGACTTATTCAGACACCCGACGCTAAGGGGATTATTGGCGTCTTTAGCTTGTCTGAGGATCGACCGATCAAGATCGGCAATTTTGAAGTGGCGTTTCGTGACTTTGAAGGAAAAACGTCTTATCGGGAATGGCGTTTTGTGAATCCGGTGCAGGTGCTCGGCCAGGGGCATTCTGTCTCTGTGAAGGCGGGCCAATAAAAAGCGATATGAATGGTTGAGCTTCTCCTGAAATTTAGTCTGCCACAGGTGACGTAAAATCAACGTTACTTTAGGAAGACAGGAAATGCAAAGAATACCCAAAAAAGCCTAAACGACGCAGTTCAAGGAACTTGCTGTTAAACGCGTCACGGAGGGTGAGTCGATTTCAAAAGTGGTCAAAGAGCTTGGTCTGGGCGACCAGACGCTATGCAACTGGATCAAAGCTGCCGGTGAAGGAAAGCTCAAAGGCGCTGGCCGCAAAGTCGTCACGCCGGAAGCAATGGAACTCTCGATATTGCGTGCAGAGAATGTGCGTCTCAAGCGGGAGAACGAAATCATAAAAAAAGCAGCAGCGTATTTTGCGAGGGATGTTCTGTGAAATACGCCTGGATGGACAAACACAGCAATACCTATGCATTGACTGAAATGTGCACCGTATGCCTACGCCGATGGGGCCTGTTCCTGTCATTCCGGTCGGCGGTGGCGTTATCCTTCCACCTCCGGGCGGATACCCTCCCGGCATCGATTACCTATGTCGGAGGCAATCCGGTTTCGTATATTGATCCTGACGGACTTAAGGTGTAGCGCACCACACTTATGACCTCGCGGCTTTGACCTTGGGTTTCGCTACGCTTGTCGTCACTGCTTGCGATTACCTCCTTTCAGGTAATTAGTACATGCCCATGTCGGGCACACTAGAGGGCAGCCACTGGCTGCCCTCCCTCATCAAACCGTGCATGCGATTTTCTCGCACACGGCTTTCCGATGTTTTTCACACCTAGGCATGCGCTGATTTCCAGCCTGCTTTTGTCGGTATTTTATACAGCCCATAACGTTCATAAAGATCGACACTCGGGAACCGGCCT
>JANXTY010000050.1 GCA_025352145.1 Oxalobacteraceae bacterium
TGCTGCAATGGCGACGGGGGTATCGGCAGCGGCGAATGCGCAACAAAGAATTCGCCGCGCTTCGCCGTGTCAGGCAAAAAGATATTTCCATACAGAGAAAAAAAACAGCGCTCCTCCATACCGGGCTCGTCCAACAAACGGGTCAGATCGTGGCCGCGCTTCGCCGGCACGATCTAACCTTACTCGTTGCACGATCTAACCTTACTCGTTAGGTGACAAGCGAGAAGCCACGGAAGGGATTTTCACTTGGCCGACACACCAAATTCTTCGGCGTACGGTGCGAACTGTTTTTCGACTGACTGACTGAAGGATGTGAGCGTTCCCGTCAATCGCGTTCCAAGGCTGGGCAAGCCGGGCATGCGCCTCTTGCGAAACAAGCCAACGGGCGGAAACAACCCATCAAGCATGTTGATGACTAGGTTCGTGATGTCGGCAGGGTCGCGTGGCTTTAGGAATTGGAGATACCTATCAACGATCGGGTCAGCGATTCCGAAGGTGAAGAAGCCAGTCTCTACCGTGAGCGACGGGAAGCGGTTTGAGAATTCATCCCGGATCATTGCCAGCTTTGCAGAGGCGACATGTTTTGACAGTTCGTCCCATCTTGCCGCGAGAGCTTGCGGATCGGCGCCCTCTACAAGGAACAGCATTGAAGGCGCGAGCTGGTACGTCGCCACCTGTCGAATCAGGGCGAGTGTTTCGTCTAGCAATTGACGCTTCGAGAGGCTCATAGGTGTGGCCCTTGTCACCTAACGTAGAGGTAAGGGGCGAGGACTGCGCAGCAGGCGGAGTCCAGCGAAACGAAGTGCAGCGGCCTTGACCGCCGGGTTAGCCGATTTGAACGTGAAGTGAAGGCAGCCGCGAGCACTCGGGTGAATGAACATCACGCTCTCCTGCTCTTGCGCCATGCCAGCGCGATTATGAGCACTCCAAGCACCAGCAAACCAGCCCCCAATAGTAACGAGCCTGGGTTAGCCTCGAGCTCGTATGTAACGTGCTTGTCTGCCCAAAGGTGGATGGAGTTCGGCGCCAAGAAGGCTGCAGCAAGTGCGAGACTTCCGACGAGAGACAGCAAGCCCCCCGCCAAGAATGCGACAGCTCTCACTACTGTTTTGAAGCTCAAAATCCATGGATCGTTTGAGGGCTAACGTGGAAGTGAGGGGGCGCCGGAGCGCATAGCGCGAAGGGAACCACAAGCGCAGCTTGTGGCGATCCCATCGACTGTAGTGTTAGGAGCCATTTGACAAGATAGCTGTCACGGCTTTTCTGCCTTTTTTTGTTAAGAACGGCATAAGTTCACCATAAGCTATCTCTACGTCATCGTTGCATGCTTGAGTGACGTGAGGAAAAGCTTGACTAAATATAAAGCCAGCCTTGCCTAAACGAATTTGATACCCACTATTTCTCTCGATTACATCCAAGCAGTTGTTTTCCTCGCTAGCTTCTTTGGGATTAAAAGCAAGCCTTTGTTTGATCGCTTTTTTAATAATTATCTTGTTTAACTTTACGGGAGTATGGCTGTTTTTTAGCCACTCCCATAAATTAAGCTCTTTTGCGGTGTCCACACTCCATGTGCTATAGGTATAGTTAGAAAATGGGTATGCGCCACCGCAATTCCCTGATGATTCTGCAACTAAGGAAATCCATTGTTCATTCAGAAATAATGGCTTTACCGAGGCGGAGTAATCCGGCTTTTCGTTTTTTTCGTTTTTTCCAGTGTGTCGTTCGCCGTTTGTTGGGCACCCATAATAGGCCGATACACTCGCTCTAAGCTCGTTTGTCAATAAGGCATTAAGTTCATGAATCGCTTTGCTATCACCAAATAGCTCTATCGATCCCACTGCTCCGTTGAGCGCGGATAGAACACGGTAGCGCCTTCCATTAAGAGTCTCTTCTCCAAATGTAATTTTCTCTGAGAGAACCTGAGAGTAAACAACGGGATCGAACATGTCTTCTGGGCTGCAAGCGCCTGAAGAATAATTTGACGAAATAGATTTGAATCGGTTCAAGAGAATTGGTGATTTCTTGGTCTTTGCAAGATTGGACCAATTTCCCGTAATTTTGTCGTGTTGAGCGTGAATAGTCCAAATGCCGGTTGGCATTTTTATGTCCCCCTCCAGCCATGTGTTTTTTGTGCCATGGTCAGAGGCTAAAGGGATTAGTTTTGAATAGCGTAAGTAAAAGTACCCAGATCGGTTTGTGTGGGCAGGATCATCGTCACGCTGGAAGCAAGCCATCACCTTGCTATCTCCAATGACCCCTGTCCATATCCCGTTTTCTGGTAAGGCATCGTCGGCATCCAAGGCTAGAGCCGGTAGACCGAGGATGAGTAGCATGAAACAGATCAGAAAGTACGTAAAACGCATAACAGATAGGTCCTAACGCCGAGCTAAGCGGCAGTTTTTAAGTTGCGGTTTTGTGGAATACTTTTGCGCAGCAAAACCACAAAACTGCGACTTAAAAACTGTCCAGCACGCGAAGCGTGCGGTGCTTGAGCGACTTGTTAAACTTTTTTTGCTTGGCGCAAAGCTCTAAAATTAAACCATGTTTCAAATAGAATTAATACGATTAGCGATATGCAACTAAAATACGCCAAATAGCCACCAAATAGAATTTTTTCAGACCAAAAAGTTACGTTGAGCAATGAATATAAAGAACCTAATGAGATAACTAAAACGGCCAAAGATACCTTTACTTTATGTTTGCTTTTAATTGTTAGCACCAGGACGATAAAAGGAGATAACAATGCCAATAAATTTAACCAAGAATTAACTTCAGATGCAGAATTAAAAGCATATTGCTTTGTAATGACTTTTTGTTGTGATGTTCCGGCTTTAGGCGCGGTTGAACTGGAGCATTCTGACAAAGGTAAGAATAAGCAACATGCCAATAGAAGAGAGGATAAAAACTTCAACTTTACGATGATGTCCATTTCTAATTCCAGTTTAACGTGATTTAATTTGACAATCTGCAATATTAACCGGAACTCAAATTAAAACCAATTTGTTTTTTTCCTCTTGCAACCCGCATGTCCATTAGCCTAAATTAGTTATACTGCATAAAAATACAGGTATAACCAAATCGCCAAAACGGGCACAAGAATGGCAGTTTATTCCAGCCATTTTTTTGAAGATTAAAAAGCAGCAATGACATGACTGGTTTCGGCCACAGGCGCAATCGCATGGAACCGTGCCGTGTCATTGCATATGCCAACCATGACTCACCGTAATGGATTGTCCTGTTAATGCATTAGACCCGAACGAAGCAAGAAACAGCGCCAGTTGCGCCACGTCTTGAATGGTCGTGAATTGGCCATCGACCGTTTCTTTGAGCATCACGTTCTTGATGACGTCTGCTTCGCTGATCCCTAACGTTTTTGCTTGTTCAGGAATTTGTTTGTCCACCAGCGGTGTACGGACAAAACCGGGGCAAATGACGTTGGCGCGGATGTTGTCTTTTGCGCCTTCTTTGGCGACCACTTTTGCCAATCCGAGCAGGCCGTGTTTGGCAGCGACGTAGGGCGCTTTCAATGGCGACGCTTCATGCGAATGGACCGATCCCATGTAAATAATCGTGCCGCCGTGGCCTTTGGCGATCATGGCACGCATGCAGGCGCGGGTGGTCAGGAATGCGCCGTCGAGATGAATGGCAAGGAGTTTTTTCCAATTGTCGAGGCTCAGTTCAACGATGGGGCTGATGATCTGAATCCCGGCGTTGCTAATCAAAATATCGACGCCGCCATAGGCTGCGACGGTGTCGGCTATGCCTTTATCGACTTGCGCTTCATCGATGACATTCATGGCAACCCCCATAGCGGTTCCGCCTGCGGCGACGATCTCCGCAGCGGTGGCGCTCGCAGCATCCAGCGCTAAATCAGCAATGACGACTTTTGCGCCCTGGCGTGCGTATTCGAACGCGATTTCTTTGCCGATCCCGCTGGCAGCGCCGGTGATAACAGCTACTTTATCTTTGAGTACCATGATGTTTCCTTATCGTGAATGGGGGAGGTAATCGTAGGCAACGGTGCCTAATGGCAGCGTCAGATCGGCGAGTATATGGACTGCGGATAACACTTCGAATACGGGCAAGGCGGCTACGTTGGCCAGGGCATGGGCATTTAAATCGAGCGCGCCTGGCCCGCTCCATGCGCCTTTGACGAGGATGTCGCTGAGGCTGTATTGCACTAATTCGCAAATGCGCGGTGTGCCATCAACGTGCGGAATAATTTTGAGGAGGAAACTGGGCGTTCCCATAGATGCCTTGACCTTGGCGGCATCCAATGTCTTGTGCTTAAACCCCATCGTACCGGTGGCGACGCGGAAATCGCTGTAGTCGAGGGTGCCCATCAAGGTGTCTTTATGCACTCGTAATTCCGGTTCGCCCAGTTTTTTGGGGAAACCCCACAATTCGCGCCCCGCTGCAATGGGGGGATGATCGTTTAAATACATGCTGTGAACATAGCCGCCTTCGATGCCGTCAAGCGTCACGGGGATGACTTGCCCGGATTCGCAGTAGTGCCCGAAGCCGGTTGAGTCGGGCATATTGATAAACTCAAATTTGACCACAGGCTCCGTCATTTTGAGCGGCGCAGGGATGATCTTCTGGAGCAATTCTGGATCGGTGCGATAGGTGATAATGAGGTATTCGCGGTCTATAAATCGATACGGCCCGGGGGGAAATGCCGGACTGCTGATCGGCATCGCAAAAGCATTACGCCGTATTTCTTCTTCGGTCATGGCGATATTCCTTATAGTGAGGAAAATATTTTTATTACAAATCCGGCCCAGCTAGCAGCGCTGCATGATCCCCATAGCAACCATAGCAAATGTCAAGATGGTGGCTGATTGGCTGATTGCAAGGAGCGCAGCGCCCCTTTCAATTTTCATCGGGAACTATATTGAGCACGTCAAATGCGGCCTTCAAGCGCATGCCATAATTTCTTTTAAAACGCGCCAGGCCTTGCGGCGACCATTCCCAAAATCCAGCGCCTTTGCTCATTCCTGTTTTACCCTGCTTTACCAAATCTGTGACGCAGGCAGGGGGAGTGTCGATAGTAGAAAGCGACGGGTAGACAGTCTGCGCAGACAATACATGCGTGTCCCAGCCTGACATTTCTTTTTGGGCCATTGGGCCGACCGCAGCATAACGGAAACCAAAACCAAAGCGCACGGCAATGTCAATGTCTTCGGGCGTCACGATTCCCTCTTGCACCAAAGATAAAGCTTCACGCATTAAGGCATGTTGCAATCGACTGGCGAGAAGACCGGGAATGTCGCGTTTTATCAAGATGGGTTTTTTCCCATGGGCGCGAATCAGCTCGCATATTTTTTGGGCAAGTGCGGGATCGGACTGCGTTCCCAGTACCACCTCCACCAGCGGCACCACATGGGCTGGCATGAGGTAGTGAACATTGAACATACGATGGGCCGTCACCTTATTTTCTGCAATGTCGCTAATCGCAAAACCGGAACTGTTGGTGCCAATGGGAATGTTTTTCGGTACCCGTTGATCAAGCTCGCTGAAAATCCGTTTCTTGAGATCGAGTTGTTCTGAAACGGTCTCGATGATTAAATCGGTATCAGCCCACTCATGCCAATGCGCGATGGCGCCAGCAATCAATTGCCCTGATGAACAGGCAGAGTCGATTGTTTTTGCGCACGCCTCAATCACAGGAAAAGTCGCCTCTGCTTTGGCTTGATCACGCCCGAGAATAATGGTTGTTGCGCCGTGGGCGAGAAAACTGGCGGCAATGCCGCTACCCATCGCACCCGTGCCAATGACGATTATTTTGCTCATAGATTGCCTGTTACGTACCTGCTACGCTCTTGCAGATACGCCCTTTTGATATCTTATTCTCTGATGTTACACGTTACACGCGCAGAGCTTGCCGTTCTGCGTATGCCCAGTCGACATCGGTATCACCACATCGTTGGAGTGGTACACATCAATCACCCAGGAAAATGGGCGTGCTATCTTGCCCGTTCCCCGAACCTTATGCCACACGCCATGCTCAATGTTGACTAGCTGCGGCAACATCTAAATCCACCACGAATTTATTCGGCCGTGGATCGCCGTCAGCACGGAAAGTAAATCCACCCCAATCGGCGGCAATAATTTTCCCGGAGCGATAAGCATACGCTTCGACTCGATTAGGCCCGGCGCGCAGTTCGACTGCCGGCCAGATAAAACGATGATCGTCTGAACGATTTTTACCAAGAGTAACGCCATTGAGTTTCAATTCAACTTCGTCGCCATTCGAGTATACCTTCACGTCAATTTTCGATTGGCCCCGCTCCCAGAATCGTTTGGAAACAATATGCACCATCGGCTTGCCGGTCCAGTTCGCTTGATACCAATAAAAAGCATCCTTCCTCGTCTGGCGATCATAGGTGACCAGGCCCTTGTCGTTGCGGCCGAATAAATCTCCCTCCGTGCGATTGTCGGCAGCGAAATCGAACATGTTCCATACGAAGCTGCCCCATATCCAAGGACGGGCCTGAATGCGCAACCATTGATCTTCATGGAAGGCGGTCTGCCACTCTTCTGGATGCCACGCCCCTTTGGACTGGTGGTTGCGAACAGGCGGATTATCTTCGTGCTGATAAAGGCTGCCGCCCGCACCGTATTCGCTCATGCCAATCGGCGTGGTGGGATTGGCGCTGTGAAACTTGTCGAGAAAGTCGTCCAGGTCGGCGTATTTTCCGTTATACCAGCCAAAATATTTATTAAAGGCGATGGCATCGGGAATCAGGTTACGCGGGTCGGTCAAGTTATGGTGAGATGCGTACACCGAGGGTCGGGTGGCATCTTCCGCGCGCACCACCGCAGCCAGTTCGCGCAGCAAGCTGGTCGCTTTTTCCGCTGCGGCATCGTTATTTTTTCCGGTGGTTTCGTTACCGAGGCTCCAGAAGAAAATCGCCGGGTGGTTGTAATTTTGGCGTATCAATTCATGCAACTGCTGTTTGGCATTCTCCCGTGCCTCGGGCGTAGTCGGGGCCTCGTTGACAAAAGCGAGTTCTGCCCACACTGCCATACCGTTGGCATCGCACAGATCATAAAAATATTGGTCGTGCTGGTAGTGCGCCAAGCGAATTGCGTTGACACCCATCTCCTGCATGATGGCCACATCCTGCCGATGGTCTTCTTCGCTAATTGCCCATCCGTGGTCCGGTCGATCTTGATGACGGTTCACGCCATGCAATGCGAGGTGTTGATTATTGAGGATGAAACCGGTATCGGGATTAATAGAAAAAGTGCGCAAACCCAATGGCTGCTCCACCGCATCCAGCACGCGCTTGCCGGATAAAAGTTCCACCGTTGCACGGTACTGATAAGGATCGGCAGCGCCATTCCATACATGCGGATGCGCAATCTCTAACGGCAGCATAAGCTCACCCGATTTACCAGGGGTTAACTGGACAGCATGTTCGGCGGTGGCAACGGTTTTACCCATAGCATCGCTTACCCGCACCCGCATCGTGCCTTGGAAATTTTTCTTCGACTCGCTGGCAAACTTGACACGCGCCTCGACCACGGCAGCGTTGGCGTTGACCTTGCGGGTGGTCAGATAAATTCCGGGAGAAGCGTAATCGAGCGTGGCGATATGCACCGGCGAAGTGAGCAGCAAACGCGCCTTGCGATAGATGCCGCCAAACTGAGTGAAGTCACCCGAAATGGGGACGATTTGACTCCGTGAATTATTCACGCGTACTGCAAGCACATTATCGCTACGACTATTAACGACATCCGTAATATCAAAACGGAAACGGGCAAAGGCGCCGGTGTGCGACCCTACCGCTTTACCATTGATAAACACATCCGCCACCTTACTGGCGGCATCGAACTCGACCAGCACGCGTTGATCAGCCAGCGTCGCAGGCAGGGTAAAGTGCGTTCGATACCACCCATTGCCGCGACGGAAGTTGTTGCCGCCATCTTGACCATCAAAATTATTCCAGGTGTGCGGCAACGCGACCGGCTCCCACGCCGAATCGTCAAAAGAAGGAGCGCTCCATTCGTTACTGCCATCGGCAAAAGTGAAGCGCCAATTGTCTACCAATTGAACAGTGCTGCGGCCAGGGGTCCGCAAGGTATTGTCCGCAATCGCAGATAAAGCGGCGGTCAACATTAATAGGCCAGTTGCCGCTTGCGCGAAACTACGTCGTGCATTGCGCCACATGAGTGAGGTCAGAAAAAGTGTGGAGGGCATAAAAAATATAAATGGTAAATGTAAAACCGAGACATTACCTCAAAAAGGTTCGCGCTGACAGCGCTACCAAAGGATCAGAGTAAAAATAAAATGGATGGTCGGCAGTAACCTGCTACAGGGGTTTGATTGCCCAATATTCGGAAAAAATTCCCATTGCTACATGACGTTCAACGGAGGTCAAACCCGCACTTCCCAATGTATGCATCACACTCTCAGGGGATGCGCAGGCCTCGATGGAGTCCCAGTAATAACGCCACAGCACCGAAGTATCGCCATTGCGCACAGCCAGCTTTGCCAGCATAGGTACGATGGTGCGAAGGTAGGTCTTCAGCAGCATTTTGGGGATCTTTTTCTGAGGACAGGTGATTTCCAGGATGCAAACCCGCCCTCCGGGTTTCAACACACGGTGGAATTCGGCAAACGCGAGCGAGAGATCGCTGATATGACGGAGCGCATACCCCATGCTCAGAAAATCGAAACTATTATCTGGAAAAGGAATGTTTTCCGCGCTTCCCTCCACCAGTTTGACCCCGGCGGGCACCTGAGCATGTTGCAACATGCCTGTGCTCGGATCAACTCCTGTGACGCTGGTGGAGTCCCCCAGGATGAGGGCAGCCTGGGTTGCCACCAAACCGGTACCCACACCGATATCGACCACCCGCATGCCGGGCTTCATCCCGGCTCGCAGCAGAGCTTGGCGACGGTACCAGGAGCCGGTGCCAAAGCCCAGAATTGTCTCGATACGATTGTAGTCGGCTGCGGTACTATCGAACATTTTTCGGACCCAGCTGCGCCGTTCTTCTTCACTGCGGTAGTATTGAATAAGCGGCGAATGCGGCGCATGGACAATCTCTTCTTGAAGCGGATTTAAATCAGACATTTTCTGTTCCTGGCAAGGTAGTTCGATGAAATCGAGATGAAAGCGTGTCTGGTTGGCACCATTTCTGATGCCTGAGGCAAACGGATGCGTTATGAAGGATGAATCTTAATATAATTAGGGCGCGCACAATCCCTTGTTTATGCTTGGATACGACTTAGCGCACACTAATTCATTCGTGCTGTATGTTCGGTGTCCGATCATGGCATGCGTTTGAATGATGTTAGGATTTACGCAAAATCGCCCCAGCCGCGTTGCGCCCCCTTGCCATAGAGGCGTACTTCTTCGTCGGCGCGCCTCGCTGGGACAATTTTGCGTAAGTCCTGTAATGGTAGAGTTTAGTTTCTGAAATTTTTTGTATCGAGATGATCAATGAATGTGAATGCAAACAGGGCGACGGATGTCAGGGAATGTGATGTTTTGGTCATTGGCGGTGGCCCCGCCGGTTCTACCGCCTCCGCTTTGCTCGCACAAAAAGGATATCGCGTCACATTGATTGAAAAAACCCCGCATCCGCGCTTCCATATTGGGGAATCGTTACTGCCCGCCAATCTGCCCCTCTTTGAAAAACTCGGCGTCGCCGAAGAAGTCCGGGCAATCGGGATGATGAAATGGGCTGCAGAATTCGAATCGCCTTGGCATGAGCACAAGCAGGTTTTTGAATTCGCTGACGCGTGGGACAAATCGATGCCCTACGCCTATCAGGTGCAACGTGCAGAATTCGATGAAATATTGATCCGCAATGCGGCGCGCAAAGGCGCCACGGTAATTGAAGGATGCCAAGTCAACGATGTCACATTTTTGCAGCAAAAAGAAGAAGAAAGAAATGTGCTTGTTCAGACCAAATACAGCGACGGTGCCGAACAAACCTGGCGCACGCGCTACTTGCTCGATGCGTCCGGCAGGGAGACCTTTTTAGGTAATCGCTTCAAGGCGAAAATACGCAACGAAAAACACAATAGCACGGCGGTCTATGCCCACTTCACCGGCGTGCAGCGCAATGAAGGCAAGAATGCAGGCAATATTTCCATATTCTGGTTTGATCACGGCTGGATCTGGTTTATTCCGCTATCGAATGGAAAAACCAGCATAGGCGCGGTGGCTTGGCCGTATTACCTCAAAACCCGTAGCAAACCGTTACCTGAATTTTTGATGGACACCTTTGCGCTTTGTCCGCCATTAATGGAACGTTTGCGCGATGCGGCGATGGTGTCCGATGTCACCGCAACCGGCAATTATTCTTATGTTTGCAACCATACTCATGGCCCCAACTATTTGCTTCTGGGCGATGCGTATACGTTCATCGATCCCGTATTTTCTTCCGGCGTCATGTTGGCGATGACGAATGCTTTTGTCGGCGCAGATACGGTGGATATCTGCCTGAGCCATCCGGCCAAGGCTGCCGCCGCTCTCAGAAATTTTGATAGAAGCATGCGCGCCGGACCGAAAGAATTTTCATGGTTCATCTATCGCATCACCACCCCGACGATACGTACCATGTTTATGGAACCGCGTAATATTTTCCGTGTGAAAGAAGCGGTTCTCTCCGTGCTGGCGGGCGATGTATTTGGCAAAACGCCCATCGGACTGTCCTTGCTGCTCTTCAAATGTATCTATTACACAGCCAGCCTGTTGGATCTGCCTCGCACGATCAAAGCGTGGCGCAAACGAAAAAATAATATCCGCAGCGTCGAGATAGATGGGATGGCAAATTGAGCGGTATAGCGCTTTCCCACCTGCGCTCCCTGCATCTGTCGTTCGCAGAAAGACCTGACAATCTGCACCGGCTAAAAGCCAACGTGTTAGCGGGTATTTTCTTCTCCCTGGCGCCAGGCAAGAACCGCTCTGCGGCAACGAATCTGCCGCTTGCCCACGTGCCTATGGCGTCGCTAGCAGCTGACGGCACACCGGGTTCTGTATGTGAAATATGGTGCGCTGACGGCGCGCTGACTTATGGACAGCGCGATATGCTTAAGTTTTGCCATAACGACGAAATTTTGTGCGGGGTGATTCAGTTAGCGGAAAAGGATTTTGACGTTTCCCATAGCAGCGATGTCGGCAGGACGCCCTTGCAAAAAGCGACCGCCCATGCGTATCAAGAGATATTCAAACTGAGCGATGCGCTGGCATTTGGCAACATCCTGCGCTTCTGGAATTACTTCGCCGATATCAACGGCGAAAGCCACGGGACCGAACGCTATCGTCAATTTAATGTGGGGCGGCAAGACGGGTTCCTGACGCGCGGACGCAAAATTACCGGTAGCGTACCTGCGGCATGTGCGCTTGGTTTCGCAGAGGGGCCTTTGACCGTTTGTTTTTTTGCAGCGCGGGGTGTCACGCCGCTGGCAATCGAAAATCCGCGCCAAATCAGCGCCTATCAATATCCTGTGGATTACGGGAAATGCAGCCCCACGTTTTCACGCGCTGTAGTCGCACAGATAGGCGGCGGGAATCTGTTGTTCCTGTCCGGCACCGCCAGCATCGTCGGACATCAAACCTTGCATGCGGGGGACGTCTTGGCACAGACGCGTGAAACCATCATCAACATCGAAGCGCTAGTGACAGAAGCCAATCGCAGCGTGCCGAGCGCGGGATTCAACCTTGCCGATCTCTGCTATAAAGTGTATGTACGGCATGCGAAAGATGTGATCGCCATCGATAGGGAACTGCGCCGCAGCCTGGGGAGATCAGCACGCCTGACCTATTTGAATGCGGACATTTGCCGCGACGATTTGTTGATCGAAATCGAAGCGACTGCCGGTCATCCAATGGAACATTTGTCTGCATGATTTGTTTAAACCGTTCTCATTATTGCAGGATAGCGTTTAAGGCACGCGGCAGTGCGACGCGCTGTGCTGTCTTCCATCTGGCAGCACCGATATGAAAGCTTTCTTGCGATTTTTACTAGCGCTCTACGACTATCTGGTTTGCTTTGTCGGTGTCCTTGTGTTCGCCGGGGTCTTTCTCTCATGGTCCTTGCTAGCGCTCGTTTTGCGTCCCTTATTACCTATTCGAATAGGGCGGGTACTTGGCAGAGCCTACATCATGGCAGGATTTCGGACCTGCCTCGGATGCCTGGCATTGTCGGGCCGCTTCCATTTCGACCTGAGTGAACTAGATGCGTTGCGTGACGAAAAATCGCTGATCATCGCCAGCAATCATCCCTCTTTGTGGGATGTGGTACTGATCGTTTCCCGCCTGCCTGACGTGGCGTGCATCATGAAGGCCGAACTCGTCAGTAATATTTTTCTCGGCGGCGGCGCTCGTCTGGCACGCTATATCCGTAACGAATCGCCACGACAGATGATCACGGAGTCAGTGAAGGACTTGCAAGACGGCAGCCATTTGCTGTTATTCCCGGAAGGCACGCGTACTGTGCAACAACCGATCAACCAATTAAAACGCAGCATAGGACTCATCGCATGTCGGGCCAGAGTACCGGTTCAGATGGTATTCATTGAAACGGAATCCAGATTCCTGGGCAAGGACTGGCCTCTGTCAAGAAAACCCATGTTGCCGATACGTTACCGCGTGCGCCTTGGGCGTCGTTTTATCCCTCCCGAGGACAGTACCAAATTTATGGCGGAATTTGAACAGCATTTCATTCACGAGCTGGGCATGGTTCCTCCCCCTTCAAACACGCTAACGGCTCCGCACGATACCTTAATTGCCGACTAAATTGACATCAGCGCTCTTCACCTGTGGACAAATGTATGCCTTCTATTTTGCCGAAGAAAAGTGACTATTACCGGAGCATCGCAAGTTCCCTATTTCGTAGCGCTGCAGGTTGTGCAGGGATCTCCTTTTTTCGACTTTTTCGACTTAACCGATGATGACACCCTCCTCCACCCATCTCGTCCTCATTCCCAGCTATAACCCTGGGCCTAAAGTGTTCGAGACCGTGCGCGCTGCACGACAGAACTGGAATCCGGTGTGGATCGTAATCGATGGCAGCACCGATGGCACAGTCGAATCCCTACAAGCATTAGCAAACCACGACAGCGGCCTGCATGTGATTTACTTACCCAACAATAGGGGCAAGGGATATGCAGTTTTGCATGGCTTGGACGCGGCATCGGCCAAGGGATTCACCCATGCCCTGACCATGGATTCGGACGGGCAGCATCCGGCAGATTTGATCCCGGCATTCATGGCAGAATCGACGCGCATGCCGCAATGTATGGTGCTCGGCGTGCCGGTATTCGAGGCTAGCGCACCGCGTTTGCGAGTCAAGGGACGCAAGGTGTCAAACTGGTGGGCCAATCTTGAAACGCTTTGGGCGGGCATTGGCGATTCCCTCTTCGGATTTCGGGTCTACCCGATTGAACCCTTGCGATTAGTGATGCGACACCACCCTTGGATGCGGCGCTTCGACTTTGATCCTGAAGCGGTCGTGAGGTTGTGCTGGCATGGGGTGAAACCGATCAATGTTGCAGCGCCGGTTCACTATTTCAGCGCGGCAGAAGGGGGCGTGTCGCACTTCAATTATTTTCGCGATAACCTGCTGCTGACGTGGATGCACGCGCGGCTTTTTTTCGAATTTGTTTTACGTTTTCCCCTGCTGTTATTACGTAAAATGAAAAAATAGCGAGGGATTTCTACAATGCAATTTATTGCCCCAGCGCTTTCTCAAACCCTGAAAAAAATAGATCGGATGATCCTGGAGGCGGCCATAATTTTGTACAGAGGTCGTTGAAATAGCGTGTGCTTAAACCCAGATTTCCCATGAGGCCGCTTTCTTTTCGGCCAAAGCCACATACTTGCCCACGCTGGGAAAAAATGAAAATCGCGATTGACGTGAGAGCGCTACAAGTCCCATTAGAAAATCTGGGTTGAATTTAGACTAGCCCACCGTTGATGGAAATAATCTGACCGGTGATATAGGCGGCGCGTGGAGATGCCAGGAAGCTGACCAAGTCAGCCACCTCCTCCGGCTTGCCAGCACGTTTCATCGGTACCAACCGTTCGATCGCCTGAGGGTCAAATGCACTTTGACTCATTTCGCTATCGATGATTCCGGGTGCGATTGCATTGACTGTAATACCGCGGCTGGCGATCTCCAGCGCCAAGGATTTGGTAGCGGCATTGAGCGCGCCTTTGGCTGCGGCATAATTAACCTGGCCGCGATTGCCGGTGATTGCCGCGACCGATGACATATTAATGATGCGCCCCCAGCGGCTGCAGATCATTGGCATCATCAGGGCTTGGGTCACGTGATAGAAACCATTGAGCGACACATCGATCACGCGCTGCCACTGTTCTATCTGCATACCGGGAAACACCGCGTCGTCATGAATGCCGGCATTGTTGACGAGTATTTGTATCGGCTCATTTTCGACTAACGGCTGCAATACCGCATTGACAGCAGCGACATCGGTGACATCGAATACCAGCACTTGCGCACTGCCGCCAAGCACCATAATCGCATCGGCGATTTTCTGCGCTTCTTGTTGTCTGCTGTTCGCATGAATCAGCACGTGGTGACCGTCGGCGGCGAGATTACGACAAATAGCGGAACCGATGGCACCGCTACCGCCGGTAACTAATGCCCGTTTCATTGCCATCCTGCGCAATCCAATGAGGGGGATTTTCTCTTCGCATATCTCATCACTACTCCTCACTATTTCTCTCTCTAAAAAATGCTGGTCAATCGCGCATCCATGATCACCGCTGCTCTTCCTTCCAGTAGCATGCGGCCCTCGGCCTGCACGGAAAAATCATACAAGACATTGTTGCCGTCACCGCTCCATAATGCCACCTTCACCACCAGGTCGGCAGTAATGTTATCTAACCGTCCGACATGCAATATTCCCCTACGTACGCTTGCCAGAAAACCTGCGCGCGGCGGTGACGGCAGTTGCTGCGATTGTTGCTGCGATTGTTGTTGCGATTGTTGTTGCAATTGTTGCTGCGCCAGTAGCGCCCCATGCACCGCCATTGCTTGCGCTGCGTACTCAATGCCGCATGCCGCCGCAAGCCGTCCATGCGCGCACAACGGGTTGTCTGCGGCGCGATGACTGGTTGCGATACAGCACACCCCTTGCGCATCCCAAGTGTCGACGCGATCGATCAGACACATCTTGTGCTGATGCGGAATATGCGCGGCAATCCAAGCGTGATCTTTTGAAGTGGTTGGCAATTGTTGAGACATAAAAGAAGTTCTTCCGATCACACGGCTATTCACCGAGCTATTCACACAGCTATTTCTATCGAAATCCGGGTAGTTTCCAGATAGTCGATCACCAGTGTCGTCGATTTATTTCCCGCGATCGCCTGCAACAACGGCAGAGAGCGGGCTGCAGGGATATGAGATCTGATCTTTTCCAAGGCACTGTCCATCAAAATGGTGGGTGCGTCCGTAGTCAGTGCGAGTGTTATCCGTGCCATCGATTTGGCGCTGTGCTGCGGCGCGAGAATCAGTCCAATGCCGAAATCGTCTGGAATATTTCGCACGCTATTGAGGGGTTCTGGATAGGCGGCGTCGCAAGCGATTAGCAGCACTGAGGTGTTGTCGACGATCACTTGCGTGATCGCTTCCAATAGACCCGCACCGAAACTAGCATCATGCGCACAGAGCACCGAGGAAGACGCCATCGCGCCAGCCGCAATACTCCAATAACCGGAGGCGGCGTTATGCACTGAATTGTGAAATCGCGTCGGTGAAATTTGCCGGTCATCCGAGGCCAGCATCGCGCAAATTTCATGACAATTATTGCCATCTCCGCTCGACGCCGAAAATACGCTGGGCAAGGTGGATACATCGCATCCAGCTGCAGCCGCCGCTGCATGGCCCACTGCAAGCGTCAGTTTCACCAGCGGACCACAACGCCGCCGCTCGGCAGGCGGCAGGGACTCTGGCGATGGCAATACTGTCTTGTGATTTTGGTAGGCTTGCTCGCCTGTCAGGATGGCGCGGCTCGCAAGCCAACCCTGGAGTCCCGGGCCGAGCAGGCCGATACCGTCTATGTAGCAGGTCAGTGACTTCATCCCTGGATAGCCCTGCCAAATAGGAGGCTGCAATTAGTGCCACCGAAACCAAAGGAATTGCTCAACGCATAATTGATATGCTGTTCGACATTGTCGAGCAAATAATTTAAAGGGATTGCCGGATCGGGCTGTGTCGTATTCAAGCCGCCCGGCATGATGCCGTGTTGCAGTGCCAGCGCGCAAAGGACTGCTTCCACTCCCCCTGCTGCCCCCAGCGTGTGACCAGTGGCACCTTTGGTCGAACTGCACGGAATCCGTGAACCGAACAAGGCGGCCACCGCTTTTCCTTCTGCTGCGTCATTGGTCGTGGTGGCAGTACCATGCAGATTAATGTAATCGCATTGTTCAGGTTTGAGACCCGCCATCGCCAATGCCTGTTGCATCGCCATCCGGGCGCCCAGGCCATCGGGATGCGGCGATGACATATGATAGGCATCGCTCGACTCGCCAATGCCGAGCAACACAATTGCGTCAGCATCGAGCGTGTCTGGCATCCTTTCCAGCAAGATGAGCGCAGCGGCTTCACCGATCGAAATTCCGCTTCGTTCGGCATCAAAAGGACGGCAGGCTTGTGACGATGTCAGACCGAGTGAACTAAATCCATACAACGTGGTCAGACATAAGGAATCGACACCGCCAATCAGCGCGGCATCAATCAGACCAGCCTCCATCATGCGGCGCGCGCATCCAAATACTTTGGCGCTGGAAGAACAAGCTGAGGACACTGTCGCTGCGGGACCGGTCAAGCCAAAAAAACGTTGCGCAAAATCTGTCGCCGAAAACGTGTTATGGGTTTTGGCATAATCAAAATCAGCGGGTAGTGCGCCAGTCACGGCGTCACGGCGGCGATACGCCAGTTCGGTTTGGAAAATGCCCGAGGTACTTGTCCCTAAGAAAACCCCGACACGCTCACGGCCATATTTTGCACCGGCGGCATTGACGGCGTTGGAAAAACCATCCTGTTCCAGTGCGAGTTGCAGCAAACGATTATTACGACAATCAAATCCCTGTAAATCGGCCCGAATGACGACATCGTCCACCCCCTCCACCGTGCCCACATAGGTATCGAGATCGACTGTATCGAAATCACAGGGTGCCAGGCCGCTCTTACATTGACGAAGCGCATCCAGTGTTTGCGCAAGCCCGCGACCGATGGCAGTGGTTGTGGTGAAATGGGAAAGGTAAAGCGGTTTCAAATTGAAGCAGACTTAGGATGGAAGACAGGGAACAGATTCTACCAAATTAAACTCTTTACAGTCCGGTCTGGGCAGATTGCAAGTCAAACGAAGTGTGGGAATGAGAAGAAAAAGCGCGCCAGTTAAACTTGAAATAGAACCGGAAGTCACCGCTTTTCATTGTCGGCAACCTGGTTCAAAGTGACGAAATGCAGACCGGCGGCGGCGGCGGCCTCAAACAGCTGCGGTAATACCGTCACTATCACGGGCACGCCGGAGGAAGAACGTGCGCTATTACCGTCATGCAGCAGCAGGATCGATCCCGCCCTTAAGCCTCGTATCAAGCGACGGCTAACGATCACCGGATCCGATGTTCGCGTATCAAAGCCGCGTCGCGTCCAGGTCGCAAGACGTAATCCCAGTTTGGCTAATACTGGATCGAGAAACGGGTTGCGCAAACCTGCCGGCGCCCGAAAAAAAACGGGCGTGCAGCCGGTGATCGCGATGAGCGTGTCTTGCGCCGCTTGTATCTCGCGGGCCAGTCCGGCCGGGCCAAGAAAGGAAAAATAGTGGGAATGGTGCTGCGTATGGTTTTCAATCGCATGACCACGCTCCACAATGCTTCTGCAAAGATCGGGATAGCGGCCCGCAGCATCGCCGACGCAAAAAAAACTTGCCTTGACGCGATAACGATCGAGCAATTCGAGTACCTGCGGTGTGACTTCTGGATGGGGGCCATCGTCAATCGTCAAAGCAATTTCGCCGCGTGTGGCAGAGCCAGAAGGAAGACGCGTCCAGTTGGGGCCGAGCCATGTGCTGCGCGGCCACAGGCCGACCGCAGTTAATACCAGATGATTGATCAGCAGGGCAATCAATACCCACGCCCACGCCGACGGAAATGCCACAAGAACAAGGAGCATCGCTGCATGCCACACGAAAGTCATTGCCAGCAGCAGCGATGGTCGCCATGATAGTGTTGGGTTTGGCGCTATTTTTTTATACATGGAGGATATGGGTTTTAACAAAAAAAGTGTTCCTGAACTAGGCCAAAGAAGGAGAAGAAGAGAAGCGCCACGCACTCCGATCCAGAAAATTTTCCCACAACTGCTGCCAAACCGGCCAATCGTGCGTACCACAGACACTATCCACACAGTCAGGGGTTAACGCCGCGGCCATGAGTTGATGCCCTGACGCAAAACGGTCTTCCCTTCCATATCCAAGGTGAATGTGCACGCATGCTGCATGTTCACCCTGCGTCTTCAACCAGCGCCAGACCCGGCGCTCCGCATCGTTGCCATCCGCAGTCCCGTTAATAGCCTCCGCATTCCATAGATCAAGGCCGCCTGCAGCCATGATTTCGCCTGTGATGATCCGGTTGCCAGGATACGGCGCGAGCAGGCACAAGCCGTCAATCAAGCCAGGATATTCATCGGCATAGGCCAGTGCCATAAAACCACCGATGGAAATTCCGCCAAGCCAGATTTCCTGATAATTCGCACGCCGTGCTGGTTGCACAAGGTACTCATGGATGCGCTCCAATACCGAGCCGTCGGTAGCATCGCCGATCAATTGCAGATTAGCATCGGCCAAAGCCAAATCGAGCGCTAACTTGCGCTTCCGCACGGCTTCGACAAATCCGAAGCGCACAAAATCTTCCGGCTGCTGCAACGCGCCGGGCAATAAGATGATCAAGCTGCGAGCATATTGCCCTTCCACCGCAAAATCGTACAGGACACGCATGCTCAATCAAGTGCCACCAGAGTCAGCAACCGCAGATGGCGCGTCAGCGAAAATGGCGGAAAAGACCAACGCCAACACAGCACCCGGCCCAACAGTCACGCCAATCGCTTGCAATACCGGCACTTGAGAAAATCCGAGCAACCCGAAACCGGCAACCGTCGTCATATTGGCGAATACCAACGAACTCAAGGTCTGCGGCGAGATGCCGCCTGTACCCGCATCGCCCGTCAAATTCTTGCTGTGCCTGGGATTAAAAAACAAGGCGTAATTGGATCCCACGGCAACAATCAACAACAAGCCAACCAAGTGCAAAATAGTCATGCGCTGGCCACATAACGTCAACACGGCAGCGACCGTGATCACGGCCCCTATCAGGGGCAGCATCACGCAGACCACCTTAAGCGGCGAACGCAGCGTCATCAACAACAACACAATAATTCCAGCCAGACCGGCCAACGACAACAAGATCGCTTCACGCAAATAACCTGAATACAAATGATTAGATTCGGCGCTCATATCGACAAACAAGGCACGCGATTGGCCCGCTGCAGCAAGGGCAGCACGTACCGGCTCCACAAGAATGCTGCTCGCGTGGGCGCCACTCGCCGGGGCGGTCAGTGGCATAACCGCACTCCAGCGTATGCCACGCTGAAATAATAACGAGTCGAGCGCGAAAGCCAAGGACGTGTTGTCCAAATCGGTCCGTTGCAAAGGGGAACGATTTTTTGCGGCGGCAACATCGGCAAGAAAGGGCGAAAACAATTCGGCGCGAACCGGCAATCCCGCCACGGCTTGCCGCAATCGCTGCGACAAATCGATAGCGGGCAGACTGGCTTGCCGCGCTTTCTGCGTTGCGATACTTGGCAGATAGCGCGCCGGACTTTCAAATCCCGCTAACACGCCCTGCGTAACCAAGGGTTGCAGTTGCTCGGCAATTTTTTCAGACGAACGCAGCACGGACTCCTGATCCGGGCCAGAAACGACCACCATATAACGCGTATCCGGCGCACCAATATCGGATCGCAAACGGCCATCGATTGCCTGATCTGCCATTGATACCGGACTTAACCCACCTAACTCTGGATTCCACATTGTGGCGCGATGGAAGAACAGGATAGTCAAGCATGCCAACAGGAGCATGGCCAAAGGCCAGCGCAACAATGTGGCATGGCGGGCAATACCCGACAATTTATCTCCTATGACCGATACGTCCTTAATGCGAAAATTACGCGGCAATAGTTGCGGCAACACAAAGCGTGTAACGAGCGCGGCAGCAATCAATCCGGCTATCGTAAACATCCCGAGCTGAGCCAAGCCCGGAAAACTAGATAGCAAGAGCGAGGCGAAACCCACAATCGAGGTCATTACGCCAAGCCGGATCGTCGGCCAAAAATGGGTAACCCAAACCTGCGACCCGCTCACATTGTCAGAAGCCGATTGACGCGACTGCACGAAAAGATAAATCGAATAGTCCACCGCTTCGCCAATCAACGTGGTGCCGAAACCGAGCGTGATGCCATGCACTGTACCAAAACCAAGGCTGACCGCAGCCACGCCAACCAGAGCCCCCGATACCACGGGCAACAGACCCAGTACCAGTGCAGTCAATGACCGATACACCAGTAACAGCAACAAAATGATGAGGAGACTGCTGATGATGGAAAGCCGGGTGACCTCTTTCCGTATCGTGTCGCGCGACAACACCGCGAATACACCAGGCCCCGTCATCACCAGTTTGGCTGTCGCGGCAGAGGAGCCTTGCTGCTGTCGTGCGGTTTCAAACGCCTGCTTTATCTGATTCATCGATTGCTGCTGTGCGTCGATATCGCCTCCGGCAGCACGTGTTTGGGCTAGCAATAATGTCCTGGCCCCATCGTGCGATGCCCACGTACCAAGCTGCATGCGTGGCTGATTACCCCCATTCATCTGCTCAAGCAGCTGAATCATTTCTCCGCTTGGATCACGCGGCAACAAGGGCTTGATCAGCATACCGACAGGCGACGCCATCAGGTCTATCGTGTCGCTAATCGCCGCATGTAATCCTTCGGTACTGAATCGCTCCGGTGTGACTGCAGAACTAAGCAAGTAACGGTTGCCAAATAAAAAATCCTTGTCACGTTCCGCATTAATCGGTTCGCCGTTATTGATCGATACAAACGCCGGATCGCTGCGTAAACGCCGAGCAGTTTCTTTCGATAAAGCGGCACGCGTCGACATTTCGCCACCTTCAATGCCAATTAAAATCAGGCGTGATACCACGCCGTCGCTTAACTGATCCAGTAATACCTGCTGTTCCTGGGTCGGCGATTGGGGTAAAAACGCGGACAAATCCGTGGTAAAGGTGGTGCGCGCAATGACCATACCGCAGATGGCAATACCGATCAGCCAGGAAGCGATAGCAACCCAGCGATGCTGAGGAGGGGCTTGCTTCATTGTCGGTTTCGTCTATGCGTCATAAAATTAATGCGTCATGAAATAATGAGGAGGGTTGGTTATTGCGATTCCAGACGATCAACCGTCATCAAGGAATGATCGCCATCCGTCTGAATAACATCGATGCTCAACACATTATCCCGACTACCCATGATCCTGATGTGTTGAACCATTTTCGCCATTTTTTCATTCGTGGGCGAAAGGATGAGCGTCCAGCGTTCATTGCTCCCTTCCAGCTTCAACTTGTATGAGCGTTCCAACGCCTTGCGGTCGCCTGCAAGCGTGCCTCGAACGCTGTCGATGAAACTGGCCAGCTCAGGATAGTCTGGCAATTGCAGCGTATGTTTTTTCTTTCCTCGTTCAATCACCAGCACATTGCCATCGACCAGCATCGATTCGGGCTTCGGCTTGAATGTCTGCTTCTCAAAATGGTCGGGAACGATGTACAGTAATTCACCGGAAGATTCCAAGGGCCGTTCGAGCATTGCCACATATTTTTTTTCAACAAAGCTCGCACGACCTGGCTTAGCTTTCGCCAAGGATTGCATCAATTGGTCGATATCCCATTCTCCCGCCATCGATATTGCCGGGTGAAAAACAACCATCGCGAGCACAAACCTAATGGCTCCAGCGCATACACCAGTGAAAATGGAAGCGGTATTCATTAATCAATCCTCGTTTCCGGCATTCCTGCAATCGGCGTGGCAGCTCGCCAAAAATCAAAAAAATTAAACCAGTTGTACGGGGATCGACGACAGTATTTCTCCAGCAATTCCGCATAACGTGTCATCGTCCGTTCAATCTCTTGCTGCCTCTGTCCTTGCGGAATTTCAGAAAAATCGGCAAGTTTTTCGAAATGAATTTCATAGCGATTTTTTCCAAGATACAGTCCCACCATAAAAAACACCGGTCGACGTAAAATGGCTGCCATCCGAAATGGGCCGAGCGGCAAATTTGCCGGGCTGCCCAGTAACGTCACCGGCCGCATAACGTCGTTACCGAAGGTACGATCGCCGAGCATGCCCACTAGCGCACCCTGATGCAGATACGCGTTAATTTTCAGCATTGAATCAATTTTCCCCAAACCGATGACATCCTGCTGTGCAGCAGGATTGATCGCAGCGAGCATTTGGTTGAGCTTACGCGCATTTTCTTCATACATCACAATGGCAATTTTCATGCCGCTATGCTTTCGTCCTAACGCCCGAATCACTTCAAAACTTCCCATGTGGGCGCCAATCAAAAAGAGTCCCTGTCCGCTCGCCAAAGATGCAAGCATCGCTTTCTCACCATGCGCCTCGATCTGAAATAGATCAAAACGCTGATTGAGCAGGTAGATGCGGTCATGAATGGTGGACGCAAATGAGAAAAAATGATGATACATATCGGACCATCGTACCGGACGCTGCAAAATGCGCGTTAGATAGGCGCGCGAACCGGTTCGGCTTGCAGGGGAAAACAACAGAAAGTAAGCGACGATCAGATGCAAAACCACACGACCGGCGGAACGTCCCAATCGCAAGGAAATCCACGTCATGGTGCGCAGCATCAGCATGTTGCTTCGCTCGGGACTCTGTTCCCAGTCTGTCGAATTGTGCTGGGCTGTTTTCATTTTTGGCTCATCGTGCGAAGACACGAATAGCGCCGGTTGCGACCTTGCGTTCATCGCTCATGATATCAAAACGGAATTTCAGATTCGTCAAGTCACCGTCCTGCGTTTCAGTTTCAAAGCGGACGCTGACCGGTTCACCAGGTCGTAGCGGGCTAAGAAACTTGATAGCACTTATCTGACAGGCAGACAGATCACGCCCAACCAAGGTGCCAATTGCTTGCAGTGCCTCATCAAGCAAGACAACGCCGGGTACAATCGGCGTACCCGGGAAATGGCCTGCGAATGCAGGATGATGGGGTGAAATTACCAACGGGGCCTGTCCCGCTGTCGGCCAACTATTCTCGTTACGCACTTGCTCTCCCTTTGCGGATAACAGCGACTTCAACGCATCGCGCGATAGCTTTCCTGTCGGATTACGTGGCAGTGATTCAAGAAATATCAATGGGCGCGGCAAAAATACCGGATCGATTTTTTCCCGCAGCGCAGTCATCACACTGCTTGCAGTCAACCCCGCTCCGGCGACAAATGCCGTCAGTCGCACCACGCCATCGTTCGCAGGCTCATCGGGCATAAAGAACACAGCATCTACCACACCGGGAATGGAATTCAATTGCAGATTCAAATACATCAAGGAATTACGTTTGCCCGCAATATTGATCAAGTCAGCGGTTCGTCCATGCAAAAGAAAGTGATGTTCATCGAGTAGCTCGATCACGTCTTGCATCGGGGTCGGGCGCTCGACATGTCCACCGCTTGCCCAGCACGCCCCGTCCTGTTGGGTGAATCGGATCTCGGGAAATAACGTCCATGTTTTGGTTTGAGTCGGCTTGCGGACTGCGATTTGACCCGTTTCGGTACTGCCATAAATTTCCAGCAACGGCGCTTGAAAATTTTTTTCAATCTCTTGAGCCAGTGCCAAGGACAGGGGCGCGGTCGCCGACACAACTAAGTCAACCGGGGGCAGGGGAAATTCTGCGCCGATAACCGTGCGCATGTGTACGGGCGTCGACACCAGCGTACGAGGTCGTGGGGCTGATGCAACTGTATTACAGATATCTGCCGGGAAAAAAGTGTCGCCCACAACCAAAGCATTAGCGCTTTGCATCACCATCAGCACCGTCGATTCAAAACCATACATGTGCTGCGGTGGAACAGTGCCAATGACCGCATGCTGGCGACCGTCGGTCAATCCACATAGCTGCGCCTCCGCTTGCACATTGCGCACCAGAGACCCCCAGGTTTTTCGGTGCGGCAGCGGCAAACCAGTCGAACCAGACGTAAATACACAGGCCACCAGTTGCTCGCCATCGATCTGCGGAATGGTACAAGATTGAAGTACTTCATCGGACGGCTCACCGATTTCCGGGTAGGCGATTTGCGGCAGTCCAATCGTGTAATTTTCACTCTCTGTCAAACAAAACACATCCGGTGCAAACAACAAAAGCTGGCGTATCATTTCCGGCGTCGTTGTCGATGGCAACAGACACACCTTATTGCTCATCATCGCCGCTGCAAGACCCACCGCAAACCGGTAACGATCACTGCAGACGTTGAGCATATAGCCGCCCTCCAGCAATTGATCACGCAGCTGCGCCACATCATATAAGAAGCGTGCGACACAGATAGGCTGCCCGTCGCGCCAAGCAACAATGCTATCGCCTTGCGCATGCGTAATAAGGGGAAATGTCGGCATGATCTGGGGCTATTTCGGAGCCTGGTCTGCAGGTACTTTTCGCATTGCTTTCACGGCAGCGAGAATAGGCACATGTTCCATGTCCGGCAGCAAAAAATGCCGTGCGGCATATTCAAGAATGAACATCAGGCAAATCAGCGGTCCCGTTAGAAAATTGACGAACACGGACCATATAGCAACGGGAGCCGCAAAAAAAAGGACGGTGGAAATTGTCGACATCAAACCAAAAAATGCCACCCATGCAAACGTGATCTGACGCGTATAACGCACCATGGCAGGCGCTAACGGGCCATGCACCAATCGCGCAAAATAGCTGCACATCGGCTCCCGGCCAGCACGCAATGTACGTGCAAAAACGAGGCACAAAACGAGCTGCGTTCCGGCATGTTCGATCCAATAAAGCCAGTGAAAATGTTGTTCAAGCGTGTCCCAAATCACAAAAATTGCCACACCCCCGCTCGCAATCGTGATGAGCATTGCCCACCGATGGCGAGAATTCCAGGCCATCAGCAACACGGCAAACACCAGTGGAGTGAGCGCAACCAAAACGCCTAAGGTAGAGTTACTGGAAACAGTATTCGTGTAATGCGCAAGTAAGGCGTAGCCTATGGTCAGGGCGACGACGAGAAACACACGACCATACCGAGCCACTTCGAGCATCAGGATGATCGCTGAGCGTTGACGTATTCCGTCAAGCTACGCAGCGAACTGAAAATCGCATGGTTATCATTATTGTTGGCCCGCAGCTGAAGTCCGTATTTCTTGGAAACCAAGAGCGCGACTTCCAGAACATCGATAGAGTCCAGCCCCAAACCTTCACCGTAAAGCGGTTCATCAGGGTTAATCGTGTCGGCCGCGACGTCTAAATTCAGGGCTTGTACTATCAGTTGTGCAATCTCACGTTGCAAACCGAGGTCATAGGTTGCGGTATTTTCAGGCATTGTGGTGTTTGCTTAATAAAGATAGTAGTGATGATCATTGTTGCTTTAAACTCAAGCAAGACGCGATATTAATGATTTATTTTGGTCGTTCATGGTACCAGTGCTGTCCCGCTGGTTCAACCCTTTCCTCTTGCAGAGAACCCACTGCCAACCAAGGGGAATCATCCCTGTTAATAAGCCGTACTCGCGGCAAAATTCCTCAACATTTTCCCATCCCCTATTAGGTCAATAATTTTGCAAGTTTGTGGCCGTGCTAAGCTGCGCTTGAGCGGTTGTTTCAACCTGGTCCAGCCCTTTGGCCGGGTTCCCCCTATCCTCATTAACCGGCGTATCTTCTAAGTCCACTGAAATAAGCAGGTTAAACCATGTCTCCACTCCCTGCTTCAAAAAATTATCCGCCTTGGCATCACGAATTGCGACACCGGTTGACGATCATCTGGTTCGCCAAGATGCTTGCTACTACATTGGGAATCACGACATTCTTATTCGCTTATTTTTGGGTTCTTCATCACCCGTTTTTCGCTATCACGCTGATGCCGCTTACGGCTCTGGATCACATGATCAGCCTCCGGCCCGAGGCACTGCCACTTTATCTATCGCTATGGGTTTATATTTCCTTCGGGCCTGCATTATTGAAAAATGCCCGGGAGCTTATCGCATATGGGATGGCAACACTCGGGTTGAGTGTAATAGGCCTTGGCATCTTTCTCCTCTGGCCCACGGCAGTGCCCACATTCGAGGTGGACTGGTCACTGCATCCCTCGATGTCTTTCCTCAAGAATCTCGACCTCGCGGGCAACGCCTGTCCCTCCATGCACGTCGCATTCGCGGTGTTCACAGCGATCTGGCTGGAACATGTGCTGCGCGAAATGGGCACCGGGCGCGTGCTACGCATATTCAACTGGCTATGGTGCATTGGGATTCTCTACTCCACCGTTGCAACCCGTCAGCATGTCATCCTTGACGTACTGGCCGGCACATTTCTCGGTATGGTGGTCGCAATGGCGCATCTACGTGCAATCGATCGGATGAGCTAACGCATTCAAAAACAGATGCCCAGGTTTTGCCTGGGTTAAATTGCTTTGAGCATCGGCATCACCTGCACCACTTCTATTGACGGGTTTCGATAGCACTTGATCCCATTGACCAACAGTTCGCTGAATTTATTGGATGTCAGACTCGCCCATCAACCTTGCTATTTGGCGCAGTTTTGCAATCAATGAACCTAAACGCTGCTGACTTCCGTGATCGCCTGGAAGATGACCAGGAAGCGCCTCTAAAAATCGTCTGTTGCCCATCAGCGCCGTAAATTCAATGCCAAGGTAGGTTTTTAACTCATTCGGGCACCGTTCAATTTCTTCCAGCAATGTACTTCGCCCATCAAGCACCGTAATAATGTCTTCCAAATCATGGCTTCCCAGAAAATCGCCTCCGCCACGGCCTTTAAAAGCCTCAATTTTCGTCGCCAAAAATAAAGGCGCTGTGATCAGCCGAATCGTCAACCCGTCCGATAACTTCAGCTTCTCAGACGTTTCCACCGCCATGCTGTACCAACGATTATGAAAGCCCAATATGTTCGGCAAGGTAGGCATCAAATCTACCGTGATATCTCGGCACTTCCATCGGCCAATGGGGGCTTCAGCACTCATATCATGAACAAAACCTAATGCGCTGAAGTGTTTTTCCAATTGATGGTATGCCTGCTTGGTAGCCACATGTGCGACCAGATCAACATCATCCGTCATACGAATCGGCTGGGCACGTACCGATGTTACCAATAGACCCGTGGCACATCCGCCCACAAAGACCAGCGTTTCCCGCAATTCACCTAACGCAGCCGCCACAATAGTGGCCATTGCCAGGTTGGCCTCATCCGGCCTGAGATTATTGGGTGTGGTCAACGCAAGCGCTCCAGCAATAAGTCCGTTGCCAATTTGCGCTCACGCGCTTGTCCTATGCGCAAGGCATCGAGCAAGGCAAGCAGTTCATACAATGTCTTATCGTCTTGCGCAGCCAAAGGCAGGTTTTCATATAATGGCTGCAAAGTCAGGCCTTTATGTGTTCCCTCCGGGTGTGGCCATACGGGTGGGTTCTCTTCTGAAAACATCACCCGCTCTTTTAAGGGGCTGACGCCGTAAGCAGTAGGAAAACCGATCGTCATTTCTCCACGTACTGGCGGAAATGCATACGACGCGCCATACAGAATGAACGGCTCCAGCACCGCGACAATAGGGCGAATAACTCCATCCAATTCCACAATCAACCGTGCTGCCAACAAACGCTGAGTTGCCGCATGGGCCTCAAATTGAGAAAGCCGCATCTGTCGGCCAAGTTCTTTATACGGCAACCGCTCACCCCGCAGCGTCACCAATTTGAACGCAATCGCCAAATCTTGCGGCTTGAGAGACCATTGGCGATTACTACCTCGCAGCTGCTTATTTTGACCTTGTTCAACGCTCATATTGTGTGTCCTCGCTACGATATATGCTATTCGCATATAGCGTACAACCTTATCACATATTTCTCGTAAGAATAAATTTTTAGATTTTTACCTCGCATATGAGTGGGGAAACGAAAAACAATCCGATACTCATGTATGCTGTTTGCATATAGCATATCGTAGATATCGCTGGATAGGTAACGTCAAAAGAACTACGAAAAAGATGAAGTATTTAACCCCGATCTTCCCTTAGGACGAACCCGTGTGCAAACGGACTCGTAGCGCTCTCACTTAAATCGCCATTCTCATTTTTCTCCAGCGTGAGCAAGCATGCGGCTTTAACAGAAAAGAAAACGGTCTAATGGAAAATTCTGGTTTAACACCATCATGCATAAAGGCGAGAGATGGTCGCCCAGAATTTTGGGTTTAAAAGAATTTTATGAAATCACAACGTGCCTATGACCGACCGAATAAATTCACTTACCAATCAAAAGACCAGCGAGGTCCCACGTAATTTATGCAAAGACCCGGTTAAGGTGAAGACGGCGTCTTGCGTTCTTGCCCAACCTCTGCAATAGCATCTTGGAATTCCGCCACATCCTCAAAGCTTTTATAAACGGATGCGAAGCGGATATAGGCAATTTTGTCTAAGCGCTTTAGCTCACGCATGACTAATTCGCCGATCAATCCAGAAACGATTTCGCGTTCACCACTCGCAAGTAATTTTTCCTGAATATGTTGAATCGCATTATCCAGCGCCTCGGCCGACACGGGCCGTTTACGCAAGGCTAACCCGAGACTGCAACGTAACTTTTCTGAATCGAACTCTGTGCGACTACCATTTTTTTTCACCACGACAGGCATCACCAGCTCAATGCGTTCGTAGGTAGTGAAACGCTTATCGCACTTGGCGCAGCGACGACGACGACGGATGCTATCCCCTTCTTCTGAGACCCGGGTATCGAGCACTTGCGTGTCTTCATTGTGACAAAAGGGACATTTCATAATGGCGGGAGTTGGTTAATATTACAAGCCTCAGGGCCGACCTAACATCCTTGTTGTAGTAGGCCGCATAGAAAAATCATCCTCTGTGCGGCCTACCGCAAAACAACTACCACGTCAGACAATCAAGCATACACTGGATGTGCATCAGTGAGCTTCTTGACTTCTGTTTTGACACGCTCAATATTGGCTGCATCATACGGATTATCAAGAACGTCGGCGATGAGATTACCTACCTTTCTCGCATCCACCTCATCAAAGCCACGTGTTGTCATGGCCGGACTACCTAATCGGATACCCGATGTAACGAAAGGCTTTTCTGGATCATTCGGGATAGCATTTTTATTGCAGGTCATATGCGCAGAACCGAGTATGGCTTCTGCTTCTTTGCCTGTAATGTTCTTGGCACGCAAATCGACCAGCATCACATGCGATTCGGTACGGCCGGAAATGATGCGTAAACCGCGTGCGATCAAGGCTTTCGCCAAAGCGTCCGCATTCTTGATGACTTGCTGTTGATAAGCTTTGAACTCTGGAGTCAGTGCCTCCTTGAAAGCCACTGCCTTACCAGCAATCACATGCATCAAAGGTCCTCCTTGAATGCCCGGAAAAATCGCAGAGTTAATCGCTTTCTCATGCTCGGCTTTCATCAAAATGATGCCTCCGCGTGGTCCCCGCAAAGATTTGTGCGTGGTGGAGGTGACGAAGTCGGCGAACGGAACTGGATTCGGATACACACCTGCAGCAATCAGACCGGCATAATGCGCCATATCTACCATGAAATAAGCACCCACCTCTTTCGCCACCTTTGCAAAGCGCTCAAAATCAATCCGCAGTGCATAAGCCGAAGCTCCCGCAATAATCAATTTTGGCTTCTTCTCACGTGCCAGACGCTCCATCGCATCGTAGTCAATTTCTTCCTTATCATTGAGTCCGTAAGACACAACATTGAACCATTTACCCGACATGTTCAACGTCATTCCGTGCGTCAAGTGGCCGCCTTCAGCGAGCGACATACCCATGATCGTGTCACCCGGTTTCAGCATCGCGAAAAATACACCCTGATTAGCTTGCGAACCCGAGTTGGGCTGCACGTTCGCCGCTTCTGCACCAAACAATTGCTTGATGCGGTCAATCGCCAATTGTTCTGCCAGATCGACAAATTCACAACCGCCGTAATAGCGCTTTCCTGGATAGCCTTCCGCATATTTATTGGTGAGTTGGGAACCTTGCGCCTGCATCACAGCAGGTGAAGTATAGTTCTCGGACGCGATCAGCTCGATATGATCTTGCTGGCGAACATTTTCTTTCTGGATGACCGTCCACAGTTCCGGGTCGACGTTGGCTAAGGTGTGTTCTTTTAAAAACATGAAATATTCCAATCAATTTTAATATGGTGGGGACAGAATTAAGCGCAGCGCAGCCCATTCCTTTTCGCATCAAAAAGCAAAGCAAGGTACGCGATCGGAGTGCCATCTTAAACCGGCAATGCCTTGAACGCTCAAATAAGAAAAACGTGCGCAACAGGGTGTCCCAACCAAACAATAAGCAAATAAATGCGCAATCGAATGAGGGCCAAATGAGATAGGGCAGCCTCAAACGCTCTTACCATATTAGGCTACCCAGGCGCACGGCTAAATTGAAATCTCACGCTCCCCAGTGGATGCCCACTTATATGCCGACACAGGTCCGGCTTTTTCGCCAGTGACGTGAGACGAAATGGCCCGTGCATTGTAAGTTAAGCGTAGAATTTGAGCAAGAATGGAGGCGACATCGAGATGAAATTCTGGCTCAGTCGGTTTAACAACACTCATTTTGGTAAATAGCTAATGCATCAATGGTGGCACAGGGAATAAAACCAGACAAGCGGCAGCTGATGCCAGACGAGAGGCTCAAAAAAATTGTTCACGTTGACTATAATAAATTACTTACTAGGGGAACTCTTCATGTACACCAACCAATCCCATCCTGCCCGGCACCTTAAATCAGGCTTCACCCTTATTGAGGTCATGATCGCCGTAGCCATTATTGGCATTCTTGCTGCCATCGCTCTACCAAACTACAGAGATTATGTTCTCAGGGGAAAGCTAGTTGACGCCACCAACAATTTAGCGACAACCCGGGCGGCAATGGAGCAGTACTATCAGGATAATCGCGCCTATTCCATAACCGCAGCATCCTCGCCCTGTCTCCCTGCGAATCTGGCCTTACTCAAAGATTTCACGCTGTCATGTACCCTGCCAACAGCGCTCACATACCTGATCACTGCTAGTGGCAAGGCGGGGGGGCCGACTGCCGGCTTCACTTATACCGTGGACAACCTCAACGCCATGACTACAACCGTCGGGGCTAGTTGGGGAGGCGGAGCCTCCCTTTGCTGGATCATGAGAAAAGGTGCCACGTGTTAAGCTCACGCACCAATCAGGGTTTTACCATGATCGAATTGTTGATAACAGTGGTTTTGATCGCCCTTTTGCTGTCGATGGCAGTGCCAGCGTTTTCAGGTTGGGTGGCTAACGCAAGAGTACGTAGCGTCGCCGATGCATTGCAAAATGGATTGCGTCTCGCGCAAGCCGAATCCGTGAAGCGTGAGCGGCAAACAGCCCTCGTGCTAACCAATGCAACTCCGGCCTTAGATGTCACTGCGAGCGCCAGCGCTACGAGATGGTATATCGAAGTATTACCCTCCATTAGCGCATTCAAAGATCAGACGCCTGTTTTTGTCGAGGCAGGTTCCTTCCGCGAAACTGCTGCAGGCGTCACTATTGCGGGAAATAATGCCGTCATCTGTTTCAACTCGATCGGCCAGCTAACGACCAGAGCTACCACATCTGGGATTGGCTCCGTTTGCACAGCGCCCACCACATTAGCAACCTATGACGTAAGCGCTACCGGTTCTAATCGGCCATTAAGAGTTCAGGTCAGTCTCGGTGGTCAAGTTCGACTCTGCGACCCAAGCAAGACTCTCTCATCAACGAATCCGGACGGATGCTAGCATGATCCCTTTACCAAAGAACTACCTCTCACGACGCTCAGCGCAATCAGGCACATCCCTGATAGAAGTGCTCATTGCGTTACTGATCTTTTGCTTCGGCATTCTCGGACTGGTTGGTTTGCAGGCCAACGCGACCAAAGTTTCTTATGATGCCGAAGATAGAACGCGTGCTTCTCTGATTGCTGCCGATATGGTGGCAGAAATGCAATATTTGAAAGCGGCAAGCCCCGCTTGTCCAGCAGCAGCGAAATTAGCCACACTGCCCGCGGCCACTTGCGTTCCACCCGTAGGACCAGATGCGAATGGTGCATGGACCATCACCATTCAATGGCGGGCCCCCTC
Source organism: Oxalobacteraceae bacterium (assembly GCA_025352145.1). Lineage (GTDB taxonomy): Bacteria > Pseudomonadota > Gammaproteobacteria > Burkholderiales > Burkholderiaceae_D > JANXTY01. Next base: position 32,444 of record JANXTY010000050.1, read on the forward strand.
GCGTAAGGCTAGCGACCTTGACAGTCAATACATTACCCAGGTGGCCCTATGATGCCCAGAGATCTCCCCTATTCGTTCCGGCAAACGGGCTTTAGTTTAATCGAATTGATGGTTGCGCTCGGGATAGGCTTGGTGATGTCTCTCGCTGTATTTGGCGTGCTCGCTACCAGCGAAGGCAAAAAGCGCACGATGACAACAGCCAATGACATCAACCAAGCCGGTAATTTCAGCACGTTTGAGCTAGACCATATTATAGACAAAGCCGGGTCTGGGATTAAAACCAGTGGCTACGTCATAAACGGCGTACCAGCGCCGCTTTTTGGCTGCAAGTTGTTTGCGAGCCTTTCCTCCACCACGCTACTTCCTCTGGGGACGATAAGCGCACCCTTTGTCTCCCTTAATACAACGCTGGGCGGAAATTACACATTGGCCCCCATCATTATTGCCAAGAACGCGACAACGCCTGGCACCAGTGGTCAACCTTCTGACGCCCTGATCGTCATGTCGGGAGCAGTAGGGTATGGAGGAATCCCGCAGCCGTTTATAAACGACCCTACAGCTCCGGTGCTACACCTGGCTCATACCGTATCGATACGGGCGAACGATCTCGTCCTTATTGCCAACCCCCCGCTGGTAGATTCTACTGCTTGCATGATCGAACAAGTCAATGCCACTTTTCTTAATAATAACGGATTGGGATACATCAATGTCCCACCCATTACCCAAATTGTTGATCTACCACTAGCGGGGACACGTTACAAAAACCCCATTGGTTCTCAAGATTTGAACACGTATCCAACACTTCCAAACGGCATGCAACCCATGGCGATGGTGATTGGTAACGAAGTGACAGGCAATATGCCCTCTTTCGAGATCATCGGAGTAGGCGATAACAACGTTTTATACAGTTACGATCTGCTACAACCCATAGCCAATAACCCCCAACCGCTGGCAGAGGGTATTTTCGAGTTGCACGCCCTATATGGAGTTGCTACCAATGCCAATGTTCCGGGCGACCCCGGCATAGTGGATCAATGGATAGATCCGGCTACAGCAGGTTACGATTATGTAACCCTGGAAAATGGAACACTTGCACCGGCGGCTCAAAATCTCAGAACAATCAAGGCGATTCGTTTGGGACTCATCATGCGCACGTCGCTGATAGAAAAAACCAGCGTAACGGCGGGACCCTTGACCCTGTTTTCCGATCTGGGTGCCCCGCTTACCTATACTCGCACCCTGAGTGCGGCTGAACAACGTTACCGTTACCGCGTCATTGAAAGCACGATTCCGATTCGAAATGCAATACTACTCAATTGATCTAACTATGAAACCCGCCCTCCCACAACATCAACATGGCGTTATCCTGGTCGTCACACTGATTGCATTAGTGTTGATGATGATAGCCGGGATTTCCCTGATTCGATCGTTTGATACATCGCTCCTCCTTGCCGGCAATATGTCCTTTAGGCGAGGACTTGATCATCAAGCAGAGCGAGGTCTAGCGGTCGCCCGGTCAGCGATGGGCCAAACCAGTGCTCCACTAGGACCTGCTGCGGCACGCATTGCGGATAATTACACCAACAACTATTCATCAGTCATATTAGTAACCGACAACAGTGGTATTCCTCAAGTTTTATTGAGCGACTCATCATGGACAACGGCCGGCATGAGCACAACCGCCGATATCATTGATGGAGATATAACCATCCGTTATGTGATTGACCGTTTATGTAACGCGACCGGCCTGCCTGACAAAGCTCTTTGCGTATCAATGCCCACTTTCGCCTCCAGCGGCGACGGATTTCATGCCGACCAAGCCGGCGGCGGGAATAAGCCCATTTATCGCATCAGCATAAGGGTAAGGGGTCCGCGCAACACGGAAAGTTATGTGCAGGAAACAGTTCAAGTTCTATCGGACATCTAGTATCTAGTCAGGCAGCCAAGGTTCAAGAATATCAAGGGAGCACTACAATGAACATATCAATTTTTTTGTCGACTTCGTCTCGTGCGGTATTAAGGCGATTGGCTTGCTGCATGATCGCGCTGTTATCCTTGCCCGTCCACGGAGCAGTCACGGATCTGGCAGACTCGCCACTGAATGGCAAATCGGCAGTACCAGGCAACCTGGCAATAACGGCGTCGGTCGAATATCCGACCGCAAGCACGCCCGCTTTTCCAAGTACCTCTGCTTATTCAACAGGCGCACTTTACCTGGGATACTTCGACTCAGATAAGTGTTACGCCTACGTCGTCGGAACACCCATAACCACCAGCTACTTTACACCGTTTAGCATCGATATTACACATTCCCACACATGCACAAATAAATGGAGCGGCCACTACTTGAACTGGGCTTCAACTCAGTCAATTGATGCCTTCCGATGGGCCCTGACGGGTGGCAAGCGCGTCGTCGATGATGCCACCACCGATAGTACGCATGGGACAATTCTAGAAAAAACTTATTTTGCTGCTTTAGGTGCTAGTTATGCTCCCGACAAAACACTACCCATAGGATTCAGTACCGGTGCTACGCCGTTTTCCTGGGCCAACAACACGCGTATCGCGGCAATGAATACTACGATGTTAATCACCAGCACAGGAGATCTGTCCGGCGCCGTTACCGACTACAGCAATCAAGCCTCGCCAGTAGCCGGAACAGTCTACCGACTTTACATGCGGGTGAAGGTATGTGACTCCACAGTATTGCCATCCGTAACGCTCGAAAGCAATTGCGTGCAATATGGAGCGAACAACTATAAACCCGAAGGCCTTTTGCAGAAATACGCAATGAAGCTGCGCTACTCCATCTTCGGTTACCTGAACGACTCCGACGGATACCGTGATGGGGGCGTCCTGCGCGCGCGCATGAAATACATCGGCCCCATGCAGCCCGTACCCGGTTCGAGCAATATAACAAATCCGAATGCCGAATGGGATAGCACCACCGGTGTCATGATTATCAACCCAGATCCATTGGATGCCACAGCAACGACTACAGCCTCTACTGTCGCAGGATATACGGTGGCAATTCCAAACAGCGGGGTGATGAACTACCTAAACAAATTTGGCAAAGCAGGTGCCTACAAAACATATGATCCCGTCAGTGAATTGTATTATGCAGCGCATCGGTATTTCAGAAATAAAGGCAACGTAGCCAGCTACTCTAGTCTTAGTGGCGCCGGCAGCACCGCCAACATGACGACCTGGCTCGACGACTTTCCGGTTATTTCGACATGGGCTGATCCCATCCTGTATTCATGCCAGCAAAATTTCATTTTGGGCATCGGTGACGTCAATACCCACAAAGATGAAAATCTTCCAGGCAGCTCCCTTAACAGCTATGAGCCTGCAGTCCCTCCAGAAGTGACTGCCGACACACTACTTAGTACTAATCCTGCATCGGCTGGAGTGACCGTTGCGACTAACATGGTGGGACAATTAGAGGGGATAAGCTCCCTAGCCACCTACAGTTCTGGCCGTAATAACAGTATGTATATAGCTGGCTTGGCATACGATGCGCATACGAACGATATTCGTGCCGATTTAACGGGCAAACAATCAATTGAAACCTACTGGCTGGATGTCATGGAAGGCCAAGTTTATAAGACCAAGAACCAGAACCAGTACTATCTTGCTGCCAAATATGGGGGTTTTACCGTACCCTCCGGTTTTGATCCCTATGCCGCCAGCAATACGACAACGACCCTTGCCGATAGCACTTGGTATACCACAACCGACCTAACCCCCTCACCCGCCCAAAAACGCCCTGACAACTATTATTTAGCAAATCAGGCAGACAAGATGGTCAACAGCTTAAAGACTGCATTTGCCGATATTGCGCAAAAAGCCAATGCAGTAACGACCTCGTTTTCTTCAGCCTCTTCACAAGTGGGCAAGGGTACCGACAACATGAGTTATTCGTCGGATTTCTCTGGCACCAATAATATCTGGTCTGGTGAAGTTCTTGGAAAGACCGTGACATATGCCGCAGACGGTACCCCGAGCTACGCCGATGCCTGGAATGCGGGAACAAATTTAACTGCAAGAATCACCCCGCGCCAGATAATTACTTGCTGTACCACACAAACTGCCATCTCCACTTCTACCACAGGGAGTGGCGGCTTAGAATTTGAGACAGCCAACATAGTTGGCATCTCCCCGTCAACGAATTACTCAACCAATTTCGCCAATGTGCCTAATGCGACGTCTCAAAGCGCAGCAAATTACCTTGCTTACCTGCGCGGTAACACAACTAAAGAAGTCCGTCTGGGGGGCGCCTATAAAAATCGTAATTCACTGCTTGGCGACATTGTTGATTCCAAAATCACGCCCGTCAGCGCCCCCGAGCTTCAGCTTTTGGATAGCTTCAATCCTGGTTACAACGCCTTCAAACTTAGTTACAAGAACCGTGCAAAAGTCATTTATGTAGGGGCCAACGATGGCATGATGCATGCGTTCGACGGCACTGCCGCCGGAGGTTCGGAGTTGTTTGCTTACATTCCCGGTCTTATTTACGGCAGCATCGCTAATATAGGCGATATCAATTCCACCCACCAAAATTATGTCAATGCAACCCCACAGTCATACGACATCGACATGACAGCAACAGGGGGACCAACGCCGTCTACGGCTGGAACGGCCAACTGGAAATCTGTATTGATCGGTGGCCTGGGCAAAGGTGGAAAGGGCTATTATGCAATTGACATAACCAACCCAGCCAGCTGGACCAGCGAGACCGCACTAGCCGGCAAAGTATTGTGGGAATTTACCGATAGCAGAATGGGGTATTCCTACGGCGACCCTGTCGTGGTAAAAACAAAAAAATATGGTTGGGTCGTGATATTTTGTTCCGGCTACAACAATGCCGATGGTATTGGATACGTCTTCATTGTGAACCCAAGCAACGGCAGACTGTTAGAAACAATTTCAACAGGCGTGGGATCAGCTGGCACACCATCTGGTCTTGCGTATCCTAGCGCATTTATAAACGACTATGGCAACTTCACCTCCGACGCAGTCTATGCAGGTGATTTGTTAGGCAATCTGTGGCGTGTAGACCTGACCCCCGCTTCAGGCGCTTATCCTATCACCAAGATCGCAACACTGAAGGATCCCGGCGGCGCATCACAACCTATTACTACACGGCCTACCATTGCGACTCAACCTGACTCCTTCAAACGCTATGTCCTCATCGGTACCGGACGCTTGCTTGGCCTAAGCGATATGACTAATGCGCAACAGCAAGCCTTTTATGCAATCGTGGATGGGACTGCCAGTGCGTTTTATACTAGTAGTACCCTCCCATCCGGTGTCTCCTTCCCCATCAGACGCAGCGATCTGGGAGTTAATTCCGACACATTGACCGGAGTCACCTCGGCGATGCCGATGGGGTGGTACTTTGACCTACAAATTGTGGGGGCGGTGGGACAGCGCATCAATACACCTCCAGATACGACCTTCGGACTCATCGCGTTCAGCGCAAATTGGCCCACTGGCACTACCTGCAGCCCTACGGGAACGAGCGATGTTTTTGCGCTTAACTTTGCGACAGGGAAAAGCGTATTGACCGATAACACTGGGGCGCTAATATCTAGAAAAACAACGACTGACGGTTTAGCGACGGATGTCAAATTCTTTAGTGTGGACGGTCATCTCCGTTTGATCGCCGGCACAACAGGCGGAAGTGTTACTAACATGACGGGAACATTTACCAGTTCGCAAAAAGTGATGGGAATGAATTGGCGCGGCATGCCATCCGGTGACTAAACGGGAGAAGCAGCATTTGGCACGCAAGCGAATTTTAAACGGACAGGGAACATTATGGGGGGAGCTGCTACATTGGCTCCCGCTGTTCTCTCACCCTTTTATTATCTGTCTGAGCGGATCGATCGCATTACATTTGCTGGTGCTAAGTGCAGTTTCGGATACCACCCTTCCAGGAAGACTTACGAAAGAGAGTGCGCAATCACCAAAAATGATGCTGTATGTCGGCCTCGGTGAAGCACGTGCGACGGTGCCCCGGACACCTGCCGAAGGAGCGATACGAGAGATTCATCCTATTTTCAAAAAAAATCGCCCTGGCAGCGGCGCAATTGGTGTGCCTACACCCAAACAAGGTCCGGCCAAACCTACGCCTAACATTCAAGATGAATCGCTTTCGACATTCCTGCCCTCAAGCCAATTGGACCGAGGCGCACTACCCATTACAGAACCCGATTCCACATTACTCAATGGCATTCAGAGTAGCGGACACCCCATTAGGCTACGTCTTTATATAAATGCTCACGGCCTCGTCACAGACATTCGCGTTCTCCAAGCCGATGATTTCGACAAGGATGCTATTACCCAAATCAAAGCCATGTTTTTTGCTACCGCATTTATCGCTGGTCGCCATCAAGGAAAAGACGTTCCCTCCTATATCGACATCGAACTCACTATTTCAGAGTTTACGGGCGTCCCTTCCACCGCTATACGCCAACCCTGATGGAGGGTCAAACCCGCCTATTCAGGCTGTTAAAATAACACCGCATTCTGCTCCAAACGCCACAACCCCACCCGCAATGGAATCTCCATGATCATTTTAATTACCGGCGCCACCGCTGGATTTGGTGCCGAAATAGCCCGAAAATTTGTGCGGCATGGACACAAAGTTATCGCAACTGGCCGCCGAAAAAATCGGCTCAATGAACTCACTACTGAACTAGGCAGCAACCTGCTTCCCCTGGTTTTAGATGTCACCAATAAAGTGGCCATCACCACAGCATTCGCTGCGCTCCCAAATGAATGGCGAGACATCGATGTGCTAGTCAACAATGCCGGACTAGCGCTCGGCACCGAGCCAGCCCAATGCGCATTGCTGGACGAATGGGAAACCATGATTGATACCAATTGCAAAGGGGTGGTCACCATGACACGAGCGCTGTTGCCAGGTATGGTGGAGCGCGGCAGTGGTCTGGTGATCAACCTCGGCTCGGTTGCCGGGCACTATCCCTACCCCGGCGGTAATGTATATGGAGCAACCAAAGCATTCGTTGAACAATTTACCCTCAACCTGCGCGCCGATCTGGTCGGAACTGGGGTGCGTGCTACCAACCTTGCGCCAGGTTTATGTGGTGGTACTGAATTCTCGAATGTACGCTATCGCGGTAACGACGGTGCCGCAGCCAAGGTGTATGAGGGAACGGTTCCACTCACCGCAACCGATATTGCGGAGACGATCTATTGGATCTCGACCTTACCTCCCCATATCAACATCAATAGCATCGAGATGATGCCCACTTGCCAGGGATTTGCCCCCTTTTCTATTAAACGAAATTAATAGCGCTGCCCTGATGCTGCGATCACTTTTGGATTAGCACTTACTACAGGTTCTAACATCGGCATTAAACTCGGTGCCAGTACCTTGAGTAGCTGCGCTGGCAAGGCACTGGTAAAGTCATAATTGGCAGCCTGAGGACCATGCACATAAGCGGTGATGCTACCAAAAAATCGCTCGTCGATATTGAATAAAAAAGTTGCGGTGCGATTGACGAAACGCTGCTCAATGAGCTGACCGTGGACTCCATACACATCAAAACGCTGGTCGCCGGTACCGGTTTTCCCGCCAACAGGAATCACGCTGCCATCGGTGCGAATAAACGCTCTTCGCACACGCTTGGCAGTGCCATTTTCCACCACCTCTCGTATCGCGCGCAGCGTGGCCTCGGTTACTTCTTTCGGTAGTACTTGCTCACTCTTTCCCGGTTTGCGCTTAAGTACGGTTTCATAGGGTGTACCAGCAGCGAAGTGCAATATTTGAACTCGCTCGGTCGGCTTACGTACACCTCCGTTGACGAGGATGCCCATCAATTCTGCGAGTGCCGCAGGACGATCGGCCGAGGCGCCAAGCGCGGTCGCATAAGATGGCACCAGCGAATCAAACGGATAGCCCAAGCGCTTCCATTGTCGATGGATTTCTAAAAATCCTTCCACCTCAAGCAAACTTAAAATCCGTTGATCTTGTGCTTGTTTACGATGAGTATTGAATAGCCAAAAATATACATCTTGCCGTTCATTTTTGCTCGCTTCCTGCACTTCAGATAAACTGGCCTGGGGATGCAATCGCATGTATCCAACTATCCATAACTCAAGCGGATGGACAGTAGCGAGAAAGCCGCGATCAGCAAGTGACATTTTTCCCGGCGAATATTGTTCGTAGAGCTTGGCTAATTTCTCACTGCTCACCTCATTTTCAGAATGCAAATTTTCTTTCACGAAAATCGCAAATTTATCTAAGGGTTCATTGGGTGCGAGCATGCGGAATACGCTAGCCAACCGCGATGGCGTAGGATGCAGACCATCCAGCAATTCTGCCTGTGCTTGCTCGGCTGTCATATCACGATATTTCGTGTAAAAACGCTGAATGAAAACACGTCCTTCCCGATCTGCAAAACGACTCAGATAAACGTCGCGCCGTGGATTATCAGCATCTTGCAACAGGCTAGCGGAAGAACCTGCCGTCTGGAACATGTAGTAATGCACGACATCGCGCAACAAGCGTACGAAAACGAGGTTGATTGAACTGCGCAGACCATCGCGTACCGAGAATGTCTTGCTATCGTCCTCATGATGGAAATTATTAAATGTATGTATACCGCCGCCTGTGAAGAAACTCTCTGCCGGACTGGCCGAATAGCTACGACCCAACGCAGCCTCTAGCATCGCTGGCAAGCTTTTATCCTTAGCTTTTTGCAGGTAGTCGATAGCCCAGCGCGAGATGACGTCTTGGGGATCCACGGTAACCTTGCGTAATTGTTCTGTTTCCAAGCTACTGTTACGTTTGTGCAAATCCGCCACAATCTCGAGATAAGTCACCATCGTACGTAATTTGGCGGTCGATCCCAGGTCAAGTTTGGCACCGTCATTAATATCGAGCGGCTGATCGAAATTATCCGTTTGGATGCGCAGATAGTTGGCCTTTTCACCGCGTTCGAGCAAAGTAAAACTATAGATCACATTTGCTGGATCCCCTTTGCCAAGCAAGCCTTTGCCCTGCAACCCTTCGGCGTTCGCGATTGCGGGGTCGCGCAAATTGCGTAACACAGTGGTAACTGCTTTTTGCGCTTGCGCATCGAGGGTGCTAGTGACACTCAAATCCAAACGGTCAAGATTATAAAGACGCGAATCGCCCAGCAAACCCGATAATTGCGTGCGTACCGCTGTTGCCGCTTTCCGTGTCACAAAAGTACCGGAGGCTGCCGGATTGCCGCTCTTGCGTGGATTGAGTGAAGAATGAATCGCCACCTCACTCAAGGTAGATGAAATCACACCGGCATGTGCCAGCAAACGCAAATAACTGTTCGTCAACGTATCGAGCGCAGTCTGATTGGTCAAATAAAACGAGGGCCGACGCTGCGAAATCAATAAACTCAACGCCTGTTTGTACGCTTGCGCTGAGGCCGATGAAACACCGGTGCCTGGCCTATTTTTCTCAGCATTTTTCAGCAACTGATTTACCTCTGCAAAATCGCGGCCATACCACACCCACATCCCATCACCCACGCCGTTGACTTCACCATAGCCGGCTTTGGCCGAGAGTGGGACAGTATTGAGATAATCGACTACTAACTGGCGCCGCACGGCTCGCGTATCCTCTCCTTGGTGATAAGCACGTAGAGATGCAGAAAACATTTGATAGAGCTTGTCTTTCAACGAGGTAGTGCGTCCTTCAAAGGAGTGGCGATATTTTTCTATCTGCGTTGCCAGGGTACTGCCACCAGCAGATTTTTTATCCGTACTAAAAACATGCAGGCCTTTGTCGAGCACAGCCTTGCCGAGACGATCCCATTCAACTGCAGGATTACGCTTTGGGTTATCAGGATCAAGAAGATCGCGATTTTCAATAAATAACAAACTCTTTACCAGAAGTGCTGGTGTGTCTTCAAAACCGGAATACACGCGCTCTGGATAACGAGCTTCAAACAAAGGTTGATGGTGTGAATCCAGAATCGACAAACCCACCTGAATCTTTTCGCGATAAGGAATAAAAATGCCCTCATCACTGAGTGCCCGCATGTCTGGAGAAATCTGTGCTTGCGCCGTAATTTGGAAATCCTTGGCCTTTAGTTTGCTAAAAAATTCCGGCAAATTCGAATAACCAAGTCGTTCGTCATAAGGACTTTCCTGGGGATAACGAATAGAAGAACTCGGCCCCGACTTGACTGCGTATTTCATTTTCCCCGCCAGATTGGCAAAGAAATGCGCTTGCCGTTCAGAGCTGCGCATTTCACTATGAACCAGCCAACTCAGCACAATGATGATTGTCAAAATAATAGGGAATAATACCCGTCCGATGCGTCGCCACAAAGACCGAGCGCGTACCTCGGGTTGCCCAATGGTTTGTTGTATAGGAAGCAGGAGCGTCGGCGCAAAGGACGAAGGAATATCACGCAATTTTGGAGCGCGCTGACGCAGGCGAAAAGGGCGTACCGTTAAAGCTTTAGAGCGTAACTTACGGATCGCGCCTACATAGGTATGAGGCCTCTTCCAACGCACTTTATCATTCATCCTATGACTAACCTGTTTCGCATAAATTCATTAGACAACATCCACCTTGATATACCCATTTGCTACAGTTCCCCTATCAAAAAATAGGACGACTCATCAATTATTATTTGAATTTCCTAGGCGGGGTGATACTCCACCTTCAAATGATCCAGGCCCAAGAGCATTTTTCTGTATGCTGCTTCTGTCTGAACCGGATCGCCTTTAACACCAAGCTCAGTATGGCGACGGGTTACCGCATCGCCAATGTTAGGCAAACTGAACACTTTCACCAAAGGGAAAGCTATTTCAATCTGCTCCATCAACGGCGTCAGCGCAGACTCGGCTGATTCATACACACACACTGCTTTTTCTAAATGCGGCACTCGATGAAATAAATGCGCGTAATAAATATCGAGTACCCATTCAATCATGGGCGAAGCCATCACGGGAAATCCTGGCACGAAATAGTGCGCGCCCGACTGACCGGCATTGATCGAAAATCCAGGGATTTTATTAAATGGATTGGGAATAATGCCAGCGCCTTGGGGGAACTCCCCCATCTTCAAACGATGCAAATTTTCTGGGGTCGTAAAATCGGGCTGCACACCATTCTCGCGCGCGCTGTCGGCAATACGCTCCTGGATTTTTTCCTTGGCCTCTGGATGCAGAAGAAGGGGCAATTCCAACGCTGCCGCAACACATTGGCGCGTATGGTCATCGGGTGTCGCGCCAATGCCACCGCAAGAAAATACAATATCTCCACTACCGAAACTACGCCGCAAACTTGCCGTAATGCGCGCGCGGTCATCCCCTATGATTTCAGTCCACGCCAATTGTAAGCCACGCGCAGAAAGCAATTCCAACACTCTCGGGAAATGCTTGTCTATCCGTTTTCCGGACAAAATTTCATCACCAATAATAAGGAGTCCGATCACCATCATAGTGTCTTTCGAAAATACGTCACATCATGCAGTGTTCTGTATCGCTACCGCCGCCTCAGCGCGGTATTTAGCCAACGTATCGAGACAATAATACTGAAACCATATCGCGGCAAACATCAAAAGCAATACATAGAACCAAATCGCAACAACGGCCAGAAAGGGGGAAGTAACTGCAATCGAACCCTGCATCCATAATAGCGTGGGCAATGTTCCCAGGATGCCGACCAGCACCCCCATGGTTAACAACGGCCAACGGTGCAACCGTAGCATCTCGTTACGTTCGTGCTCGCTGGCATGATGACCCAGAACGTCATACGCCACCACGCGATAAATGAGCCAAGCCCATAATGCTGGCTGCAACACAAAAGCTAAAAGCGGGATCAGGCAAAAAGGCGCTATCGTAATCGACAGAAATGCAAACCAAAAAAAAGAAAAAATAATCCTGCGCGAACGGCTCCCTACATTACCGTTGCAGCAGATTGCAAGATGAGGAAAATGGCGTTCAGTCGCCCGTTTTGCTATGGCAGGCATTGCGACGAAACGGATAATAAGAAGCGCTGTCAGTATCATCAACGGCATGAGTGCCGCCATTACAATCAAAGGCACAATAACTGTTTTTAAAGCGCCCAGACCAAATGTAGTGAGCAGCCCACCGGAAATACGAAATCCATCGTTCGCAGAAAAGAAGCTGTGCACACAATCCAGCAATGGTTGCAAATACAACGACAAGACGACGCCCCATACCAACAAGGCCAACAAGAACGGTACACAACTGAGCAGCAACATTCTCACATGGAGTTGCATGATGAATGCTCGACCAAACGCAACAAAAACAGGTCTTATCAAACACATCCCCTGAACGAACAAAAAAAATAAAGGCCAGCAGTGTCACAAGCTGCTAGAGCAAGCATTTTACCGTGCAATAACTTCCCTCCGCCGCGCATTCCGTAATTAAACCGTAGTAGTTCCGGTTTGATCTGATAGTAAGGCCTTGCCCAAGGGAGGGTTTGATAGAGGTGCGAATTTTTATTCAACCAGCGCGTATACTTTCGATCCGTACCGCCAAGCGTTTACCAGGAGTGTCTTCGGTGACAGTGGGATTTCGCGTTTGGCAGCACGCTTATCGCCCACTTCCGGCCTCTCTGCTTGTTTCTGTTCGTGCGGTCGTAGCTTTGTGCCTCCCCACTTCTTTTAGTCTGACCTCACGGCTTTGATCCTGGGTTTCGCTACGCTTGTCGTCACTGCTTGCGATTACCTCCTTTCAGGTAACTAGTCCATGCCCATGCGGCACACGGCAGTACAATCCATTGCACCCTACTGCGCTGTGAGTGAGCCAGTTGCGCGTGCCTGCGTATACTTTTCCTGATGGGCTGTGATAAATAATGGATTAATGGCCTGCGGCCTGCAATGACGACGCCATTGCAGGAGGTTAAAAAATTCCGGTGGAACAAACACAAAGTATTTCTTTAATGCCATCCCCGTATGATTGCAATGCCAAACTATTGCCCTGTCAGTCGATTGTGAACTGGAACCTTAGCCATATTTGGATAGAATGATTTCATCTTTCCCGTGGTATTTTGATAGTTATTAAGCGGCTCCTTCATTCCCCAACTCATGAGGTTCAAATCGGTAATCATTGTCCTTCCAGCATCACCCACTGAATAATGCGAGCTTAATTGATTTTCAGCAAAAGCAAGAAAATCGCCGATGTAATAAGCGACTCCCGGTTCCAGTTTGAAGTTAGTTAACGGCCCCTCTGGCACAGGCTTTCTCCCTCTTATATTTCCCCCTGCATCTACAAATACCGTTTCAGTAAAAGAGCAAGTTGACGGACTCAACTTTATCAACTGAACAGGCTGCTCCATACTAAGACGAATCGTATACGTCCTTCCATCAGTGCAGGAAAACACAAAACCTATTGTGTAATAACCTTCCACCGACATCCCTATCTTTGGTGCACTAATATTAAATTTTCCGTATAGGTAGGTATCATTTCCTGTCGGAATCTCATCTTTCGTCATAGTTGGTGTCCATGTACTACAACTAACTAACACTAAACCGGTTACCAAAAACAATATGCGACTCTGGTTTAAAAATGACTTCAATTTACTATCCACAAAATTTCCTCTGTTAAAAAGCGTTAAAGAAATAAAACGCTATTTTTATCGATCACTCATTCGCAAAAAATGACTAATCCAAAAACTCACACTGGGAACAAATCATCCCGATGCAGACGCCACCTCTCAAGTTCGGCATTCGCCATTAATGATTCAAAACATCCGCCCCTTTGGGAATGATGAAAGCAAAATGATTGGCTGCCACACTCGGATTTTTCTCAAAATTCTTGAACGTCAGCAGCGACACTTGTCCGAAAGAATCGTGTAATTCCATCGCCTCCGGCACCCCATTGCGCAATCCAATGCTGATCTGATCGAAGGTCGTGTCCTTGGTTTTTGGCGTCGCCTCCAACCATTCCAGTCCTCCTTTAGCCCCCCCCTCTTTAAGCGTGAAATCTTTTTCCAGGTCATTACTGCCAAAAAGAATCGCGGCAGGAGAAGACCCCAGTGCATCACCGAGTTTTTTGATCGTGACCTGATTCAGATCTTTATCGTAGATGAAAAGTTTTTCTCCATCCGATTGCAGTAATTGTTCATACGGCTTCTGATAATTCCAGATAAATTTTCCCGGCCGTGCAAACACAAAAGTGCCCGTGGATGGCGTTGATACTTTGGCCGCACCATCGGTCTTCCTGACTTGGCGCTGGATAAACTCCCCTTTAGCCACTTTGGTAGTGACAACGAAAGTTTTGAATTGATCGAGCGCGGTCGCGCCTGCAATGACAGGCATAGCGATCATCAGTGCGGCCAATAAATTATTCCTACGTCTCATTTTGAGCATCCTTATTCTGCATTGCCGACCGGTACGAGAATTTCACGATTTCCGTTCGGTTGCATGGTCGACACCACACCGCTTTGCTCCATTTGTTCGAGCAGACGGGCGGCGCGATTGTAGCCTATTCGCAAGTGGCGCTGCACTAAAGAAATCGAGGCACGGCGATTTTTCAGAACAATGGCGACCGCTTGATCGTAGAGCGTATCGGCCTCGCCACCGCCTTCCGTGGTGGCCGACGCACCATCTGCGCCCTCCTCCAGGGTACCGCCTTCAAGAATGCCGTCCACATAATTGGGCTCGCCTTGCTCTTTCAAATATTTGACCACCCGATGCACTTCTTCATCGGACACAAAAGCGCCATGCACCCGCACTGGCAATCCGGTCCCCGGCGGCATGTATAGCATGTCGCCCATGCCGAGCAAGGCCTCTGCGCCCATTTGGTCGAGAATCGTGCGCGAATCAATCTTGCTACTGACCTGAAACGCGATCCGCGTAGGAATGTTGGCCTTTATCAATCCAGTAATCACATCCACCGATGGGCGCTGGGTGGCCAAGATCAAATGCAGTCCTGCTGCCCGTGCTTTTTGGGCGATCCGGGCAATCAACTCTTCTACTTTTTTACCCACAACCATCATCAGGTCGGCTAACTCATCGATGATGATGACGATGGTGGGGAATTTCTCTAAAGGTTCAGGCGCATCCGGCGTCAAACTAAACGGATTGGGAATATGCTCTTCGCGTCTGGCGGCTTCCGCAATTTTGGCATTGTAACCAGCCAGATTACGCACCCCAAGTTTGGACATCAACTTGTAGCGTCGCTCCATCTCACCCACCGCCCAATTGAGCGCATGCCCAGCTTGCCGCATGTCAGTAACAACCGGCGCCAACAAATGCGGAATACCTTCATACACCGACATTTCCAGCATTTTCGGGTCGATTAAAATTAACCGCACATCGTTAGGATCGGACTTATATAGCAAAGATAAAATCGTCGCGTTGATGCCGACCGATTTGCCCGATCCGGTCGTGCCCGCCACCAGCAAATGCGGCATCTTGGCTAAATCGGCCACGACAGGATGACCGGCGATATCTTTGCCCAGCGCAATGGTCAAACTGGAGAGTCCATCGTTATACACTTTAGAACTTAAAATTTCGCTCAGACGCACGATTTGACGGCGGGGATTGGGCAGCTCCAACCCCATGAAATTTTTACCGGGAATAGTTTCCACTACCCGAATTGAAGTCAACGACAAAGAACGTGCCAGATCACGTGCAAGACCAACGATCTGACTACCTTTAACTCCAGTGGCAGGCTCGATTTCATAGCGTGTAATTACGGGACCCGGATGCGCAGCGACGACCTTGGCCTCGACACCGAAATCGGAGAGTTTTTTCTCAATCAACCGACTGGTAAATTCAAGCGTCTCGATGCTCACCATTTCCTGCACCTGCGGCGCATCATCGAGCAAGGAAAGCGGGGGAAAATTGGTGTCAGGCATATCCTGAAACAACGTCGCCTGCCTCTCTTTTTCGACACGCTCTGACTTAGGCACAGTCACTATTTGCGGTTCGATTTTTATTTGCGGCGCGTCACTGTGTTTGGCACGTTCGTGCACGACTACTTCTTCCCGTTTATCGGCCGCGACCTGACCAAGCTGGCGGTCTTGACGTGCCAAATAGATGTTCATCACGCCTTCGACCATAATCTCAATCGCAGTACCTATTTTTTCTGCGACAGCCAACCACGAAATATGAAAAAATAAGCTAAAACCAAGCGCGATAACAAGCAATAAAAATAAAGTAGCACCAGTAAAACCGAGAGCACTATTGAGGGCGTTACCAATTAATTCACCCAAGATCCCGGGTGCCCGCAACCATTGCCCTTGCAAGGAATACAGGCGCAGAAATTCCAGCCCCATTGCACCAATCAAGAGCAGTGCAAAACCAATGCCGCGAATCAAACCTTCTGATTGATGATCTGGTTCCGTCTCCGTCTGCATCAAAAATTTCTCAGATAATTCCCGATAACCGCGCCAGACCAAACGCAACAATAAGAGACACCACAACCACGCCGACAAACCAAAAATAAAAAATAATAAATCTGCAAACCACGCACCTACCTTGCCCCCCACATTACCCAGCTTCGGTACTACATTCGAATGCGACCAGCCAGGATCAGCCGTGCTATAACTTGCCAAAATCAACATCAAATAAGTGGCCAGCGCCGCCAGCACAAACCAACGTGCCTCCGACAATAGGCGTAACAAACGATGCGGTAACGGCTGCGCCTCTTTGGCTGCGCGGGTATAGGCTTGGCTGGCTTTAATCATAAATTCAAAAGCAATTGCGGTTAAGGGAAGGCCATAGATGATAGATAACTATTTTGAGCATAATTGACTGTCGCATATTCTGGTGGAAAGAAGGCAACATCAGCGCTGCTGAGGTGCAATAAATTTTATAAAATTTCCCATCCATCGGAAAGCAAGAAAGCAGTATCCCACATCTGTCAGTGCCTTAACCCGACCTTTGCATAAATTATGTGATCCCGCGTTTGTCTTTTGATGCGCCATGAAATTTTCTGGGGAAGGGTCGTCGTATCCCTACGAATGCAGAAAGCTTCCTGGCAAACCAGCATCCTGCGCACTCATTTTCCCGATTCATACAAAGGGCAGATCAGCGAACGACCTTAAAAAACCATCGGGTCAGTCGATACAGGAACAAAACAAAGCGGCGATCAAAAAATGTTTGGCTACGCTGGGTATATAATCCTAACCAGTTTTTGATAACCGTACCGAATACCAGCAAAGTGGAAGCGCCTCGCTTGAAATATCATTTGCCGTCTTCCTGTTATTAACAATATTTTTAGTCCGTCCGCTTCTCCAATTAATGTACAAATTACAGGTTAATTTTCATGTCAACGCCTAAACATGCCCGTGTTTTGATCCTCGGTTCCGGCCCCGCAGGTTATTCCGCTGCCGTCTATGCAGCCCGCGCTAATCTGAACCCGGTTTTGATTACCGGCGTTGAGCAAGGCGGTCAATTAATGACGACGACCGATGTCGAAAACTGGCCTGCCGACCCGATGGGCGTTCAAGGCCCCGAACTGATGCAACGCTTCTTGCAGCATGCTGAACGCTTCAATACCGAAATTATTTTCGATCACATTCACACCACGAAGCTCAGCGAAAAACCAATCCGCCTGATCGGGGATAGCGCCGAATATACCTGCGATTCGCTCATTATTGCCACCGGCGCATCAGCGCAATATCTCGGTCTACCATCGGAAGAAGCATTCATGGGCAAAGGCGTTTCTGCCTGCGCCACCTGCGATGGTTTTTTTTATCGCGCCAAAGAGGTAGCCGTCATCGGCGGCGGTAATACTGCCGTGGAAGAAGCGCTCTACTTGTCCAATATCGCAAGCAAAGTAACTCTGGTGCATCGACGCGACAAGTTCCGCGCGGAACCCATCCTGATCGACCGCCTCCACGCCAAAATGGCTGAAGGAAAAATTGAAATAAAATACCACCATACCCTTGAGGAAGTTCTGGGCGATGAAAGCGGTGTGACGGGAGTGCGACTTAAATCGACGCTTGATGAAGGGGTCACCGACGTGACGTTGCACGGTATATTTATTGCCATCGGTCATAAACCCAACACGGGTATTTTTGAAGGCCAACTCGACATGAAAAACGGCTACATCAAAACCAAAACCGGACTGGAGGGCATGGCCACCGCAACTAACCTCTCAGGCGTATTCGCCGCCGGAGATGTCCAAGACCACATCTATCGCCAAGCAATTACCAGCGCAGGCACGGGCTGCATGGCGGCACTCGATGCACAGCGCTATTTGGAAAGCCTGGAAGACTAATCCCTCTCATTTGAAAAAACCATGAGCATATTTTCAGAAGACATCGAAAAATTTAACCGCATTTATAAGCTGCCAGTCAATGCTGCGCCTACCCTGGATGTGGGCGTTCCTATAGTAGAGCGCCTCAAGGCATTCAAAAGCATCCTGATGGAAGAAGTGCATGAAATCGACGAGATCATCGAGGCTGCGGAAAACAGCGCGCCTTCCATAGAAGTACTGACCATGCTGGCGGATTTACTCGGCGATTTGCAAGTCTATTGCGCCTCAGAAATGACCAAATTCGGTCTGCCACCAGATCAAATACTGGCGATCATCATGCAATCGAATTTCTCCAAACTCGGTGCAGATAGCCAACCGATTTACGACGAACGCGGCAAGGTGCAAAAAGGACCGAATTACTGGAAGCCTGAACCAAAAATTCAAGCGTTGTTGGCGGAAAAAATGAAGTGATTGCGGACAAACATGAGGACATTGGGTGTAGCTTAAAAAATCGGTTTGTAGCTCACAACTAATCGTTTTATCGCAATGCCTTGTCATTTTCTTTTCAAGATGGCTTTCCATCCCCACACACTCGGGGACCTAGTAACGTTACTTACACCAAGATAAGTTCAGCAACCGAGTTGCCGCCCTTTTGCGTAAGGCCTACCACTAATAAAAAGCGTCTCATGGCATCTTCACTCAAGAACTTCACCGATCTCAAAAATCTGCGTGCAGATTTAAAAGTGCGGGAAGAAACACGCAAGAAAATTGAGGTAGAACGCCTGCGCCACGAAAAACATACCCAGCTCGAAGCCGACCTGTTCCGCACCAGCGTAGGGACTATTGTCCCCCTGCCCGACCCAAATAAACGTCAACCCAATCCGTCCCACCCACGACCAATTGCACGCCAGCACCTAGCTGACGAACAAGCCGCATTGGCACAATCCCTATCCGATGAATTCGATGTCGAAACCCTGCTCGACAGCGACGATGCTTTGAGCTATAGCCGCCCCAATATCGGCCCTGACGTGGTACGAAAACTGCGTAAAGGTCATTGGGCGATTCAAGATCAACTCGACCTGCACGGCATGCGGCGCGAAGAAGCACGCGAACAGCTGACGGAGTTTCTACGCAAGGCCGCCAAACGCGGCCTGCGCTGCGTGCGTATCATTCACGGCAAGGGACTTGGGTCACTCAACAAAGAACCTGTGCTGAAAAACAAAGTAAAAAGTTGGTTAGTCCAAAAAGATGAGGTAATGGCATTTTGCGTGGCAAAAGCCGCCGATGGTGGGAATGGCGCTTTGATTGTGCTATTGCGTGGGGGGTAAATTACAGTAGGATGAGTATTGTTTCCTGCGGTATTGTTTACCGCCTCTCCCTTATGCCCCGCACCTATCCGGCCAAATGTAACCCCTCTAGATTCTCACCCGATGGCGCCCGCACACTCCACCCACTCCCGAAAAAATTAAACAGCCTCAGATCCCGACTCCCCTGTACGAATCCGAATCACCTGCTCCACATTCTGTACAAAAATCTTGCCATCGCCTATTTTTCCCGTACGCGCAGCCTTAATGATGGACTCAATGGCATGGTCAACAGCAGTATCATCGACCACCAGTTCAATCTTCACCTTAGGTAAAAAATCCACCACATATTCTGCTCCCCGATAAAGTTCAGTATGGCCCTTCTGCCTCCCAAAACCTTTGACCTCGGTGACGGTCAAGCCGGTCACACCCATATCGGCCAGCGCTTCACGCACTTCATCTAATTTGAATGGTTTGATGATGGCAATAATTTGTTTCATGACAGCTCCTTAAATAACTAATTTAAACTATTTTATTCTTGAAATTTTGAAGTGATAGGGTAGCGCCAGTCACGTCCAAAAGCGCGATGGGTAACGCGAATACCGACCGGGGATTGACGCCGTTTGTATTCGTTAATTTTAATTAAACGCGTGACACGCTCCACATCTTCGGGACGATACCCTGCATTGACGATATCGGCAATGCTTTGATTCTCTTCCATATACATTTGCATAATGGCGTCGAGAACTTCGTAAGGCGGAAGGGAGTCCTGATCGGTTTGATCGGGACGCAATTCCGCCGACGGTGCACGAGACAGGATACGTTCAGGAATCACCTCCGAGATCGCATTGCGGTAGGCACACAAACGGTAGACCAGTGTCTTGGCAATGTCTTTGATCACTGCAAAACCGCCTGCCATATCACCGTATAGCGTGCAATAACCAACTGCCATCTCGCTCTTATTGCCCGTGGTAAGCACTATAGCGCCATGCTTGTTCGATAGGGCCATCAAGATGGTGCCACGAATGCGGGCCTGGATATTTTCTTCGGTCGCGTCTTCGGCCAAGCCTTGAAATTCTTGCGCCAGCGTGGTGCGGAAAGCCGCGAAACAATCATTGATCGATATTTCATCGTAGCGCACACCGATTCTCTCCACCATATCACGTGCATCTATCCACGATATATCCGCGGTATAAGGCGAAGGCATCATCACTGCACGTACGCGATCCGCGCCCAGAGCATCAACAGCAATAGCCAGCGTCAACGCAGAATCTACGCCGCCCGACAAACCAATCAGAACCTTCGGAAATCCATTTTTTTCAATGTAGTCGCGCACCCCAAGTACCAGCGCCTGATATACCTGAGCCTCAACCGATAATACGCTAGGCAACACTACGGCTTGCGGCTTGGCACCGTCGAAAACGACGATCTGCAGGTCTTCTTCAAAATGTTTAAGCTGGGCGCAAAGTTTACCTTGCTGATTCATAACGAAAGAATCGCCGTCAAAAATCAACTCATCTTGCCCGCCGACCAAATTGGCGTACACCAAACTAAGGCCTTGTGCGATTACATTCTGGCGCATGACCTCATAACGCAAATGCATTTTGTTCATATGGTAAGGCGAGCCATTAGGCACCAGCAACACTTGCGCACCAGCGGCTCTGGCTCTGGCAGGCGCATGGTCATACCAAGTATCTTCACAAATATTAATACCGAATTTGATACCTTTACAGTCGAATACAAAAGGCTCATCCGATGAGGAAAAATAACGTAGCTCATCAAACACAGTAGCATTGGGCAAATTGTGTTTGCAATAGGTGCCGAGCACCTTGCCGTTGCGCACAACCGAACTGGCATTAAAGCGGGCGCCACCACGCTCCAAGGGATGACCTACGACGACATTCACATCGGTCAGAACAGCCAGATCAACCACTAACGCTTCAAACGCCTGCGCCGATTTTGCGTAGAATGCACCACGCAACAATAAATCTTCCGGGGGATAACCAACCAGTGACAATTCTGGCGTCAATACAATGTCGGCACCCTGCGCAGCGGCACGCCGGGAAAAATCAAGAATCTTTGCGCAATTGCCGGCAAGATCCCCGACGATACTGTTGATTTGGGCGATGGCAACGTTGACTGTCATAGGAATGATGAAAATATTTTCCAAAAATGGTATGGGTATTTCTATAAACTAGGACGCGCAGTCAAGCCGGGCTGCAATACATTCGAGATGACACCGCGCAATAGATTGATATAAATTCCCCTATGAATTATCGCACGAGGATCGTATCTTCTCTCTCTGAAATCAGCCAAACTGCTTGGGATACACTGCTCGAGTGCCAGTCTGACGCCAATCCTTTTTTATCCTACGCTTTTTTACATGCGCTGCATGAATCCGGCTGTGCCAGTGAGGCATCTGGCTGGCAGCCGCAATATATTTGCTTGTGGGACGACCATGAGCAAAGCCTGGCACAAGACCAGCAGCTAGTCGCCGCCATGCCGTTCTACGCAAAATTCCACTCCTATGGGGAATATGTGTTTGACTGGGCATGGGCCGAGGCCTACCAGCGACATGGCCTAGAGTACTACCCCAAGCTGCTCTGCTCTATTCCTTTCACGCCTGTCACGGGCAGTCGCTTAATGGCAAAGGACGCTGCCTCACATGCTGCTTTGATCGAAGCGCTGTGTGCTCTGCGCGAAACCAGCGGTACCTCATCGACCCACATTTTGTATCCGCCCCAAACACAGGTGGAACCATTAAAAACTGCCGGTTTCATGGTACGCACAGGCGTACAGTTCCACTGGCTCAACCCAGGCTATACCAGCTTCGACGATTTCCTCACCACACTAGAACAAAAAAAACGCAAAAATATCCGGGCCGAACGTCGCAAGGTAAGCGAATCGAAGATTACGTTTCGACATGTGAATGCGGCCAACGCCACAGCGGATGACTGGGATTTTTTTTACCGTTGCTACACCCAGACCTATGCCGAACACCGTTCTTCGCCTTACCTAAACTTGGATTTTTTCCTGCGCATCTCTGGCACCATGCCGCAACACATCCTTCTCATCATCGCCGAACGTCGGGGCCAAGCCATCGCATCATCGCTCCTGATTCATACTGACCACACACTGTATGGCCGTTACTGGGGCGCACTGGAGCATGTGCCCTGCCTGCATTTCGAAACGGCTTATTACCAGCCACTGGAATTTTGTATTGCACAGAAAATCAAGTGCTTTGAAGGCGGGGCACAAGGCGAACACAAAATGGCACGCGGCTTTTTGCCACAAAAAACCTGGTCAGCGCACTGGTTAGCACATCCTTCTTTTTCGGATGCAATCGAACGTTTTTTGGAGAGGGAAAACGGCGGGATGAGCTCTTACATGGATGAACTAAATGAACGCAATCCATTTAGGAAATAGCGGAAGAGGAACGGATTTTAATTCTCTGACTATTGGACTTTTATCCCTTACGATAACGTGGCATAAATATCCCATCCGATTTCATTCATATGGCCTACGCCGAAATTTCTGGCAAAGAAAAAATAGAGCCCTCTGCATAACCTACTGCACGACTAAATCTTGAGCCTGCGATGCTCACCGCCCTTGCAGGGCACACACATGATTGCAAGCATGTGCCGTTACGCAGGCGGACTGCAACCATTCCGAATTCCCCGCTGCACCAGGCGGCCATTGCGCGTCTCGACCTCCTATTTCGCCGCTCGCTACGGTTGTGCCGAGATCTCGATACTGGGCATCGTCCAGACGGGGCAGTTTGAGCCAAGTTGCTAGTCTTAACGAAAAAATATTCGTGATTAGTTTGGTAAAATGATTTTTTGTGGGCGTCTATGTTGGTCGCATTACGGTTCGCGGAAACCCATTATTTTTTGGGATAAATTTGCAAGAATTTCCGAAAATTCCATACCAATCATCTACTTGAAAGTCGCTTACATATCAGATCAAAAATCTGGAATAAGTAAAAAACCCATCGCAAAAATTGACTGCCAGACGGACAAGGCAACGGGATAGGATTTATCCCGATCTTTACCTACATTCGGAGATCATCGTGCAAAATTTTGGCCTGTAAGGAATTTTTCTTCGGTCGGTCGTAGTGTCCCTATGACAGAAGTAAATGCTCTTACGAATCAAAAAAACAAACAGGGGTTCACGTAATTTATGCAAAAATCAGGTTATAGACTATGCTGAAATTCTAACGATGGTTTCACCCACGCATTGCGAGTGAGAATTTGCTGAGATTTTTCCCGTCGCAGCATAAGGATCCATATCAACCCCTATAATTCCTATTTTTGAGACTCCCATAGCAGAGGATTCCATGACACATACCAATCATTTTTCGGGCAGTTTATTTATGGTGGTAGCACCTTCAGGTGCCGGTAAATCTACCTTGGTAAATGCCCTTTTGGCACAGGAACCCTCAATCAAACTGTCGATTTCCTATACCACTCGCCCCCCTCGTCCAAAAGAACAACATGGACGCGAGTATTTCTTCACTTCGGTCAAAAACTTTATGGAAAGACGCAAACAGGGGGAATTTCTCGAATCAGCCGAAGTACATGGCAATTATTACGGTACCTCCCGTATTTTGATCGGCAACGAGATGAGCGCAGGCACCGATGTCCTGCTGGAAATCGACTGGCAAGGCGCCCAACAGGTTAAGAAAGAATTCCCGCACGCAGTTGGTATTTTCATCCTGCCGCCTTCCATTGCCGCCCTGGAAGACCGACTCAAGAAGCGCGGCCAGGACGATTCCCTCGTCATTACCCGTCGAATTTTAGCCGCAGGAGGCGAGATCGCGCATGCCCCGGACTGCGAGTATGTTATTATCAACCAAGAGTTTGCAACCGCTTTGTCCGAGCTAACTGCCATTGTGAGGGCGGCAAGATGCCGTTTTTCACAACAAGCGGCCCGCAACACATCCCTATTTGCCCAGTTGGGCATCCACGCCAATTTAAGTTAAGACCGCACTTTTAGGAGCAAGCATGGCCCGTATCACTATTGAAGATTGTCTGACACATATCCCTAACCGCTTTCAACTGACATTAGCCGCAACTTATCGCGCACGTCAATTGCTGCAAGGCCACACCCCCAAAGTAGATGCAAAAGACAAAGCGACCGTCATTGCATTACGGGAAATCGCTGCCGGCAAGGTCGGGATCGAAATGTTGAAAAAAGTTCCCTTGTAGTTTCATCGATGATTTGATTGATGAGTTTATTGATGCATTGATCGATTTTTTCTTGAAAAACTACCTATTATTTGACACATTCAGGACTTATGCAAAAACGTCCCGGCAAGGCGCGCCGTCGAAGGCAGTACCGCTTCGACAAGGAGGCGCAACACCGTAGGGGCAATTTTTCGTAAATCCCAACACTATTGACACACTTCTAGTCATCAATGCCATGCGGCTGATACCACCTTATGAACCTGATACCTGCAGATTCAGTACTATCAGCCGCATCCAACAATCGCGTGCTTTCCGAGCGCTCGTCCTCTAAAAGCGTTCACCCCGTCATCGACGTTATCGTACCCAGCTTACACGCAACCGGTGTCGCTTCAGTCACATTACTGACCACCAAACTCGCAGAATACCTAACGCCTTCCGAACTAAAAAAAGTCAAGGAAGCCTATCGTTTTTCTGATGAACGTCATCTCGGGCAAGTACGTAAGTCCGGCGACCCCTACATCTCACATCCCATTGCGGTAGCCGAAATTTGCGCCGATTGGAAGCTTGATGCGCAAGCCATCATGGCGGCATTACTGCATGACGTCATGGAAGATCAGGACGTCAAAAAAGAAGAGCTGATCGAGCATTTCGGCGCACCGGTAGCTACGTTGGTCGATGGCCTCTCAAAACTTGAAAAAATCGAATTCCAGAGCCATGTCGAGGCACAGGCCGAAAATTTCCGTAAGATGTTGCTGGCCATGGCGCGCGACGTTCGCGTCATCCTGATCAAACTCGCAGATCGCCTGCACAATATGCGTACCTTAGATGTCATGGCGCCGGATAAAAAACGCCGCATCGCTGCCGAAACTATGGAAGTCTATGTACCTATCGCACATCGTCTGGGACTGAATAACAATTACCGTGAATTACAGGATCTCTCATTTTCGCACCTCTATCCAATGCGTTATAAAACGCTGGGAAAAGCCGTCAGAGCTGCACGTGGAAATCGCCGTGAAGTCGTTAAAAAAATTCTCGAAGCCGTCAAAAATACACTCGCTAACGCCGGCATCGTAGCGGAGGTCTATGGCCGCGAAAAAACACTGTATGGCATCTATAAAAAGATGCACAACAAGCACCTCTCTTTTTCTCAGGTACTCGATGTCTATGGCTTCCGCGTCGTAGTCGATAGCTTCCCCAACTGCTATGTCGCACTCGGTACTTTACATACGCTCTACAAGCCGATGCCGGGCAAGTTCAAAGATTACATCGCCATTCCAAAGCAGAATGGCTATCAGTCGCTGCATACTACTTTGATCGGTCCGTACGGTACCCCGGTGGAATTTCAAATTCGTACCCAGGATATGCACCACGTCGCGGAATCAGGCGTTGCTGCGCACTGGCTATACAAAACCGGTGATGCCAGTTTGAGCGACCTGCAACACCGCACACATGCATGGCTGCAATCGTTGCTCGATATCCAGCAACAAACGGGGGATTCAGCCGAATTTCTGGAGCATGTCAAAGTCGATTTATTTCCCGATTCGGTTTATGTATTTACGCCAAAATCAAAAATTATCGCTCTGCCACGCGGGGCCACCGCACTCGATTTTGCCTACAATATTCATACCGACGTCGGCGATCAAACCACCTCGGTGAAGATCAATCATGAGCCGGTGCCACTACGCACCGAATTAAGAAATGGTGACATCGTTGAAATCATTACCTCACCTGCATCGCGCCCTAGCCCCAATTGGCTTACTTTTGTACGTACCGGCAAAGCACGCTCGGCGATTCGCCATCACCTGCGCACCATTAACCTGGTTGAATCGGTTGAATTAGGCCATCGGCTGTTAGCACAAGCGTTGATGGGATTAAATCTCAACCCGGCGCTGCTACCCTCTCTGGTAGAACGTTTATTGAACGAATCGAGCGCCAAGTCCTTAGATGAAATTTACGCCGACATCGGCATCGGTAAACGCATGGCAGCATTGGTCGCCCGCCACATTTTAGGCTTAGTGGAAGACGAGCAGTCAACCATCCCCCTCCTCGACGCAGACGACGAAATGCGCGCCAACGCAGTCAACCCAGTGATCATCTACGGCAGCGAAGGTGTCTCGGTACAATTGGCGCCCTGTTGTCTACCGATTCCAGGCGACGGGATTACAGGGCAACTGAAACGCGATCAGGGCCTCGTCGTCCACAATTCTGATTGCGAACTCGCCAAACGCCAACGTAACAAAGAACCCGAACGCTGGATCGATGTAGTCTGGGGAGAAGAACTCAATCGTCGCTTTGATTCGCACATCAAGTTACTGCTCAATAACGAACGCGGCGCACTGGCCCGTGTTGCCGCTGAAATCGGCGAATCGGATGCTAATATCACCTATGTCGGCATGGACGAGGACAAAGATCACGCCATCACCCAACTACGCTTCACCATCCAGGTCGAAGACCGCGTGCATCTGGCGCGTGTGATCCGCAATGTACGGCGCATACCGGGCGTGACGCGAGTGCTGCGCGAACGCGGGTAGTTACAACCGATACATTTGCCTCGCACAGGACATGTAAAATCTCCCCTTATTCACCATTTAAAAAAAGTCTTCACAACGCACGGGTAACGTACCCCGTGATCCGTTGCCCTGAAAAGAATCAAAGCCATGCGTCACACCAAGTGATCTTGTTCCAAAACAAAAGGTACCGACCGGTCCTGAATATTTTTCTACACGCCGCCCATCCGCCAAAGTTTTGGTTTCCACCGTCCTCTCAGTTGGCCTTGCAGCTTTAGCGATACCTCTCTGCAGTTTATCTGCAACCGCATTCGAACGTGGCGGTGGCAACTTCAAAAATGCCGCCCGATATTCACTGTCTATGGTGCCAATATTTCGTTTGGCGCTCGACAAAATACTTTCAGCTGCGATGGCAGGCGGATCATTTGTGGCATTGCCGGAAATGACTTCGGAGGCACTAGCGACCGCCTCGGGTGAACTGGAAGAAACTGATGGCAGCAAATTCTCATGAGGGGCGGAAATTTTCTGCGTCACCGTTTGAGCCCGCTTGCGAGGTGGGGTTGCAGTGTGAAAGGATTCTTCCAGTGCGTGCGGCACCTGTGACAGATGCGGCACATTCGGCAAAATAAAAAACAATTGAATGGTGCCAACCGGTATGTCTGGATGCCGCGCACTGCGCATACCACTCAGTAAAAAATAAAAAATACACAAGTGAACCACTACCGTAACTAGCAAAGCAATGCTGGCAACGCGTTTTCTATCTTCTTCGTACGCTGCAACGATCAATGGCAATCCTCATTTTCTGCAGTGTCCCTTGATTTCAGGGAAATCTACTCGACGATGAGACAGCATGTGCCCAAAAAAGTTCATGGTATTTCCACATGCAGGAGCAAATCTGGGCGACCACTATGCGGGGGCATGCTCCCATTGCTGGAGCGATTTTACGTAAGTCCTGCTTATTCTTATTGGGCGATTCTTGCACTGGCTTCAGTGAAGGCATCCATGATGGCTGTGGGTTTCCCCTTTGTATCAAACGCGCCCATTGAATATCCATTCATGTTGTAGGCTTCCGGTTCCCAGTAAAACACGCCCATGCCTTTGCCATTTTTCACGCTGGCAACCTTGGTGATCAGATCGGCAATAATGGTTTTACCTGCGGACAAATCCCAGGGCACGCCGACTTCGGTCATCATCACCGGCACACCGTAACGATCAACCATATCGTTGAGATTGGCCAGACAATTCGCGGTGACTGTTTGCCAGGTCACGCCAGGTTCGGTCGTCGGGTAAGACGATGCGCCTATCATGTCGAACTTTGCCTTGTTGAGTTTGAGACCATCAAATATCCAGCGGAAGTTGTCATTCTTGTGGCAATTGGCCAGATGCACGATCACCAGCGCATTAGGGAATATTTCTTTGACAGCGTCATAGCCAGCGGTCGTCAAGTCCGCATAATTTTTCATGGTAGTGGTCTGTGGCGCTGTCGATGGGCGTGCATCGTTCCATAAAAAACCATCGTTGGTCTCATTGCCGACCTGCACCCATTCCGGCGTAATGCCAGCATCGCGCAAGGCGGTCAGACTAGTGCGGGTATGATTTGCCAGCGCCATTTTTAAATCGCTGATACTGAGTGCGGCCCAAAGTGCCGGCTTAGCCTGTTTACCCGGATCAGCCCAGTTATCGCTGTAATGGAAGTCGATCATGACGCGCTGCCCCTGTGTTTTGGCGCGCTGGGCTTTAGCAATCACGTCTTGAATGGTGTTGTATCGGGTATCGGCTGGATTGACCCAAACCCGCAAACGCACGGCGTTCATGCCAAGGGATTTCATCAGTGGAAACACGTCCTGCTGCACCCCTTGCGCTGTATAAAATTTGAGTCCGTTGGTTTCCATTTCCGATGCCCAGCTCAAATCGGCGCCCAACACAAATCGGCTCGAATACAGGGAAACCAGCGTGGTCGACGGGCTCGACGACACCGTGCTAATGGTGCTGCCGTTTGCACTGGTGGAAAGGGTGGTGGTGTTTGCGACTGAAGACGAGCTGGTGCTGGCCGTTGCCGCGCTGCCAGACGATGCCGCAGAGCCACCACAAGCGGGGAGCAGACTTGCCATCAACCAAAATACAAGAAAAGGATGATTTAACCAATCACGAATACGCCAATTTTGCATCGCTCTCACCATAAAAAACTGAAAAATTTAGCCTGTCTAAAAAAAACTCAACTCCTCAAACTTATGCAACATGGATCCAATGCGTTGCCCACCGCTTTTATTAGCATTTTTATTGGCACAAAGACCTGACTGTTTACCACAAATAATCCACAAATAATCGTCAGCCCACATTTTTATTCGTACTCACTCACCGGCACACAAGCACAAAACAGATTGCGGTCGCCATACACATTATCTGCACGTCCCACCGGCGGCCAGTATTTCTGCTTGCGCAGCGCTGGCACTGGATAAGCTGCCACTTCGCGGCTGTACTTATGTCCCCACTCATCCGCCGTCAATACCTGCGCTGTATGCGGCGCACCTTTGAGCGGATTGTCCGTGCGGTCGAATTCGCCGCCGGCGACTTTGGCGATCTCTTCGCGGATCACGATCATGGCCTCGATGAAACGATCGATCTCGGCTTTCGATTCGCTCTCGGTCGGCTCGATCATCAGCGTGCCAGGCACAGGGAAACTCATGGTCGGCGCGTGAAAGCCGAAATCCATCAAGCGCTTGGCCACGTCTTCATTGCTGATGCCGGTGGCGTCGGTCAATGCACGCAGGTCCAGAATGCATTCGTGCGCCACCAATCCGTCGTGGCCGGAATAGAGCACCGGATAATGCGGTGCCAAACGTTTGGCGATGTAGTTGGCGGCAAGAATCGCCGTTTCGGTGGCGTCGGTCAAACCTTGCGCGCCCATCATGGCGATGTACATCCACGAGATCGGCAGAATGCTGGCCGAGCCAAATGGCGCTGCACTCACAGTACTGCTGCGCCAATTGCCCACGGCCGACCGTTATGTGCGCGACGGCAGCTGGCAGCAAGCGCCGTCTCGCATGAACACCGGCTTAGCTGGCAAGCGAGTCGGCATTGTTAGTCTGGTACGCATCGGCAAAGGCATCGTGCGCGGGCTCGAACCGTTTGGCGTCACCCTCGCCTACACCGGCTCGGCGCCGCAGCAAGTGCCGTATGAATTTTTCGCCACCACGATGGCGCTGGCTGGCTTCGCCGACATCCTGATCGTCAGTTGCCGCAGTGGCGAAGCGACCCGCAATCTGATCGGCGCCAGCGCGAACGGCTTTCTGATCAATGCCGTGCGTGGTTCGATGGTCGATGACGCGACCCTGATCGCTGCGCTCGAGAGCCATACGATCCGTGGCGCCTCGTGCTTGATCACTTCGGCCGCGTGCTGGCCGGCGAGGCGCCACTGACGCCGGTCTGAACCAGCATCATCACACGTGACCTATTGCGGGCAAAGGGGTGCCTCCGGCCGTAGTATTAAAGTGCGCGCCGCTGTCTGGCGCATTTCTTTCGCCTTTGCGAGGTCGGCCGGCAGACCCTGGCCGCTTTCATACATCTTCGCCAAGGCCAGCAGCGAACGCAAGTCATGCTTGGCGGCACCGCGCTGGTAGAGAGCAAGCGCCTTGCGGTCGTCCTGCGGGACGCCGCGGCCAATGGCATAGCATTGCGCGAGTTGACCAATAGCGTCAGCTTGCTCTTGGGTCGCGGCGCTTTGCAATGCCTTGATGGCTTCGGCCGTTTCGCTGGCCGAGGGGTTTTCCCGCATGAGAAGTCGGGCGAATGCATATTGTCCCCAGGCCGACCCCGACTGCGCCGCTTTGCGCAGCCATCCGAGTGCCTCCGCCCGGTCCTTCGCGACTTCAGGATAGAGCGGCCCCACCAACAGCCAGCCAAGTTGGGTCATCGAAGTTACCGATCCCTGTGCGGCGGCCAACCGATACCAGCGGACCGCCTCAGGCATATTGACCGGGATGTCAAGGCCGTTGTAGTACCGATCCGCAAGCAATTCCTGCGATGGTAAATATCCGCTTGTGGCCGATTTGCGCAGCAAGCTCATCGCCTCGGCCGGATTGCGCTCAAGTACAACACCTTTAATGTATTTCAGGGCCAGTTTGTATTCCGCATCCATCTCCGCCGTCGCGCCATATTTTTCTGGCTGAAGCGCGGGATAGTCGTCGCGAACGCGCGGCAGTTCCGTAGCAAGGATCGCTTGCGCTTGCGCCGACTCTTTCTTTGCGGCCTGGCGTAATGCATACAGTGTGTCGGCAAAGTAGGGCGCAGCGCCGGGTTGCCGTTCACCAAGCGCGCGCTTGGCCTGCGCATGACCATGTTGCGCGGCCAGCTGCAACCAGCGGCGGCCTTCGGCAAGGTCCGGTTCGACGCCGGCGCCGGTGAAATAGCGCATCGCCAGCGCGTATTCCGCAACAGGTTCACCACGTTTGCCTGCCAGGAGGTTTTCCTCCAGCGTCCCCATCTGCGCGTCCGGTCGGTTATTCGGCGCTGGCCAAACGATATTAACGCTGTACCAGCCATCAACGCTCGGGTTCGTCGACGTCAGCTTGCTTGCCTTGCACTCAATGAGCGGTTTCAGGGCGGCGGCATCGAGCATCGGGAATCCACTTGACTTGCTGACCCTGGCACCACGCACGGCGCCATCGGCATCGAGCTGGTACTGCAGTGTCGTGGTGCCAAAATGCATTGGTTCCGTAGCCGCCGGCCATTCCGGCGTACCGCAGGCCTGTACATCCACCGCTTGCGCACCGCCGCCAAGCATGATGGCCAACAGCGCCGCCAGCGCGCGCATCCGGTTTACTGACTTAGTCATCAAGGCCTCCCAATTCGAGGCAATGCGTGCCGCATACACCTTTCTGTATATGTGATTTTTCGCGATGTTCGATGTCGACCAGCCCGGCCGCTTTCAGGGTGGCAGCCCTGGCGGGGTCTTTTGCCACGCCGAGACCGCGTTCAACCAAATTGGCCAGCGCAATCTGGGCAGGGCCGTAGTGATACATCGTGATGGGATCAAGGTAAATCTCCACGGCTGCGGCGTAATCCTGGGCCACGCCGCGCCCCTGTTCGTAGCATTTCGCCAAATGGAATGTAGCCTCACGGCTCTTCGTCCGGAGTGAGCGCATCCAGTCGACCGCCTCTTCCAGCTCAGCCGGCGTCGCGCCCTCGCGCAGCAGATAGAAGGGCAATTGCTCGATTGCCCCGTAATGGTCTTTCATCACCAACTTGCGCAGTAATTGCTTGCCTTCCACTGGATCGGGCGAAAAGTCCGGTTGGCCGTACAACAGCATCATGCCGAGAATAAATTGCGCATCGGAATTTTCCTGAGCGCTCAGCAAACGCAGCCAAGGCGCGGCGGCGGCGACGTTCTTCGGCGTCCCATTGCCAAGCAGCGAGCGGTAAGCCAATTCCATTTGAGCCCCTGCATTTCCCTGCAGGGCCTCGCCGAGGTAATAGTCCACGCCCTCGGGCGTCAGCGGCGGCGTCTCGTCATAGATTGCCCCCATGGCTTGCGGCGCAGTACTGTTAGGGTATCCCGGCACCTTCTGCGGCGACAGCATGGCGATGCCAAAGCGGCTTGGATTATAAGTCCATGTGAACGTGGCGTTGATCGCCGACGGCGCCGGCTTGCCATCGACTTGTCCGGCTTGGAAGCGACAGCCGAGCATGGCTGCGCGCGCCAGTTGATCGAGATGGGGGAAACCGCTGGAGCTAACCAACTCAGCCTTATCTACCTTGCCTGTGGCGCTCACGTGCAGGGTGTAGGTTGAGATGCCCTGCTCGCCGGCTTGCTGCGATTGCTTCGGCCAGAGCACCGTGGTGTTGGCCAATTGAGCGCCTTGCAATATCTGGAGCGAGTTGCCTTGCTGAGCTGCCAGCTGGTCCTTGGTCGACCATTCTTCTCTGGTACACAGCGGCTGGCTCTTGACGACCTTGTACTTCCCGATCGAGGCGGCCTGCGCGTAGCATGCAAAGGCCAGGGCGGCGATGCCTCCCAACGAACGTCCATAACGCAACATACGGTCTCCAATCTTGAAAAAGAAGCTATTTTAACTTTCCATCAAAAAATTTCCTACCGAAAATTTCTTGGCTAAGTAATCAGGATCGCACGGAAGTCGTTCACGTTTGTGAGGGTCGGGCCGATCACCACTGGGTCGCCCATCTTATCGAAGAAACCCCTGGCGTCGTTGTCGTGCAAGTAGTGCTTGGGCAGCACGCCCTGCTTGGCCGCGCGCGCCAGAGTGTCCGGTCCAATAACGATGTCAATCAGCACAGTAACTTTTCCAGTTTCAGTTAATTTCAGCACACTGGAAAATCACTTCAATCCATTGCTGGCTGTGGCTGTAAAGAAATGTGTTTGGTAAATTTCTGCGCTAACGACTGGAAAATATTGTGCGCTATTTGACATTTAAGTGTATCAACGCCAATCAAATGGACACTTAAAAATTAATGCGTGGATGTTGATGAGACTACTGCCCCATCAACATTCAACAATGAAGAAACGAAATTACGAATTAACTATGACGCTTGATGCTTGATGCGCAATATTGATGTTTAATTTTGAAACGAAATAATTTATGCGTAATCGCTCACCGGCACACAAGCACAAAACAGATTGCGGTCGCCATACACATTATCTGCACGTCCCACCGGCGGCCAGTATTTCTGCTTGCGCAGCGCTGACACTGGATAAGCTGCCACTTCGCGGCTGTACTTATGTCCCCACTCATCCGCCGTCAATGCCTGCGCTGTATGCGGCGCGCCTTTGAGCGGATTGTCCGTGCGGTCGAATTCGCCGCTGGCGACTTTGGCGATCTCTTCGCGGATCACGATCATGGCCTCGATGAAGCGGTCCATCTCGGCCTTCGATTCGCTCTCGGTCGGCTCGATCATCAGCGTGCCAGGCACAGGGAAACTCATGGTCGGCGCGTGAAAGCCGAAATCCATCAAGCGCTTGGCAACGTCTTCATTGCTGATGCCGGTGGCGTCGGTCAATGTGCGCAGGTCAAGAATACATTCGTGCGCCACCAATCCATCGTGGCCGGAATAGAGCACCGGATAATGCGGCGCCAAACGTTTGGCGATGTAGTTGGCGGCAAGAATCGCCGTTTCGGTGGCGTCGGTCAAACCTTGCGCGCCCATCATGGCGATGTACATCCACGAGATCGGCAGAATGCTGGCCGAGCCGAATGGCGCTGCACTAACGGCACTGATGCCGTCTTTACTACGCAAGTAGCCTGTCGATTGTTGATTCGGTAAAAATTGTGCCAGATGCGCGCCGACAGCCACCGGACCGACACCGGGACCGCCACCGCCGTGCGGAATGCAGAAAGTTTTATGCAGGTTCAAATGGCTGACATCGCCGCCGAATTTTCCCGGCGCGGCCACGCCAACCAGCGCATTCAGATTGGCGCCGTCCACGTAGACCTGACCGCCGTGCGCATGCACGATCTCGCACAACTCGGCGATGCCATCTTCAAACACGCCGTGCGTGGAGGGATAGGTCACCATCACGGCAGCCAGATTGGCGCTGTGCAGTTCTGCCTTGGCTTTCAGGTCAGCCAGATCGACATTGCCGCGCTCGTCGCACGCGACTACCACCACTTGCATATCGACCATGCTGGCCGATGCGGGATTGGTGCCGTGCGCCGATGAGGGAATCAGGCAAACCTTGCGATGCCCTTCTCCGCGCGAGGCGTGATACGCCTCGATGATCAACAGGCCTGCGTATTCGCCTTGCGATCCGGCGTTGGGCTGCAGCGAAATCGCGGCATAACCAGTGACCGCGCACAACATTTCTTCCAGCTGATCGATCATCTCGCGATAGCCGACGGTCTGGTCGTTGGGCGCGAAGGGATGGATATTGGAAAACTCGGGCCAGGTGACGGGGATCATTTCGCTGGTGGCATTGAGCTTCATGGTGCAGGAACCGAGCGGAATCATGGTGCGGTCGAGCGCCAGATCCTTGTCAGCCAGAGTGCGCAAGTAGCGCAGCATTTCGGTTTCAGAGTGGTAACGGTTAAATACCGGATGCGTCAGATAATCCGTGATGCGCGCCAGCTCCGGCGGGAAGGCGTCGTAAGTAACCGCTTCGATCAGATCGAAATCGGGCGCGACTGCCTTGAGTGTGCGGCCTTTCGCAAAAATCGACCACAGTAGCGCCACGTCGTCGCGACCGCTGGTTTCATCCAGCGACACACCAACGTGTTTGGCATCGATGCGACGCAGGTTGATGCCATAGGCTTGCGCGCTGGCGTGGATCTTTTCTGCGTCTTTAACTTCAATGGTGAGCGTGTCGAAATAGGTCGCATTGCTGATCGTATAGCCAAGTTCAACCAGACTGGCCGCCAGCACGCCGGTATAGCGATGCACGCGCTGGGCAATCTGGCGCAGGCCTGCTGGGCCATGATAGAGCGCATACATCGAGGCCATCACCGCCAATAAAACCTGGGCGGTGCAAATATTGGACGTGGCTTTTTCGCGCCGGATATGCTGCTCGCGCGTTTGCAGTGCAAGGCGGTACACCTTGTTGTCCTGCGCATCGACCGTTACGCCAACCAGACGGCCCGGCATGCTGCGCTTGAAGGCATCGCGCGTGGACATATAGCCTGCGTGCGGGCCGCCGAAACCGAGCGGCACACCAAAGCGCTGGCTGTTGCCCACCACCACGTCCGCGCCCCACTCGCCCGGCGGCGTTAGCAGCGTCAGCGCCAGCAGGTCGGCCGCAACGATCACCATCGCGCCCTTGGCATGCAAGGTCTCTACGTATTCGCGGTAATCACGCACATCGCCGTTGACCCCGGGGTATTGCAGCAACACGCCAAAGCAGTCGTTATGTAAAGCTTCATTGGCCAAACAAGTGCGTACTTCGAAGCCCAAAGGCTGGGCGCGGGTTTCGATGATTTCGCGGGTTTGCGGCAGCACATCGTGTGCCACATAAAATACTTTGGAATTGGACTTGCCTACCCGCGCAATCAGGGTCATGGCTTCGGCGGCGGCCGTGCCTTCGTCCAGCATCGACGAGTTGGCGATGTCCATGCCGGTCATGTCGATGATCATCTGCTGGAAGTTAAGAATCGCTTCCAGGCGGCCTTGCGAAATTTCCGGCTGGTAGGGCGTATACGCGGTGTACCAGGCCGGATTTTCGAAAATATTACGCAGGATGACGCCCGGCGTGTGCGTGTTGTAATAGCCCTGCCCGATCAGCGACTTGAGGACTTTGTTTTTTCCCGCCAGCTCTTTTAATTTAGCCAGCGCGGCTTGCTCCGGCAACGGATCGGTAAAGGAACCTAGTGGCAAAGCGCCTCTGCGGCGGATATTTTCCGGCACGATAGCGTCGATCAGCGCCGCGCGCGTCGGGTAGCCGATTGCGGTGAGCATGGCTTGCTGCTCTGATTCGTCGGAGCCGATATGGCGGGCAATGAAGGCGTCGCGTGCTTCGAGTTGGGAAAGGCTGGAACGGGTCATGATGGAAAAATATTGAGGGCCTTGAAGACTATTTCAGGGCCGTGGTTTGAAAAATAAATGTTACCGGCAAAGCTGAGAAAATGACTCTGTCTCTTTCAAGGCATAGGCATCACACTCCGACTCCGGCATCGTAGGGGCACGGCATGCCGTGCCCATTAGTTAGTTCGGCTTCGACAATTGCTGAACCAGTGCTGGGCACGGCATGCCGTGCCCCCTACAATACGCAACAACACGCAATATTTC
>JANXTY010000051.1 GCA_025352145.1 Oxalobacteraceae bacterium
AAAAAGCGCGTATTTTGCAATAGTTTATTTTGCAGGGGAAATCGTCTCGCCCAAATTAGCGTTGTACGCAGGTAGGTGTTGTGCGATGTGAAATGGGGTGGAATTGGCGGGATTGTTCGGAGTTAGTGTGGGAAATTACACTACGGGAAAATGTTGCACGCTGTTTGACAGTGTGTGAGGGGTAAATTGCCTATTGACGCACCTGAAAAAAACAAGCCTACGGTGAACGTTCCAACCACGCGTACCGAAGCTTTTTAGTTCCTTGAAATTAATAAAAAATGGAAATATTGGGCGCTGATTGACACATTACACGCTTTTATAGTCTATTATTATTTCCACGTGGTAATGATAAGTGCACGTTGTTCATTGTGGAGAGCATCAATGAGACAGGCTTGGACGATTCTCACAAAGCGGTGTGGGGAAGAAGTACGATCTCCGACGGAAAAACAGTTGGCAGATGCGCTCAACGAGATTTATGTTGAACACGCTCACGGAACAAACACCGACCTTGATGATGAGCATGAGTCCGCCAGCCTCAGATTTGGCTATGATGATGGATTGATGTATGTCGCAGAGGTCATGAGCAGTGGAACTGTCACGTTTGAGGAATGGTCAGACCAGGATTTTGAAATGGAATTGACACCCCCTAAAAGAATGCTCGCAGTATCAAAAGCGCAGGCGATGGAATTATGGCTTTGGCTGCTTCATCGGCAAGTCGCCAAAATTCGAAGCCAGCCGTGGACATCAATACCTTAATGAAAGATCATCGTGTCCATCATCCTCACCACTGTCGGCAATGCGTACTCGCCTCTTTATAAAGGTTGATCATGGTCCCATTTCCACCTCCTGTATTACTCAACGAGCAAGGTTTAGATGCACTTGTTAAGTCGATTGAAATTCCACCACGTCCACGTTTACTCGCTGAAGTTCAACAAGAAATGGCGTCCGATGACCCAGACCCGCGCAAAATTGCGAGGCTGGTTTCCAAAGATGTTGCCATGTCTGCCGCTTTACTCAAAATGGCAAACTCAGTTTTTTTCGGGTTAAAACATAAGGCTGAAACAATTGAACAAGCCGCCGCATTTCTCGGGTTAACTCAATGTAGCTCGCTGTTAATGGGGCTCATTACCCGCAAAGCAATCAACGCGGAAGGACCATTGCTTGACCGGTTCTGGGATGTATCGACCAAACGATCACTTTCGATGGTACGACTAGCAAAAGTATTGCGGACATGCGCACCCGATGTGGCACACACTTTCGGACTTTTTTGCGATATCGGTATTCCCTTATTAATGAAACGCTTCCCAGATTACGTCGATACTCTGGAACAAGCCAACGCAGATTGCGACAATTTATTTACCGCCAGTGAAGATAACAAACATAACACCAACCATACCATCATTGGTTCGATATTGGCGGACAGCTGGGGATTGTCCAATGAAGTCACGTTCGCTATCCGGGAACATCACAACTATGGGATCATGCAAGAAAGTATGACCCCAAAAATAGCCAAGTCGTTGATCGCCTTAGCCTTAGTGGCAGAAAGAGCGATTCAGTTATATGAAGGACTGAATCATCATGTGGAGTGGGAAAAAGGCGGTGAATTAGCCCTCGATGTTCTCAACATTTCCGAAGAAGAAATGATCGGTTTGTGTGATGAATTACACGTCATCTTCAGTATAGACAATTAAGCAGCCGATACAAAACTGCCCCACTCCCCATCGACAATCCGACTAGGGGAACCCGTTTAAATTTCCTCAGACGAGTAAATCAAAATTTGTCAGGGGTACACGATCAAATCTCAATCTCTCCATCAAAAACACGCACCGCCGGGCCAGTCATCATCGCCGCTTGATTCTCACCAGCCCATGCTATCGACAAATTTCCTCCGCGCATTGCCACCTGAACCGGCGAATCGAGCAAACCCCGGCGAATACCTGCGACAACGGCCGCACATGCCCCTGTTCCGCATGCGAGGGTTTCGCCGGCCCCCCGTTCAAAGACGCGCAGCTTGACATGGTGTCGATTGACGATTTGCATAAAACCCGCATTGACTCTCCTCGGAAAGCGCGGATGATGCTCAATCAATGGGCCATCCACCGCAAGATTTGCCTTCTCCAAATCGAGGACCACTTGCACCGCATGCGGATTACCCATCGACAGGGCTGAAATATGAATCTGCCGATTGGCTGCCGTGTCGCCCAGGTCAAGGGGCCATAACGTATCGCGTCCTTCTATCACGCCATCTAATCCATGCGTATCGAAGGGCACCAGATCCGGGAGTAAAACAGGCGCGCCCATATTGACGGTGACATTTCCATCCGCATCGAGGGTCAGGACGAGAATGCCGGCCAATGTTTCTACCTTGATACTGCGCTTTTCCGTCAGTTTCTTTTCCGTTACAAATTTAACAAAGGCACGTGAGCCATTGCCGCATTGCTCAACCTCACCGCCATCAGCGTTGTAAATGCGATAGCTAAAATCAACGTCAGGCGTCCTCGATTCTTCCACCACCAGAATTTGATCAGCGCCTATTCCGAACCGACGATCAGCGAGAAACTTCCATTGCGCGGTATCAAAGTTAATGTGTTGTGTAACCGCATCAATGACAACAAAATCATTGCCAGCGCCCTGCATTTTGGTAAATTTGAGTTTCATGCCAAGATTATAGACTCGGATCGATCCAAGAGACACTCAGGCATAGGGTTAATCCGTTTTTCCTATCCGTTACCGACCAAAGTGGCGTGGCTGCCAGCCGGGTCAGTAAGGACACGGACATACCATCATGAACAAACTTTTGTGGCAGCAAGGCTAGGCGACCCAGTGTGCGCTTATCCGGCGGCTTGGAATGCGCCAACGGATTTTGTAGCATCATCTTTTTGGGGGTGTGCAATACACAATAAGCGCGTTACACTAATAAAAAACGGGAGCTTAATATATGGCAGAGAACTATAAGCAACTTCCTCTGAATCAAACGCAACCCGGGATGGTATTGTCTGATGACCTGCTGGATCGCCAAGGCAACGTTTTGTTACCTCGTGGAGTAGAACTCACCGCAACAACGCTGGCATCATTAGAACGTCACGGCATTGAAATGCTTCCCATAGAATCGGGCGCATTATCGGAAGTGGACCAAGAGGCAGAATTCGAACATCATCGCCAACGCTTACTCCGCCTATTCAGGCAACCCCAACAAAGTGCAACTCCACCCACCGACGCGACGTGTACATTACAGCAGTATGTGACTAATTTCCGCCTGGGCAAATCAGCATGACTATTCTCACCTTTGACGACATGGTCACCAAGATTCATGACCTGCCCACCTTGCCTGCGGTCGTCATGGAACTACTCAACAGCATCGACCAAGAAGATGTCGATATTCATATCCTGGCAAAAAAAATATCACGCGACCAGGCGCTAACGGCCAAGACACTACGGCTAGCCAATTCATCGCTTTATGGGTTGCAGGTTAAAGTCACTACGATTCAACAAGCCATTACGCTGCTTGGGTTTAAAAGCATACGCAGCTTGATTACTGCCGCTGCGGTCACTGGGTGCTTTCCCGAAGGGCATTGCCACGGCTTCGACCACAAGGCATTCTGGCGCCATTCCATCGCTGCTGCGACCTGTGCCAAAGTGCTGGCAATGCATCTTCATGTGAACCAGGATTTTGCTTTTACTGCAGGCCTGTTGCATGACGTTGGCCGTCTGGTGTTGGTTACCTATTTTCAAAAAGAAGTCGAAAAAGCCATTGTCTACCGCCAGGAAAACGACTGCAGCATGCTTGAAGCCGAACGTGAAATTCTAGGGATAGATCACGTAGCAGCAGGCTATGGGTTGGCGCTACACTGGAATTTTTCAGAGACTTTGCTCAAGGCGATCTCCGGCCATCACAATCCAGAAGAACCAGGAATCGGGTTCCTTGCATCGATCATCCATGTGGCAGATGCGATCACCCACGCACTCGATTTGTCGAATCAAGAAGACGATCTCGTACCGCAAATTTCTGATGTTGCATGGGCAGCACTGGGTTTGAGCGAAGAAATTTATCAGCAAGTTTTTCGCGAAACGCAATTGCAGTTTGAGGAAATAAGCCAGATCTTGTTGACTTAAAATGCATGATCGCAGTTGTCGACAACGACTCCTGAAACATGCTTTGTAAATGAGATCTAGCCCCCAACCACATCCCATCATCAAACGACTCTCCCACGTCATCACCGAAAAATAGATAGCGCGAAATATTTTGAAACATCTTTCGACCTTCGGCACGTCCAGCTATTCCCTCAGCGATCTGCAATTATTCAACGGCGTCGCGGACGAGCGAGTGGCGACGTTGCTAGCCGATTGCCCGATCATCTGTGTTTCCA
This sequence comes from Oxalobacteraceae bacterium, assembly GCA_025352145.1. Lineage (GTDB taxonomy): Bacteria > Pseudomonadota > Gammaproteobacteria > Burkholderiales > Burkholderiaceae_D > JANXTY01. Next base: position 4,368 of record JANXTY010000051.1, read on the forward strand.
TAGGACAGCCTGTCTTAGAAGCCAAGGGCAGAGGCGCGTCCCTGTTCGTTTTATTGCGCGGTACTTTAGGAGTCGCCTCTGACACTCACGCCGATATGGCTCAGGGCGGTACGCTCACCATATTGCCCGGAGAGTGCGTAGGGGAATTATCGGTCTTGGACGAAGAAGCCAACCCATCCGACATCACTGCCTTAGAAGAATGCGATCTGCTCGTGATCGGGGCCAACGTACTATGGCAATTAATCGACCTGTCAAGCGACGTTGCGCGCAACCTATTGCGCTTGCTATCGTTTCGCATCCGGGCGGCCAACGCGCAACTAAGACGACGACGAAAAGTCGGGGAATTTTATCGCGCCTTGTCGATGGCGGACGGACTTACCTGTCTGCAAAACCGGGTGTGGCTCAATGATCACCTCCCACGATTAATTGAAAACGCGCATGCGATGGACAACCCGCTGGTCATCGTGATGATCGATTTAGATCACTTTAAACATTTCAACGATACGCATGGCCATCCAGCCGGTGACGATGCCTTGCGCGTGGCCTCGATGACCCTTAGCGACGCGTTAAGACCCCGCGATTTTGCTGTACGCTACGGCGGGGAAGAACTGATGGTGATTTTACCCAATACCAATATGAAAGGGGGGGTGCTCGTTGCCCAGAGATTGTGCGAATGTCTGCAAAAATCCGTGGTGTTTGGCGACATGCGCCAGCCTTTACCGCACATCACCGCCTCGCTCGGCGTAGCTTGTCTGGAGCCTGGACAAAATGCGTGTGACCTTATTGAAATGGCAGATGCCGCTTTATATCGCGCCAAAGATGCCGGACGTAATCGTGTTGCCATCTAAAAGAACCAAGGGAAGTCTCATGCCTACCGAAATACAAGCGGGCATATATCAGCACTACAAAGGCAAAAAATATTTTGTCCTGGGTTTATCCAGAAATACCGAAACCAACGAAGTCTGTGTCGTGTATCGCCCCTTGTACGAAACCGACTGGCCGCAATTGGTCCATCGAAACATGGAAATGTTTTGTGAAAACGTGAAAATAGACGGTGCGGAAGTTCCCCGATTTCTATTACTGGATGCGTGAGGTCAGAGAGACTTTCACCATTCGATTTCCCCTTCTCAATCTGACTGCCGGATTTCTTCACTCACTAGATTTTTCCAGTCATCGCCGTATTCAAAGTCCTTTATCTCCATGTCCTCACACACTTTCCTTTGGCACGATTATGAAACATTCGGCATACAAACACGGCGTGATCGCCCTGCCCAGTTTGCCGCCATTCGCACCGATGCCGAACTCAACGAAATGGGCGATCCCATCATGCTCTATTGCCAGCCCGCACCGGATTTTTTACCTGATCCGCAGTCCTGCCTGATTACTCGCATCACACCTCAACACTGCCTGGAACACGGCGTACCGGAATACCAATTTGCCGCTGCCATCGAGCAGGTATTGGCAGAACCGGGCACCATCGGCGTCGGCTATAACACCATCCGCTTTGACGATGAAATCACGCGCTTCATGTTCTGGCGTAATCTGATCGATCCGTATGCGCGCGAGTGGCAAAATAATTGTGGCCGCTGGGATATTCTCGACGTGGTACGCACCGCTTACGCTTTGCGTCCTGAAGGCATCGTCTGGCCCCATCATGACGATGGCCGCCCCAGCTTCCGGCTAGAGCAATTGACCGCAGTCAATGGCATCGCGCATGAAGCCGCGCACGATGCTTTGTCCGATGTGCGCGCCACCATCGCTTTAGCCCGCTTGATCCGCCAACACCAACCGCGCTTGTTCGACTTTTGCCTCGCCTTACATAAGAAAGACCGCGTCGCCACAGAAATCGGCCTGCACTTCAGTCCAGAAGCGAGAAAGCCATTTTTGCACGTGTCCGGCATGTTTCCGGCAGAACGCGGCTGTCTCGCATTAATGTGGCCGCTGGCAGTCCATCCCACCAATAAGAACGAAATCATCGCCTGGGATCTCAGCTGCGACCCCAGCGAATTATTCACACTTAATGCAGACTCAATTCGCCTGCGCATGTTCAGCAAAGCCGATGCCCTGCCGGAAGGCGTGCCACGGCTCCCCATCAAAACCATTCACTTGAATAAATCGCCGATGGTTTTCAATAACCTGAAAACGCTTTCGCCAGAGAGGGCCGAACATTGGGGTATCGATCTGACGACTAGCTTTGCCCACGCACGTATTGCCGCAGCAGCGCCCGATCTTGGGCATATATGGTCTCAAGTATTTCAACGTGCAGCCGAAGCAACGCCCGATATCGATGAGGATTTGTACGGTGGATTCATCGGCAATAACGACCGTCGGCTATTGACGCAACTACGCGCCATGACACCGGAAAAATTGGCGCAAACACAACCAAGCTTTAGTGATGGACGCTTGCAGGAATTACTGTTCCGCTACCGCGCCAGAAATTTCCCCATGACATTGTCTGCAAAAGAAACCCAGCGCTGGGAAGAGCACCGTGCAGCACGCCTGTTCGATGGCGAATGCGGGGCGCGCACAGTCGATGCTTTGTTCGAACAAATTGACCAACTGTCGGAAAATGCCGATGAGCGCGACGAAGAAGTTTTGGGAGCGTTGTATGACTATGCTGAGATGATTGCGCCGTCGAGAAATTAGCTTTAGCGCGCAAAAACAACCGTAGCGCCTGCGCTATTTTTCATTGTCGCTCTTTTCGAATAATTCAACCACTTTTGATTCTACCCAAGGCGCCACTTTTTTCGAAAATGACTGGAAATGCGCCGAGGCGAGATGGGCTTGGAAATCAGCTGCAGTGGTATAAATCTCGTAAAGAAATATGGTGTTTGGATTACCAATTTCTTGGCATACATCAAAAGTATGGCACTGCGTTTCCAATGTTAAGGAATCACTGGCTTGCTGATGCATTGCGAGAAAAAATTCTTGCAAGTAGTGAGGAAAAACCTTAAACCTGACTGTGACGACGTACATATCTGCTCCTGTTGAGTTGATGGTGCATGAAATTTATTTTGAAAATTTGGCTCGCAAGGTTTGTATTTGTAAATCCGTTAAGCGGTTTGCGCTTGCGCCTTGCAATAGCATGGCGAGCTTACAGCTCTCTTCCAGTTCCTCCATGCCATAGAATGCGTCTTCTGCTGTTTTTGCCGATACGATAGGCCCGTGGTTTGCCATGAGTACGCCAGCATGATTTTCTGCGACCTTGCCAACTGCGCTTGCGAGTTCTTTGTCTCCCGGTGAAAAATAAGGGACCAATGCGATTACACCCAGACGCATGGTCAGGTAGGGCGTATAAGTTGGTACTGCATTGGCAGCGTGTTCTATTGCGCCATCCATCGCGAGGCACGATAGCGCTGTGGCGTAGGTGGAATGCAAATGAATGATGCAGGTGTCGCCTGGTCGCGCCGCGTACATCGCCTGATGCAGCAGGAATTCTTTCGATGGCTTGGCGCCACGCAATAAATTGCCTTGATGGTCAACCACGGAGAGTTCGTCTTCTTCCAGAAAACCAAAGCAGGTATTGGTAGGTGTAATGACCCAACCCTCGGCAATGCGCACACTCATGTTAGCGGACGCGCCGGAAGTGAGTCCGCGATCAAAAATGGATTTGGCGTAAGTCACTATTTTTTTCTTGGCGATTGATTCATCTAGCATGAGAGGGTCTCCACTGCGAGGTTAAAGAAATTTTCTTGGCCAAAATTGCCGGATTTGAGTACCAGATTAATTTTTGTTTCACCCAAGGTTTGTACTATTGGTACGCCCGGGGTAATCGTTTCGCCGATATGAAAAGCGTGGCAGCCGAGTTGTTTGACGACCGCGCCAGAGGTTTCTCCGCCAGCGACGATCAGGTTGCGCACGCCTCGTTGTACGCATAGCTGGGCAAGTTCGGCCAGTGTTTTCTCCAAGAGTGCCTGTGCTGTTTGAGCGCCCAATGCTGCGTTTACGCGCGCGACAAATTCTGCATCAGCGGTGGCGTAGACCAAGGGCACTTTTCCGCCTGCTATTTGACTGTCAACCCACTGAACGATGTGGTGCAAGGTCTGCGCGCCGCAAGCAACCGAAAACGGGTCGACAAACAAACTGGGCCCGGCCGCTTGATAGTGCCTCACCTGTTGCTGTGTCATGGCAGAACAGCTGCCGCTAAGTATTACCGTGGGAGCTGCGATCCGCGCGATACTTTGGCTTGGCTCGGTACGCACAAATCCCTGCGATTCAAATTCTGCGCAAAGATCGGCCGCCAAACCTGAACCACCCGTAACCAAGCGAAAATCGGCGGCGGCTGCGCCCAAGTATTTGAGGTGAGTATGCGTCAACGCATCGGTGATCAGATAGCGATGATGCTCTCTGGCGGCTGAGCAGGCTTGACGGATAGCATCTATCCCTTGATCTATTGTGGCAAATGGAATGTTTATCGCCTTGCCTGCACCCTGCGCCTCAAGCAAGCGCATCAAGTTCGCATCTTGCATCGGCGTCACGGGATGGTTACGCATTGAACTCTCATTGAGCAATTGGCCAAAGACGAATAAGTGACCTTGATACACAGTACGTCCGTTGACTGGCAGTGCCGGGCAAACGATAGTGCTGGTTTCTCCGAGTGTATCAAGCAAGGCGTCGATCACCGGTCCGATGTTGCCTTGGGGCGTTGAGTCAAAGGTCGAGCAATACTTGAAATAGGTTTTCCTGCAGCCGAGCGCTTGCAACACCTCTAATGCAGCAAGCGTATCGGCAACCGCTTTTTCAACTGGCTCTGAGCGTGATTTGAGCGCAATTACCAGCGCATCACAATTGGTATATCGCGCTAATTCGTCGGATCTGGGAATGCCATTCACTTGAATGGTACGCATACCGCTGGCGACCAAAAAACTCGCCAGATCGGTCGCGCCCGTAAAGTCATCGGCAATGCAGCCTAATACTGGTCTCTGCTTCATTGTTGATCCTTGATTTTTTCAGCGGCAATGCAATGAGCGTGTCGCACATCGTGCCATTAAACTACCGGCCCCGCATTCGTCCCCCTTCCAAACAAACTACTTACCTAGAAAAGGAGGTTGACACCGGCTGAACGAATTATATAATGCGAATACATTAATAAATACATTAATAAATTTATTGTTTCGTGATGCGTTTATTTTTTACTCACAAGGATTGACCAAAATGCTTCCTGCGACAGATGCTCACACAAGCAGTCCTATTGCACAACAAGACGGCACGCTGGCGTTAACGTTAGCGCCCGGCGACCAACTCTTGAGCGCAAAAACGTATATCGCACTCAAAGAAATGATTTTGAGCAATCGGTTAACAACCGGTGTTTATTATCTTGAGCGCGAGCTATCGGACTTGTTGGGCATTAGCCGCACGCCGCTAAAAGAAGCGTTGGTGCGCCTGGAACGAGAAGGTTTAATCACCATTCAGCCACGTCACGGTATGAAAGTGCTGCCGATATCGGCTGACGACATGGCGGAGATTTATCAGGTCATCGCTGCGCTGGAGTGTGAAGCGGTGCGTTCGCTAGCCAGTCGCGGATTGCCTGCATCGGAAATCGCACAACTAGAAGCGAGCACGCAGCAGATGGAAGCAGCATTAAAAAATGACACGCTGGAAGAATGGGCTGCCGCAGATGAATCTTTTCATCGTCTGCTCATCGATCTGTGTCACAACAGTCGTCTGAAATCGACCGTACTCATGTTTTGGGATCAGGCGCATCGCGCGCGATACCTCACCCTCAATTTCCGCGAGAAGCCAACTGACTCCACCAAAGACCACCAACGCGTGGTCGATGCAATCAAGTCTGGCGATGCAGCATTGGCATCCCGGATTCATCAGGAGCATCGCATCAAAGGTGGTCAGGTCATGATCAATATTTTGCGTCGTCTGCCGCAAGGTAGCTCGTAAGCTACTTGAGTAAACACCCTGCGGCCAGTCAATTCACCCTCACTGAAAACAATATGAATGCAACAATGAATGCTAAAAATCACTTCGACATTACGGTGCTCGCCGGGGATGGTATCGGCACCGAAGTAACCCCTGTCTGTTTAGATATTCTGCAAGCGGCGTGCGACAAAATCGGTGGCTTTAGCATCGCCTTTCACGCATTTGATTCCGGCGCAGCGCACTATAAAAAAACCGGCGTTTCCTTGCCGGCGGAAGCGCTTGCCCATGCCTTTAAATCCGACGCCACGCTACTTGCCTGCATGGGTATGCCGAGTATCCGGTATCCCGATGGACGTGAGATCGCCCCGCAGTTGGAATTGCGCGAAAAAATGGATTTGTTTGCCGGTGTTCGCCCCGTAAAAACCATGCCTGGCATTCCCCTGCCATTGGAAGATGCACGCGGGAAAAAACTGGATTTCGTCATGGTGCGTGAAAGTACCGAAGGTTTGTTTGCCAGTCGCGGCAACTATCGCATTGAAGGCGAAGGCGACAAGGAAGCCGCTTACGACACGCAAAAAATCAGCCGCAAAGGTTGCGAGCGTGTATTTGAATTTGCCTTTAGATTGGCGCGACAGCGCAAAACCCAGGGACATAAAGGCTTGGTGACGTGCGTAGACAAAGCCAATGTATTGGGATCGTTCTATTACATGCGCCAGATTTTTGATGAAGTCAGCAAGAAACATACTGATCTTGAAGCCAATCATATTTACGTCGATGCGGCAGCGCTGCAACTGGTGCGTCAGCCGTGGATCTTTGATGTAATGGTAACGGAGAACATGTTCGGCGACATTCTTTCGGATCTGTGCGCTGGCTTGATGGGCGGCATGGGTATGGCGCCATCGGCTGACATCGGTGAACACAATGCCGTGTTCCAACCCTGCCACGGCAGTGCGCCCGACATCATGGGACAAGGGAAAGCCAATCCGACGGCGATGTTCCTGTCCGGCGCCATGATGCTTGAATGGATCGGCTTTAAGCACAATCATCCCGCCGTCTTAGCCGCTGCCGACTTGCTCAATCGCGCGATCGTACAGGCCTATGCTTCGGGAACGATTTTGCCCGTTGAATTGGGTGGCAACGATGGCACTGCTGCGATCACTGCCAAAGTAATGGCTAGCCTTGTATCGCTCTAAGCACCAACACATCGGGTAAATGATGAGAGTAATCCCTGGTTAAAGTGGTCTAAAACAGTATTATGATATTGAGACATCATGCAGCGTTCGTAGAATCGCTGTCATCTCAGCGTTCTCTGGGATGATAATTATGTGACGCGTGTGCCTTGCCGGTTCTAGTTCCAGTTTGACAGAAATATAAATACAAACAACATGGTTATGAAAACTACTCACGATGCGCCTCCCCCCATAGGTATTACTTTGAATAAAAAAATTCCTTTTTTACGTGGTCTTTTGGTGGGCTGTGGTTTTCTACTGACGGTACTGCTTTATATTGACCGTGCTGCCATTTCCGTGGCCAAAAAAGATATCAGCCACGACCTCGGTTTTAGCACTACCGAGTTCGGTTGGATCATGGCGATGTTCACCTTAGGCTATGCACTATTACAACCGGCATCGGGTAAATGGGTAGACCAAAAAGGAGCGCGCCGTGTGGTTGCAATCATCGTCGCCATATGGTCTCTACTGACATCGATGACGGGTCTGGCCTGGAATTTCACCTCCATGCTCGTCATTCGATTCTTGTTTGGCGCTGGTGAAGCAGGTGCGCTTCCCGCCTTATCGAAGGTCGTACTCAACTGGTTTCCCATCAGTGAACGCGGGCTTGTACAAGGGATCCATTTCTCGGGTTCGCGTTTGGGCGCGGCGTTTGGCATTCCTGCGGTGGCAGTGTTGATCGAGGCGCTAGGTTGGCGTGCCACCTTCTTTGCATTGGGCGGCGTCGGTGTTTTATTTTCCATTTTGTGGTTTGCCTATTTTCGTGATCGGCCCGAAGAAACAGGCTGCATCACCAATGCGGAAAGAAATTACATCATCGAAAATCGTCAAGCAGTCAGCATCAGTTCTACGGCCGCACCGCTACCATTTTTCCATATCATTCGTGCCCAGGTGATGCAACTGACTATGCTGCAATACATCTGCAGCAATTTCACGTTCTACTTTACGCTGACGTGGATGTTCCCTTTTGTACAGCAAAAATTTCAGCTATCGGCAGTCAATGCCGGCTTGTATTCCACCGTGCCTTTGATCGCCGGTTTTTTCGGCAATATTGTTTCTGGCTTGTTAGTGGATGCGCTCTACCGCAGAAATGGAGCAGCACTTTCGCGGCGCATACCGGCGATGTTGGGCTTTTCACTGGCTGCATTTGGCATGATTATGGTGACGCTAGCGACACATCCCCTGACAGCGGTTGCGTTTTTAGCTGTGGCCGTATTTGGCGCGGACATGACCCTTAGCCCATCCTGGGCATTTTGCATTGATATTGGCAAAGAACATGCCGGCAAGGTGTCCGGCACTATGAATATGGCCGGCAACCTCGGCGCATTCTGCATGATTATTGCCTATCCCTATTTGCATGAATGGAGCGGGAGTCACCTGCCCTTTTTCTATCTCGCCTCAGGATTAAGCATTGTTGGCATGATGACTTGGATGCTAATGAATCCAGATAGCCGCTTCATTGAGTCCCGACACTAAAAACCAAGCCATGCCTGAACCAGGAAAAACATTGTGCCAAAAAAACTTAAGATTGCTTGCTTAGGCGCCGGCTATTTCAGTCAGTTTCATTACGAAGCCTGGCAACGCCTTCCCCAGATAGAACTCGTCGGGGTCGTTGATCGCAATATCGCCGCCGCGCAATCGTGCGCCAAGCAATATCACATTCCACACGCTGAAAGTGACTTGGCATGTCTGCTAGAAAAAACCAAGCCAGATCTGTTAGATATCATCACGCCGCCCAACACGCATTTGTCAATGGTAAAAATCGCTGCGCAATACGGTGTAAATGTCGTTTGCCAAAAGCCTTTTGGTGAGTCATTCCAAAATGCGCAGGAAATGGTGGCTATTGCGCAATCAGCCGGTATTACCCTCATCGTGCATGAAAATTTCCGCTTCATGGCCTGGTATCGAAAGATCAAATCTCTCTTAGCCACCGAGGTATGCGGGCAAGTGCTGGATGTGAATTTCCATTTGCGTCCAGGCGATGGTCAGGGCAACGAGGCTTACTTAACGCTCCAGCCCTATTTTCAGTCAATGGAAAAATTCCTGGTCCATGAAACAGCGATCCATTTCATTGATACCTTCCGCTATTTATTCGGCGAAGTAAGTAGTGTCTACGCAGATTTACGACGCTGCAATCCGGTGATTAAAGGAGAGGATGCGGGTGTCATCATTTTTGACTTCGATAATAATTTACGCGCCACATTTAACGGCAATCGTTTGTTAGATCACGCTGCAACTAACCCCCGCCGAACCATGGGCGAGTTACTCATCGAAGGAACCAAGGGCACACTCCGCCTAGATGGGGAGGCGCGCATTTGGCTACGCCCGTTCGGGGCACTGACAGAAAATAGGATTCCCTATGCGTGGAACGATCACCATTTTGGCGGCGACTGCGTAATTCAAACCATACAGCACATAGTCAGTCACTTCCTGCACAACACGCCGTTGGAAAATTCCGGTTCCGATTATCTGACGAACGTACGGATTGAAAATGCCATTTACCAATCCGCTAGGGAACAGCGCAAGATTTTCTGCGAGCCAACATGATGCAATTAACTGACCTGCAATTTATTGGACACGATTTGGTTCGCCCAGAATGCGTGTTAACCACTGCGGCTGGCGATATTTATACGTCTGATTTTCGCGGGGGCATTACGCAGATTGCGGCCGATGGCAGCCAACATTTTTTTGGCGGTGGCGGGGTGCCAGGCGTGGGCGTGCTCAAACCGAATGGCTTTGCCTTATTGAAGGACGGCAGTTTTCTGATTGCCCATTTAGGGGACACCCTGGGCGGCATCTTTCAACTCACACGCGAGGACAAGATCACACCGTTTCTGACCGAAGTTGGGGGTGAACCATTGCCCCCCTCCAATTTTGTTTTTTTAGATCACCAGGACCGTTTGTGGATCACCGTCAGTACGCGCCACATCCCGCGTGCCGCTGCCTATCGCTCGGACGTGAAAGATGGGTTTATCGTTCTGGTGGACGCGCAAGGCGCACGCATTGTTGCCGATGGTTTGGGTTATACCAATGAAGTGTGGGTCAATCCTGAGGGAACGGTACTGTATGTGAATGCTACTTTTTCACGCGAGCTGTGGCGCTACGACATCGGTGCTGACGGGGCGCTTACGCACAAAATTCTCATCACGCATTTCAGCGAGGGCGTCTATCCGGATGGATTGACAATGGATACCGAGGGCTTTTTATGGGTCGCCAGCATCGTGAGTAATCGCTTGTTACGCATCGATCCGCGTAACGGCACAACCACTATTATGCTAAGCGATACTGACGCAGAACATTTGGCCTGGGTCGAGGCAGCGTATCAGCGCAATGAAATGGGACGCCCGCATCTGGATCAAGTAAAGAGCACACAACTACGCAATATTTCTTCCTTGGCGTTTGGGGGGCCGCAACGCAGCACCATCACGCTGGGCTGCCTGCTGGGCCAATCGCTGGCGCAGATTTCATCCCCCTATCAAGGTATCGCACCGGCACATTGGCTATTTGACGAAGGCGGAAAACGTCCCTGAAAAAAGACGCATTTCCCGACCACACTTCAACAAAAAATTGATTGGAAAATTGGAGAAAAAATGAAAAATATAGTTCTGGTCCTGCCGCTGTTGTTCGCCGCGACAACACTTTTTGCGGCTGAACCGAAAGCTGCGACACCGATGGAAAACAAGACCAGTAGCACCAGCGACGAAGACGGTTTCGTTTCACTTTTCAATGGCAAAGATTTGAATAACTGGGATCTTAAAATCCGCAGTGGCGATGCGGAGATGGCGAAAAAAGTCTTTGCCATTGATGACGGCATGGTGCATGTATTCAAAGATTTTCCGCCGGATTACAAACTCAATACCGGTCGCAACCTGACGCATGGCCTTTTCTATACGAAGAAAAAATACCGCAATTTTATTTTCCGATTTGAGTACAAATGGGGTAAAAATATGGTGAATAATTTTGCACAATTTCAATATGATGGCGGCATGTATTACCACGTCACCAACGACAAGATCTGGCCTACCGGCATCGAATACCAGGTACGTTACGATCACATTGCCAACAAAAATCACACCGGTGATTTTTGGGCAAACCATATTCAATGGTATGCCGATGAACAGGGAAATTTCCTTTTGCCAAAGGACGGCGGCAAAGCGCAACCGCTCAAAAAAGGCGAGCATCTTGCAGCAGATGACGCTTCCTATCATGGCTTGGATGGCCAGTGGAATCAATGCGAAGTGATTGTAATGGGCGACAAATATGCCATTCACAAACTCAATGGAAAAATCGTCAATATGGCGACCAATTTGATCCAGAGCGAAGGCCTCATCGGATTGCAAGCAGAGACAGCCGAAGTGTTCTATCGCAATATGCGCATCAAGGAGTTTGATGAAGTCGTACCGATGGAAAATTTCTTGAAATAACACTGAAAAATAGGTGTCTGAAATGGCGTCTTTCAGACTCTAGTCAGTTTTTGTAATATTCCGCCAAGACGAATGTGAACGATCTAAAAATACCGATCAGGAAGCCAGAAATAGCATGAAGAAAATTTTTCGAACACTCTTGTTGTTGATCTTTATGGCGCTGTGCGCTATCGACATCCATGCTGCAACGCCCAAAATAAGCGTACTGATCATCGATGGGCAAAATAATCATAAGTGGGTTGAAACAACGCAATATCTGAAAGCGATTCTTGACAACACCGGCCTGTTTTCGGTCGACGTTTCCACCTCGCCGCCCGCTAAGCCAAAGGCGCCCGTTCTTCCCAAGAACGCCACGGCCGAACAAATGGCCGCCGCTGCTATCGAACTGAAGACGCTTGAACGCGCTGATGCCGCGCGTCTGGCGGACACGTCAGCGTTGTGGGCCAATTGGCGCCCGCGTTTTGCTCAGTACGACGTGGTCGTGTCCAATTACAACGGCGAGAACTGGCCGGAGGAAGTACGCACGGCACTGATCGCATTCGTTAAAAACGGCGGAGGATTTGTGAGCTACCACGCGGCCAACAATGCGTTTTCCCAGTGGCCGGAATATAGCGACATGGTAGGGCTTGGCGGGTGGGGCGGCCATACGCCGCAATCGGGCCCATACCTGCGTCTTCGTGATGGCACATGGACCAAGCTAGAAGGCCCCGGTCCTTCCGGCGCACATGGCCCACAACAAGAATTCCTGATCGAAAACTTCGCACCCCATCATCCGATCATGAAAGGTTTGCCTGCGCAATGGATGCACGCCAAAGACGAGCTATATAACTCTTTGCGCGGCCCCGCGAATAATATGTCGGTGCTTGGCTCCGCGCTGTCTGATCAAACCCACGAACAAGAACCCTTGCTGATGGCGTTATCTTATGGCAAAGGCCGGGTATTTCACACGGCGTTGGGGCACTACATCGATGCACTCAATGGACTCGGTTTTCAAGTCACTTTCGCCCGCGGCGTGGAATGGGCGGCAACCGGCAAAGTAACACTGCCCGCACCCAAGCCGGGCGAACTGACGGAACGTTCCCCTGCGGCCCTCCGCAAAATTCAACTGCCTAACCCTGGGCCGAACGCTGCAATACCGGCCACCAGCGAAGAGGGATTCACCAGCCTATTTAATGGCAAGGACTTCGATAACTGGGATCTGAAGATTCGCAACGGTGATGCCGAGCTAGCCAAAAAGGTCTTTGCCATTGATAACGGCATGGTGCATGTGTTCAAAGATTTTCCAGATAATTATGAACTAGGTACCGGCGTCAATGCGACACATGCCATGCTGTACACCAAGAAAAAATTCAGCAAATTCATTTTGCGCTTTGACTACAAATGGGGCAAAAAAATTGCCAATAATTTCGACAGAAACCAATACGATTCCGGCCTGTACTACCACATCATGGATGACAAGATCTGGCCAGTCGGCATCGAATATCAGATTCGGTATAACCATCTGCTCAATAAAAACCACACCGGCGACTTCTGGGCCAATGGTCTGCAGTGGTTCGCTGATGAAAAAGGAAATTTTCTTTTACCTCAAGACGGCGGGAAAGCCCTGCCTGGAAAAAAAGGGGAGCTGCCCGCGTTGCCGGGTGCGCCATTTCATGCCCTTGATGATCAGTGGAACGTTTGCGAAATCATCGTCATGGGCGATCAATACGCCATTCAGAAACTGAACGGGGAAATCGTCAACCTGGCAACGAACTTAAGTCAGAGCGAAGGCATCCTCGGTTTTCAAGCAGAGACGGCAGAAATCTATTTCCGCGACATCCGCATCAAAGAATTTAATGAAATTGTGCCGATGAAAAATTTTTTTCGTCATTGATTCGGCGTAATCACGTGATGCTACGCAGGTTGTACCAGCGTGTGGTCAATCTGCATTGCGTCATTTATCCCCCTGCATTTCCAAAGGAAACACCTAAAGTTTGTAGGGACCTAACCCCGGTAACAAAACACCTTAATAAGATGGAGGCAGAGTATGACAAAAACATTAGCCCATGGTTTGCATAAAGAATCATTGCGCTTTTCTGGAGTGCTGAGAAAGCTATTTTACACAAGCATATTTACGCTCGCGGCGGCCTTGCCCGCACAAGCCACAACAGTCAGTATTGTCGGAGACGAATTTCATATCGACGGTCAACCGACCTATAAAGGAATTACGTGGAACGGATCGAAGATAGAGGGTTTGCTTTTCAACTCGCGTATGGTCAATGGCATTTTCGATGACCGCAATCCGGCAACCGTCAATAAATGGGCATATGCCGATACCGGCCATTGGGACGCGGCGCGGAACACAAGAGAATTTGTCGCCGCCATGCCAGCGTGGAAGCAAAAAGGTTTATTGGCGATCACTGTCAATCTTCAAGGTGGATCGCCTCAAGGCTATTCGCAAGCCCAACCGTGGGAGAACACGGCCTTTAATCCTGACGGAACACTGCGGCAAGACTACCTGACCCGCCTTAATTTGATCGTAGAGAAAGCGAACAGCCTGGGCATGGTCGTGATTCTCGGATATTTTTACAGTGCGCAAGATCAACGGTTAACGAATGAGGCTGCCGTCAAAAATGCCGTGGATAACGCGACCAAATACGTATTGGCCCAAAAATGGAACAACGTGCTTATCGAAATTAACAATGAGTGCAGCCTCAACTACGATCATGATATTTTGCGGCCTGCACGCGTTGATGAACTTATTCAACGCGCCAAAGCCATCACGTTAAACGGAAAACATTTGCTGGTCGCCACATCCTATTATGGCAAACTGCCTAGCGCTAAAGTTGTCGCAGTCTCTGATTATTTCCTACTACACGGAAATGGGAAAAGCGCCGACAAATTGACCAGGTATATCAATGGACTTCGGCAAATTCCTGGTTATACCAAGCGCCCCGTGGTCATCAATGAAGACGATCATTATGCCTTCGATCAAGCGCAGTACAACATGAAATCAGCCGTACTCGACTATGCTTCTTGGGGATTTTTTGACTATCGCCGCAAGGGTGAAAGTGCGAATGAAGGCTTTCAATCCATGCCTGCAGACTGGAGAATTAACAGTCCACGCAAGATCGCATTTTTTAACAAAGTGGCTGAGATGACGAAAACAAAATAGCATTAGTAGTCGCTCATATCGAGTTTGTATAGATGTTCCAGTGCTCGTGTTAGCGAGCACTGCTATCGCCCTGTGCACGCTGATAATTGGTTGTTCGCTGGATCGGAACGCGCGGGAAAACGTGCTGCTGCGATTCAGCGTTGGTTGGGGACGGCCAAGTTGAATGGGTTGGAGCCGCTGGCTTGGTTGAAGGATACGCTCGAAAAACCGAGTCCGGCCTTGCCGCACCCGCCGATACTTTACTGGTGTTTTCCGTGTCGTTCCCCGGACAGCCAGCCATGCACACCCCCGTACTCGCGCACGATGACTCCCATCCCCCGCTGGGTGCATGTTGTTCACACACGGGGCACCTACCTGGCAATTCAGGATTTACTGGCATGACGGAGATTTGGAAACACAAAAAAACCAAACAGAAGCGGTCAGGCTTGGAGACTGTTTGGTTTCGTCCTTCACCGTTCCCGCCGGCTCGCGCCCTGAACACTGGCCTGACCTGGCAATGTTCAGAACACGGATAGTGGGGTTGGCACTAGGCGGGTTCGTAGAAGAGTGCAAGCGCTTTGCATCTCCCAGATAGATTATGGGTTTCGTGCCGATTGCAAATCATTTGATTTCCGGGGCTTTCCAATCGCAAACGGCATGGCCCATAGACATGCTGAGGCATGCTAGCGCGGACAAAATTTATCGCCTACCGCCTTGTCGATGACGATCTCAAAATGATCCTTGTCTCGCTTTGTGACCGGTGACATTGATCGAATTAGCTTGAAATCAACCAGCCTTCCGCAGACTTTCAATTTTTGACGGTCGAAAGACTCCAACTTCATTTCATCGCTGAGGTTTGCAACATTCGACGTGAAGAATTGACGATCACTCCGCCCACTCTGGACCACGTGAGGACAAGTCGAAGATTCGACGTCCTCGCAGTACGCTATTGGTGCCGCCAGCTTGTTCTCAATGCGCAGTTCGTATGGAAAAACCTGTTCCATGTTCTGCGCTAGAAAACAGCCGGACAACGCCACCAGTAGGCCCAGCGCCTTAATAGCATTTAGAGATGTAGATAAGATTTTTGACACCGCCCTCGCTCGCAGTAGATCGTGCATATTTCATCGGGCCTTATCTATAGGCACCCATTTTCTATCACACCAGGGATTGAATTTGTTTCGAATTTGTCCGCGACACACCGGGAAATCCGTAAATACTTGGTAGGCACGATTGGATTCGAACCAACTACCTCTTCCATGTCAAGGAAGCGCTCTAACCAGATGAGCTACGCGCCTAAAGAAGCAGGATTGTAGCAGAGAACCAGCACCTCTCGCTAGTGCCCCGTGACAAAAAATAGGAGAAATTGCGCACCTGCCAAATCCAGGCCACCTGAAAAATACGGAGGAGGTCCCAAGAGAAGCATGCGAATCAGACAGGCCGATCTACTTTTAATCGAACGCGGAACACCTTAACTTTTCCCCGCACTTATGCGCGATAATTCCCCAGCCGTAACAATCGCTGGCCCTATCCTTATGCGTCACCCATTTTCACCCGTTCATTAACTTCTTATTCCTTCTCATTACTTCTTCTCATGCATAAAAATGTAAATCCCGAAACTTTATCCCATCTGCATGCCCATCGTGCAGGTGACGCCCAGCACCGCCATTTTTATGAGGGCCGCAGTCAAAAAATTCTCGCCGGGGCCTTGATATTGACGTTGGGCTTTGCCGGGGTGGAAGCCATCGCCGGATTTTTATCTAATTCACTGGCGCTGATTTCCGATGCCGGTCACATGGTTACCGACGCTGCCGCATTGGGTCTGGCACTGTTGGCGCAAACGATTGCCAAGCGCCCTCCTTCCGCTAAGCATTCCTTTGGATTGGTACGCGCGGAAGCACTAGCGGCATTTTTTAATGGATTGGTGATGCTGGCTGTCGTCGGCTGGATTTTTTTTGAAGCGGTACAACGCCTTTCCAAACCAGAAAGCGTGCAAGGAAAAACTGTTTTCGTGGTTGCCGCTATCGGACTGGTCATCAACATCGCTGTCGCCTGGGTGCTATCGCACGACAAAGAGAGCTTGAATACCAAAGCAGCCTTGGTACACGTCATGGGAGATCTCCTCGGCTCCCTTGCCGCGTTGTCTGCGGGCGTGGTCATTTCCTTGACGGGATGGATGCAAATCGATCCATTGCTATCGATTCTTGTGACGCTTCTCATCCTCAAATCAACCTTCGGCGTTCTCTCTCAATCGTTCCATTTTTTAATGGAAAGCGTGCCGCACCAGATCGATTATTTGCAAGTGGGCGAAGACCTCGAAGCCATCACGGGCGTGTCGTCTGTACACGATCTGCATGTATGGGAAATGTCCCCCGGCCAACCGGCACTGATCGGCCATATCGTGATTCGCGATCTACAAGAATGGCCGAATGTGCTTAAAAGGGTGAAAGCGATGCTGCTGGATAAACATCGGATTGACCACGTGACCCTACAAGCCGAAGTACCAGGTATGGCAGAGGATGAATGTGCGCATTAATCGGGTAGTCAGTCACTGATTTATAAACGCTCCACAGATTTAAGCTACCCTCGGCTTTGCCGTAACCCTCCAGCCGATCCACCTGTCGTGCCAGATCGCTATGTGTTAAGCACCACCCGCAACGGCAACAACTTATCAATCCGGCTGTAAGTGTAAGGCCAAGCCGGCAGTTTTTCGAGCGTATCCTTCAACCAAGCCAGCGGCTCCAACCCATTCAACTTGGCCGTCCCCAACCAACGCTGAATCGCAGCAGCACGTTTGCCCGCGCGTTCCGATCTAGCGAACAACCAATTCTTTTTGCCAATGGCAATCGGGCGTATCGTATTTTCGACCGGATTATTATCGATCGGCAGATTGCCGCTTTCTACATAGCGGGCAATCGCTGGCCAGCGGTATCGGAGGACAGTGGCTTTTTTGTTTTAAAGAAGCGTATAGCGAGCAGCAGCGCCCCCGATCAAAGATTCCTCCGCATTCACGCGTACTGCGGGCGAATATGACGATGAACAAAGAAGCGGGCTGGTTCGACATCGAGTTGTTCGCTGATATCTTCGCCGATCTTGGTGAGATCGTTCCCGCATTGGCCGCAGGCACATGACTCTGGCTCGTGACGGTGTTCGATGCGGGGCAGATTCTCTGGCAAGGCTTGGCGGCCAGACGATTTGCGTGGCGGGCGTGATGTTGGCATCACTTGCGCTATTTCAGTCTGTATTGCCGCAAGGTCGGTTTCGCCCTCTTCAATGAAGAGGTCACGTTGTTCTGCCGAGAGACTTTCTGTCCTGACGCCGAACTTCATGCGCTTGTGGTGCGCCAGCTCCAGGGTCAGCGCCTGTATTTTTAGACGGGCATTTTTGAGTTCTGCCTCTTTGGCAGAAAGGTGTGTCGCGTTTTTTTGCACTTGATGG
>JANXTY010000067.1 GCA_025352145.1 Oxalobacteraceae bacterium
GTTGGTTCGGCCTTCGAAAAATAGCTGCGCCAGTGCTGGGCACGGCATGCCGTGCCCCTACGGTGCGCAATATTCCAACGATGGTTGCGTAACATCCGTTACAACACAAAAACAAACGAGGCTCATGTACTCTATGCGAAGTGAGGCAATGATTATTCTTGTTTATCCAGGGCGATAGAGTATTGGCCGGGATTGATCACTTAACGTCAAGCTTCATACAAGTCAGGTTTCATACAATCGCGCTGTTTCTACTCTTGGCGTCCACCAGTCGCCACAACATTGATCATGCCATCTCATCTTCGCGGAATTCTTGCTCTCCTCATTGTCACCGCAGCATGGGGTACCACTTTCCCCGCCATGAAGGAGTTGACAGGGGATTTCTCCAGCGCGTGGATAGTGTGCATCCGTTTTTCAATAGCAGGCTTTCTGCTCTCCCCTTTTTTGCTGCGTGCTAAATATATCGATGTTGCGGCGGGCGCGCTCATGGGATCGATACTGCTCGTCTGCTATCTCCTCCAACTCGAAGGTCTGGCGCGCACCAGCTCCAATCGCAATGCGTTCATCATCGGCCTCAATGTATTGATCGTGCCACTGCTCGATTGTGTGGTCGGGCGCCTTCCAGAACGCCGCATCGTGCTAGCGATATTGCTCGCCTTGGCCGGTTTGTTTGCGCTGTGCTGGGATGGTGGCGCATGGGGAGGGGGAGACAACTATGCTTTGGCGGGCGCGTTGGCCTTTGGCATCTATATCAAATTGATGGAAGTCATGACCCGTCGCGTCAGTAATTTAATGTCGTTTACTACCGTGCAAATCCTGACGGTAGCTTTATGCGCAGGCAGTTGGTTATTATTCGCCAGTCAGGGTCATCTGGATTGGAACAATATTCAGACGGGAATGACGAGACATCTCGGAAATTTAATTTATTTGAGTCTGGTCGCCACCATCGGTATTATGTCCCTACAGGCTTGGGGGCAACGCCATTGCAGCGCCAACGAAGCGGCGGTAATCTATGCTATCGAACCTGCCTGCGCTGCTGTCGCGGCCTATTTCTGGCTGGATGAAACGATGGCAGGACGCGGCGTTTTAGGAGGGGTGTTGATGATTGCGGGAATGATCGTTAGCCAATGGCATGCTAAACACAGGTCGACGGAGCCGATCTCGTGAACGTTTTAAAAGAATGGAATGAGAACTTCTGTCCCCGTTCAATGGGTATTCCGGTGGCATGGCAGAGTTAGGGAATTCACAAGGCAGTTGAAATTTTGATGAAAGGTACGTATGAACTCGCACGAGACGAACGTCACCAGGCAAACTTTCGATAACGTCATGGTCCCCACTTATGCGCCATCCGACATGGTACCCGTGCGTGGTTCCGGCTTAGAGGTATGGGATCAGGCGGGCAAACATTATCTGGACTTTACCGCCGGGATTGCGGTCACCAATCTGGGACATGCCCATCCCGCGCTGATCGCTGCGTTAGGTGACCAGGCACACATTCTTTGGCATGTGGGAAACGGCTACACCAACGAGCCGGTGCTGCGCCTGGCGCAAGCGATAACGGAAGCAACCTTTGCCGACCGTGCCTTCTTTTGCAATTCCGGCGCAGAAGCCAACGAAGCTGCATTTAAACTGGCGCGTAAATATGCGCATACCCAATTCGGCCCGCACAAGTCGCGCATCATTTCGTGCACGCATTCTTTTCATGGCCGCACCTTATTCACTGTGTCGGTGGGCGGGCAACCAAAATATACGGAAGGTTTCGAACCCCTACCGCCAGAAATTGCACACATTCCTTTCAACGATATTGACGCTGCGCGTGCCACCATCGACGACGATGTGTGCGCCGTCGTGGTAGAACCGGTGCAAGGGGAAGGAGGCGTCATTCCGGCACGGCGCGAATACCTGCAAGCGCTGCGCGATTGCTGTGACAAAACAGGCGCGTTATTGATTTTCGATGAAGTGCAATGCGGTGTCGGACGTACCGGTTTCCTCTATGCCTATATGGGCTACGGGGTAACCCCCGATGTACTCACTTCGGCCAAGGCGCTCGGCAACGGTTATCCGGTAGCGGCCATGCTAACTACGCATGCGATTGGCAACGTGCTGACCCCTGCCACGCATGGCACGACCTTTGGCGGAAATCCGCTCGCGGCAACGGTGGCGCTCAAGGTGTTAGAGACGATCAACACGCCGCAATTTCTGGCACGGGTCCAGCAAGCGGCGACAGTGTTGACAACCATGCTGGAAAATCTGGTCCGGGATTATCCGCAGGTATTGTCCCATGTACGGGGTAGCGGCTTGCTCTTAGGGATAGTCTTAGCGCCAGCGTATCTAGGGCGCGCCAAGGAAATATCCAGAGCGGCCGAGGCACAAGGATTAATGTTGCTGATCGCCGGGCCGGATGTACTTCGTTTTGCGCCAGCGCTGATCGTATCCGATGCACAGATCGAGGAGGCGAATCAACTGTGTCGGCGGACGCTGGATGGATTCTTGACGGGGTAGTTCGGTGTGGTGTTTTGCCGTTCTGCGATTGAGGCACAGCATGCCGTGCCGCCACGAATTTAATTTTTTCAATGACGGAAATATCCCTTGAGGAATGCATGTTAATCGTACGGGCCGCCCAAGAAAACGATCTGGAATCCTTGCTCGCACTCGCCGCTCAGGTGGGTACCGGCATGACCTCGCTCAAGCCTGACCGCGCCATGTTATCTAAGCGATTGGATGTGGCCTGTGCCTCCTTTGCAAGTCAGATAGCGCCAATGCGGGCCGACTATCTGTTCGTGATGGAAGATACCTCCTGCAACCGGCTGGCCGGTGTGTGCGCGATCCGGGCTGCCGTGGGTTTGGACGAACCGTTTTACAATTACCGCATTGGCACCGTGGTCCATTCCAGCCGCGAGCTGCAGATTTTTACCCGGATGGAAACGCTGTATCTCTCCAATGATTTAACCGGCTATACCGAGCTGTGCTCGCTGTTCCTGCATCCTGATTACCGCAACGGAAATAATGGCAAGCTGCTCTCAAAAAGCCGATTATTATTCATCGCCCAGTTCCCCCATTTATTTGCTGAAAAAGTCATCGCGGAAATGCGCGGCTATCAAAGTGCGGAAGGCGTATCCCCCTTTTATGAAGGACTCGGGCGGCATTTTTTCAAGATGGATTTCAGCCGTGCCGACGACCTGACCAGTCTCGGGAAAAAATCGTTTATCGCCGAATTAATGCCGAGCCAACCCATGTATGTGGCCTATCTGCCGCAAGAAGCGCAACAAGCCATTGGCAAAGTGCATCTCAACACCGCACCGGCGCGCCACATGCTGGAACAAGAAGGTCTGCACTTCGAAGGGTATGTCGATATTTTCGATGCCGGGCCAGTGCTACAAGCACGTATCAGCGCCCTGCGGGCCATGCATGAAAGCGCCGTAAAAATAATTGATTCTGCGCCTTCGCTATTGGATGTTGACCCGACTGCTTCTGACTCAACTACTTCTGACCCGTCGGCTATGCGCCCCCTACTGCCTGCCTCCCATCCGGTGCTGGTATCGAATACGGCCTTGGCCCATTTTCGGATCATTCTCAGCCAGACCGTTGCATCTGCACTATCAAGCCTATCAACCCTATCAACCGACTCCATTTTTTTATCCGCTCAGGAGAAAAATTTGTTAGATTGCCAGACAGGTGATCCGGTTCGCACCTTGCCGCTCAACCCAAAAAGGGAAGCTCATGCTTAGCAACTACATCAACGGACAATGGCATGCCGGTGCCGGTGCGCTGCTGGAAACCGTCGACCCTGCGAGCGGCACGGTGCTACGTACCGGCAATGCCGCCAGTCCCGCCGATATCGATGCTGCCTGTCATGCAGCCCGCGCCAGCTTTGGCGCGTGGGCGCAAGCGACGCTGAACGAGCGGATTGCAGTATGCCTGTCCTTTCGCGATTTACTCCAGGAAAATTCCGAACAGCTTGCGCACCTGATTTGTCTCGAAGTCGGCAAGCCCTTGTGGGAAGCCCGGGTCGAAGTCGCCTCCATGGCCAACAAAGTCGACATTTCCGTCCAGGCCTACAAAGCACGCACGGGACAAACTTCCCATGCCGTTACTGACGGCTTGACCGTATTGCGCCATCGCCCGCATGGGGTATTTGCCGTCATTGGCCCCTATAACTTCCCCGGCCATTTGCCCAATGGCCACATCGTCCCGGCCCTGATCGCGGGCAATACCATCGTCTTCAAACCGAGCGAATACGCGCCAAGAACGGCCATTCAAACCGTCCAGCTATGGCAACAAGCGGGGTTGCCCAATGGGGTATTAAATTTAATCAATGGCGCAGGCGAAGTCGGTGCCGCGCTGTCACAGAACCCGGAGCTAGACGGCATTCTCTTTACCGGAAGTAGCAAAACCGGGCTCAGCCTGCATCGCCAGTTTGGCGGCCATCCAGAAAAAATGCTGGCGCTGGAAATGGGCGGCAACAATCCCTTAGTCGTATGGGATGTGAAAGAGTGCGATGCTGCGGTTTATTACACCATTCTTTCCGCCTTTGCCAGCGCCGGTCAACGCTGCACCTGCGCCCGTCGCTTGATCGTCGAGGACTCCGATCAAGGCCAGGCATTTATCGACAGGTTGATTGAAATCGCCAGCCGCATCCACATTGGTCCCTACGATCAATTCCCGCCACCCTTCATGGGGCCGCTGGTCTCATCCGCCATTGCAGAAAAGCTAGTGCAGACGCAAACCGATCTGATTCAAAAAGGCGGTAAATCCTTGCTGTCCATGCGCCAGTTGACCAAAGGCACCGGCTTCGTATCGCCCGGTATCGTGGACGTCACTTATGTCAATAATATTCCCGATGAAGAATGGTTCGGCCCTTTGCTACAGGTGATCCGTGTGACCAGTTTTGAGCAAGCGATAGCCACTGCGAATGCCACCCAGTTCGGCCTGACCGCTGCGCTGCTGAGCGACGATCCGCAGCGCTGGAAACAATTCCTGGCGCATGCACGGGCAGGTGTCGTCAACTGGAATCGAGCGACCACCGGTGCCGCCAGCGCCGCCCCGTTTGGCGGCATCGGCATATCGGGAAACCATCGGCCAGGCGCCTATTACGCTGCCGATTATTGTGCCTATCCGATGGCATCGGCCGAAAATCATTCTCTGGAAATGCCTAAACAATTGTCGCCCGGTTTGACATTTTAAAAAACAGGATCGTACCCCGACTTATACAATCCGATACAAAATTAAGGTAGCGTACGCGTTCACAAAATCAGGCGAAGCTGCTCTAATAATGAAGCACAAAAAGAAATTGACCCCGCATGCAAACACCCCAACCCACGGCACGCGAATTTAATTTCGACGGACTGGTCGGCCCAACGCATCATTATGCAGGCCTTTCTTTAGGAAATATCGCCTCATGCAATAACGCCAATAGCGTAGCCAATCCAAAACAGGCAGCGCTGCAGGGATTAGAGAAAATGTATGCTCTGATGCAACGCGGCTTTGGGCAAGGCGTACTACCACCGCAAAACCGCCCTAATTTCACCCTGCTGCGCAACTTAGGTTTTGGCGGCAGCGACGCCGACGTACTGGCACGCGCCTACAAAGAATCGCCTCTTATCCTGGCATGCGCCTACTCCGCATCGGCAATGTGGGCGGCCAACGCCGCCACTGTCAGCCCCTCGGCCGATACCGCCGACGGCAGGTTGCACTTCACCCCCGCCAATCTTCATAGCAAACTACATCGCTCGCAGGAACACCTACAGACCACGCGCACTTTGCGCAGGCTATTTAACGACCCCCAGCATTTTGCCGTGCATGAAGCGCTGCCATCGACACCTGCCTTTAGCGATGAAGGCGCAGCCAACCATACGCGCCTGTGCGACACGCATGGAAGTGCGGGGATCGCCCTATTTGTCTACGGTCGCAGCGAGTTCGGCCCCCACAATCCGACGCCGACACACTATCCGGCACGACATACGCTAGAGGCAAGTCAAGCTGTCGCCAGACAACACGGATTAAACGAAACGCGTACGGTGTACTTCCAGCAAAATCCCGATGTCATCGATCAGGGCATCTTTCACAACGATGTCATCGCGGTCGGCAATTGCAATGTCTTGTTCTATCACCAGCAAGCGTTTTTGAACGAAACGGCATCCTTGGCATCACTCCAAAGTGCGATGGAAAACAACGGCATTCCGCTACACGCGATCCGTGTCGGTACGAATGAAATATCCATTGAAGATGCCGTATCCAGCTATCTATTTAACAGCCAGCTATTATCCAAACCGAACGGAAAGATGGCCCTGGTGATTCCACAAGAATGCCAGGAAAATAAAACCATCGCGGCTTATCTTCAAAAATTACTACACAGTGGAAGCGAGGGAAGCAGCAGAATGCCGATAGACGAATTACTTTGTTTCGATCTGCGGCAAAGCATGCGCAACGGCGGTGGACCTGCCTGCCTGCGTTTGCGTACGGTACTTACCCGAGCGCAGGAACGCGCGATGCATCAGGGCGTCATCATGGACGATCACTTATATAAAAAATGCGTCGCCTGGGTTGAAAAACATTATCGCGATCGGCTATCGCCGGCAGATCTGGCCGACCCTGCACTGGCGATTGAAGTGCAGACAGCGCTGGATGAATTAGCGCAGATTTTAAATCTGCCTGGCTTATATGATCTTTAACGCTCTCTTTAATATTCTCTTTAACATCCTCTTTAACATTTCTTTTAACGGTTGCTATTTTTCCGTATGTCCTCATCTACACCTTCTTGATTGCCAAGATCGTTCTGCTCCCGTTCTGTTCCACTAACCGGTACCACTTCTCATGAATCGTAAACTGATCGCTGCAGCCGTTGTGACAGCCATGATCGTTATCCCCGTCGCAGTTAAATTTAGTCGTACATCGAAACCGAAACACGAAGTCGAGATGGCCAAAGTACAGCAACATGAAATTCACCCCTCTATCCTTGCATCGGGTAATTTCGTATTTCGCCAGGAGGTTCAATTATCGAGCGAAGTCATCGGCAAAGTGGTGGAAGTATTAGTCAAGGAAGGCGACAAGATTGAGAAAGGCCAAATCCTGCTGCGCCTCGATCCGACCAGCTACCGCGCCGAAGTGGCACAACATGAAGCAAATAAACGCAATGCCGAGGTCTCCATTGAACGTGCCCAGCTCAACGTAGAAAATCAGCAGCGTAACGTTGAGCGCAATCGGCGTCTCATGCAGGAAAAATTCATCGATGTCAGCAAGTTCGAAGAAGTGTCGCACCAGATGGATATGGCCAGCGTTGATCTGCGCGCCAGCCGTGAAAGCTTGCAGCAGGCGCAAGCCATGTTGTCGCAAGCAAAAGAACGGCTGGCCAAAACCGAAGTGCGCGCGCCCATCAGCGGTACTGCCACTTCGGTGCAGATCAAGATCGGCGAGACCGCCGTTGCCAGCGCTACCGGCATGGCCGGTTCGAGTTTGATGACGATTGCCGATGTCGGTAGTCTGATGGCCGAAGTCAATGTCGATGAAGCCGATATTGCGCGCATCGCAACCCATCAGGTCGCCCGCGTGTTCCCGGCTGCTTTTTACGACAAACCTGTCACCGGCAAGGTCGAATCCATCTCGATGGCGCCCCGCATTTCCAGCGGTTCGCAAGGACGCAGTTATGTCGTCAAACTACGGCTCGACGACACTACCCTGGCCCTCCGTACAGGCATGACTTGCCGTGTCGAGATCGTCACCGGAAATGGCCGCGCCGGACCGGCACTGCCGATTCAGGCGATCCTCACCAACGAATCGGGCAACGCAAAAGATACGGCCAAAAACAGTAACTATGTGTTCGCCGTGGTGAATGGCGTGGTCCGCAAGAAGATCGTCGAAGTCGGCATGGCCGATGATGCCAATCAGGAGATTCTAAAGGGGCTGGCATTAGGCGATTCCGTAGCGATCGGCCCTGCCCGCACTTTACGCGACCTGCATGACGGCGATGAAGCAGTAGCGCTGAAGGTAGAGGTCAAGCCGCTTAAACCATCGGCCGGAGACAAACCTTGATCACCCTGTCCGGCATTGAAAAACACTATCAGATGGGCGATCAAACCGTGCATGCGTTACAGGGCATCGATCTGCATATTGCACGCAATGAATTTGTCGCCTTCATCGGCGCTTCCGGCTCGGGAAAATCGACCATGATGAACATTGTCGGCTGCCTGGATCGTCCCAGCGCAGGACGCTATCAACTCAATGGACGCGATGTGGCCATGATGGATAGCGACGAACTGGCATTGGTGCGTAATGCAGAAATTGGTTTTATTTTCCAGAGTTTTCACCTGCTGCCACGCGCCAGCGCATTAGATAATGTCGCGCAGCCACTGATCTATCGCGGCATTGCGCCCAAGGAGCGCAAGCGCATGGCCGCCGAAGCGTTAGCCCATGTGGGCTTGGGTGATCGCGTACACCACCGCCCCAACGAACTCTCGGGTGGCCAGCGTCAGCGTGTCGCTATCGCCCGCGCACTGGTCGGCAAACCAGCCATTTTGCTGGCCGACGAACCGACCGGCAACCTCGACTCTGCCACCAGCCGCGACATCTTAGCGTTGATCGAAGAACTGCATCGCAACGGACAAACCGTCGTCATCGTGACCCACGAACCTGACATCGCGCAACAATGTCACCGCATCGTGCGCTTACAGGATGGGCGTGTCGTCAGCGACCTGCCTACCGCCCGGGGAAGCTAGCCATGTTTCTCCTCATGGAAAGTATCCGCTCGGCCCTGGCCTCGATCCGCGCGCACCGGCTACGCAGTTTTCTCACCTCCCTGGGCATCATCATCGGTGTCGCCTCGGTCATCACCGTCATCTCGCTCATTCAGGGTTTATCGCAAAGCGTGACCAAGCAGTTCGAAGGACTGGGGGCCAATTCACTGACCGTGGGCCCGCGCAACGACTTCAAGGAAACGATGCGCGGCAAGCGTAATGCGTTGCGCTTTGACGATGTCGAGCAATTGCGCAGCCATGTCGAACAAATCCGCGAACTCAGCCCGCTGTTTTCGCTCGGCTTCTCCGAACTGCGCTTTGGCAGTTCGACCACTTCCGTACAAGTCACCGCGACCACCCCCAGCCGTCAAAACGTGGAGCAACGCTATACGCAAATGGGACGTTTTATTAGTGAATCCGATGAGGCAGGCGCACGCCGTGTTGCCGTCATCGGCGAAAAACTGATCGAGGACTTACACCTGCCGGAAAATCCGCTCGGCCAATTCATTCGATTTAATAATGACTGGTTCAAAATTATCGGCGTCATGGAAAAACGCGGTGAATTATTCGGCATGTCGCAAGACAGCTATGTACTCATTCCATTCAAAACAGGGCGCAGCATTGCCGGTTACAGCCGGCGCCTCGACAATTTACAGATTATGGTATCGCTCACCGATATCAACCGCATCGATGAGATCAAACGCCATATGAGTTCCGTACTGCGTAGCGCACACCGGCTCAAGCCTGCCGACAAAGATGATTTCGAGATTACCTCCGCAGATCAGTTAGCCAAAACTTTTGACAAACTCATTGCCACTGTCACACTCGTCATGAGCGGCATCGTCAGCATTGCGCTGCTGGTCGGCGGAATCGGCATCATGAACATCATGCTCGTATCGGTCACTGAACGTACCCGCGAGATCGGCATCTGCAAGGCAATCGGCGCACGCAGCCGCGATATCATGATGCAGTTTTTGATTGAAGCGGTCACGCTATCGGTCATGGGCGGCGCCATTGGTTTGGCATTAGGTTTCGGCCTGGGCTTCGGTATTGCCAAGCTCATTCCCGATTTTCCCGACGCTTATGTGCCGTGGTGGGCGATAGCGCTGGCCTTTTTGTTTTCCGCTGGCGTCGGCATCGTATTCGGCGTTGTTCCGGCGAATAAAGCGGCCAAACTCGATCCGATCGATGCGCTGCGTTATGAGTAGTTGAGTTGAGTGGTGTTGAGGGTGTTGTGTTGTGTTGTGTTGTGGCGTGCCTGTATTAATGATCGATGATGAATGATCGATGATGAATGATGGAAAATCGATGCGCTCATTTCCCACCATCGCCAGTGACATCCTAGGGAAGTCGATGAAAACCTTCGGCATGCACCACCCAGCTGCCATCCTGCGGAAACCCCGGTGCGTCGTAGGCCGGTGCGCCATCCCAACCGCCAGCCATCAAAGCAACCGCCGATAACAACGCCCCATTGCCCGGCAAATAAACAGGCAGGCCTGGTCGTTGCGGATTGTGACCGTTGGCGGTGTAAGCGTTATGCGGCCCATTTTTCAGCAAAATATCCACTGCCTGCGCTGGCGCATTTAAGCGCGCAGCGGTCATGGCGATCATCGGATAATCCCAGCCCCAAATCTTCGCTTCCCAATCCCATTCTTTGAGAACCGCATCCAGCGTGCGGCGCATGACGGTACGATCTACCCCATCTCCCGGCAGTTGCCCGAGCGCCATCAGGAAGGAAGGATGATCGTGCCGGCTTGCGATGTTGTCCCAGGTATCGGGGGTTGATTCAAGGGCGACGTACTTGCCCTCTTTTTGCGCCAGAGGAGGCAGGTGCGTCCGTTTTTTTTCCCATTCCAGATCGCGCGGCAGGCCGAGACGTTCGCGCCATTGCTGGGCAATTTCCAATCCGCGTGCCCAATAACTGAGTTCGTAGGTAGGATTCTTGCTGGTGTTCTGATCGTAGATTTCCTGCGCTATCCATAACGGAGGGCCAAGCGCATAACTGTCACGCGCCTCGTCCCAGCGCAGCATGCTCGCCATGCCCTCGGCTGTTTCAAACACCAGATCGCGATACAGCGCCAGCGTCTTTGGCGTAGGATCGTTGCGGTAGAGCAGCTCGGAAAGGTAAATCATGTGCGGCTGATTCCAGACAATAAGCGGATTTCCCCCCGGACTTTCACGCCCATTCGGGCCAATCATCTTCGGCCAGCGCGCTCCCTGTAATCCGCGCGATTGCGCAATCGCACGCGCGACAGGCAGCGCGCTTTGATACCACCGGAGGGTGTTCGCCAAAAATGCCCCACGCCCCCACTGGGCAAAATGAGCGACATGCCACCACACCATTTCAGTATGGTGTTTTCCAAACCAAGTACTGTTGGTCAACCCACTTTCTTGCGGCGGAAAATTACCGCCGAACTGAATCGCTGTCAGATATTGAGACAAAATGACGCGCCGTTCCAGCTCCGTTGCGCGAGCATCGGTACTCCCCTTAAATTCAACCGCCGCGCCACTTTGCCAAAATGCCTTCCAATAAGCAGCGCTGGCCGAAAATACCGCTGCGGCCGAAGGAGTATCGTTTGAGGGAGGTGTGGAAGCATTCACCGCCACTTCAGGCGAAAAGGCGAGTGTGAATTCCAATACCTCGCCGCTGGCCGCTGCGATGCGAAACGCGTGGGGGCCGGTTCTCGCCATATCGAGAGCTGCACTAGCGGCGCTCGTTGCAAGCGTTGCAGTGTAGTGAAACGCGTCACGGGCATTAACCAGCGTCAGCCTCCGCTCATTCTGAGAAAGAATGGTCGTACTGTACGACGCCGGACGCGACCAGTCCAGGTCAGGGTTGGAGATCCCTTTAATATCGTGCCCACGTGGAAAAGCAAGTCGCACGCCCAGCTTGCCTGACGCCACCAGCGGCGATTCAATCCGCACAGCAATCGTATCGTCGATGCCTTGCGCGGGGAAGCTGGCCGTCGTCACCACGACCGGCTGGCCATCGATGCTATATCGGCTGGTGAGTACGCCGGACCACATATCCAGCGTTTGATTCATCTGCTCCACATCCGTCAACGCAAGCGCGCGTCCATCGGCATGCGTAAACGACAAACCTAATTGGGCCAGCGGCATATCGTGTGGATTTTCGCGCAACCACTTTCCGGCGGGGCTGCTGCCCAATGTGGGATAAGGCTGTATTTTTCCTCCCCCTGTGTAATCGGTATTGGCATCCGCTAATTGATAAGAGTGGGGATTAGGATCTTCATGCCACGCCCAACGCGCCATCGTTTCCAGGGGAATGCCGTTGGCAAAATAATGATCGGAAAATGTTTGCAGGCCGGTGATGTCCGCCGTAAAACAAAACTGGCCATTACCCACGCTCAGCGGCGCCCAAGGGTCCATTTTTTCCAGATGCGGATTGTGCCGCGTCACCAACGCATGGCGATCGATTTTTTCTGTCGCCAATGGCGCGGCGAATAAGACAGGGCCAGTAAAGAGAAGAGCACAGAAAAGAATTGCGCACACAGGAGGAAACGCTTTTATTACGCTCCCTGTCGAGGATATTTTTTTAGCGTTCGATTCCCTATTCCTGCCCTGCATACAGTGAAAGCGCATTCTTTACTCCGCATTGGTGTGATTGTGGTAATTGTGGTGATTGTTTTTTGCAAGCGCCATCATAAACGGAGCACTTGGTTTCTGACAGCCCGTTCTGACAGCCCGTTCTGACAGCCCCTCCCAACAGCTCCCCTCATAGTCCATCCCCTCATCTGCAACATCCTCTGCAACGCTCCTCCAAAAAGGTGTTGCATCCCTTATCATTAAAATATAAAATCAGCAATTTTTCGTTTCCCCATTCAGTCAATGCTTTCCCTAAATGGTGCCGCGTCAGGAGAAGGTGCATTGCCTCCTCCCTGTCTGCCGAAAAAATAAAGCGTCAACCTGGTTTTAAAAAAGCGTCTTACCTCCCACCCTCCACGCCAATTTTATAAAGAAAATCATCATGGTCGCCATAGTCACAGGAAACAGCCTGGGCCTCTTTAACAGTTCGGCCACCAAATCAGGCCAGCAAAGCCTGATCGGCCATCCCCAGATGGGGCGCGACAAACAAAGCGTCTACCTCAACGCCGCCACCGGCAACGTAGTGATTCAACAAAAAGACGGCTTCCTGCCCTCGACCGGCGTCGATATTTCCCTCACCCGCACCTACAATTCCCAAGGCGCCTTTGGCGCTGTCAACGCCAACACCTGGCAGATCGGCCTGGTCAAACAGGTCAAGGACTTCCACCCCGGCGTCTCCATTACCCGCGCCAACGGCGACGGTTCCGAGACGCTTTATTTTAAAGTGGCTGGGCAAGATCTCTACCGCGCCGCCCATGTCAGGGGCAGTGCCGACACGCTCGAAGCCGTGTATGCGAATGATCCTGGCGGGTCGTGGAAGTGGACCGATGGCGTGACAGGCAATACCGAAACCTACGACCGGCATGCCGGCGGACGCATTATTTCAGCGGCCAATAACACGCAGGTGCGCCCCACCATTTTCACGTATGACGGCACCGGATTGCTCGCGTTTATCACCGACCCCCTCGGTAACCGCATGGAGTTTGAATACAATGCTGCCCATGACCTGACCGAAGTGCGCACCACCTGCAAAGACCAGAACGACAGCCGGTTCTACCGCACCGCTACCCGCGCCCACTACACTTACGACAGCCTGCACCGCTTGACGCGCGTCACCACCGACCTGACCCCCGGCGACAATAGCGTGGCCGATGAGAACACCTACTGGACCACCTATAGCTATCAGGGCGAGACCAACCGCATCGCCGCCATTGTCCAGAAAGACGGCAGCGCCCTCACCTTTGCCTATGGCAATGACTACGACGGCAAGGTCGCCCTGTCGTCGGTCACCGACCAACTGGGCAACGTCACGACCTTGACCGATGCCGATAAAGACAGCAGCGGCAAAGCGATTAGTGGCAGGCACAGCATCGATGCTACCGGCACCACCGAATACATCACGGCAAGCGACGGCTCGCTCACCGGCATCACCAATCTGACCACGGGTAAAAAAACCGTATTGACGGTCGACAATCTGGGCAATGCGACGCAGGTCGCGGGCGACCCTTTAGCGGCAGCGGTGCTAGCGACAGAGACGGCCTTGAGAAGCGCTAAGCACGACGCCAGCGCAATGAAGCCGCTTCTGCCTGGCGAGGTAGCGGCGATTCAAACCAATCTCGATGTCTACCTCCGTCAAAGCGCCGATCTGGCCGCCGCGCTCAAACAGGCGCAACAAGATCTGGACGATGCCCAGGCCGCATTGGACGCGGGCGGCGATACGGATCAGGACACAGTGGATTGGCTGCGCAATTATCTGGGCAGCGTATGGGGCAACGCCTATCAGGCCGACCTGGCGTTAGGTCAAGCGCAAACGCGCTACAACGACGCGCTCGCACGTCAGGCTGCCTTCGATAAAATCAGCGCTGCGCAGACAGCCTGCGACAACGCGGGCAAGGCATACGCCGCGACGTTACCGCTCCCGATCTTATTACCCTCCTTAACGCCCGATCCGCTGTACTTCACCATGCTCGGCGCCAAGGTCGCACGCGACGGCGTCAAACAGGAACTGGCCACGATCAAGGTCGCGTCCAGCACACAAATAGCCACCGCCAAGAATCAGGCCGACCAGGACTTCGGTACTTACCAAAGCAATGTACTCACAGGCGATGCGTCGCAGCCCCTCATAGAAAAGCTCTATGCCACCCTGCTCGCGGCGACTTCCGCATGGGCCAAATACAGCGACCTGGCGCAGTCCCAAACCGACCTCAATGCCAAATTGACTGCGGCCGACGCCAAGTTCAAGCAATATTCCCTGTACGTAGGCACTTATGGAGGAATGACTTACGAAGATGCATTGGTGGACAGCCAGACCGCTTTCGATGCCGCCTTAAGCGCCTCCAAAGCATTCGATGCCGCCTTTGTCGCCACAGGCATTCTCAGCCGTCTGGCCCAGCAAGCCGGCGATGCCAGCGCCCAGTTTTCGGTGGCGGGCGATGAAGTCAATCATTTCTACTCGGACGATCAAGACACCTGCGATCTGGTGAATCAACTCGCCAATACGTCCGTCAATAGCCGCATCGCCTATGACGCTTTAGTCAGCACGAAAAATCTTTATCAGGCAACAGCGGCCAAACTCACGGTTGCCCAAGCCGCGTATGACCATGCGCGCAGCGCCTATGGATGGGCGCCCGAGACAGTGTCGGTACCGACGCCAGTGCCAGTTCCAACACCGCCACCAACCCCAGCACCGGCACCAGCACCAACGCCAGTGCCGACCCCAACCCCAGCACCAACTTCCCCGTCAGCGCCAAGCATTCCAGAGTTAGCAGTACCGGCAGCCGTCAA
Organism: Oxalobacteraceae bacterium; assembly: GCA_025352145.1. Lineage (GTDB taxonomy): Bacteria > Pseudomonadota > Gammaproteobacteria > Burkholderiales > Burkholderiaceae_D > JANXTY01. The sequence continues at coordinate 15,117 of JANXTY010000067.1, forward strand.
GCTAACTGCCGCGCAACTAGACGTGCTCTATGCCGAAATGATTCAAACCAAAGATCTCCTTGCTCTCGCAAGATCAGATCTAGCGGGAATAACGCCAGTGACGCTAACTGAGGTAGGCCGCGCCAAAACCCAGCTTGGGAACGATACTAATAATTTTTACACTCTGAAGAACGGATACGATTCAACCGTTAAATTGGACCAGGCCATTAAGGCACACCAATTGGCGCTTGATACCTACCATAGTCGGCCGACGCATGATGGCCATACTTATGTCGATTCCAACGGCCCTATTACGCGTTATTGGTCTGACGACTACTACCTCAACGAGGTATATGTGACTGAGGCGCTACGTGTTCAGGCTGCCGACGTTGAATGTGGCACAGGGGCAAGCCAACTCGATGTAGACAATGCCCAAGCTGCAATGGACATTACCAAACTTCTCTATGAAGAAATACAGCACGATTTCACCGCATACCAGGACGCATTAGGCACAGTGAATGCCGCAGCAGCAGCCTATCAAATTGCCAGTAAGGCCTATTACAACGCCATTGACGGGGGCAGTACTAGTCCTGCCGCAACGACAGGTGCCGGGGGTACCGGCACAAGCACAACTACCACCCCTGCCACAGGCACCTCCCTTTCCTTATTTCAGCAAATGCAAGTAGCGGGGAACGCTTACGAGCAAGCAACCGACAGCCTGGCAAAATTAGCGGTCATCACCGATCCCGATACCCCAGGCTATGGGGCCTATCAAGCCGCGCTTGCCGACGT
>JANXTY010000011.1 GCA_025352145.1 Oxalobacteraceae bacterium
GCCCACACTTATCGACTGTTAATTTTTAAAGAACTGTACCCGCCTCAGCGTCAAACTCGCGTCATTCGCTTCGCTATCAAATCGTTTTGTTTGCTAGCAGCAGAGAGATGAGATTATGGGGCGCTTCACATTTTCCGTCAACACTTATTTTCGAAAAACCCGAAGAACTTTTACCTCTAACCACCTCACTCCCCTCCCCGCCTTAACCACTCCTTCTCAACGGGAGCCGTACTATATCAAACGTCCCTAAACTTTGGCAAGCGCTTTTCTAGAAAATCATATATCTACAGGATCGACTTCCAACGACCATTTGGCAGTACTCTTTATTTCCTCTAATGCTACCAACCAGATTTTCAGAAATGCTTGAAGCACCGAACGCGATGCGCATTCAACTAATAGCTGGGCGCGATCCACATTCGCCACACGTGTTATCGTCATTGGAATGGGGTCGTTAAGGGTAATCCCCCCATAGGCCATGCAGTCCTTTGCACGTAGAAGAAAATTGATCGCTACGTGAAGCTCTTTTGCCTCTGCACGCAGCAATGCTTGGAATATATAGGGTGGGAGGCAGGCCTGTTGGCGCTCCTTTAGCAAACCGTCGGCAAAATGGTCATAATCATGCGTCACCACAGCAGCATACAAGGGATGATTTGGATAACGCGTTTGAACCAATACCTCGCTAAGGTTACCGCCTTCCCTTCTTGCAATTCGTCCCGCACGACCAGCAACCTGCATCAACTGCGCAAACAATCTTTCGCTAGCCCGATAGTCCTGCGAGAATAATGCTGTATCAGGATTAACAATGCCTACCAAGGTCAGATTTTGGAAATCATGCCCCTTAGCGACCATTTGAGTACCTATCAGAATATCTACTTCTCCTCGATGAACCATATCGAATGCGACTTGTGCAGCACCTTTCAGACGGGTTGAATCGGCGTCAATTCGCAGAATTCTAGCCTCTGGAAAACGTGTTCGCAAACCCTCCTCAAGCCGCTGGGTGCCGCGCCCCAATGGTTGCAAATCAACATTACTGCATGTTGGACAATCTCTGGGAACGCGCAACTCCAAACTACAGTGATGACAACGCAAGCGCCGTTCGGGTTTATGCAGCACCATGAACGCAGTACAACGTGTGCAGTTACTAACCCAACCACAAGCATCGCATGAGAGGACGGGCGCGTAGCCACGACGATTTAAAAATAATAATGATTGCTCGCCCCGATCAAGCCGCATTTTAATCGCGCTCATCAAGGTTGAGGTCAAGCCCTCGATTGGCCTATCCCGTTCCACATCCACCAATTTGATCACAGGAAGTTCTGCATTTTTTACTGCACGTTCACGCAATTCTAATATCTGATAGCGGCCAGATGATACGTGACACCAGCTTTCTAGTGATGGAGTAGCAGAACCCAGCACGATAGGAATAGTCAGTTGATGTGCTCGCCAAACCGCCAGATCGCGTGCCGAATAACGCAGCCCTTCTTGTTGTTTATACGATAGGTCGTGTTCTTCGTCGACAATGATCAGCTTTAATTGTGGCAACGAAGCCAGTATCGCCAGCCGTGTACCCAAAATGATGCGTGCCTGTCCCTGATGCGCTGCCAGCCAGTGCATCATGCGCTCGCCTTCGGCCAACCCACTGTGCAAGGTTGCCAACCTGATGTTCGGAAAACGGGCCCGAATGTTTCCCTCTAATTGCGGCGTCAGATTAATTTCCGGTACCAAAATCAGTACTTGGGTGTTAGATCCTGAGTCTAAAATTTTTGCTGCGGCTTGCAGGTAAACTTCGGTCTTCCCACTTCCTGTGACGCCATAAAGCAAATACGATGAGAACCCTGGTGTACAGGCGATGGTATCGGCAGCGCGTTGCTGCGCCGGGTTTAATTTCGGCACATCCCATAAAGCGGGATCTTGGTTGTCAGCTGTCTTGGTTAGCTTTTTCAGGGCACGATCAAGCGCCATCGTCTTCTCAGCCCGCAAATTTTTTGGCAAGCCAGGAATTACCACTTCGCCGAGGGGGCGTTGATAGTAGCTAGCTGCAAAATTGCAAAGAGCTAACCACTGACAAGATAGTGGCCCTATCTGGCTGCGTACAGCGATTACATTCTTCAGTTTGGCGGGATCAACATCCGTACTATCGCCAACCTCAACAATAAGACCCATCAGTTTCCGTCGACCAAAGGGCACTAAAGCAAGCTGCCCCACCCTAGGAATCGCGACCTCCTCACCGATCCAGCGATAATCGAAGATAAAGTCAAGAGGGATGTCGAGTACTATTTTGAGAATGCGATGCAACATGAGTTAATGTAGAGTCTCAAGAAATACGCCAACTATCGGTTTCATAAGCACTTTTTAAACTGCCCACAAGTAATGTGGATAACTTTGTGGATAAGTACCTCTTGATGGCTGCAAAGCCTAGGTTTTATGCGGGCCTCAATACTTTGCTTAAACGGGAAGCAAAAAAGAAGTCTTCAAAATCAATAACTTAAAAAATCAAGCCCCCGCAAAAAATATTTCCTCAATAAATTTTTCGGTTCACTTTTTTTGTGCATAAGTATGAGTAACTTGGTGCAAATTCGCATAAAAATGCTGTGAATTAATACGCTTATTCACGTACATCTAAATAGTCTTATCTGGAGTGGCTGGCCACTGTGAGGCATGTCTCAAAGACGCATCGCACGGCTAATCTCATGCACAGCATCAACCATCGCCGCTACTGATTCCGGCGGCGTAAATTGTGAAATACCATGTCCCAAATTAAACACATGGCCAGAACCGGAGTGCGGTTTCCCAAAAGAATCGAGTACCTTTTTTACTTCAGCACGGATCTGATCTGGGTTAGCAAAGAGAACAACGGGATCCAGATTACCCTGCAATGCGACACGATCTCCCACCAGCGTGCGCGCCTTCCCGAGGTCCACGGTCCAGTCTAGTCCCACTGCGTCGGCGCCAATATCAGCAATTGCATTAAGCCATAAGCCACCGCCCTTGGTAAACACGATTGCTGGAATACGTACACCATTTTTCTCGCGTTTTAGCTTACGCATCACGTCCTGCATATAACGCAGCGAGAATTCTTGGTAAATCCCATCAGCCAACGCACCGCCCCAGGTATCAAAAATCATTACAGCTTGAGCACCGGCATCAATTTGAGCATTTAAATACGCCGCTACCGCCGTAGCATTAGTCTGCAAAATATGATGCATCAGGTCAGGGCGGTTATACAACATTGTCTTGACCGAACGAAAGTCTCCCGACCCCCCCCCTTCCACCATGTAACAAGCTAAGGTCCAAGGACTGCCAGAAAAACCGATCAACGGCACACGACCGTTCAACTCTATACGAATCTGCGTGACCGCCTCGAATACATATTCCAGCTTTTCCAAATCCGGTACGCGCAAAGCCATAACCGCTTGTTCGTCGCGCAAAGGGCGCTCAAATTTCGGCCCTTCCCCTTCCACAAAATATAAACCCAAACCCATCGCATCCGGCACTGTCAGGATGTCCGAAAACAAGATGGCTGCATCTAGTGCAAAACGATCTAACGGCTGCAAGGTTACTTCGGTGGCGTAATCAGGATTAGTAGCCAGCCCCATAAAAGAGCCGGCACGTTGCCGGGTCGCTTTATATTCCGGCAAATAACGCCCTGCCTGACGCATAAGCCACAACGGGGTGTAGTCCGTCGGCTGACGCAACAAAGCGCGAATGAAAGTATCGTTTTTAAGTGGGGCAAATTCTGGCATGGAAGGAAAAAAATGAACTTACTAGAAAGCGCTATTATCGCATCCAAATGCAACGCTCAAGTGCTGTTGCGCCTAATGTCTAGGTATGACACATTCAAATTTCCCATAAAAAAGGAGCCACGAATGTGATGTCCCTACAATGTTTTAGGCCAATGACCTAATTAGGCACAATCCGCCAAATGGTGCCGCTGGCATCGTCATCGACCAGCAACGCACCATCGCTTGCAACCAAGACAGAGGAAGGACGGCCCCATACTTCCTTGTCGCTAAGGATCAATCCAGTCAGGAAATCTTGGTATTCGCCAGTCGGAATACCATTTTTCATTATGAGGCGAACGACCTTCGACCCGCTGCGTGTGGCACGATTCCAAGAACCGTGCAGAGCAAGGAAGACATCACCTTCATACTCTTTGGGGAATGCATATTTTGCACCTTTAAGTGGCAGATACGGCGCCATACCCAGTGGTGCTGAATGGGCTTGCAACAGCACATCCGGCGTGGTGATTTTGCCTTTCAAATCGGGACGTGCGCCAGCCAAGCGCGGGTCTTCATGATCGCCGATGTAATACCACGGCCAGCCGTAAAAGTTACCTTGCTTGACGCGAGTGACGTAATCGGGCGGCAGGTTATCGCCTAATTCGTCGCGCTCGTTGACGCTGCACAGCAGGTCGCCGGTTAGCGGATACACCACCATGCCGACGCAATTGCGCAAACCTGCCGCATAAGTGCGGCGCGCGCCACCTTGCGGGTCGAAGGCTAACACCACGGCGCGATCGAGTTCATCGCCCCAGGCGGCGCCCAGGCCTTGCCTGGCTTCCCATTCTGGCATCGGTACAGGCGGCGTGGGAACCATGGTGTTGGCAACATTGGTGGCCGATCCGATGGACAGGAACATGATTTTGTCGTCAGCCGAAAAAGTTAAGGTGCGGCTGCTGTGCGCGCCCTTTGCTGCGGTTAACACCGGCACAATAATTTCCGGCGGCGCACTGGCGATGAGATCGCCGTTTGCGTAGGGAAGGCGGACGATGGAATTGACCGTGGCGACATAGAGGTACTTCGGATTGGGGCCGGAAGGGTAAAACGCGATACCGAACGGGCGATCCAAACCTGAAGCGAACACGTTGATAGTGTCGGCAGTTTCTCCTGTTAATGAGCGCAAAATCTTGATCTTTCCTTTACCCGGTTCGGACAGAAAGACATCGCCATTCGGTGCCTTGATCATCAAGCGGCCTTTGTCGGGATCGCTGGCAAACAGGTTGATTTTGAAGCCGGTTGGAATAGTAGGGACAACGCCTTCGGGACGTGCTACCACTTTTGGCGAATTGCCGGTGCTGGGGCTAGAAAATGGTGCAGGCAAATCGGCTACCGTGAGATGGTGAATTTTTCCAGGGACGTCATCGGTCCAGCGGTCGGTCGCTGCGGTATCGGCAGCTAGTTTTTCAGCGGTGACGGCCGATGTGACTACCGGTGCTGCGGCATTGTTTTTAAGCGGGCTGCTTTTAAGCGAACTGAGATAAGCGATGACATCAGCGCGATCCTTCTTGGCTGGGATATTGACTGGCATGTTGGTGCCCGGAATTGCCTTGGCGGGATCGGTCAGAAAGATGCTGAGATCGGCAGCGGTCCAAGTCTTTCCTTTGATCCCTGCCTGAGTTAGTACGTCAGAATAATTGTAGCCCTTCGCTGTACCCAGTTTGCGACCGACGACGCCAGCCAAGCCAGGACCGGCACCAGAGGTTACTGCAGGGTCAACGCTATGACAACTTGCGCAATTGCGTTTGAAAAACGTTTCGCCAGCCGGGGCGGCTTTACTAACTGCATTGGCTGCGCCCGTGAGACTGGCCGCAAAAAAAATAACAGCGGTGGTAAGAAGATATCGCATTGGGATGCCTTTCTTTGTTGTGCATTTTCTGGAAAATCTAGGCGATGAGAGGCAAGCACGGCATGCCGTGCTCGCCCTATTTTCGCAAAATCTTAAAAACTATGTTCCGGTACTAGTGGCTTGATGGGGACAACTGGAATCATCAATTTTGCATCAGGAACGCCGGGTGCGCTAGCTGTTACGCTGATGCTGCCCTGAGCGGCATTCGCACGCAGGATGGCAACAGCATTGCCATCGTACAGTTTACGTTGCGTGGCTTGGAACGGGTCGTGATCCATCAAATCGCCATTATCAACCGCCACGATGATGCCTTGCCCATTGGCACCAAATTTGACCACGGTATTGTTATCGGGAATACGGATGCCCTTGTTATCGACCAAAGTTGCAGTCACGTAAGCTACTTGGTCGATGCCTTGGCCGAGCGACGTATCGGGTGCATCGGTGGACAGTATTAATCGTGCAGGGGCGCCGGCGGTAACAAGTTCGTCGGAGGCAACAACTGCGCCGGCCTGCTTAGCAACGGCTTTGAGTGTGCCAGGTACGAACGGGATTTTCAGGTTGATCGGCGAGCCGTTTGGATGACGCTTTTCGTCTGCGACGATCTGCCCGTTGAGAGTGACTTGCACTTCGTCGGCGTTGGTATAAATTTCCACGGTTTCGACATGCGGCTCAAGCGATGCTGGAGTCCAATCGGCTAACAGCGGCTGCGGAAAGCGTGCTGGCGCATTCGTAGCAGGCGCAGGGACTGGTGCAGGTGCGGCCTGTGCAGGCTGCGTCGCTTGAGCACCATTTGTACCGGTGGCACCAGCTGGCGCAAATACCGGTTCGACCACCCCGCGCGCTGTCACCACCACGCGGCGCGCCATCCTCACCATCGGTGCAGTGGTCCACCAAGACTGGCGCTCGAAAGCGCGTGGGCGTGCGATGCCGGTCGTCAGCAACAGACCGGAACCGGTACCAATGGTGGGCCAACGCCCAGCTTCGCCCAGATAATCGACACCCGTCCACAGGAATTGTCCGGCGTATTCCGAATGGTCGCGCATGGCAGCCCATTGCGATAGTTCGTGGGTATTTTCGGTGCCGATGATTTTGCGGGTTGGCTTCTGCGCGTGAGCGGCCAAGATTTCTTTTTCGCGGTAATTTTGTCCGACCACATCCAACAAGTCGGCGTAGCCGTTGTCGTAATCTTTGGAGACGTTCGGGCGGAACAAGGCTTGCGTCACCGGACGTGTTGGGTCATTCTCGTGATACACCTTGATCAACGATTTGAGCACGGCAGTGGCCACTTGGAGTTGGGTCGTGTCGCGAATTTCATTGCCCGCCGAATAGAGGATGATGCTCGGATGGTTGCGGTCTCTTCTAACCATGTCAGCGGTGTCACGCTCAGCCCATTCCTTGAAATAAAGATGGTAATCGTAAGGCACTTTCTCGAGTGTCCATTGATCGAAAAATTCGTCCATCACCAGAAAGCCCATACGATCGCACAGATCAAGAAATTCCGGTGCGGCAGCGTTGTGCGCCGTGCGAATGGCGTTGACGCCCAGTTTGCGCAATGCGACCAGACGACGTTTCCAGGCCGACAGTGGCACGGCTGCGCCTAACGCGCCTGCATCGATGTGGAGGGCTGTGCCATAAATTTTCAGCGCCCGGCCATTCAGGAAAAAACCTTTATCGGCGTCAAAATCGAAGCTGCGAATACCGAACGGCACGTCTTCATTGTCCACTACTTTGCCATCGCGCAAGACCGATACCTGTGCGGTGTACATGGCAGGATGATCGACGTCCCAGCGCTCCGGCGTATTTACTGGAGCATCTAGTTCCAGATCGACCGTGGCCCCCGCCTTGACGGATGTCGTTTTGCCTGTCACTTGCTTGACTAGCTTGCCATTGGGATCGAGCAGTTGGACGGTCAGCGCGATCTTGCCCGCGACGCGATTGTGCACCGTGCTGCGTACATGCACAGCGGCTTTATCGTCCGCCACCTGTGGTGTCGTGACAAAAGTGCCCCAGGGCTCAATGTGCGTATCGCTGGTGGTGACCAATCGGACCTGGCGATAAATGCCGCCGCCCAGATACCAGCGTAACGATGGCTCTTTAGCGTTGTCGCAACGCACCGCGATGACGTTTGCGCCAGCATGCAGATGCGGCGTCATGTCGTACACAAAACTGCTGTAGCCGGATGGCCGATGTCCCAGCAACTTGCCGTTGACCCAGACATCGCTATTGGCCATTACACCGTCAAAAGCGATGAAACTGCGGCGGCCGGCTTCCATGCGCGCAAGCGTGATGGTCTTGCGATACCAGCCTACTCCGCCGGGAAAAAAACCACCGGCCGGGCCGGAAGAATTGGTCTCTTCAATCGGGCCTTCGATACTGTAATCGTGCGGGACTGTCACCGAACGCCAAGACTGGGTGTCGTATTCCGGTTGCTCGGCGCCTTTTAAGTCGCCCTTTGTAAATTGCCAGCCGTCGGACAAGAGTTGCACTGTACGCGGCTGTTGTGCAGAGATAGGAGCAGAAATAGCGGCAACAGTAGGGGCGGCAGTAGAGGCGACTACAGCTTGGCTTGCTGCTATCAACAAAACGGAATAAAAATTTATGGGTCGCATGAGCTGTTCACTTTTATCAGGTGTTTTCGAAAATAAAAAATGCAAAGGAAGCATCCGGTGCAATACGAGCGCTTCTATAGAATAACCATCCAGAAATCTCCACTGCTTATTGGTGGCAACTTGGAAGATGGATGCAAAGTTGACCGGTAGGCCGGTAGGAGGCGGGAGGCGCTCCCTAAGGATATCAGATTGCGTAAGCCCTAAAAAAGATCGCGCCCCTTAAAAAGAGGCGCGACGGTTTCGACAAAAAATAAAGCCGCTTGATGCTTATTCTAGTGCTTATACGTCAGCCCCAAAATAAAAGATCTGCCGGAGTGAACGTACAACAGCGTATCGTCGCGCTGACTGTCGCGGCCGTAGCGCAGAGGCGTGTCGGTCAAATTCTGGCCTTCGAATGACAGACGCAGGCGCGGGTTAATGTTGTACCCGGTGCTGAAATCGATAGTGGTCGAACCTTTCACGATCGTATAGTCGTGACCCTGAACATCTCCCAGCACGTTAAGCAGGTAGGATGAACGATGCGCTGCCGAGACACGTGCGCTGAACTTGGCATCTTCATAGTACAGAGTCAGGTTATAGGCATTGGGAGATAAACCTGTGAAGTTAGCCTCTTTCGTCAGCTTCTCGTCCGCTGCCGTGTTGGGGTTATCGACACGCGTGATGTAGGTAATCTTCGAATCAACATGCGTGAAGTTTGCCAACGCGCCGAAATTGCTCCAGATACCCGGCAAGAAACTGAACGGGGCCTGCAAGTTCAATTCATAACCATTCAGCGGGCCGCCCGGCGTATTGACCTTGCGGTTCACGACGACTGTGGTGCCTGGCAGGGTGGCGCAGGCAGGCGTACCGCCGGTGATGCTGCAACCGCCGCCCAACAGAATCGAATCGGGCAAGCCAAGGCTGGAGAATACCGCACGTTCGGAAACGCCTTGAATGAAGGTGTCGATGTTCTTGTGGAAGAAGCCCAGTGACAGCATCGCATTTTTTGCGTAATACCATTCGGCCTGCAAGTCATACGTCGTGGCGCGGATGGGTTTGAGCAAGGCGTTGCCGATGGTGACGGTCTGGCTTTGTGACGACAGCGTGGTGGACGGCGCCAGATCGGTATATTCCGGGCGCGACAAGGTTTTGCCTGCCGAGAAGCGCACCAGTACGTCATGCGGCAATTCAGCCGTGACGTTCATGGCTGGCAGCGTGTCGTGATAGGTATTGGAAATGGTCGCTGGCGTCAGGACGCCATTGGCATTAACCAGTGCGAACGAGGTGACATCCGTATTTGCTTGACGCACACCGATATTGCCGCGCAAAGGAATCGACAAAACATTATATTTAAAGTCTGTCATGACGTAAGCGGCATTGATCGATTCATCCACGCCACGGTTGGCCTGGCCCAAGAGGTTATAGGTCGAACCTGGAACCGCTGCGCAATGACATTCGATGTCGTAGACTTTCGAGAACTTGTCGAGATCGACTGCGGTCCAGGATGAAACCACACCCGTGCCGCCAAGACCCTTGCCGAAACCATCGATCTGGCGTGTCAGACTGCCCAACGTTACGCCTGCAGGCAGCGCTAGGCCATTGCCGCCGGAGGCAATTTCAACGTTGGTCCACGTGTTCTGGCGCTTCGATAAACCACCGCGTAAGGTCAAATGGTCGTCGAGATTAAAACTGCCATTGAGTTCCGTGGTTTTGAGCGTGTTTTTGGTTTCGAGAAAGCGTCCCACGAACTGACCGTGGAAAGTGCCGTCGGTTTCTTGCGGTGCAAACGAAAAATTGGCGGGATTGCTGACATCGATACCAAAATTGAGCGTTGGCATATTCCGGTTATTACGGAAGTCGAAAGAGAAGCCATTTACGTTGGGCGAATCGAACTGCACCGTGGCGCGCACAGGCTCGCTCAGATCGGAGATCGACGAACCCGTCATGAAATCAACGTGAAAACGATCGCTAAAGTCGTGACGACCAGACAGAACATATTGCTTGAAGAGGGTCGAGTATTTATCCAGCAGGCCTTCGGTGCGGATATCGACGGCGTTGAATTTGCCGTAATCCCAGCTGCCATTGCCGTCGAAATGCGTTTCGAGAATTGAAGTTTGTGGCTTGCCATTCGACTGCGCCAGGCTGCGTCCAAACGAGATTGCCTCGATGTAATTGTCGTAGCGGTTGTTATTGAATTTGCCAGCCAAGGTGTCGAGATTAATTTCGGTCTGCGAGCTCGGACGCCATTGGAACGATCCGGTAAAGCCTGAACGCTCATATTGCGTCAGCGAGCGGCGATAGCGCGGAATACGCGGCGCGAACGCGCCAGAACCTGGCAATGGCGTGGCAACGGTGCCGCCATAATTGTCGGTTCGTGAGACGACACTGTTATACGCCGCCAAATCGGAGGTACGCGGAACGCCGAAGCCGCAGTTGGCAGCATTGATGCCCTTGACTGCACTGTCGGGCGGGTTTTGCGGCGCGTAACCCGCAGGCGAGCAAAAGCCGCCATCGTTGCTGGCACTTAGCAGCTCAACCGCTTCATAGCCTTCTTCTTGCGCCGTGCGCTTGGAATAGGCCAGCGAAAACAGCGCGCCGATTTGACCAATGCCAGTTTTCCAACGGTCGGAATATAACCCGGTAACGCGCGGCTCTGTTTTACCGGACACCGAATTATTAAACTCCTGCGCTCCAAGGCTGAAGGTGCGGCCCTTGAAGTCGAATGGCCGCGCCGTGCGCAAATCCACCGTGGCGCCGAGCGAGCCTTCTTCGATGGCTGCGTCCGAGGTCTTGCGCACTTCAAGGCTGTTGAACAGTTCAGAAGCGAACACGCTGAAGTCGAAACCGCGACCGCGGTTGGTGCTGCCGTTGATGTCGGACGCGCCGGTTGCCGTCACGCCTTCGATACCATTGATGCGCACACGAGTGAAGCCGGCATTGAGTCCACGCACAGTAATTTGTTTGCCTTCGCCGCCGTCACCGCGCGTGAGGGATACCCCAGGAACGCGTTGCAATGATTCTGCCAAGTTGGCGTCGGGAAATTTGGCGATATCTTCCGCCTTGATGACATCGACGATACCTTCGCTATTTTTCTTGATGTTGAGCGCACTGTTAAGGCTGGCGCGAAAGCCTGTCACGACCACCACTGTCGCGTCGCCGCTGGCGGCCTTTTCTTGTGCTTGTACCTGCGGAACTACAGTCGCCATAGCGACCATACCGAGAACCGCAAGCGGCGGCTTCAGAAACATACGGTTGCGAGTTTTGTGTTGCCTGGACTTCATGAGAGTCTCCCTTATATTTATATTTGAGCCTGGAAAAATTACTTAACCCCGTGGGGATCGCTAATAATAGGTGGTTTCATTCCATGCGCCGCACTGGCGTCCTAAACAGTCAGCAGGTTGAGCGTTTAACTCTATCCTGCTCCTTGGGGAGAAATGGGTTGGCAGAAAAACCCAAGGACGTATCGTGACAGCCAAATAAAAACATCCACTACCCAACAAGGATGGTCAGCGCATCAATCTGTATCTGACGATCCCTAGAGAAATCAATCTACCTTAGTTCAACTGATGTTACGCGGCGCAGAGCGCTTTCAGATCGGGGAATATGGCTATCGGTGGGGCACGGAATGCCGTGCCCCCAATGCCTGGGCGTCATCAACAATAACGATTTTGCCCAGCTCTGCGTCACATCAGTTCTTAACAGAAACACTGAAAAAATAACGTCTGCCATTCCAAGCCAATTCATTGACGCGGAACAAATCACCGGAATAAGTGGTTTCTGCTTGATCAGTCAAGTTCTTGCCTTCCAAAGAGAGGGTGACATTTTTGTTGTAACGATATTGGACCTTTCCATCCAAATAGCCTGTCTTATCGCGGAAATTCGGATTTCCAGACACATCGTTACCACCTGTGAAATATTTGTCACGATAATTGTAGGCAAGTCGACCATTGAAAGCATCTTTGTCGTACCACAGCGTCAGGTTATAGCTGTTCTTTGAAAGACCGGCAAAGGGTAATTCCGTTCCATCCAACACATTGATCTGCGCCGCATTGGCCGCGTATTTATAGCCCATCCGTGTGTAATTGACGTCAGCACCCAATCCACTAAGATAACCTGGCAAGAAGGTGAACGCTGTTTTTGCAGTCAGTTCGATGCCCTTTGTTTTGGCACCACGACCATTGACCGGTTGCGTCACATCGAAGAAATTTCCATCATGGAAAAAATCAACGTGTGGTTGATAAACCTTCGTAGTGAGAATAGTTTGCTTAATATCCTTGCCAAATAACGCCATACTCAATTGTGTGTCGCGATTAGGAAAATATTCCAAACTGAAATCCGTATTGGTCGCACGATAAGGCTTCAAGTCAGGATTCCCTGCGGTGCAATCATCCGTCCCATCTCCTCCAAATAGGACTAAGCCACTGCCGATAGTACATGTCGCTGTAGGAACAAGTTGATCAATTGCGGGACGCGACATTACCTTAGATAGGCCTGCACGCAAGGTCAGCTTCGAGGTGAGTGCAACTGCCACATTCAAGCTTGGCAGAAAATCGTTGTAACTGTTATCGATGCGCGTGATGCTATTGCTATTAATGCGATCAGTCGGAGCTGCTGATCCAACTGCTGCGGCAGTCCGCGTTTGCAATTTCAGCAGACCGATCGCCGAATCATTGGTCTGGGCATAGCGTCCTCCCATATTGCCGTTAATATCAAAGCCAAAAAGAGAAGTCTCATAATCTAAACGCAGGTAGGCTGCTTTAATTGTTTCATTCACAGAAAATGCTGGAATCTGCGCATAAGTCTTGCCATCACTACCTAGGGCCGAACGGACAATATCGTGATTAAAATGGGATGTATCAAACAAAGTTGACGCCAAGTCATACGATGGCGCCATCCACCCTGCGGGTAAACTGACGCCGTCATATCCTTTGAAAAAAGTTCCCGGCGAACTGCCACGCACCGCCGCCACCAATGTCGCCATTTGCGCCGCATTAATGTATTTACTCGATGAGTTGGTGTTAATGAAAGTTTGCACATCTGGCGCACGTTGCACTGAGCCTGTGTACAAGGGATCGTAGGTTACGGTCTGATTAACGCTGGCTGCCATGACGTTGATGTCATCTGCGGTCGATACCAGATCCGCGCCATTGCTGGCCAGATAACCCCCGCTATTGTATTGTTTTGCAGCTCCTTTGCGACCTTGCGCACCGAACCACACCTTTGTAAAGAACGGCATCTTTAAGCGATATTTAAAATCGAGCTTGAGTTGATCTTCAGAAGAATCTGTTTCTGTAGGTCGATATTGCAAACCAGCCGCGATGTAAGAATTATTGCTGTCAGGGCTATATCCAACTGGAAAAGTAAAGTGCGGCAATCCGCGTGCATCCAGATTAACGATCAAACCAGGTGCGTTTTGGGTCAGGTTAACACTATTGGTATCATTGCCATAGTTAGCGGTGGATTTATTCACCTGTCCATCGATTTCCCAGCGATCTTTTTTATAGTTAAATCCTGCGGAGGCATATTTCGACCGCACGGTCAAAGCAAAGTCACGTGCCGATGTGCCAAATGCGGCTTGCCCGCCTGTACCTGCGACATTAATACAATCTCCTACGGTATATTGGGTGACGTGGTGGTTAGTCACAACCATGCCAGCAGGCGTCGTCGTAGTCGATGGCACGCCAGCGCAGGTAGCGCCTGATGGAACTGCCAAAGCGTTATAGACCGGAGCAAGACCAGTGCCTAGATTATTTAAGCGCGTCGTCAAGGTGAAATCAGTGCCAAAGTTGCGATCATTGAGTTTTTGATCTTGCATATTGGCCTCGTAACTCGCCCAAGCTACTAACGCGTCGCTCACCTTAAATTGTCCGGTCAATTCAGCTGAAGTGCGTTTGTGATCACGGGTCCAAATTCCATAGCGTGAGATACGTGGCGCATAGTCAAACCATTGCCTGTCGCAATTCGCTTTTGAATTGCCGGTTAAGCTTGCACAACCGGCAGCAGTCATCACAGCGGCAGCAGCGGGGTCGACGCTGACGGTCGTTTTATCTGGAGAGAAATCCCAATCCCGCAAAAAAGTCCATGAGGTATTGCGTGCGAAATCACCGCGCGTCAAGACATTGTCGTAGACCACATTTGCCATCAGCCCAAGACGATCATCAAAGAATTTTTTTGTTGCAAATACACTGGCGCGAGGCTGCGTACCGCCCCTAAGCGATGAAGATTCCCCAGACAAAGTTCCCACCACAGTCGGTACTTTGAAGTCGAACGGTTTGCGCGTATTGATAATGACCGTACCACCGACCCCGCCTTCCGTGAGATCGGCTGTAGAACCTTTAACGACATCCACAGAAAGAATCAACTCCGACGCGAGTTCACGCAATTCAGCACCACGACCGGCGGTACCGTTAGAGCTCAACACGGACATGCCATTGATCTCAACGCGATTCAAATTGGGCTCTACGCCGCGAATAGATACTTGTGTACCTTCACCAAAATCACGCGACAATTGAACGCCTGTTACACGTGACAAGGCCTCGCCCACGTTTTTGTCTGGAAACTGGTTAATGTCTTCTGCCACGATTGAATCGGTAATCGTGCCCGCCCGTTTTTTACGCTCCATTGCAGAAGCCAACGATTTACGGGTGCCAACCACAACAATACTTTGCGGTTCCTGTGTATTAGCCGCTCCACTTTCTGTTGCTGCGAGCTTTGCTTCTTGTGCAATGGCGATATGACTTGCCAAAATTGATGCGAATGCCACGGACACCGCATAGCTCATCCGACTCAGCCGAATATTCTTTTTTGAATCTTTAATCTCTGTAGGCACGCTTTGTCTCCCTGTGTTATTTCCGCCTTATTATTTCCGTCTTATAAGGCATATATTTAAATATAAAGAACTTGTCACGAGGGCATTCTACGCTCCGAGATATTGAAAAAATGAGGGGCTGTTAAAAACTCAAAATAATGATCAATGTCACATCCAGATTGCCCATCTGGATGGTTACAGACTCGCGCAAACCCTGATGATCATTGACTTTGCCGCACTACCCACACCCCAGGCTTGTATTCCATTGTCTCGCCTTGTTTGTGAGGAGTGGGTCTAGTTTTCCGCCTTCATTTGCAGCGCCCTTTCATACAAAGCATTTTTTTTCTGCCCCGTAATCTGTGCAGCCAATCCAGCGGCTTGTTTTACCGAACATTCGGTCAATAAAATTCCCAGCACACGATCCACCTGTGCCACATCTCCATCGCTTGCCGCAGCTGCACCCTCAAGCAACACAACGAATTCGCCTTTTTCCCGATGGGCATCGGCCATTAGCCACGCTGCGGCATCCGACAAAGTACAACGATGAATTTCTTCAAATAACTTGGTGAGTTCACGTCCAAAAACGATTTGGCGCGCCGGTTCAAAAACGGCAACCAGCGCAGTGATGCAATCGATAATTCGATGCGGTGCTTCGTAGAATACGAGTGTCGCGGTGACTCCCTTCAATGACAATAAGGCGCGCTCACGTTGTTTGGTTTTTGCGGGTAAAAATCCCACGAAATAGAACTGATCGTTCAACAAGCCGCTGGCGGAAAGCGCTGTAATCGCAGCTGATGCACCGGGTAACGGCATCACGCGGTATCCGGCAGTGCGTATGGCATCAACAATGCGTGCGCCAGGGTCGGAGACAGCTGGCGTACCCGCATCGGACACCAAGGCAATGCGCTGGCCCGCCTGCAAACGCACGATCAATTTTTCGGCGACTTCACGTTCATTGTGTTCGTGCGCCGCAATCAAAGGCTTAGACAAACCATAGCGCGTCAACAAATGGGCAGTGTTGCGAGTGTCTTCACACGCGATGGCATCCACGCTAGCGAGCACATGGAGAGCGCGCAGACTAATGTCACAGACATTTCCGATAGGGGTGGCCACCACATATAATGTCGACGGGGGATAAACCTGCTGCCCGACTTCCTGCAAGATGGGCAGGGATGAAAGAGAAGATGGCGGAAAATTGGTTTGTACAGATGGTCCAGATTGTTGTGTCATGGGAGCGTGGAATGCATGGAATGATGAAAATAGGCGTGCTTTGTGCAGCGTTGTGCGGATTGTGCGCGCCAACGCAAGCAAATACAACTGCGCCAGATGAGGCGCCATCGGCACCGCCTGGCGCAAGTTCGGAAAATGTAATGACGTACCCAGTAAAGTCAGTGTCAGCGCTTGAGAAATCTGCGGACTCCTCTTCCTTGGTTCCAGCGCTTCCACCGTCTAATGTCCGTGTAGCGCTATTGCTCCCTTTACATTCAGAAGCATTGGGTCAAGCGGCCAATGCGATTCGTGCGGGTTTCCTTGCAGCGTATGCTTTTGAAAAATCCGGCATTGCAGTAGACGTAATCGATACGGGCGACAATGCCGAAGAAGTACTAACCAGTTACACCGGCGCACTCACCGATCACGATGTCATCGTCGGCCCACTTTCGCGCTCAGCGGTATCGGCCATCAGCCAAAGCGATGCCGTAAGAAAGCCGACTATTGCACTTAATGGGCTGGACCAGTCAAACAGTGATATGCCCTTGCCGAAACAGCTGCTGCTCATGGGTTTATCGGTAGAAGACGAGGCTCGCCAAATTGCGCTCTGGGCGGGGGCTAACAAACCGGAAGGAAAAGCATGGATCATCGTCGCCGGTTCGCCTTGGCAGCGCCGAGCCGCCAAGGCGTTCGCCCAAAAATGGATGCACCTGAGCCGCGAATCCGAGATCGTTGAACTAAACACTTCAACAGGATATTTAAGCGCTGCCAGCCTGGCGCAACTGAAAACTAAAATGCAAAGCGAAAAACCGGCGCTCATGTTCCTTGCGCTCGATGTCGACCAGATCCGGGAAACACGGATGATCATTGGTAAAGAGATCGCGCTATACGCCACGTCCCAACTTAATACCGTTGCGCTGGCCGATCGGACGATGTATGAACCAATGCCAGAACTGAACGGCATCCGCTTGGTCGATTTACCCTGGCAAATTCAGCCCGACCATACTGCGGTAATGATTTATCCGCATTTGGAGGTGGCGGCCGACCAAAAACGCAACGTTGATATGGAACGTTTATATGCATTGGGCATCGATGCTTTCCGGGTGGCCAGAGAAATCGCTATGCATAATTCAACCTTTGAAATTGATGGCGTAACCGGCAAACTGGCAGTACGTTTCAGTGCTACAGCTACCCATTTGGAACGCATCGAGCAGCAAGCCATCTATCGCGACGGAGTAGCGATACCCGTCGTAAAGATGCCATGAATTTGTTTAATTCATTCAAGCAAGCAACCGAAGGCGCGCCACGACTGACCGACCGTCAGCTCACAGGACAGACCGGTGAAGACGACGCTCTGGCTTACCTTAAAGAGCATGGCTTAACGCTGCTTGAACGCAATTTTCGCTGCAAAGGCGGCGAGCTTGATTTGATCATGCAAGACCGGGATGTGCTGGTATTCGTCGAGGTAAGAAAACGCGCCAATAGGCGCCATGGCGGTGCCGCAGCCAGCGTCACGCCAGCCAAACAGGCACGTCTCATCATTGCTGCGCAAATTTTTTTACGGCGCTATACAATGCCGCCAGCATGCCGCTTTGATGTACTTGCAATTGATGGTGAGGTAATGAGCTGGTTAAAAAATGCCATTGAAACCTAATCTGACCTTTGTATGAAGTCGTTTTAATCCAGCGCAAGCCCTGAACATAAGCAATCCACCGATATGGCAATAATTCGACCCGACCTCATTTGAGACTCAACCCGACATTACTCCCCACCACTGCCCTATACTTGCCACCACTATGATAAATCAACGTATCCTCCAACACTTTCATGAAAGCGCCGAATTGAAAATTCGGGCCGCCGATATACTCGCTCAACCGATTGCCCAGGCAATTGAACTGATGTTTACCGCTCTGTCGAACGGCAACAAGATACTGGCTTGTGGCAATGGTGGCTCCGCTGGCGACTGTCAACATTTTGCGGCGGAATTAGTCGGACGTTTCGAACGCGAACGTTTGCCCTTGCCCGGCCTGGCATTGACGACCGACACCTCGATATTGACTGCAGTAGGCAACGATTACAGCTACCGGGAAATTTTTTCGAAGCAGGTACAAGCCTTTGGACAAGCAGGTGACATCCTGTTGGCTATTTCCACTTCCGGTAATTCGGAAAATGTGGTGGCCGCAATCGAGATGGCGCTGGAGCGCGATATGCGGATTGTTGCCATGACAGGCAAAGGCGGCGGCGCCATCGGCAAATTAGTCACGGATGCCGATGTCCATATTTGCGTACCGCATGACCGTACTGCACGGATTCAGGAAGTACATTTGCTGACCATCCACACCCTTTGCGACGGCATCGATGTCGCACTGTTCGGAGAAAATGAAAATGATTAATTTAACAAAAACCCCGTGGAGGAAAATACAGCAGTCCCTGGCCGCTGCATTTCTGTGCGTCAGTACCGTGGCGAGTTTGCAAGGCTGTGTCGGATTGATCGTCGGTGGCGCAGTCGTCGGCACTTTATCCGCCACGGATCGTCGCACCTTAGGTGCCCAGACTGAAGATTCTGCCATTGTAATCAAAGGTGAAACACGCATTTCCAAGCTGATCGGTGCCGCCGGTCACGTCAACGTCACCAGCTTTAACCGCAAAGCCTTGTTAACTGGCGAGGTGAAGGACGAACAAATGAAAGAGCTTGTCGCACACGAAGCGGCTTCCATAGAAGGCGTGCAAGCGGTAGCGAACGAACTGGAAGTGAGCGGCTTATCGAGCTATACCTCCCGCTCCAACGATACCTTGATTACCGCTAAAGTACGAACGCGCCTGATTGAAAACAAGGATATATATGCCAATGCGATCAAGGTCACGACCGAGCGCGGCATCGTGTTTTTGATGGGGCGCGTATCCCAAAGCGAAGGTGCCCTAGCGGCAGAAATTACCCGCGCAATTGGTGGCGTCCAAAAGGTGGTCAAGATTTTTGAGTATCTGAGCGACGAAGAAGTAAAGCAATATACCTACAGAGCCAACTCGCCTATGCCCGCTGCCAAACCCTGAGTACGGACGAAGGACAAGCAACATGCGCCCTCGCAAGAATAAATCGATTAACCTAGAAACGGCAGTTGGACGGACATGAGTGTGTATTTTTTCGGTTTCCTGGCAAGGGTGTAGCAGGGATTTCGAATGACATGTCATGCGCCTGCGTAACGGTGTTCGCGTATCAACGAAGATGTGCCCTGCAGCAATATTCAAACAATGTTGGTGATGGCGTAATCAGCAATGCAAGCGCTGCGTAACATCAGATTATTATTTTAACGAGGATCACAGCATGGCCAACATCGTTGCCTGGGCATTATTTTTTGTGGGCATTATCCATCTTGTATTT
Organism: Oxalobacteraceae bacterium; assembly: GCA_025352145.1. Taxonomy (GTDB): domain Bacteria; phylum Pseudomonadota; class Gammaproteobacteria; order Burkholderiales; family Burkholderiaceae_D; genus JANXTY01. The sequence goes on from JANXTY010000011.1 coordinate 19,610, forward strand.
GGCATCGTCAGATTTAAAAGACAGCTTGCCCAGGCTGTATCGGCCGGATTCATTAACCAGTTCAAGGAAATCGAAGCGTACGCGGCATTCTGGTTTCTCATGTCCGGCCCACCCTTGATGCTGTCGGGACATATCGCACTCCATGCCATTGCGGTGGGCGATTTCTATTCACTCAAAACCATTGGCATCTACACCTTCATTTCAGCCATAATCGGTGTCATCGCTTTTCCAAAGTCCCCATGCTGGGCACCGCTGGTGCTGTCGCCTCTGCTCATTGCGGCAGGGTATGGAGGGCTTCAGTAAGTCGATTTGTTGCGCCGGCAGGTAGGCAAACATCTCGAAAGAGTGTTTATTTATTCCGGCTCGTTCATCGCCGACACCGAGAATTTTCGCTGGCACGACTTGCGTAGCGCAAGTGGGGAGGCTTGATGGCAGTGTTCGGAAATGGTGCGGCGGTATGCCCCTCTAGATCCGGCCCATATCGCGTGCACTGCTGAAGTGGTTGGAAATTTGTTGCGCATCACAATTACGTCACAGCCTCGTCGAATGTAGCTAACTCAGCCATACGTAGTCGCAGGAGGCAGGAACACCTGAGCCGCTAGCAGTTACCTGCAATGCCGTTGATACCCGCGCTAATTTCCAGCCGAAATTTGATTCCTGTGGGTTGTTTGCGTAGTACAACGCTTGGTCAATATGCTGATTCCAATCGTAATTAAATACGATAACCTTAGTGTGAATGTATTGGGCCTTCGCTGTCCTTTAGCTCTACACTTTTTACATATTGCGGCGAGAAAATACAGATGCGATTTCGCCCAGTCTCTTTGGCCTCATACAAAGCGCCATCTGCTTTGACGACGAGAATATCGCTAGTGCCATTCGTTTCTGGAATCATCGACGATAGGCCAATGCTAACGGTGAGTGTCACTTTCTTTCCGTCACATATGATATCTGCCGCTTCGATCTGATCGCGGATGATTTCAGCTAGATGCGATGCTCCCAAGGAGTCGGTAGCAGCGAGTAGTACGGCAAATTCTTCCCCACCATAACGAAAGGTATCATCGGTCGGACGCTGGACAGCCCCTTTGATCATTGTAGCAACGCGTTGAAGGCATGTATCTCCGCAGGGATGCCCATAGGTATCGTTGATGCGTTTGAAATAATCGATATCGATCATGAGCAAACTGAGCGAATCATGAGCACGTAGTGCACGCCGCCATTCAATATCAAGTTTCTCGTTGAAGTAGGCCCGATTTTTCACGCCGGTCAAGCCATCGAAACGATTTAAATCCGTCAGTTTCCGATTAAGTTCGAAAAGTTTCTTGCGCAGATCACTAAAACTACCGGTCAACATCGCAAGCGAGGGCATGAAAATGGAGAAGGCAACCCACAGTGTCAGCTCTACCGCCGGATTAAAACGTGTATCTTCAATTTGCATAATCATTGGAATGGTGCCTACATAAATGAGTACCGTCAGCAGAGTCAACCAGATCAGCTGACGCGTCTTAAGCTTAAAACAGCCGAACGCAAATGCGAGCATCAACGCCAGCAAATAGCCCCCGCGCAACGGCCCTGCATAAATCTGGACATAAAGCACCAGAAAAATAGACAAAAGCATCTGTGGAATTGTCAAACTCGGATCTTTGAAACGTTTGTTGTAATTCAAACGCATCATGGCGTAGAGCAGGCCATTTCCAGCGATCGACCAACCAATCCAGATCAGCATTACACGTAGTGGCAGGAGGTTCAGGCAAACCGAAAGTCCAATCGGAACCGCGCAAGCAAAATAGAAACCAACGCTCATAAAAAAGCGCTTGATCCTTACTTTTTGTTTTTCGTCACCGGGAGGAAAATAGCTGAATTGGCTCAATTGGATAATGCTCCGAAGTTTGTTTACACCTTATTCGAATTTGACCTTGCAGCAAGGTATATTAAACCCATCAGCCCAGATTGCAATTTTTTTACACCATGGATCGCGGCGCATATTCTGTATCGCCAGAGAGGGGGAGGCGTAAATGCAGTTATTTAATTTTGGAGAACCAATCCGACGCCCTACGTTGATCTCCTGTTTTCGATTCCGTAATTGGCAATCGAACCGGCACTCGTCGACCTTGAACATAACTGGACATTTTTATCGCTACTGGTTTCCCCATGTTCCTCATAAATAGATGCTATTCGCTGTTTTAGTAGCTGGCAGGGTGTGCTGTTGTTGGCCGGAAAATTTTTCTGTGCGGGCTGCTTGATAAGCCGCGAAAGTATTTATAACGCTAGCTTCATGAATTACGGATTTACACCAGGCATGGGAGCGACCTACATTTTGCCCAAGAGACTAGGCTTTAATCTGGCTTACGAGTTACTTCTCAATGGCGATGATTTCCAGGGGGAC
>JANXTY010000015.1 GCA_025352145.1 Oxalobacteraceae bacterium
GTCGTGGCTCACCTCTCCTTCTACCATCGCAGATAGTCCAGTTGCAGTTGCAGATCCAAAGGTGCTCAGCAAATAGTCGGTGTATAAATCAAGGTTAGCTTTTTTCATCCGGCAAGCCTAGCAGATGTGGCGTGCGTAACAGGTAGTTATTGTTTTCTTCGGCAGGACCCTGTCTTCAAATCTAGCCCATAGCGCAGACCTTTTTCCATCATGACTATTTCGTCCGGTGGCTCATCTCCGGCCAGCGCACCTGACGCGTATGCCAAGCCCTCCGCTTTGCGCATTAATTCATCGGAACGTTCATATACATTGGGGCAGCCTGTCGCAGCAATCAGGGCTTGCACAATGGGCACTTTCCACGCCTCTACGCCCGCTGAATGAAACTCGCATACCAGGTAGCCTTTTTGCCCACCGATCCAATCTACTGCCAGACCGGACAAACCATCGTCATCGCCTAGAATAAGATGAAATAAGCGATCAGTCGCTTTTTGGGCATTGGCACTACGTTTGGCAACAGCTGCCTTAATGCGACGTTTAATCAGGGCGTGGTCCACTGCTTCATCGGGGTCGAAGCTCCAAACCCGCGCCCGAATTTGGGAATCTGGACTGTAGGCCGCACGTGCCAGAAACTGTGCGGAAGAGGATTGCACCAACGCAGTCACGCCAATTTTCCTTCGTTCTGTCGATTTCCCATCCACGCGCTCGACTGCAGAGGCATAGATCCAACACTGGCGTTCCAACAGGCTTTTCTCTTTGCCTTGTTTAATGGTGATGACTAGCATGAGGGAGTCCTGCTTAACAGAGAAACGATGCGAAAGAAAATTGCCTTGAGGCGATTATAAAGATTAATCTGTTCGTAAAGGTCGCACCTATCATAGCTATTTTCTGGCAAGGGGGAATTATATTGACGATCAACGCCAAGCAGGCCTGCACCGAGGTCGGACTTGGGATACTATCGGCGGCGCACCTGCTGACATGTTGTCCTGCTGTGTTTAACTACGCAGTATTACCGTATCAATCTCCAATTTGTGAATAATTTAAAGAAAACGATGGCACGATGGCGTGTATCCGACCGACCGCAATCGCGCTTAACCATTGCCATCGTGATGTCGATCCTGATTCATGGACTCATTTTGTCGCTGCAATCAGGAATACAAGGTATAGGCCTGCCAGGCTTAGCTTTGCCGTGGAACGAGCGCCGCGCGCCAGAGTTGAGCATTCATCTGGCAAATGTAAAGGCCGAACCGGCGATGCCCGTTGCTACCGAAAAACCCATGCCGCCGCAGCCTGTCACAGGGGCGGAATTAGTAAAGCCGACTGCACCTAGCGCCAGTGACGCTACTCCTACCTCGTTAGAAATGCCTGACTTGGCGTGGCGACCCCATTTTTCACCAAAAATTTCTCCACCAGAATGGCAGCCAAACGAGCCGCCGCGTAATCCAATTGATTTAAGTACATTCTCACCTCAGGCATCACCCTTAAAAGAGCCGCGTCAGAAAATCATGGCGCTGGACGAGCCAAAGAAGAGCACTTTCACAGTGCCGCTTCCTGAACTTCTTGCGTCGGCACCCCTTCCTGCATCAACACCAGAGCCTACTAGTTCGAGTGTCGAAAATAATCCACCCGCTATACTTGATCCCGTCAGCATAGCCGCAGCACGAGAGAAAGTTTTAACGGATCTAGCGACGCAAAAGATTGCTGAAGAAGCGCGTCAGCAACAAGCTTTAGCGTTAGAAAAAAAAGCGCTGGCTGAGTCGATTGCCAAACAGCAGGCCGCAGCAGATCAGGCAAAGATTTTAGCTGACGAAGCGGTGAGGCAAATGGATGCTGCAAACGCTTTACAGAAAACTACCCGAGAGGCAGAAAAACGAAAAGAACTAGAAACAGCACTACAAATACAAGCCATCGCAGCAAAAAAACTAGATGATGACAAAAAACAAGAGCAGGCGAAGGCAGAAGAAAACGTTCGCAAACAGGCCCTTGCACTCGCCCTGGAAAAGCAGCAGCAAGCGGCGATAAAAGTAGAAAGGGAAGAAGCTGCCAAGCGCGCGCTGGAAGTTGAAACACAAAAACTTGCGGAAATTAAAAAAGAGGAAGAAGCAAAAGCAGAACGCGAAATACAAAAAAAATTAGTCGAGGCAGAGCGCCGAAAACAAGCGGAAATACAGTCTCAGATGCAAGCTCAAATACAGGTAGAGAAGCAAGCCTCCGAACAAAAAGCACAAGCAATGGCCGACCGTCAGAAAGCGGAGGCCGCAGCGGCAAAGCAACGTGACCAAGAGCGCTTGGCTGCAGAGAATCTGGCGACCGCGCAGACCAGCGCTAAGGGAATCGACAAACCCGGTGAGAGTGGAGCAGTAGCGGGTGGTTTATCTACTTCCGGCCTGGTTAACAGATCGCTCCAACAGCCACGAAAAATTGATCTGACGGACGCCTCACCTGTTATCCCCAAATCATCTGGCGGCGCACTCGAAGACACGCGTCGCCGCACTTTTTTTGGCGACATTGACAAAGACGTTGGAATGAAAATGTACATCGACAGCTGGCGCCAAAAAATCGAGCGTAACGGCAGTTTAAATTATGCCCAATCATCGAGAGAAAGAGCGCGTGGCGATATGGTAGTCAACATCGCCATCAGAAGTGATGGCTCGGTGGAAAACATCACCATTGTTCGTTCCAGCGGACGCCGTGAACTCGACGATGCCGTGCGGCGCATCGTAAAACTGAATGCCCGCTATAGCGCTTTCCCACCTAATTTGGCACGCCAATATGACGTGGTGGAAATTAGGCGGATATGGGCATTTGAAGACAGTCTAAGAATCGTAGAGGAAGTGCATTGAACTTGGCAGGCTTAGTCGTCAGTCTCATAATTTTGCATAACAGGACGAAAGCCACGAAACCGAAAAAATACACACTCATGTCCGTCCAACTGCCGTTTCCAGGTTAAATAAACGTAAAAAATTGTCCGTGGTGTTTTGCGCAAGTCGCTCCAGAGGAACCTCTTTCAAGTCGGCTAAAAATTGTGCCACATGACAGACGAATCCAGGCTCATTTTGTTTGCCACGATGCGGCACAGGGGCAAGATAGGGGGAATCGGTTTCAATCAACATCCGCTCCAACGGAACAGCGCGCGCAACAGCCTGTAAATCTTTAGCACTTTTAAATGTCACGATACCGGAAAAAGAAATATAAAACCCCATGTCGATGGCTGCCTGCGCCACTTCCAGCGATTCAGTAAAGCAATGCATCACGCCCCCGACACCGCCCGCATTCGTACCAGCGCCCTCCTCCTGCATCAGCCGCAGGGTGTCTTGTGAGGCGGCCCGTGTATGGATAATCAACGGCTTTCGGGTGGCACGGGAAGCGCGTATATGAATGCGAAATCGTTCGCGCTGCCATTCCAGGTCTCCCTGCAGCCGAAAATAATCCAGGCCCGTTTCACCTATTGCGACGATTTTTGGATGCTGTGACAACTGCACCAACGTGTCAACGCTTGGCTCAGGCGTGTCTACATAATCTGGATGTACTCCGACGGATGCATAGATATGTGGGTATCGGGTTGCCAAATCGAGCACCTGGGGAAAATCCGGTAAATCGACCGACACGCACAAAGCATGTGTCACGCGATTATTCGCCATATTGACGAGAATTTCTGGCAAACGTTGTGCGAGTTCGGGGAAATTAATGTGGCAATGGGAATCGATATACATGAGGAGCTATGCAGCACCTTCAACAGGGACAAAAAGGAAGGCCATGTTGAATGCAGAATAATTGAAAGAGTCCAGCTTTAAAGCGTCCGAATCTGAAACTGAAACGTATCAACCTAAAGTGTATGCGTGGCACGAGACGAACGTAGTGCTGCACCTAACATTTCCTCAATCCTAAGTTTGACGCGCTGTCCGCTCTCGTCACTGGGAAAATGAACGCCTATGCCCTGCGCTTTACTATTATTTGCTCCGGCAGGTGTGATCCACGCAACCTTTCCTGCCACTGGATATTTATTCGGATCATCCATGAGCGCCAGAATCAAATAAATTTCGTCGTTAATTTTGTATGATTTATTGGTGGGGACAAATATGCCTCCATTTTTCAAGAATGGCATGTAGGCAGCATAGAGCGCGGCTTTTTCTTTGATCGACAATGAAAGAACAGACGGCCGCGAAAGCGTTGCTGCGCCCTCACCTGTGGGGGATGGTGCTGTGGTGCCTGTCATGTTGCTCCTTTCAGGAACAAAGTAGGAAACCAAGTTCTGGATAAAATAGGCTCAAAGTCGATCATACCGGATTCTAGACCAACACTTAAAGAAAAAATGTTCAGGGTCAACGTTGGGTTTGCCTACACCGCCAGCCACTCTTGATAAATCCGCGTGTCATTCTGCAATTGTTCTGGATTCCCTTCAAAAACAACAGTCCCACGTCCCAGCACATAAACCCGTTGAGAAATGTTTAATGCAATAGCGCTTTTTTGTTCCACCAAAAGAACCGCCACACCTTGACGCTGAAGTGCCAGTAAATATTGTGCAATCCTCTCAACAAGGATAGGAGCTAACCCTTCGGTAGGCTCATCGATCAACATCAAGTCAGGATTACCCATCAATGCCCGGCATAGAGCAAGCATTTGTTGTTCGCCACCGGAAAGCCGCCCGGCCACAATGTGCTGCCGATCTTTCAGATTCGGAAACATACGGTACATATCATCAATGTTCCAGGATGATGTGCTGGACGAAATATTTTTTTTCTCGCCAAGAATTAGATTTTTTTCCACTGTTAAGGTGGGGAAAATGTCCCGATTCTCCGGCACATACCCTAGCCCGGATTGCGCAATCTCAAAAGTTTTGCATTGGATGATTTCTTCACCCTTAAAACGAATCGAACCAGTCGACCTTACTTGCCCCATGATTGCCTTGAGCGTTGTAGAGCGCCCTGCGCCGTTGCGTCCGAGAAGGCTGACGATTTCGCCAGGATTAACGACAAGATCCACACCATGCAGTACATGGCTTTTTTCATAAAACGCATGGAGATTTTTTACATCAAGCAAGGCTGGCATAATCAATGTTTCGGTGACCCTGGATCGCTGAGATATGCTGCCTGAACAGCAGGATTGACACGAATGTTAGCGGGGGTGTCGCAGGCAATTATTTTTCCTTGAACCAGCACTGCAATTTTGTCTGCTAAATTAAAAACGACGCGCATATCATGTTCCACCATCACGAGCGTTTTGCCTGTTGTTACGGCACGTATCAGGTCGGCCGCAACAGCAGATTCCGAGAGACTCATGCCAGCCGTGGGTTCATCGAGCAGAATCACTTCCGCGCCACCGGCAATGGTGATGCCGATTTCCAGTGCACGTTGCTCAGCGTAGCTAAGCGAACCCGCAATGACATCCTGGCGATGTGCCAATCCAATTTGCTCGATGACTTTTTCGGCACGATCTTGCACATCTTTTAGGCCATTGAGCCGATGCCAAAAGGAATATTTGTACCCCAGAGACCACAACACCGCACAGCGCATATTTTCATAGACGCTTAGCTGGTGAAAGATATTTGTAATTTGAAAACTACGGGATAATCCAAGACGGTTGATTTCAAAAGGCTTCCGCGCCTTGATGCTGGCACCATTGAGTAATATATCGCCTGAAGTGACTGGCATGCGGCCTGAGATTAAATTGAACAGGGTAGATTTCCCGGCACCATTTGGCCCAATGATAGCGAGCCTTTCACCTTGGTTGATTTCTAAATTGGTACCGCAAATGATTTCGGCGGACCCAAAACGTTTACACACGTTTTCTAATTGTAGGGCCAATACTGTCACGACTTTATCATCCTGACCTGATCTTCGATTTCTGTATTTACCGTATGCCATTTTTCTCGCAATACCGGACTTATATGCCGCAATCCGACAGTACCGCATGCCGTCAGGAATAGGGCGATCACCCAAAGAAAAGGCTGTGCGGAATCCATCTGAAAAAATAGCAACATCCGCGTTGTCCCTTCTTCTGATCCAAGCGCCCGATGGTAAGACATTTCAATCATCATCACCGTGCCCATCAAGGCAAGCAAGGCGAATAGAACAAACGCCAAAAAAGGCCATCCTATGCGGTGGTATTTCCGGTGTTTGGCTACCCAAAAATGACGTGCAAGAAAACTGGCTATTCCACCTGGAGAGAACAACACAATAACAATAAAAATGATAGCCAGATATAACTGCCAGGCTTTGGTCATATCCGATAACATCACGGACAATACAATGCAAAAAAACACGCCGATCATTGGGCCCCAAAAAAATCCGATGCCACCAATAAAAGTGAATAACAGAATACTGGCTGAGCGCATTACGCTGAGATTTTCTGATGTCGCCATTTCGAAATTGATCGCTGTCAATCCGCCTGATATTCCGGCAAAAAATGCCGCCAAAATAAATGTCAGGTAACGCACCCAGCGTGGGTCATAGCCAATAAATTCCACACGTTCCGGGTTGTCACGTACCGCATTGAGAATTCGGCCTAGCGGTGTTTGAGTAAATGCATACATGGCCACTGTACTCATCAAAAGCCAGAATGCGATCAGATAATAAACCTGAATTTGCGGGCCGAAAGTAATCCCCAGTAAGGGTGGGCCGATCACGCGATTGGCTGATACCCCTCCCTCCCCGCCAAAAAATTCTGGCAACATCGCCGCGCCAGCAAAAACCAGTTCGACCAGACCCAGCGTAATCATCGCAAAGGTCGTGCCGGATTTTTTAGTACTCACATAGCCAAACAAGGCACCAAAAAACATACCAGCCAATCCACCGAGGAGAGGGAGCAGCGTGACAGGAAACACCAGTGTCCCAATACGCATCATATTCATTGCATGAATCGCAAAAAATGCGCCCATTCCAGAATAAATAGAATGTCCTAAAGAAAGCATTCCTCCTTGACCCAACAGCATGTTGAAGGACAATCCAAAAATCATCAGCGTGCCCATTTGGCACAATATCGACAGTGCCCGCCCTTGATGGAACATCCATGGTGCAAATACCAGGGCTAGCGCGAAACCTCCCCAAAGAAGCGTACGGTGCAACAGATGGATCTTGATTTGCATGCCATCAAATACCATCAAACATCCTTTGTTCCCATCAAGCCGTTCGGCTTGAATATCAAGAGCAGCACCAGTAATAAATAAGGCAGAATCGGTGCAACCTGAGCAATAGTCAATCGTAGCAGCGGGTACGCTGGCGTGGCGGTACTCATCTTTGCCCCCAATGCAGCCAATAGATGAACCAGTGAATAGTCCAACGTCACTGCATAGGTTTGCAAGACACCAATCAACAAGGATGCCGCGAACGCACCAACCAGCGAACCCATGCCACCCACCACAACGACGACAAATAAAATACTACCCAAAGTCGCTGCCATGCCGGGCTCCGTCACAAATGCATTGCCACCAATCACGCCCGCCAAGCCCGCTAATGCGCAACCTCCTCCAAATACCCACATCCGTATTTGTGGCACATCATGACCCAGTGCTTCGACCATGTCAGAATGGGTTAATGCCGCCTGGATCACCAGCCCGATGCGGGACCATTTGAAGATCGAATAAAGAAATGCCAGCATGGCAAGAGCGACGGCCATCATAAAAGCGCGGTAAATTGGGAAAGTCGATCCGTATAAAGAAAACAAAGCCCCCGTCAATTCTGCCGGGATGGGATAGGCAATTGCAGCGCGACCCCAGATAAGCTGCACTAGTTCAACAATGATGGCTGATATGCCGAATGTGAACAGCAATTCGGAAAGGGGGCCGTGCTGGTGGAGTCGTCGCAGACCGTATCGCTCAACGAGTGCCCCGGCCATTCCCACCAGCAATGGCGCAAGTAGAAAAGCAGACCAGAATCCCAGGTGAGCGCTAATGCTCGCAGCGAAATAAGCACCTAACATATAAAAACTGGCATGCGCAAAATTCAATACACCCATCATGCTGAAAATAAGCGTTAATCCGGCCGACAGCATGAACAGCAAAAGTCCATAGCTAATGCCGTTGAGCAAAGTGAAAAATATAAATTCCAATATGACCCTGCTGAAGTTTAATTTTGTGAAAGATTTACTTAGCAATTCATTGGCCGAACAAATTTTCTTGCAAGGTGCTTGCTGAGGAGTCGTTCATACATGCCGGATAGGGTTGAGCGACTCTTGGGTGGAATCAGATTCGCTTATTTTCCCGGGCGCTTCATTTGACAAGAGGTCGGCTGCGAAGCCAGGAAAGACTCGATTTTATGTTCTGTTTTCCAGCCATAGCCGGTATTTTCCTGGTCGTATTTGATATCTTTTCCGTTGATTTGAGTCCAGCTGGAAATGTACAGCGGTTGCTGCAGTTGGTGATCCGTCTTCTGCATCAGAACTTCTCCATTCAGACTTTGAACGCGCATGCCCTCCAATGCAAATGCCACTTTTACAGGATCCGTAGATTTAGCGTCCTTGACCGCCTTGGATAACATCGCAATTTCTGTGTACGTTGCCATTCCATAATAATCATCGTTATATTTCTTTTTAAAGGATTCGACTATTTCTTTACCTGAGAAGGTCTCATTATTCGGATGCCAGTAGCCAATGACTTTTACCCGCCCTGCTCCCGATGCGCCCATCGCTGTCGGCACTCCACTAGTGCCGGCGTAGTAGGTATAAAAATCGGCTTTTAAATCTGCATCCTTAGCAGCTCTGATCAACATAGCGAGATCAGCACCCCAGTTACCCGTGATGATGGTATCTGCATGGGCGGCCTTCATTTTGGCAATATAGGGCGAAAAATCCTTCACTTGTCCAAGCGGATGCAAATCATCGCCCACGATGACGATGTCAGGGCGTTTTCGCTCCAGATACATTTTTGCGGAGCGGCTTACTGACTGTCCAAACGTATAATTTTGCCCAATGATGTAAACATTTTTAATGGCCTTGTTCTTCGCCATAAAAGTGGTCAAGGCCTCCATCTTCATATCAGAATTGGCATCGAACCGAAAATGCCAGAAACTGCATTTGCTATTGGTCATATCGGGGTCGCTTGACGCATAATTGAGGTACACCACCTCAGTACCGGGATTGCGTTCATTATGTTTATTAATCGCATCAAGGAGCGCCAGGCCAGCCCCAGAACCACTACCCTGCGTAATATAGTGATAGCCCAGATCAATGGCCGCCTTTAGCTGGATCAAGGATTCTTGGGGGCTGCCCTTGTTATCAAAACCGACCACCTCCATTTTATGGTCACCAGCCCATTTACCCTTGTTAGCTAGTTCGGCAATCAATTGAAAACTGTTGAGCTGGTTGTGGGCGGGAGCGGCAAGCGGTCCCGACAACGGATCAATGAAGGCGATTTTTATAGTGTCCGCGCTTGCAATCAACGGGGTTAAAGCACCCACGGCACTTGTCAGCATAAGCATCCACATAAAAGGTGATAAGCGCATCGTCATTCCCCCCTCTGTAAAATAAGTTAGTACTATGTTACCTGCTTGCACTTGGTAAAGCCATCTCAATGCCTTCGAATGCTTTTGCAATGCTTTTCCACTATTATGCAGTGCCCCATTCTCTGTCAAAATAAGAAATGATACGATCATTATTTTATTGAATAACCGATTCTTTCCGCATCCATATCGACCTCCAATGGCATCTTTTTTGACGCTGCACAGACTCCAATTTTTCCATCTATGAAACTGAGTAATTCGTTCGCTGCATTACCGTCGACATTTTTTACGCGTCTCATGCCAACGCCACTCCCAGCGCCCTATCTGGTTGCAGCAAGCGGTCCGGCTGCGGCCCTGATAGGTGTGGACCTTACTGACATTGCGCATGGAAGTTTGTTGGAGGTTTTTGCCGGAAATCGCATCATTCCTCACTCCCAGCCTCTCGCTGCCGTGTATTCAGGGCACCAGTTTGGCGTTTGGGCAGGGCAGCTTGGTGATGGGAGGGCCATCCTATTAGGGGAAATACCGGCAAACGGAACACATGACGTAGCTAGCACAATAGAACTGCAACTAAAGGGCTCTGGCATGACACCTTACTCCCGCATGGGTGATGGGCGAGCAGTGTTACGCTCTTCTCTCCGGGAATTTTTATGTTCAGAAGCGATGGTCCACCTCGGCATTCCTAGCACTCGTGCTTTATGCGTCGTCGGCTCGAACCATCGGGTAATGCGCGAATCGCCGGAAACAACCGCCGTGGTGACCCGCATGGCACCCAGTTTTGTACGATTTGGTTCATTCGAACATTGGTTTTACCAAGATAAAAAATCCGAGCTGAAAATACTGGCCGATTATGTTATCAAGGGATTTTATCCCGATCTGCGCTACGCACAAAATCCCTATTTTTCTTTGCTTGCGGAAGTCACTAAACGAACAGCGCATATGATCGCATATTGGCAGGCTGTCGGTTTTATGCATGGCGTGATGAATTCGGACAATATGTCTATTCTCGGCCTTACCTTAGACTATGGCCCCTTTGGTTTTATGGAAGCTTTTGATGCCAATCACATCTGCAATCACACCGATCAACAAGGCCGCTATTCGTACCGCATGCAACCTGAAATTGGCCATTGGAATTGTTATGCGTTAGCGCAAGCGTTGCTGCCATTGATCGGCGATGTGGAAGAAGCACAAGCCGCGCTGAGTACCTATACATCAGAATACACCAGCAAATACGATCATTTGTTCCATGAAAAATTAGGCATGAAAATGCATCTGCCGGGCGATAGTGCATTATTCGATGATTTGTTTACGCTGATGCAAAATAATCGCATTGACTTCCCTTTGTTTTTCCGCCGCTTAGGCGAGCTGCAGCTTGACAACCCCGGCGGCGATGAGGAATTGCGGAATTTGTTGATTGATCGACCCGCCTTCGATGCATGGGCAATATCCTACCGTTTACGACTAAAACAGGAAAATAGCAAGGATGAGGAACGTCGGCTTTCGATGCACGCGGTTAATCCAAAATACGTGCTGCGCAATTATCTTGCCCAAATCGCGATAGAAAAGGCGCAGAATATGGATTTTTCAGAAACACAGAAATTACTGGCCATTCTTGAAAAGCCATTCGATGAACAACCCGAAAATACCCACTACGCACAGCTCCCGCCCGATTGGGCCGATCAACTCGAAGTGAGTTGTTCTTCTTGATAGTTTAAATATGACTAGCTATAAAATTAGAAAATCCGACGCCGACTGGCAAGCTTTACTCACTCCCATTGAGTACCAAGTAACACGTAAGGCCGACACCGAGCGTGCCTTTACCGGTCGTTTCTGGGATCATCACGAGGACGGCATTTATACTTGCGTATGTTGCGATACCCCTTTGTTTGAATCCGATGCCAAATTTGATTCTGGTTGTGGTTGGCCCAGTTATTTCAAAGCGATTAATCCAGATAACGTTGAGGAGCGCATTGATCGCACGCATGGCATGATGCGCACCGAAATTTTGTGTAAAGTATGTGATGCGCATTTAGGGCATATTTTTCCTGATGGCCCGCCACCAACGGGGCTACGCTATTGCATCAATTCCGCATCATTACGTTTCACTCCACAACTGCCACTGAAAGACGAAGTAAACCAATGAAATTCTTGTTTGATTTTTTCCCGGTAGTTCTTTTTTTCTCCATCTTTAAATGGGCAGATAGCCATGCAACCACAGCCCAATCGTTGATGACGCACTACATGAGCGGCTTTGTCTTGGGGGGGGTTATTGCCACAGATCAAGCGCCCATTCTTCTCGCAACGACCATCATGATGATTGCGTCAGTCGCGCAAATTGCTTATTTATACGTGCGCGGAAAAAAAATTGATCCTCCCTTATGGATATCGCTGGTGGTTCTCGGTATTTTTGGCAGCGCATCCATCTATTTTCACAACGCCACCTTCATCCAATGGAAACCGACTGTCCTGTACTGGTGTTTTGGATTGGCGATTTGGGGAGGCCAAACATTTTTTAAGAAAAATATCATACGTACCATGATGCAGGATGGTATTACCTTGCCTGATGACGTCTGGCAACGGCTTAACCTTGCCTGGGCTGCATTCTTCCTCATCATGGGAATCATAAACTTGTATGTAGCTTTCAACTTTTCAATGTCAACGTGGGCTACGTTTAAATTATTTGGAGGCGTGGGACTCATGTTCGCCTTTGTCATTGCCCAAGCACTATTTTTGTCTAAGTACGCGAAAGAGTCGGAATGACTCACAGCCTCGATAAAATTCGCACACGTTTGATGGGAACTTTTTCTCCATCGGAATGTCAACTTGAAGATGATTCTGCTTTGCACGCCGGTCACGCAGGAGCCGCATCCGGCGGAGGTCATTATCGGGTACGTCTGGTTTGTGCCCAATTTGAGGGCCTAAATCTAGTCGCACGCCATCGTCTGGTGTATGATTCTGTGCGCGATATGATGCTTTCAGAAATTCATGCTATCGCCATTGTTGCTTTGGCACCGTCTGAAGTTTCAGATTAATGCATCAACAATTTGTTTTGCCAACCATTTTAAACACACCTTTTTAGGAATGAATGATGACTTTTAAACCTGCCCGCTTGCTGGTTGCACTTCTTGCAGTCGCCATATTGCCTGCTTTGGCTAAGGATATCTCTACGGCAAATGCACAAAATCTGGCCGTCGTAAATGGCAAGGCCATCCCTTCTTCCCGCGCAGATTTGTTTGTAAAAACGGTCGTTGCGCAAAGCCAGGGACAACAGACAGACTCTCCCGAACTCCGCGCACGAATCAAAGACGAACTGATCAACCGCGAAATTTTGATGCAGGAAGCCGATAAATTAGGACTCGGTACCCGCGTAGAAGTAAAAAATGAAATGGAAGTTGCCCGTCAGTCCATCGTTATTCGCGCCCTGGTCAATGACTTCGTTAAGAAAAACCCCGTCAGCGATGCTGAAATCAAAAACGAATACGACAAATTTAAAGCACAAGCAAGCGATAAGGAATATCACGCTCGCCATATCTTGGTAGAAAAAGAAGAGGATGCAAAAGCGATTATTGCCAAGTTAAAAGGGGGCGCTAAGTTTGACGAATTGGCCAAGCAATCGAAAGATACAGGCTCTGCAGCAAACGGCGGCGATCTTGACTGGGCTTCCCCTAATTCATTTGTCAAACCTTTCTCGGATGCGATGGTCGCATTAAAAAAAGGGGAAATGACGGATACACCGGTCAAATCACAATTTGGTTTTCATATCATCAAGTTGGAAGATATTCGGGCCGCCAAGATTCCTACATTGGATGAAATCAAGTCAAAGATTTCCGAATCCTTGGAACAGAAAAAATTGCAGACTTACCAGGAAGAGCTGCGTAAAAAGGCAAAAATTCAATAAATTTCGCTTTACCCTACAAAAAAAGGCGTTCTTCTTGAACGCCTTTTTTATTTCTATTTTCACTTCACCTTTCAAAGCTAGCCAAAGCTGCAGCAACATCTACCACATCTGCACAAATTTTCCTTCGCAGTTATACGCATTGTTTTTTGTCGTACTCGCAGAAATCAATTTCACGGCGTTTCCCTTTAGGGTTTTATCCAGCGGAATATTCGTCTCGCCATAGGTAATATCACTTAACTTCAAATGCACTTGCTCTGGCGTGATTTTCTCGATATGCACATTTTCCAATGTGACTTCCGTTCTATGATTCTCATCTGCGCCGGCAATCAACACATCTCCAGCTGTTATGGCCGTAATATTGCGCAATGCAATCGCCTTGTAATGCGGAATTTTGTCCCCTTTGAAACCAGGATCGTAGAATTGATCGGTTGTGCCATTGTTGTAATAAGGGCTTATCGCAATCGGCACCTGCACATCTCGCATGCAGATATTTTGATAGACCATATCGTGAACGAGCCCTCCGCGCGTCACATTACTCTTGATGCGTATACCGCTTGTCGTATGGTCTTCTACTAAATCGTCCACCAGCAAAAAACTATCCCCGGTCAATGTCTCGCTCCCAATCGACATCCCGTGCCCATTGTAAAAATGGTTGTGTAAAACGCTCATATGCGTCACGCCTGTCTTAATCGCAATATTATCGTCGTCGTTATCAATCCAACTATGTGCTACGGTCACATTGGTCGAACTGCCGGGGTCGATTCCATCCGTATTGCGCGCATCCGTGCCAACCACCGTGGGAGTCTTGATGTGTACGCCCCAAGCAGTAAACCCATTAGTCCCATTTACGCTCACGTGAAAATTCGGGGAGTTATGTAGCGCAATTCCATACAGAATCAGGCCATCTGCATGGTTCGCCACAATGAGGCGCGTACTATAGTATTTTTTGTTTCCTGGCTCGGCCTTGCGCGCCATTTCCCACCAGCTATAGTCATGACCAATCAACCGCATGTCGCCGCGCCCATCGATGGTGCCTTCTCCCATCACTGCAGCGTTGCTCACGCTCACAATCGAGATGAGCGGACGACATCCCACTGGCGTTGCTGGTCCGACATTGGGTCGCATGGCGTTGGTGGGCATGCGCTGATTTCCTAAGGTTCGCTCAATTGTTTCAGATGTTTCAGATGTTCCACATACATTGGGCGTTGTCGCATAGTCATAATCTTTTGGATTCCGTGAACCGAATAGAGTTATTCCCTTCCCAACCAGTAGCGTGACTCCTTCGCGCAATTGTAATGGCCCAGTCAAAAAAGCATTCTTTCCCAGCGTTTCTTTAAGTTCTACCGATTTTCCCGGTGCGCAATGATCAAGCGCATTTTGTATTCGAGCCGTATCTAATTTACTTTCATCTGCCTCCGCCATCTGCCTGTCCACACCAACGAATTTGTCCGCCATCAGCGTCACGCAAGCCCCCGGAATTTTGGGTTCTTCAACCTGCCGCATGTCCTGTGCAGTCGCGACACTCAGCACGCCGAACATTACACCCCAACTACAAATTTTCCATTTATATGCCTTCATCCTGCCTCCAAAAAATGATACGAAGATTTAGTCTCTTTAGACCAAGAAACTGATACTGCACGATTAAACTGGGATTCTTTCGATATTGCTTTTGCCATCAGGTGGATTTTATGCGAAAGCCAGCGATCCACCTACCTTGAGTCATCTATAATTTGGTCGTCACAATAAAAAATAAGTAAACTGAAATAGCAGCTAGTCCATCGCGATTTGCCTCACCTGCACAAGGAAATTAAACTTCGCACGATGGCAAATATTTTGTGGGGCAGGCAACTCAGTGTATGTTTCCAATGAGGTTTGTGATAAAAATGGGGACTCACTATCGTGTGGTCCATAATCAATAACATGAGCAAACCAATCAATAATCAACGCACACCTGAAATGACGAGCGTTTGCAGACAGATCGGTTTTACTTATATAGGCTTGCTAGCATTGATTGCCATGATTGCTGTCGCTAGTGCCGCAACGGTAACGGTTGCGGAATTAGTGCGTCGTAGAGCAGCAGAAGATGAACTACTTTATGTCGGTGGGCAATACATCAAGGCATTCATGGAATACGATGTTCATACGCCAAACCAGTATCCGCAACGTGCGCCTCTCAAGCTGGAAGATTTGCTCAAGGATCCCCGGCAACTGGGCACCCAGCGCTACTTGCGCCAGGTCTATCCCGATCCAATGACAGGCAAACCCGATTGGCAACTGATTGCAGCACCGGGCGGGGGGATTATGGGCGTAAAGAGCGCCTCATGCGCGCGAACTATCAAACGCAGTTTTTTAAACCCGGATTGGGCCTACTTGGATGGCAAGCCGCGTTACTGTGACTGGGTGTTTGCCTACGTTATCGCCTGCGGTGCCAATTGTAGGTATAACGAGAAACCTCAGGAAGATTAAGGAAACTCAGATCCGATCAATTTCCCCGCAGTAGCCCCCAACATCGACGGCTCCACAGGCAATTCAACCTATCCCTGCCTTTTAAAAAAGCACGGATAGGTTGTGATTCAAAGAAGAAACTTATTTCAATTTGCCCGCACCTACATTGGCCTTCACAGAAGTGAGGGTTGCGGTAGCTGTTTGCAAACTGTAAGCGTAAGGAGGCGTCCACGTGTTGGCACTGCTCGGACTAGTAAGGCCGCATTGACCGTCAATATTGGCCGCCGGGCTTGATCTGTCGCTAATGAAGACGTGACCAGAAGAACGGAATCCTACATAGTCCTTGCCTTTAATAACCTTGCCGCAAAAATCAGCAATTTTCAAACCAGTAAAACTATAGTAATGGTTTTGCACCAGAATATTGGACTGATAACGCGCATCTAAACCACTACCAAATTTCAGGTCATCGTTGGACGTAGCGGTATCACCCGTAACTAGATTGTTGAACAAATGAACCTGGCCGTAGCGATTAAGTGGTAAGCGGGAACCGAGACTGTCCCACCAGTTCCCAAAGAATGTCACATGCAAGCGTCCCGCATCACTCCAGGCACGGCCCGAATCGCCATTACCGACCAGTGTTGTCTTGTGGTGCTTGGTGAAATAACTGTTAGCGATAGTTAAGTAATCGGAACCACGCACTACATCGAGCGCGCCGTCATGGCGGGTATCGGTAGCTAGCGAATCGGGCGTGTCACCATCGCTCATTGACAAATGGTCGATGAACAGATTTTGGGCGCGGGAAACCGTCATGCCATCGGCGTAAGCGTTAGCTGAGTCCTCCGGATTTACATCCCATGGCGTGTCGATAGCCAGATTGCGAATGATAATATTGCGCGTCCAGGTGGGATAAGCTTCGCCATCCTTGCCAGCTGCAATCCATGCCTTGAAGTCAGTTTGTGGATCGCCACCGACAGCAAGCGGCAACTCACCACCAATTAACAATGTGGTGCCAGTGATCCGGGCCGCACGGCCTTGCGCGTCATTAATACCGACCAAGGTAGTATTGGAGGGAATGCTGATGGAACCACCGAATTTTTGATCGGAATAACTCGTGTACTCCTTGAAAGTAGTGTTGTTGTTACTCCAGCGCAGATCAATGTGACCAATCACGCGAATGATCTTTGACTCATTGCCGGCCGCCTTGATTGCAGCGATCAATTGCTGTCCGTTAAATACGGTATACACCCGATCAGCCGCAGCCGCTGAACCACCGGTCACAATAACTTGGCCTTTGCGCGACCAAGTATGCCATCCGGCTGTGGGTGCGGCTTGACGTTCAAAGGTTAACACGCCGCCAGTCGGATCGGTCTTGGCAAATTGCCAGGTCGGTAGTTTAGGAGCGGCCCTGTAATTGGCTGGATCGTGTCCATTCGCATCCTTTACCGGGGCAGAGTAATTGCGCACACCATAAGCGGCGGTCTGTAATGGAGTGCTAGTACCAGTCAGCGTCTTCGCGTCAATGGCGGCGGCCTGTGCATTTGAGATCATCAATATGGCGGCTGCAGCAAGTAATTTATAAATCATTTTTGTATGTCTCCTGTTTAAAAAAAGGCGCCGCTGTTTAGCAGCGGCGCCTTGATTATCGTTATTTTTCTTAAAGCGACGATTTATTTAAAAATGCATGAGCGCTTGATGTTTGCAGCGTTGGTATCTTTCACTGGCTCAAAACCGTGAATAGTCCCAATGTAGGTAGCGCACACGTGCTTGCTGCCAGCGTAGTTCAGGTCTGTGAAAGTTGCCACATCAAATTTTCCAGGGATACCTGACTTGGTGTCATAGCTGCTATTGACACCTGCAACGCCAGAATTAACCGTCCCCAATGTCACACTGGTGATAGTAACTTTACGTGGAAACTGGACTTTGCAATTGCCACATGAGCGGTACAGTTTCCCGATACCGGAGGCGTAGAAGTCTTTGATGATGACTTCACCATCAGCATTGTGCTGAAACAATTTGTCAGCCGCTTTGAAAGCAGCACCGCCAGTGATTTCGAGTTTGCCGACAATACCGCTCTTCGCTTTCAATGTTGCGCCATCTTCGCCGACATCACCCCAATAGACATTGGTGATCTTGCAATGACCGTAGCAATGGACGCCATCTGCTCCGCCAGCAGCAAGGTCAGACCCCGTTCCGAAGTTGGGATCGCCAATAACCACATTCGTGACAGTAGATCCATCATTGAGCTTGAAGGTGGGGATTTGATTTTCGGCTTGCAACCCATTCATTGATTTTCCTTGGCCGACCAAACAAACCCATTTCCCATATTTTTTCAGGCCATCCCAAGTATCACCCGCAGCAACTTCGATCGTTGCCGATATGTTGACTTTGGTGCAGGCTGGAACAGTGCGTGCTCCAGGTGCGGCCATGGAACTAGCTGCGAAAGTAAGGCCAGCAGATGCTATTAAAATAGTGCCTAATTTTTTCATCATATTAAAAGTCTCCATTATGTTTTATTTGTTGTGTCTTCATTTTTATCGATTTGCACAAAATAATCTTCAGCTTTCATCGTCCTATAAAACGATGACTGAATTCCCTTTGGTCCGAAGCTTTTGACTAGGAAATTTTTTATTGGAATCAACGCCCATTTTTTGTGCAAATTAATTCTAAGACGTTCATTCGACTTTCACAACCAATAAATTTTAATAACCCAGTATTTCAATTTATTTAATTAATAATATTAAATTCCTCATATTATCGTTAATTGTTATTAAATTCATCTATATCCTTCTATTTTTATTATTTAAGAGCATTTATTAAGATCTTATTTATAATTAATTGGTCCGACCAATAAATTTTTATTGCTCAATAAATTTATTTTGGTATGAGTAAAATTACTTTTTGGACCGCCATATTGCACATATTGGTCCTATCTATATTCTATTTTCCTGTGTTTTTATTTGATTTTGATCAGGCCTTTACATGCTTGCAGGGTGGAATGTATGATTGCTTCGCATTTCTTATGAGGAATAAACTTTTTATCAGATTCCGATTCTTTTACTAATATGCGAGGTGGGAACAAGTGAAAAATTATTATTTTGGTCGAATAAAATTGCCTCATCGTTCCAGTGGCTTTACATTACTTGAACTACTGGTAGTCATTGCCATCATCGGTATGCTAAGTGCTTATGTAGGGCCAAAATATTTTTCCAAACTCGCAGAATCGCGCCAAAAAGTAGCCAAAGCACAGATCGAAGCTTTCGGTAAAGCGCTGGACAATTACCATTTAGATGTGGGTCACTATCCAGGTACCGATGAGGGCCTGAATGCCTTGCTAATCAAGCCTTCGGGAGCCACCCGGTGGAACGGCCCTTATTTACAAAAGGCAATTCCGGTCGATCCGTGGGAGCGTAAATATCTGTATCGCTCCCCTGGAAATAATGGGAGGGAATACGATCTTTTATCCTATGGCGAAGATGGTCGTCCTGGTGGCAAAGGCGAAGCAGCTGACGTAACCAACTAAGGCCGTTATTTTTATATGCGTTTTTCAATTCGTGCTGTCGGCCCAGACAATCAGGTCCAGTGGATCGAGCTCGATGCCAGCGATGCTATGGCAGCGACACGTACTGCGCAGGAACGTCGACTGACCGTACTAGAGGTGCGACCAATCTCGCATCGAGCGCAGCAGCGTGGCAAAACTTTTACATTGGTCCTGTTCACACAAGAGTTGCTAGCATTGCTTGATGCCGGCCTAGGTTTGGTGGAAAGTCTTGAGGCACTCGGTGAGAAAGAATCCACTACGCAAACCGGTGCCGTACTCGCACGCTTGCTGGCGCGTATGCGCGATGGCCTGCGTTTTTCGGTGGCTGTCTCTGCTGAGCCCGAATGCTTTCCGCCACTCTTCGTGGGCATCGTCAAAGCTGCCGAGCGTACCAGCGACCTGCCCCAAGCCCTTACGCGTTACATCGAATATCAAGTGCGGCTAGATGGTGTGCGTAGTCGGGTCATCAGCGCTTGCATCTATCCTGCCATTTTGCTTACCGTTGGTGGCGCCGTCAGTCTTTTTTTGCTTGGCTATGTTGTCCCGAAATTTTCTGCCGTTTATCAAGGAAGCGGGCGCGAGCTACCCATGATGTCGCGCTGGCTTATCACGTGGGGGGAATTGGTTGCAGGGCATGCTAAGCTCCTGTTCATGGTCATGGCAGGAATCGGGGTCGCCGGATTTATCTGGCTGCGCGGCCTGAAGCGATCCGGTCAATTGGCACGCATATTTGCGCGGCTGCCAGGAATTGCAGATCGGGTGCATATTTTGGAATTGTCCCGCCTGTATCTCACTTTAGGCATGCTGCTGGAAGGGGGTATTCCGGTTGTGACTGCGCTTGACATGGTCAGCGGCGCGGTTTCGCCTGGTTCCCGTGCTGCGCTGGCAAGCGCTCGTCACAATATCGCTCAAGGCGGCAGTTTTTCAGAATCGTTGGAACGGGATGGTTTGACCACTCCGATCTCGTTGAGAATGCTACGTGTGGGTGAACGCTCCGGTCAGTTGGGCGTGATGCTCACGCGTACCGCACATTTTTACGATGGAGAAACGACACGCTGGATTGAGAAATTTACCAAAATTTTTGAACCCGTATTGATGGCTGCAATCGGAATGGTGATTGGTTTGATTGTGGTGCTGTTGTATATGCCGATTTTTGATCTGGCCGGAACCTTGCAATGAGCAGGGATTCATGATTTCATCAACGACTCAATTTTCTCGTCAAAAAACGAATAGTATGAAAATCTCCGCAATTAGATGCCGATCAGGAAAATCCGTTCTCCGTGCGCACAGCTTGCTTACGCTTCGTAAAACAGGCACCCCGTGATCGAGACCTTACGTGCTGCACGACAGAATTGCCTGCATTCAGGGCGCCATTTTTTTGCGGAAATGGAAGATCTGACGCAATCAGAGCCACGTCACCTACTCGAACAGGTTGCCCGCCATTTTTTGTTGCCGACTACGGACATGGCGGCCATGATTTCCTGCACACCGGCTTTCGATCGTCTGCCACTGGCCCGTGCGCAGCAGCGCCAATGTGTTTTGCTGCGCGATACCGACGGCATGATCGGCGTATTTTCCGATCCCTATGCCCAAGATTTACAAGTGTGGGTAGAGACACTCGCAGCAGCCCCTTTGCGCTGGCGCCTGGCATTGCCGGCAGATATTCACGCTTATTTATCCAAGCAGGAAGAATCAGTGCGTTCACTTGATACGTTGGTGACCGAAGATGGTGGAGGCGGGCCGCAGGAGCGACTACTGGAAAGCCTTAATTATGCTTCGCTGACAGAATCAAATAGTCCCGCAGTCAAATTAGTCAATTCAACTCTCTACGATGCGCTTAAGTCCGGGGTGTCTGACATACACTTCGAGAGTACGCCGAATGGCATGATGACTAAATACCGCATCGATGGCGTACTGGATCAGGCAGCACAAGTGGCGGGTACAGCGCTTGCCGAGCAGGCAATTTCACGTATCAAAGTGCTGGCCGAACTCGATATCGCCGAACGTCGGGTGCCGCAAGATGGTAGCTTTCGCGTCGAATCTCAGGGACGCGAAATCGACTTGCGGGTCTCAATCATGCCGAGCGTCCACGGCGAAGACGCTGTGATTCGTATATTGGACAAACAATCCATGGTCAGCGCCCAAGGTTCTCTGACCCTAGATGCGTCTGGCTTTGCTGCAGACCATCTGGCCACAATGCGGCGACTCGTCGCTGAACCCTATGGGATGGTGCTGGTAACCGGGCCGACAGGTTCGGGAAAAACCACGACGCTTTACGGTGCGATCACCGAAATTCACACCGGCCGCGAAAAGATTATCACCATTGAGGACCCGGTTGAGTACCAGTTGCCGGGGATTTTGCAGATCCCGGTCAACGATAAAAAAGGCCTGTCTTTCGCACGCGGCTTGCGCTCTATTTTGCGGCACGATCCCGATATCATTATGGTGGGCGAAATCCGCGATAAGGAGACGGGCGAAATTGCAGTGCAATCCGCTCTGACCGGTCATCTGGTGCTCTCGACCGTACACGCCAACAATGTATTCGACGTATTTGGACGCTTTGCTCACATGGGGATCGATCCGTATTCATTCGTATCGGCTCTCAATGGGGTGGTTGCCCAAAGACTGGTACGTCTTAATTGCCCGCATTGTAGTGCTTCCTACACGCCCGCTGATGAGGAATTGGTTCGCAGCGGATTGACGCGCTCCGAGGTTAAAGAATATCAATTCCGACGCGGCCCAGGCTGTGGCGATTGCCGTGCCACCGGCTACAAAGGACGGCGCGCAGTGGCCGAAATATTGATTCTCAATGACGAACTGGCCGAGCTAGTCATCGAGCGCCGACCTTTACGCCAAATCAAAGACCTGGCCCGAGCCGGTGGAATGCGCAGCCTGTTTGAAGATGCATTGGCGCTGGTCGCGAGCGGCGAAACCACTTTAGAAGAGGTAAAACGTGTCACGATGGCGGGCTAATATCATCCAACTCCATATCGACAGCCAGCAGGTTTACCTGACGGGGGCTGGAGCTCAGGGCAAGCTAAGCGTGGTAGCGGGAGATTGGTCGGCCCTCAATGCCGAATTGGCGCGGTTTCTCCCAAAACGAGTACGCCTGCAAGTGCGGGTAGCCGATTGCTGGGTGCGTTACTGGTTGCTCGATCTGCCTGTCGGGATCAACAGCATACGTGATGGTCAAGTGCTATTGCAGGCACGCTTTGAATCGCTCTATGGACAATCCGCTGCCGATTGGCTGATCCAAGCCGATTGGCAGTCCGAAGGTGCAGTGCTGGCCTGCGCGATGCCTCACGCTTTGCAGCAGGCGCTGGCTATATTTGCGCCTGAACGCCTGATGCCAGCTTTGCTGGAAGACTGGATGCATCATTGCGCTGTCTTACCCCGGACAGGAATCTGGTGTGCGGCAGACGATTCTCTTGTAAGCATCGTATATTGGCAAGAGGGGCGGATGCGTCTGGTGCGCCAACAGCGTACACAGGATATCGACGCGCTGCTTCGGTTCGAGTTCACCCGTCTGGAAGAGGATCTCCCGGCGGCCCGTTTTTGGTCCGGTCCTATGGTACCCCAGGGCTGGCAACGGTTAGAGGCCAAGGTATGAAGCCGATGATCATCGATTTTGCGCTCTCCCACAGCCCATGGCACTGGAATTTACGCCGCTCTGGCGTACGCATTTTTATCGTACTGGTGATTACTGCTTTGTTCGCGGGAAGTCTGGCATGGACGAGAGGCTTGCACCTCATGGAGGCAGAGCAAACTGCGCGTGAAGCCTTGGCCCATTTGCAGGAACAACAGAATGGCGCAGTGGCTGCCCTGCAAAGCGAGGTGCGTGTCGGCGTAGAAGAAGAGACGCTGATACGCCAGGCCGAGCGCCAGCGTAACTTGCCGTGGGAAACTATTTTTCAGGCATTTGAAGCCGCTCCACTCGTCCACCTTCAGGTTTTTGAACCCGACATGACGCGCGGTTTAGTCAAAGTTCAGGCGCAAACGCCTAGTCTCGCGGCAGCGCAGGATTATTTGCGTGCCTTGCAGACAAATGCCGTTTTTTCCCGCGTAAGCTTGTCGCATCACGAAGCTTTAGCTGATGGCGCGGGCGTGCTTTTTCATTTTGAAACAACGCTCGCGGGGAATTATCGCCTGCCGGAACAAGACGAAAAAGGAAAGCCATGATGCACAAATGGCGCTGGCAGATCGAAGTACTGGCGACGCGTTACGGTCTATGGCTAGTGCCAGGATGTGTGGCGGTGTTATTTGCGCTGGCAGCCTGGTTTGTGTGGTTGCCAGCACAGGATCGAGCGTTGCAAGATGCGCTATTCGAACTCGCGGAACAAGGACGTACAGGCAAAGCAAAACCCCACATGGGGACCGCCACCGACCCGACCCGCTGGCCTGATACGCTGGCTGCAACCAACGCACTTCAACACTTATTTTCCTTGGCCAAGGATCAAGGCCTGAGCGTAGCGCAAGCTGACTACCAGCGTCATGAAACCGGCCGCATCGGCCGCTGGCAAGTGTTACTGCCAGCGTCTGGAAACTACCGTCAGTTACGTCAATTCCTCCGTGCTGCGCAGGGCATGCCCAATTTGTCGCTCGATGAGCTCACGCTGCATCAATCTGATGTGGGGGTAGATGCACAACTGCATTTTTCGATTTGGTTTTCTACCGGAGCCGCACCAGCGGTGCAGCCCGAAGGGAAAAATTAATGTCGAAGCGAATGATGGTGATGGTGGCTCTCTTGCTCGGTATCGGACTATTGCTGGTGCTCGACAGACCGCAACAAAGCAGTCTGGCTGAGGTAAGCGCACCGATCCAGCGTCCTGCTTTTACCGCAACATCCGCGAGTGCGTTAGCGCTGCAAAAACAGAACGAGCAATCCATCCCGGATTTATTTGCACCCGCTAGCAAGGGAGTTGCCGGCGGCGCGGACGTAGAGGCATTTCAGGAAGAAGATGAGGGAGGGGAAGCGAAGGGATTGCCATTTACGCTGTTTGGTTTCAAAGAGGAAGATGGCATACGAGAAGCCTTACTCTTGCAGAAAGACGAAGTGGTCGTAGCAAGAGTCGGCACTATTCTCGACAAGCGCTATCTAGTGCTAGCCTTACAGAAAGAGTCCGTGCGTATCAGAGATAAGACATCGGGAAAAGAAATTCAAATTAGTTTTGAGGTAATTCCATGACACGAAATGCAGGAAGAGTTGCGCTGCTATGCGCATTGCTGGCGCTGGGTGCTTGCGCTGTCGCGCCGAAACCAATTGGATCTGATATTGTAGTTTTGCTCAATGCAGGAAAACTCGAAGAAGGCGTGCAGCGCCTCGAGGAAGACCTGCGCAAATATCCGGGCCGTATAGAGACACGGGTTCTACTATCGCGTACACGCATGCAGTTAGCGGACCGTTTGTTGAGCCAGGCGGAAAAAGATATGGAGCGTGAGGCCTGGGAAGAGGCGCAAGACAAAGTCAACCGCGCTACCGCATTGGGTGCGATAGATCAGGCCAAAGTGGTAATGCAAAGGCTTGAAACAGCGCGTACTCAGGCACAATTACGATTCAAGGTAAGCGAGCAATGGGCCGCAGGAAAAAACGACGAAGCGCGTGAATCCCTGCATATTTTGATGGCACAAGACCCGCAAAACCCACCCCACCCCAAGGACACATTGTTACTGAAAAAAGTCGGTGAAATCGCCCATCCGGCGCCACGGGTCTCCGTATTAAATCAGGCTTTCCGAAAAAAAATCAGCCTGCAATTGCGCGATGCGCCGCTGCATGCGGTGTTTGACGCACTGGCACATTCGTCGGGAATTAATTTTGTCTTCGATAAAGATGTCGCGCCAGGTATGAAAACCACCCTTTACTTGCAAGACACGACCATAGAATCGGCCCTACGTAACGTGATGATGACTACGCAACTGCAATACCGGGTTGTCGATGACCATACTTTACTTATTTATCAGAACGACCCCGCGAAGCAACGTGAATATCAACAGTTAAATTTTCGCAGTTTTCACATCGTTAATGCCGAAGCAAAGCAAGTAGCCAATAGCTTAAAGACGCTGCTGAGAACACGGGATCTCGTCGTGGATGAAAAACTGAATATGATCGTCATGCGCGATACACCAGAGACGATTTTGATGGCCGAAAATTTGGTCGCATTGCATGACGTAGCTGACCCCGAGGTAATGCTCGAAGTCGAAATTCTGGAAATTCAACGCAGTGATCTCGAATCCCTAGGCACGCAATGGCCAAGCAGTGTCGCTCTGACCCCGCTTGGCACCAACAGCATCAACCTGGATGGCTCCATCTCGACCCAGGCCCTCACCTTGCGCGATTTGACCCGCATCAATGGGGGGAAAATTGGCGTTAGCGTGGATTCCCTGAAGCTCTCTGCCGCAGTTAATCACGAATCGGTAAGCGTGCTAGCTAACCCGCGCATTCGCATCAAGAGCCGGGAAAAAGCCTTGATCAAAGTCGGTGAGCGTGTGCCTAGCGTGTCCTCGAACCTGACCTCAACCGGCGTCTCTTCACAGTCGGTCAATTACATCGACGTTGGCTTAAAACTCGAAGCCGAACCCGTGGTATATCTCGATGGTGAAATTTCTATCAAACTTAGCCTGGAAGTAAGCAGCATTCTTGAAACTGTAGTGGATCGTAATAACCAACCGTATGGTTACCGCATCGGGGCAAGCAACGCCAGTACCGTGCTACGTCTCAAAGATGGTGAGAACCAGATTCTGGCAGGGCTGATCAGTGACAACGATAAGGTTTCCACCAGCGCAGTGCCTTTACTGGGGGAATTTCCTATTCTCAATCGCCTGTTTGGCAGCAAAAACGGTAATCACAGCAAGACTGAAATCGTCCTCTCGATTACACCACGCTTAGTTCGCAATCAACAGCGGCCCTCATCTGCTGGCGTGGAGTTCGATGGCGGCACTGATGCCAGCTTGCGTGGCCGGGACAATAGCACGACACCCACACAAAGTGCACCAGCTTCCCCCACACCCGCATTGACGGTACAACCCCCTGAAAAAACCGGAGGCTAAAATGCAGGGCAAGGGATTTACCCTGATTGAGTTGTTGGTAACGGTCGCCATTGTGGCCCTGCTCGCAACCATCGCCCTGCCTTTAGCGCAAGTGATGGTACAGCGTCAAAAGGAAAGCGAGCTGCGATTGGCACTGCGCGAAATACGTGATGGAATCGACGCCTATAAGCGTGCGGCCGATGAAGGTCGGGTCAGTCGTTCGCCTGACACCACTGGCTACCCCGCGAAACTAGATTTATTAGTCAAGGGCGTACCCGACCTGCGCAGCGCCAAACCAAGCAAGGCTGTTTTCCTGCGCCGCATCCCGCGTGATCCTTTCTGCGACAACCCGGATACGTCGGAGTCCGAATGCTGGGGCCTGCGTTCCTACCAAAGTGCGCATGACGATCCCCGGCCAGGCGACGATGTGTATGATGTATATTCAAAATCTGAACAGGTGGGCCTCAATGGTATTCCCTACCGCCGCTGGTAAACGCGGCTTTACGCTGATCGAATTATTGGTAGTCCTCGCGATTCTGGCGCTACTGCTCACCATCGCCGTGCCCCGCTATTTTCGCAGCATCGATTTATCCAAAGAAACGGTGCTCAAAGAAAACCTGCGCATCACCCGCTCAGTCATCGACCGCTTCTATGCCGATGCTGGACGCTACCCACTTAGTCTGGATGAATTAGTCGCACGAAAATATCTGCGCGATTTACCGGTTGATCCCATTACCGACAGCGCCACCAATTGGATTATCGTCGCGCCAGAAAATGGCAACGGCGTCTATAGCATTCATAGCGGCGCACCTGGTACAACCCATGATGGGGTGCCGTATAACCGGTTGTAGTGTGCAACAAGTCTCGTTTTCTATTGGCCTGAGGTTTGTCTTCTTCTGCGCTTCTTCACGCATTACTCACTACTAACTGATGTTACGCAGCGCTTGCAGGTTTCGCGGATCGCTGCGGTGGTTGAACCTATTCGAAAGGGATGACGAGGGTGACGATACAGTTCTCTCAAAAAATCCCACCCCTTTTTCTGAGAATTCCACCCAACTATTGCCGCCGTGCCTCCAGCACCCCACTCACTTCCCGTATCACTGCTAACGCCTTCTGCAACTGCGCAGTCGAATCAATTTCTGCTGTAAAAGCCATGCGCGCCTGTCCTTTTGCGCTTTGGGTATTAACCCCAATGACATTAATTTTTTCGCGTGAGAACACTTCGGAAATATCGCGCAACAAGCCTTGCCGGTCTCCGGCCACTACAAAAATATCGACTGGGTAGACCGTTTCGACACCCGCCCTGCCCCACGTGGTTTGGATCACGCGCTCGGGGGCTTTGATTCGCATTTCGGCAAAATTTTTGCAGTGGGTACGATGAATCGAAACGCCGTTGCCGCGCGTAATAAAACCAACGACATCGTCAGGCGGCGCAGGTTTGCAGCATCGCGCCAGTTGCGTCATCAAGCCGTCTGTGCCGACTACCAATACGCCTGATTTAGCACCCTGCGTGACACTGGATGCGCGACTTTTATTGAGGGTGACGATATCTTCCGGCCCCTCGTCCTTGGAATGCGAGTCGCCATGCAAGATATTTTCGATTTGACGCAGGCTAAATTCTTCCTTACCCACAGCCAGCAACAGTTCATCCAATTTGGCAAAGCCGAGCTTATGTGCCATGTCCTCCAGATTAATCGATGTTTTACCTTCACGTTGCAAGGTTTTCTCGACCAGGGCGCGGCCGTCGGCCAGTGTGTTTTGTTGATCGATGGCGTGAAACCACGCCCGCACTTTGGCGCGCGTCCGTGAACTGGCAGCGTAACCTGCACCTAGCCAGTCGCGTGATGGCCCCGCTGTGCCGGGCGCGCCTTTAGCGGTAATAATTTCGACAGTTTGGCCGTTCTTGAGCGGGGTATTGAGCGGTACCATCACACCATCGACTTTCGCACCACGGCAGCGATGACCCACATCGCTGTGCAGATAATAGGCAAAGTCGATCGGAGTGGCTCCGGCAGGTAATTCGAGCACGCGGGCTTGCGGAGTCAGGACATAAATTCTGTCGTCCAGGGTGGCTGATTTCAGTTTCTCCAGCCACTCGCGACGACTTTCTTCCGTGCCGACAACCGCATCGGCGACATCGTTTTTCCACGCCAGTAATTGGCGTAACCACGCTATTTTTTCGTCGTATTCTTGTGCGGAAAAGTTTGAGCCGCCCGCTTCTTTATAGCGCCAGTGGGCAGCAACGCCGTATTCGGCAAAGCGGTGCATCTCATCGGTACGGATCTGAACTTCCAGCGGACCATCGTCTTCCGCTACCACAACGGTATGCAAAGACTGATAGCCGTTCGGCTTGGGGCGAGAAATATAGTCGTCAAATTCTTTAGGAATCGGCGTCCAAATATTATGAACGATGCCCAGTACGGTGTAACAAGTTTTGACATCGTCCACGATGACGCGAAAAGCACGCACATCGTAGAGCTGAGAAAAATCGAT
Organism: Oxalobacteraceae bacterium; assembly: GCA_025352145.1. Classification (GTDB taxonomy): domain Bacteria; phylum Pseudomonadota; class Gammaproteobacteria; order Burkholderiales; family Burkholderiaceae_D; genus JANXTY01. The sequence goes on from JANXTY010000015.1 coordinate 28,829, forward strand.
GGATTTTCCCTGCATCTTGTTCCAGATGCTGTAAATATGTTTGGGGCGGCCCGAGACCTCGGCTTTGATACCCGCCGCAGACAACTCAAAGCGTAAACGTACAATGGCGCGTGCGACAAAATCTTCACGTTCCAACCGCTTTTCTTCCAGCATTTTGGCAATGCGCTTGTAGGCATCTGGTTCCATGAAACGAAAAGACAGATCTTCCAGTTCCCACTTTAATTGCCAGATCCCCAGGCGATTGGCCAAGGGCGCGTAAAGTTCGAAGGTCTCCAGCGCATACTGACGCGTCATGTCGTTTTGTAATTTATTGTCGGCAAAATAGCGCAGTGTGGTAACGCGCGAGGCTAATCGCACCAGAACGACGCGCATATCGGATGCCATTGCAAGCAACATCTTGCGCAGGGTCTCGACTTGCGCAATGGCTTGCTGTGCATCGTTTTTTCCGCGTCCGACTTCCCTCTGGCCAAAAGTGTGTTCCCGCAAACGGATCAGCTGACGCACCCCTGTCACAAGATCGATGACTTCTTTTCCGAACATGAGCTCGATGCCTTCAGATGCCTTGGGATCGATATAAGGAAGTTCGAATAGCAAGCCAGCAATCCGCGTTTCGGCGTCCGTCTTAAGCAAAGCCAGGGTGACAGCAACACCCTCAGAAAAGGCAAAGGCCTCTTGCCCGGTAATGACGATTTTATTCTCGTAGAGTGGCTTCACATAGGCTAGTGCATCGAGCACGCGAGCGCTGTCCCCCTCATTTAAGCCCGCAACTAAGTGCGTATCTGTTTCGCTGCGATTGGAGGTAATAGAAACCATCGTCTATTGATTTTGTGCAGCTGTGACAAGGATCTCGATGAGCCATTCAGGCTGAGCGAGTGGGGCTTGAATCGTAGCACGCGGCGGCGCTGGGCCGACGGCAACCCATTGATCCCATACAAGATTCATGCCCGCAAAATTCTTCATGTCGGAGAGAAAGATTTGGCACATTAAGATGCGCGATTTATCGCTGTCCGCTTCGGCTAGCAAACGGTCGATATGGCCAAGCACTTCACGGGTCTGCCCAGCGATATCCTGGGTGGCGTCTTCGGCGATCTGCCCAGCCAGGTACACCGTGTGATTGTGAATAGCAATTTCAGACATTCTTTTGCCGATATGAAATCGTTGAATTTCCATTCAATTCCTTTGACAAAACTTGATAATTAATCGTGCATACGGCGCACCATATTTGAACATATGCCGTGGCTGCATAAAAAAGGATGCACTACCCAAATCGAGAACAAGGTGATTTCACCGTCTATTTGATGGGGGAAAATCTACTGTCCGCCCCTCAAGAAACCATTCAAAAACCATCACGCCAATAAGAAATTTTTAGCAATCGCAATCTGTTCCGCATGCACAAATGTTGGCGCATGACCCACCTCGGGGAATTCAATCAGGCGTGCTTTGGGGCCACGTTCCGTCATTTCCCTTGCAGTCTGTACGGATAATAAATCCGATTGTGCCCCGCGTATGAGTAAGGTCGGACATTTGATCGCGTCATAAGCGGCCCATAGCATAGCCTCATCGACCTTCATTGTTTCGGACGTGCTGGATTGAAAAGGAATCGCCAAGTCTAAGTCATAGTTGCGGGTCCAGAACCCCTCCTGATCCTGGCACAGCACATCGCTTGCCAATTTATGCCACTCCTCATCGGTGTGCGGGCCAAACGTCGCCGAAATAGTGCGGATGGATTTCTCTGCTTCTTCAAAAGTCTGAAATCGCATTGGCTGACCCAGGTATTCGCCAATTCTTTTGAGCGCTACTGGATCAAGGGCCGGGCCGATGTCATTTAAGAGGAGCTTGCGTACCGGAGATCCGGGCAAGGAGGCCAACGCCATGCCGATCAAGCCGCCCATCGATGTCCCGAACCAATCGACCCTTTCTTCGCCAGTATTACCTAGCACACGCGCTAGCAAGGTCACCATGTCACTGACATATTGGGGAATGCGATAGAACTGCGGGTTCTTTAGCCAGTCAGAACGTCCCCTACCCACCACATCGGGACACACCACGCGATAGTCCGAGGATAATTCCCGTGCCATTGGGTCGAAATCATCCGATACACGGGTCAAGCCATGCACGCAGACAAGCACCTTGGAATTGCGAGGATCACCCCATTCTTTGTAAGCCATTTTATGCAAACCAACAGGAGAGATGCACTGAACAAATCGAATGTTTGGGTGAGTCATGATGGGTTAAATCCATTGAGTTCGACGAAGTATGGAGACATTTTACTGTGCCTCTCATTCAAAATCTCCTGGCGAAAAATAATAGGTAATTAATAGAGTAATAGAGGCCATGCAAGCTCTGTTAACCTGCCACATACACAGCGACAGCGCTCAGAAAAAGCCATTTTTTTGTTTGACGCGGAGGAATCGGAGGGGCACGACATGTCGTGCCCGTTAGTGTTGGTTCAGCCCCGAAGAAGAGCTGCACCAGTGTGGGGCACGGCATGCCGTGCCCCACCGATGTGGGATACTGCAAGCTTTGTGCTATCTATTGGGTGTGAATTATTGAACCCGACGCTCGATAGTAATCTGCTCTATTTCAATGCGGCGATTAGGCTCAAGACATTTGATCAAATCAGCACGTTTTTTATTATTACAGGTGACGACAGGATCTGCCTCTCCCTTGCCTTGGGCCTCCAGACGACTTGCATCTACGCCTTTGCTGACCAAATAATCTTTAGCGGCAATCGCTCTTTTTTCAGAGAGTTTCAAATTATATTGAGAGGAGCCGATACGATCCGCATAACCGGTGATAGTGACGTGCTGGGCTGTCGCATCTGCATTGAGTGCGGCGGCAATCTCATCTAGCTTGGTTTGTTGTCCCCGGAGCTCTGCGCGATTAAATTCGAATAACTCAGTGGCTGACAAGGTGATTTTTTCAAAACGCGGTGCGGGTGGCAGTGGAGGAGGCGCAGGAACAGGCTGCGGCGCAACTACCACCGGCGCCGGTTCCGGTGCCTGAACTACTGGGGCTGGACGGCTAGGCTCTGCAGGCTTATCGAACGCGTAATTAAACCCAATGGTCACATAATTATTGTCGCTGCGATTCATCCCAAAAGCTTTGTCACGCAAGAACCCATGAACGCGGCGTGCATCTGCCTGCAATGACCATTGATCATTGAGCGCTATTTGAACACCCAGGCCAGCATTGACGTAGGGAGACGTTTGTGTGGTTTCTGAGAAAACATTGGTGAGGAGATTTTTTATTCTTACTTGATCTCTCTGTCCGCCCGCCCCAATCAACAGGAAAGGACGGATGGTTTCACGCGAGAACATAAACAATGCATCGCCACCCAACAAATTTTGCTGGTAACGATCACTATTTTTAGTGGCGCGTGCGTAGGTCGTGCCTATCTGCATATCCCAATATTCAGACAACGCCTTACCAAAACGTAGTCCGGCTCCAGTGCCGTTATGGTCAACACCAAATTGAGTATCAGGATGCACACCAATCGCACTTGCCCCGACATACCAAGAAGGATTAACGTTAGCTGATTGAGCAAGAGCATTGCCAGAACTGCTTGCGCAAATGACTGCAATTAGGGCGGCGATTTTTGTAAAATTTTGCATGGTAGAGCCTTTATGAAAAGTGAATATTAAATTTAAAAAATGGTATTTATTTTGTTTAAAACCTATGCCGTATTTATGTAACAAAAAAGAAGAATTTGAAGCGTCGATCAATGCCTACTAAATACATGAATAAAAGTATGAATTTTCATCGCTAGATTTGACACAGCCCTTCAACATTCTCACGTTGCCTATGATTTTTGCAGACATAACATGGCCTCTCAAATCACAGACCTCGATGTTGGGCTCTAGCGTAACGGGTACACGGCGTCCATTCTGTGCGCGAGCGCACCTAGCAGCACTATGGATAGGAATTAGAGGGGGTGCGGTGCCTTTTTTAAAGAGACCGTTGCATAACCATAGCGAGCGTTGTGCAGTAGGTTGTGCAGAGGTCTCTCAAAAGCGATAGCGCCAGGCGATCAGATTCTGGTAGAAGCTAAAGTTTTATCAGGCGATGAATTGCGAACAAAGTGGACAGTTCGCCGGGATACTTATCGGGAAGATGGTGTCTCAGAATCGAGTTTAGATGTACGCGCACCGCGGCCCCTTCTTCGCGGTAGGGAAAGCGCATTAAAATTTTTCGCGAAGCAGAAAATCTAGACGCCTCAATACGCACCAGTTTCTAACTGCAAACTGGGCGGATGAAAGTAAATAAACTCCATGTTGCGTACCGGATTTATTTATGCGAGTCTCCCGGTAGATGATGTAACTGCCATCTACCTTCGCCTAAGAGTTCCAGTTCCTGCGTATGAAAACTGAGCAAGCTACTACGATGACCTACGCTAATCAGTATTGCATCGGGTAAGGACTGGCGTAATAGCTGGTACATCGCATGTTCTAAACCTTCGTCCATCGCAGAACTGGCCTCATCAAGAAACACCACCTGTGGCCGGTTCAAGAGTACCCGTCCTATTGCTAAGCGCTGCTGTTCGCCTAACGACAAAATATGCGTCCAGTCATCCTCTTCGTCTAAACGTCCCAACAAATGTCCCAGCTGACATTGGCGAAGCACGTTTGCAGCCTGTTCATCGTGTTGCACCGGTGCCGGGTAATACAAGGACGAACGTAACGACCCTAACGGCAGATAAGGTTTCTGCGGCAAAAATAAGGATTGATTACTGAGAGGCCGCTTAATTTGGCCTTCGATGTAGGGCCACAATCCTGCAATTGCCCTAAGCAAAGTCGTTTTTCCTACACCGGATTGACCCCGGATCAATAATGCCGAACCTTTGTCCTGCGACAAATTCAAGCCTTGCACGAGAGGGACATTCATCGGCGTTCTCACCGTCAACGAATCGATGATAAATTCTTGCGCAGCGGAATGAAGATCAACGCTAGGCAACTGTTCCGCAGCATCAATAGAATCGAGGAAACCGGATAAGCGATTGAGGACAGCGCGATAATCGGCAAAATTATCGTAAGAGCTACGAAAGAAAGACAATGCGCCTTCCACCTGACCAAATGCCTGCGCGGTTTGCATTACGTCGCCTAATGTAATCTGTTTAGTCAGCAAACGTGGTGCCTGCACAATAAACGGAAACACCACTGCAGCCTGGCTTATGCCAAGATTAAAACCCTGAAATTTCAGGGAACGAAAAACAATTGCCCATCGGTTGCCGATCACCTTATCAAAACGATTTTGTAGATTGCCGCGCTCGACCGTTTCTCCGCGATAAAACGCAATACTTTCTGCGTATTCTCTGATACGAACCAATGCATAACGAAAGTTCGCGCTGAACTGTTCGTTTAAAAAATTCAGGCGAATGAGTGGGAGGCCAATTTTCAGAGCAAATACCGTCGCAACGACGACATAGAGATACACCATGAAGACCATCGCTCGCGGAATCTGATAGCCTAACAACGGCAACATCCCAGATAAGCCCCAGAGAATAATGCTGAACGATGCCAGCGACACAACGGCATCAAGAAGTCCCATCGCAAGTGTGAGCGAGCTAGAGACGAAACTTTCGGTGTCTTGTTGAATCCGCTGATCGGGATTATCGGCATATTCACGGAGATGCTGGCTGCGATAGTAGGATTGCTTGTTAAGCCAACGCGCCATTAAGGTCTGCGTAAGCCAAATCCTCCAGTGGATCAAAAAAGCCTGACGAAGATAGAATTCCAATAATGCGCGTGCTACATGTACGGTGGCGAGTATCGAAAAAACCATCAACATGAACCAGAATGCCTTCGCATCCAGATTTTGCATAGAGGTATAAAACCCGTTGTACCAAAACGAAAAAAGAACGTTCAGACGCACAGAAAATAGCGTCAAAAAAATAATGACAGCGAGCCAAATCCAAGGTTGTTTGCTGCGGGAAGGTTTGAAGTACTCCCATGTGATGCGATAAAACTGGCTACCCCAATGGGTAAACCGCGCTAGCGCTGCAAATATAAAGCCCAATCCCAGAAGACTGAGGGCAAATGCTTTACCCAGCCAAATCAGACTAGCAAGAAACTCATGATTCCAATCCATGCCTTCTCCTTACCTATAAATTTACTTTAATAAACATCCGCGCTAGAGAGCCATCTCAAAAAATTAACCCACCCAATGCCGCGCATTGCGAAACATGCGCATCCACGGCGAATCTTCTCCCCATGATTCCGGGTGCCAGGAATGCTGCACCGAACGGAACACGCGTTCGGCATGCGGCATCAGGACGCTAAAACGTCCGTCGGGAGTAGTGACTGAAGTAATCCCCTGGGGCGATCCGTTGGGATTAGCGGGATAAGCTTCTGTGGCATGTCCCTGATTGTTCACAAAACGCATTGCAACGATAGCTTGATTGGCGTCGCCGGTTTGCGAGAAATCGGCATAGCCTTCCCCATGTGCCACTGCAATGGGCATGTGCGAGCCAGCCATACCGTGGAAAAAAATCGAAGGCGAATCAGCCACTTCGACCATCGTAAAACGCGCCTCAAATTGCTCGGATTTATTCCGGGTAAATTGGGGCCATGCTTGGGCGCCGGGGATGATCGACTTTAAATTACTCATCATCTGACAACCATTGCAAATCCCGAGGCCGAAGGTATCGGTGCGATGGAAGAAAGCAGCGAATTGTTCGGCCAATTTTGCATTGAACAAAATCGTCTTTGCCCAACCCTCGCCTGCGCCCAGTACATCGCCATAAGAAAAACCGCCGACTGCAATCAGGCCGTTGAAGTCTTCCAGCCGTGTGCGTCCGGCGATCAAGTCGCTCATGTGAACATCAACGGCGGTAAAGCCCGACTGATGCATGACATAGGCCGTTTCTACCTGCGAATTGACACCCTGCTCGCGCAAGATGGCTATCTTTGGCCGAATGCCGGTAGCAATGCCGCTAACAATATAAGGCGCTGCGATATTTTGTTGGGGATCGAAGGTCAGGACTGGTGTGATGCCAGGATCGGTTGCATCCAGAAGTCGATCATATTCAGCATCGGCGCAGGCCGGGTTGTCGCGCAAACGCGCAATACGCCAGCTGGTCTCACTCCACAAACGGTGCAAATCTGCACGCAGCTGGGTATAAATCAATTTGGCATCACGCGTAAATTCGATCACATCACGGTCATTAGGTTTGCCTATGATATGGCTGCATGCGCCAAGATTATAGGTGCGTAATACGTCCATAACGATGGATTTTTCATCGGCACGTACTTGCAAAACGGCACCCAGCTCTTCACTGAACAAGGCACGCAGCGTTAAATCGTTGCGGCGTTCGGCAACTTGACCGGCCCAATTTTTAGAGTCGCCCCAATCGGCAGCATGCTCACTTTCGAGTGTCAACATATCGATGTCGATCGAAAGACCGCTGCGACCGGCAAATGCCATTTCACACAAAGTAACGAACAAGCCACCATCGGAACGATCGTGGTATGCCAACACCCTGCGTTCACGATTGAGTTGCTGAACTGCGGCAAAGAGTGCCTTCAAATCTTCCGCACTGTCAACGTCCGGCGTTTGGTTGCCAAGCTGCTGCATGACCTGCGTCAGGGCGGAGGCACCAAGGCGATTTTTTCCGCGTCCCAGATCGATTACGATCAACACGGTATCGCCAGCATCCATGCGAATTTGCGGCGTCAGGGCTAAGCGCACATCATGTACCGGCGCAAACGCCGAAACGATTAATGACACAGGTGAGGTGACCGACTTATCGATCCCTTCCTCTTTCCAGGTCGAACGCATCGATAGCGAATCCTTGCCGACCGGAATACTGATACCCAAAGCCGGGCACAACTCCATGCCCACGGCTTTGACGGTATCGAATAAAGCAGCGTCCTGACCGGGTTGACCGCACGCGGCCATCCAATTGGCGGACAGTTTGATATCGGAAATAGTGGAAATCGGCGCGGCAGCGATATTGGTGATCGATTCGCCGACGGCCATACGACCCGATGCTGCCGCATTAATCACGGCTAAAGGCGTGCGTTCGCCCATCGCCATCGCCTCACCCAGATAGCCTTCAAAACTCATGCTGGTGACCGCGCAGTCCGCCACCGGCACTTGCCACGGCCCGACCATCTGGTCGCGTACCGTCAAGCCGCCGACGGTGCGGTCGCCAATAGTGATGAGAAAAGATTTATCGCCCACGGTCGGCAAACGCAACACACGCTGAGCAACTTCCTGCAAATTCATGCCCGTTAAATCGACTGCGGGAAAATTGTTTTCTACATGCTCAACATTACGATGCATCTTGGGTGGCTTGCCTAACAAAACATCCATCGGCATATCGACCGGCGAAGTACCTAAGGCAGGATCGATCACTTTTAGTTGGCGCTCTTCTGTAGCGACGCCGACAGCCGCAAACAAACAGCGTTCCCGTTCGCATAAGTACTGGAACAAGGCTAAATGATCCGGTGCAATCGCTAGCACATAACGCTCTTGCGATTCATTGCTCCAGATTTCTTTGGGAGCCATGCCGCTCTCTTCCAGCGGAATTTTTCTCAGGTCGAAAATGGCGCCACGCTTGGCGTCATTGGTAATTTCCGGGAAGGCGTTGGACAACCCCCCGGCCCCGACATCGTGAATCGATAGGATTGGATTGGCGTCGCCCATCGCCCAGCATGCATTAATGACCTCCTGCGCACGCCGTTCCATTTCTGGGTTTCCCCGCTGGACAGAATCGAAATCGAGATCGGCTGTGTTGCTACCCGTCGTCATCGAAGAGGCAGCGCTGCCGCCCATGCCGATACGCATGCCGGGACCACCAAGCTGAATGAGTAAACTGCCGACGGGAATATCGTTCTTATGCGTATGTTTGTCAGAGATATTGCCAATGCCCCCGGCAATCATGATCGGCTTGTGATAACCGTTGATTGCGCCGCCGATGTTTTGTTCGTAGGTACGGAAATAACCGCCTAATACCGGACGCCCGAACTCGTTGCTAAATGCTGCGCCGCCGATCGGTCCTTCAATCATGATCTGTAGCGGCGATGCGATGCGATCCGGTTTGCCATAGGCTGTATTTTCTTGCGGGCGACCGGCGACTGGCGCAGTCACATTTGCAGCGTTTTCCCAAGGTTGTACTGCGCCCGGCAACATCAGGTTCGATACGGTAAAACCCGCCAGGCCCGCTTTAGGTTTAGCACCGCGCCCAGTCGCACCTTCATCGCGAATCTCGCCACCCGCACCCGTCGATGCACCCGGGAAGGGGGAAATCGCCGTCGGATGATTGTGGGTCTCCACCTTCATCAAGGTATGGGTCAATTCTTCCGAACTGGCGTACACATTACCCTGTTTGGCACCGCGTGGATAAAAACGCGACACGGTTGCGCCCTGCATGATGGAAGAATTATCGCTGTAGGCAACGATGGTGCCTTTGGGTTGGAGTTGATGGGTATTTTTGATCATGGCGAACAGGGATTTTTCCTGCTGCTCGCCATCGATGGTCCAGTCCGCATTAAAAATTTTGTGGCGGCAATGCTCGCTGTTCGCCTGCGCAAACATCATTAATTCGACATCGGTGGGATTACGTCGGGCGCGCGTGAAAGCGGTGACCAGATAATCGATTTCGTCTTCGGATAAAGCAAGGCCAAGATCGGTATTAGCATGTTGCAGCGCCCCTTTGCCACCCGCGCTGATATCGATAAACGCCAGCGGTTTAGCGTCAAGTTCACGGAATAACCCTTGGGCTTCACTCTCGTTGCGCAAGACCATCTCGGTCATCCTGTCATGCAACAACGCGGCCACTGCGCCCGTCATTTCCGCACTAATTTTTTTTACGCCGCCCAACAACCCCGCTCTCATTTGAATGCGGTAGACGATCCCGCGTTCAATGCGTTTGATATGTCCCATGCCGCAGTTATGCGCAATGTCAGTGGCTTTCGAGGCCCAAGGAGAAATCGTTCCAAAACGGGGAATCACCACAAATTGATCGCCTTCACGGGACGACAAAAATGGATCTCCGTAATTGAGCAATGCGGCCAAACGCTGCGATTCCGTATTGGTCACTACATCGGAAGAATCGATAAAATGCAAAAACTGACCGGTCACGCCCACCATCGCAGAGTCGAGGGCTTGTAATTGGGATAGGAGACGTTGGGAGCGGAATAGGGACAGGGCATTAGAACCCGGCAGAATCAACATGATAGAAGGTGGGTTGATGCAGCGTGGCTGCGGATTAAAAGACATATCTAAAAGAGATCGTCCGTATTACCCTAGTAAAGGAGGGCGATCAATTTCGCAGGCAGCATTATACCGTGTCGTGATGTCAGACGGCCTTACCACAGCGCGTTTAGTGTTAAGATAAGCGCAATTTTTACCCCCCCTGAACACTTCACTCGCAGGCCCTGCACCAGCCTGCCTTAATACGAGATCCCATGACCGCCATTTCTTCCAGCACCAGCTTCAATCCATCTAATCTGTATGGTTCAGGTTCCCAACAGCAAGGCGTCAATGATGCCGATGCCACCAATGCCATCGCTACCGGCGCTCCCGTCGCCAATGCAGTCAAGGACCAAGGGGCAGATCAGTTTATCGCCGCCGCACCTGCCGACACCGTTGATGTGATCACCTACAACATGTGGGGAAGTTTGACGGTCAATGGCAAGCCATTGCAAGCGGCTGCCAACAGCGACGCCGGTAGCCTGGAACAAGCGGTCACCGATGCCCGCCATGTCCTGGACAACGCAAAAATAGCCCTGAACAATGCATTGCACCACGAAGCGACGGCATGGGCCACTTACCGCTACGACCGCAATCATGGCTTGAGCGATGACGTGATTGCCCAAGAAGTCCACGACCTGGTCGATGCCGGTCAAGCCACCCGGATGGCGCAGGACAAAGCAGATCGGGCGCAAGCTGCACTCAATGATGTGCAGGCTGCCCTGGTTGCGGCGCAAGCTGATCTGTCCTCCCTGGACCTCACCAGCGATCTGCAGGCTAGTCCGGTGTTCAATACCCTGTCCGTTCAATCAGCCAGCAGCGATAACAGTTTCACCATCGTTACCAACGATGTACAGGACGGTCCCATGCTGAGCGCCATGTCCTTTCAGTCGGCCAGCAGTGTTGATCTCAGTGGCCTGATACAGGCCGTCGCCAGCGCGCAAAGCGGACTCGACGGCGCCACTATGTCGCTCAATGCCGCTGTACAGAATCAGGCTGATGCCGTGGCGAACTACGACAACGACGCCGGAGGATACAACACCGATGACTGGGTGCTGGCGCAGGATTTGCAAGCGATAGATGACGCCAATGCAGCCGTCCAGATGGCGCAAAATGACGTCGATCAGGCGCAAAGCGACCTCGATGCGGCACAAAGTGCGCTCGATGCAGCGCAAATTGATCCGGGGCCGACTGATCCGGGGCCGACTGATCCGGGACCGACTGATCCGGGGCCGGGACCCACAGATTCAGGGCCAGGGCCGACTGATCCGGGACCGGGACCGACAGGGGCAGACGGTTCCCCGCCGGAATCGAATGCCGACATCCTGACCAGGCTGTACCGGGAGATTCTGGGACGTGAGCCGGATCCGCAAGGCTATGCCTGGTGGCTGGCGCACATGAATACCGGCACATCGGCAGAAGATGTCAAAGCCCGGTTCC
>JANXTY010000035.1 GCA_025352145.1 Oxalobacteraceae bacterium
GGCATGCCGTGCCCAGCACTGGTTCAGCTTTTTTGAGAACGCACCAACTAACAGGCACGGCATGCCGTGCCCCTACGAATCCACACTGTCATACCGCGCATTTGTGTTGAAACCACTAGTTCTTGGAGGTACGAAGCCTGCGCACTGAACCAACTGGCAACCAAGCCCTTCGATTCCACATTCCCCTTTCCCCTGGCCTCCTCCTTTATAATGACCAGCTTCGTAAAATCACAAAGCACATCATGGAATTAGCCAAGTCTTTCGAGCCCGCCGATATTGAAAAATTCTGGCGTACCGAGTGGGAACAACGCGGGTATTTCGCCGCCACCTTAGATACCGGCAAGCCGGCTTTCTCGATCCAGTTGCCGCCGCCCAACGTGACCGGCACCCTGCACATGGGACATGCTTTCAACCAGACCATCATGGACGGTTTGACGCGTTACCATCGCATGCGCGGCTTCAATACGGCCTGGATTCCTGGCACTGATCATGCGGGCATTGCGACCCAGATCGTGGTCGAGCGTCAACTCGATGCGCAAAAAATTTCGCGCCACGATCTGGGGCGTGAAAAATTTGTCGAAAAAGTTTGGGAATGGAAAGAACAGTCCGGCTCCACCATCACCGGCCAGATGCGCCGCATGGGCACGTCGCCGGACTGGAAACGCGAATATTTCACCATGGATGAAACGCGCTCCAAAGTCGTCACCGATGTCTTTGTGCGCCTGTTCGAGCAAGGCTTGATTTATCGCGGCAAGCGCCTGTGCAACTGGGATCCGGTGCTGGGCACCGCCATCTCCGATCTGGAAGTAGTATCCGAAGAAGAAGATGGTTTCATGTGGCATCTGCGCTATCCGTATGCCGATGGCAGCGGCTTCATGACGGTGGCCACCACGCGTCCGGAAACCATGCTGGGCGACGTTGCGGTAGCGGTCGATCCGACCGACGAGCGTTATCTGCATCTGGTGGGCAAGAGGTTGACATTGCCGCTGACCGGCAGGGAAATTCCCATCATCGCCGACAGCTATGTCGATAAAGAATTCGGGACCGGCTGCGTCAAGATCACGCCTGCGCATGACACCAACGATTACGCGGTCGGCCAGCGCCACAATCTGGAGATGATCACCGTCTTCACAATGGATGCCAAGATCAATGAAAACGGCCCGGCCCCCTATCAAGGCATGGACCGCTTCGTCGCCCGCAAACAAATCATCGCCGACCTCGATGCGCAAGGTCTGCTGGAATCGGTCAAACCGCACAAGCTGATGGTGCCGCGCGGCGACCGTACCGGCGTGGTGATCGAGCCGATGCTGACCGATCAATGGTTCGTGGCGATGTCGAAAGCCGCACCTGAAGGCACGCACTTTCCAGGCAAATCGATCGCCGAAGTCGCGTTGGAAAAAGTGGCGAACGGCGAAGTCAAATTCATCCCCGAAAACTGGACCACTACGTACAATCAATGGCTGACCAACATCCAGGACTGGTGCATCTCGCGCCAGTTGTGGTGGGGCCATCAGATTCCGGCGTGGTACGACGAAGACGGTAAAGTCTACGTCGCCAAGACCGAAGCCGAAGCGCAGCAGCAGGCTGGCGGCAAAACCATCCGGCGCGATGAAGACGTGCTCGACACCTGGTTCTCGTCGGCGCTGGTGCCCTTCTCGACGATGGGCTGGCCAGAGCCAACACCGGATGCAGAGATGTTCTTGCCGTCATCGGTGTTGGTCACCGGTTTCGACATCATCTTTTTCTGGGTCGCACGCATGGTGATGATGACCACGCACTTCACCGGCAAGGTGCCATTCAAGGACGTGTATGTGCATGGTCTGGTGCGCGATGCCAGCGGCCAGAAAATGTCCAAATCATTAGGGAATACACTCGACCCGATCGACTTGATCGACGGTATCGATTTGGAATCGCTCGTGACCAAACGCACCACAAATTTGATGAGACCTAGCGATGCTCCAAAAATCGCCAAAGCCACGCGCAAAGAATACCCGAACGGCATCGCCGCGTTCGGCACCGACGCTGTGCGCTTCACCATGGCCAGCTACGCCTCGCTTGGACGCAACATCAACTTCGACCTGGGCCGCTGCGAAGGCTATCGCAATTTCTGCAACAAGCTGTGGAACGCCACCCGCTTTGTGCTGATGAATACCGAAGGTAAGGATTGCGGTCTGGAACAACGCGACGATGCCGAGTACGTGGATTATTCCCAAGCCGACAAGTGGATCATCTCCACCTTGCAACGGGCTGAAGCTGAAGTCGAAAAAGGTTTTGCCGACTACCGCTTCGACAATATTGCGTCTAGCATTTATAAATTTGCCTGGGATGAATATTGCGACTGGTATCTGGAAGTCGCCAAGGTGCAAGTCCAGCACGGCAGCGAAGCGCAGCAACGCGCCACCCGCCGCACTCTATTGCGCGTGCTGGAAACCGTGCTGCGTCTGGCGCATCCGATCATCCCGTTTGTCACCGAAGCCCTGTGGCAAACTGTCGCGCCATTGGCCGGGAAAACACTGGATGCGGCAGGCGATTCGATCATGCGCCAGCCTTATCCGCTGCCGCAAACTGAAAGAATCGATGCAGCCGCAGAAGCCTGGATGCACGAGTTGAAATCACTCACCGACGCCTGCCGCAACCTGCGCGGCGAAATGCAATTGTCGCCAGCATTGCGCGTGCCCCTGATCATGGAAGCAGCCAGCGAGTCCGACCATGTGCGCCTGCAAACCTTCGCCCCCTATTTGCAAGCCTTGTGCAAACTGTCCGAGGTAAAAGTCGTCGCCACCCTGCCAGAATCACCGGCATCGGTATCGATTGTCGGCAATACCAAGCTGATGCTGAAAGTCGACATCGACGTCGCCGCAGAACGCGAGCGGCTGTCGAAAGAGATCGCCAGAATCGAAGGTGAAATTGCGAAAGTGAACAGCAAGTTGGGGAATGAAAGTTTTGTGGCGCGTGCGCCTACGGCTGTGGTGGCGCAAGAGAAGGAACGCTTGCAGAATTTCTCTTCTACCTTGGAAAAACTGAAGGAACAGCTTTCTAAGCTGCCGCAAGCATAAAATCTGGTAGGTGACTGCGGGATTAAACCGCGTTTAAGCAATATTTTTATAACGAATGGTGTGGTGACCAAAATGAATGAGAAACCTGACGAAGTAACCGTAAGCGGCGTTACCTGCAAAATTGCAGATTTAAGCGAAGAAGCCCGCGCCCAGTTGAGCAGCCTGCAATTTGTAGACGCTGAAATCGCCCGGCTCAATGCTAAACTGGCAGTCTATACAACGGCGCGCATGGCCTACTGCAATGCGCTTGAACAAGCCATGCCACGGACTACACAATAAAGCGGGATTAAACAAACCGTGTTTAGCTTTGCGGCCCAAGCTACCGTACCGATTAATTGCACCTCAACCACCGGAGAATACCCAATGAAGAAATTTCTAATACTTGCCTTGGCCGTTATTGTTAATGCTGCCGGAATAATGACTTCAAACGCATGGGCCGATGACCATTCCCCTGTGGGATTATGGAAATCCATCGATGATGAAACCGGCAAACCCAAGTCGCTTATCCGCGTTACCGAGACGGCAGGCGTCTATCAAGGCAAAATCGAAAAGCTGCTGCGCTCACCGGATCAGGATCAAAATCCGAAATGTACTAAATGCGAAGGTGCAGAAAAGGATCAGCCTATTTTAGGCATGACAATCATGACCGGCTTGAAGAAAGATGACGATGAATATAAGGGCGGCCATATCCTCGATCCAAACAATGGCAAGCTCTACAAATGCAAGATGGAACTGATCGACGGCGGTAAAAAATTAAAGGTACGCGGCTATATTGGTTTTTCTCTTATCGGACGTTCGCAGATTTGGATGCGTGAAGAATAAGGACGATTTCTTTGCCAATAAAAAAGCGCCTTGAGCGCTTTTTTATTGGGTCATTTGCGTTTGGTTTTACTCGGTTATTTATTCCGCCTCCCCATCCCACAACTCCCCATTCGGCCCCGTCCTCGGTGCCGCCACACCAAAATGCGCATACGCAGCCGGTGTCGCAATTCGCCCACGCGGGGTGCGTTGCAGGTAGCCTTGCTGAATCAGATAGGGTTCAAGCACCTCTTCAATCGTGTCAGCTTCTTCGCCGATGGCGGCGGCCAGGTTGCCCACGCCGACCGGGCCACCGCCAAATTTGAAGAGCACCGCTTCCAGCAATTTTCTATCCATCACATCGAACCCAACCGAATCGACATCGAGCATTACCAGCGCCGCATCCGCGATTTTTTTAGTGATCTCGCCATTGCTTTTCACCTCGGCATAATCACGCACGCGGCGCAACAATCGGTTGGCGATGCGGGGCGTGCCGCGCGCCCGTTGAGCAATCTCGCGTGCGCCGTCTTCCACTATCGGCGCATTGAGCAAAGCCGCACTCCGCGTGACGATCCTGGTCAGTTCTGCCGCCGTATAAAATTCCAGGCGCGCCACAATGCCGAAACGGTCACGCAAAGGATTGGTCAACATCCCGGCGCGGGTAGTGGCACCGACCAGCGTGAAAGGCTGCAAATCGAGTTTGACCGAACGCGCCGCCGGACCTTCGCCGATCATGATGTCGATCTGGTAGTCCTCCAGCGCGGGGTACAAAATCTCTTCCACTACCGGCGACAGGCGATGGATTTCATCGATGAACAAAACATCGTTGGCTTCCAGATTAGTCAAAATCGCGGCCAGATCGCCTGGCCGTTCCAACACCGGGCCGGAAGTCTGGCGCAGGTTGACGCCCATCTCTCTCGCAATGATGTGCGCCAGCGTGGTCTTGCCCAAACCCGGAGGGCCAAACAGTAAAGTGTGATCCAGCGCTTCCTTGCGGTTACGTGCAGCAGTGATAAAAATTCCCAGCTGGCCACGGATTTTTTCCTGACCCACATATTCGTCGAGATGTTTGGGCCGCAATGCACGCTCGATGGCTTCTTCGTTGGGCGAAGCGGCGGTGGCGGCGATGATGCGCGGCTCAGAAAAATTATCGGTTTGGATGCTCATGATTTATTCTCTACAGATCAAGCTTTGGATAAAGCCTTCAGCGCCAGTTTGATGCCATCCGAAACACCGGTGCCCGCCGGCACCTGTTTAAGCGCCAGCATCGCCTCCTTGTCCGAGTAACCCAGCGCAATCATGGCATTGAGAATATCAGCGGTGGCATCGTTATGCACCGCACCACCGCCCGCCCCCAGATCTGCGCCGAGCTTTCCCTTCAATTCAAGCAACAAACGCTCCGCCGTTTTTTTGCCAATGCCCGGCACCTTGGTCAGCCGCCCCGGCTCTTGCAAGGTTATCGCCTGCGCCAGATCGACTACCGACATGCCGGACAAAATTGCCAGCGCAGTACGCGCGCCAACGCCGGAAATTTTGATCAATTGACGGAATACCTTCCGCTCTTCCAGATTGCCGAACCCGTACAGCAAATGCGCATCTTCGCGTACTGTCAGATGAGTGAACAATGTGACCTTGTCACCCAGCGCAGGCAGATTATAAAAAGTACTCATCGGCACATCGACTTCATAGCCGACACCCTGACAATCGACCAATAATTGCGGGGGATTTTTTTCGAGAAGAATGCCTGATAAGCGGCCTATCATTTTAGGGATGCCTTGGGAGTAATGGAGTGAAAATTAAGGACAACATTGAGGTGAAATGATACAGGACAAAACACAGCCACTGGTCTCATTATCCGACCAACCGCCCCCGCTTCATACGCAACCCTTTTTTAGCCTGCCCCGGTGCCAACGCCCCTATCAGGGCCAAAGCATCGCCGCTATGCGCATGACAAATCGCCACACCCAAGGCATCGGCAGCATCGGTACTAGGCATACCGGATAACAGCAACAACCGCTGCACCATGCTCTGCACCTGCTCCTTATGCGCCTTGCCATGACCGACCACCGCTTGCTTGACCTGCAAAGCGGTGTATTCCGCCACCGCCAGATCAGCGCCGACCAATGCGCAAATAGCCGCTCCGCGCGCTTGCCCTAACAGTAATGTCGATTGCGGATTGACGTTGACGAACACCTTCTCCACTGCAGCACAATCAGGCTGATAGGTGCGGATGATTTCGGCAACGCCGTTCAGAATGACTTTGAGTCGTTCTGGCAGGTCGGCATCGACCGGCGTCTTGATAGTGCCGGAGGCGACATAGCTCAGCTGGTTGCCTTGCTTATGAATGACGCCGAAGCCAGTAGTACGCAAACCGGGGTCGATGCCGAGGATTTTCATGTTTGACGGCCACTCTATTCACATACTGCAAGGTGGATGCGACACACCCGCCACATGTCCTTCGGCACAAACTTCACGCATGTTATCAATGCCTGAAATGCCTTGTCCCCGTATACAACATCACCACGCCCCGCTCATCGGCAGCGTCGATCACTTCCTGATCGCGCATCGAACCGCCCGGCTGAATCACGCAGTTAGCCCCGGCATCGACCACCACATCCAGCCCATCGCGAAACGGGAAAAACGCATCGGAAGCCACGGCAGAACCTGCCAGCGACAGAGCTGCATTCTGTGCCTTGATTGACGCGATCCGTGCCGAGTCGATGCGGCTCATCTGACCTGCGCCTACACCTAAGGTCATGCCATTGCCACAAAATACGATGGCATTGGATTTGACAAATTTGGCGACACGCCATGCGAACATGAGGTCTTGCAATTGTTGGGGAGTCGGCTGCAATTTGGTCACAACTTTCAAATCCGGCAGACCGACATTTTTGGCATCGGGCGATTGCACCAGAAGACCACCACCGACCCGTTTCAGGTCGTAGGCATTGAGGCCTTTACCGAGCGGGATTTCAAGCAGGCGCACGTTTTGTTTGGCGGCGAAAATCTGCTTGGCTTCTGCTGTGAACGACGGCGCAATCAGCACTTCGACGAATTGTTTGGCGACCGCTTCGGCGGCCTTACCGTCAAGTTCAAAGTTAAAAGCGATGATGCCCCCGAAGGCCGAGGTGGGATCGGTTTGCAGCGCTTTGCTATACGCTTCCATCGGAGTAGTCCCAATCGCTACGCCGCAAGGGTTGGCATGTTTAACGATAACGCAGGCGCAGGCGTCAAAGGTCTTGACGCATTCCCACGCTGCATCAGCATCGCCAATGTTGTTGTAGGAAAGCTCTTTGCCCTGCAACTGGGTGTAATTGGCAAGTGCGCCGTCGCATGTTTTCGTGTCGCGGTAGAACGCTGCCGACTGATGCGGGTTTTCGCCGTAACGCATTTCTTGCACTTTCTCAAAATGTAAATTGAGCGTTTCTGGATAGGCGCTGCGAGTGGCGTGCGCTTTGTCGGCACCCAGACTGGTCAGGTAATTGGTAATCGCGCTATCGTATTGCGCGGTGTGAGAAAAGACTTTTTTAGCAAGCGTAAATTTGGTTTCATAGCTCACGTTACCTTTGCTGGATTTTATTTCTTCGAGCACACTGCCATAATCAAGCGGATCGCAAATAACGACCACATCCTTATGGTTTTTGGCGGAGGAACGCAACATGGTCGGGCCGCCGATATCGATGTTTTCAATCGCTTCTTCGAGCGAACATTGTTCTTTGGCGACGGTCTGTTGAAAGGGATACAGATTGACCACCACCATGTCGATAGCGGGTATGCCATGCCTTTCCAACGCATTGAGGTGCTCGGGGAAATCACGGCGGGCCAGAATGCCGCCATGCACTTTCGGATGCAGCGTTTTGACACGGCCATCTAACATTTCCGGAAAGCCGGTATAGTCGGCCACCTCAGTCACAACGACCCCATTATCGGCCAACAATTTGGCTGTGCCCCCAGTAGAAAGGAGGTTGACGCCAAGCGCAGAAAGAGCACGCGCAAAATCGAGCACACCTGTTTTGTCGGAAACGGAAATGAGAGCTTGTTTGATCATGATGTGGCTTGGGTGGAGTTTAGTTTGAAATAATGGAAAATCTAACAGAAAGAAACCTGAACGTATTGGCAATGCGATGAGTGACGCAGTGCGGTGACATTGATTAAAGGCGACAAAAAACGAAGGGGAAATTAAATTAAACCGTGCAATTGCAATTTTTTACGCAAAGTATTGCGATTGATCCCGAGCATCTCAGCAGCTAACGACTGATTGCCATTGGCACGTGTCATAACTGCTTCGAGTATGGGCTTCTCCACAGTCAGTACCACCATGTCATAGACGTTGGAAGGTGCCTGCTCCCCCAGATCATGAAAATATTTTTCAAGACTTGTTTGGACGACTGCCTGGATGGATTCTTTGCTCATGGGGTTCAACTTTTTCGACTTACTTTTAAAAAAATGTTGGCTTCAATTTCGGATTCATTTCCACATTCACGCTGCTTGCTTTTCTTCGGCGAGGCGGTATTGTAACCGCTCACCAAAAACTAACTGAAAATCGAAAAAATCATTTACAGCAAGGAGTTGTTCATCACACGATTCCAAGCGATTCATACGCTGGCGGAATGCTTCCCCACCCACCAGATCGCGCACATACCAGCCGATATGCTTACGCGCAGTACGTACTCCCAGGTACTCACCGTAAAACGCATAGTGTGCCTGCAAATGTTCGCTCATGAGCAAGCGCACTTGGGCAATCATAGGCGGTGGCAAGTGTTTGCCCGTTTGTAAAAAATAAGCTATCTCCCCGCAAATCCACGGCCTGCCCTGCGCTGCACGGCCAATCATCACCGCATCGGCCTGAGTATAGTCAAGGACGAATTGTGCCTTCTCCGGCGTAGTAATATCGCCGTTGGCTACGAGGGGAATGTTGATGGCAGATTTGACTGCTGCAATGGTGTCGTATTCGGCCTCCCCGCTATAGCCGTCAGCCCTTGTTCGCCCATGCAGCGTTAGCATCGCGACTCCTGCGGCCTCCGCCCTTTTGGCGATAGATAGCGCGTTTTTATGGGCCCGATCCCAGCCAGTGCGAAACTTCAGCGTCACCGGCACATCGACCGCACGCACTACGGCATCGAGAATCTCGCCCACCAGTTTTTCGTTTTGCAACAAGGCCGATCCGCACCAGCTATTGCATATTTTTTTGACCGGACAGCCCATATTGATGTCAATAATTTGCGCGCCATTATCGACATTAAATTTTGCACATTCAGCTAACATGACTGGATCAGCGCCGGCAATCTGCACCGCTTTCGGCTCCATTTCACCGTCGTGATTGGT
Organism: Oxalobacteraceae bacterium; assembly: GCA_025352145.1. Taxonomy (GTDB): domain Bacteria; phylum Pseudomonadota; class Gammaproteobacteria; order Burkholderiales; family Burkholderiaceae_D; genus JANXTY01. Next base: position 9,180 of record JANXTY010000035.1, read on the forward strand.
ACGTCGCGTGGACTTGTCGGTTTTCCATAATTGGGGATTGGAAGCGGCCATTTCCGACACCGCATAGCCTGCGCCCAATTGCTTGCACAGCTGGCGAAATGGCCGATCCGTGACACCCGCCATCGGCGCGACAAACACATTATTACGCAATAGATAGGGGCCGATTTGCACGATACAGATGATAGTGATGTTGAAAGGCGGAAGTCATTCTAACCGAGTATCTGCCTAAATAATAAGCATATTTTTGTAAAATTTCTGCACACCAGATATCGCAGGGTATGGCGCAACGCAACAACCCCACCGGAGTGTTTATGGCGTGTGCAGGTCAACCTCATCGAGCGCCAATAATTCCAAATGCGCGGTTTCTCCCCAATTAATCAGGGCCAGTTTTCCCTCTTGATAAGTGAGGCGATTGATGCCTGCATTTAAAATAGCAAAATTGCGTGGCGTTTCCAACGGCATCGACATCGCTGCGCGATAAACACATTCGAGCACGCCACCGTGACTAATTAGTGCAATTTTTTTCCCTTGGTAATACCGCGCCCAATATACGACGGCTGATAAAACCCGGTCATAAAATTGACTCAGACTTTCTCCTTCCCGCACGCCCGGGGGTGGGGCGACATCCACATGGCGCGCTTGCCATGCGGCATAGTCTTCGGGATAACGTTTGCCAATTTCAGCATACGTTAAACTTTCGAACGCGCCGTAGCAACGTTCACGTAACCTAAGGTCGACTTGAACAGATAAATTTTGCCGTTCTGCAATGGCCTGCGCTGTATTTTTTGCGCGTACTAAATCGCTGGAAATTACCGCATCAAAACATTGATCTTCCAGCGCGATTCCCAATGCCTCGGCTTGACGCTCGCCCTTGGCGTTGAGCCCGATATCGGTATGTCCTTGCAAACGTCGCTCTGCGTTCCAGTCTGTTTCGCCGTGGCGAATTAAAAATAGTTCCGTCATGTAATCGTGCATGCTTTCTTGTATTTTTTGCGAATTAAATTACGAATTAAATCAGTAGTGTCCCAACGTTTCTCATAGGAGAGACAGCTGATTTGGTGGGTTTTCACTGATGGAATTTTCCAAGAGCGGCGTAAGTAGTTGATTTATTGGCGTTGTTTCAAACATGCTCAAACTCAATATTTGTAGAATTTCATAAAGGCTGTGAGACAAATGCAGACGTTTTTTTGCGATGGCAATGAGCACGTAAGTGGCAACGGCGATCCATATTTGCGTCTTGACGGCGTTCTCGCTGGTGCCGTAAAAAACTTTGATGCGCAAATGCTGTTTGATCCATTTGAAGAACAACTCGACTTGCCAGCGCTGCTTGTAAAGTGCAGCAATTACCTCTGGCTTGAGTGCGAAATTGTTGGTCAAAAACGTGATGCGTTTTCCTGCCTCGTCTTTGACCACGACGCGACGCAAGGCCGATGGATAGTCCTTTTTCGAGTAAAACACCGACAGCACATCTGTTTGATCGCACATGATGTTGGTAGTGGCCCGATCGACAGGGTGCGAATAACGGCGCTGAAATTTGGTATTGCTTTTGGCTCGCGTCACAAAGAAAGCGCCGCTCTCGTGCAATGTATGCAGTCGTTGAAAGTCGAGATAGCCGCGATCCATCAGGTAAAAAGCACCGCTCTCGATGACAAGCTCGTCGAGCGTATTGACCTCGTGAGTTTTGCCGTCGGTGATGTGGATGAAGCTGGGAATGGAACCTCTCAAATCGAGCAGCGTGTGCAGCTTGATTGCCGCCTTGGCGCGACGAAACGGCGCCCAAGGATGGATCGACAAGCAAAGATCGATGGTGGTGGCATCGAAGGCATACACCGTTGCATCCAAGTCCACGCCCAACGGTTCGTCGGCATACAAAGGGCGCGCCATCGCAATCAAATGTTGCGCGAAGTCGGCGTAGATTTGCCACGCTCTTGTGGCGTTCGCATTGGACAGGGTATTGCGCGAGATAGTAGCGCAGCGAAATCCCATGTGATAGAGCCGATGCGATTGCGCTCGCAGATTGACTTCGATGTCGCGCAACGATTCGCGATAGGTCAGCTGCGCAAACGCCATGGCGAAGAATTGATCCAGACAAGAAAAATCTTTGACCTTGTGTTCGCCGCGATGGGCTGCAACGCAACGGCGAAAAGTGCTCAAAGGCACGAAGACCATGAGCTGAGAAAAAACGAGTTTGCCTTGATGCATAGGAGACTTTGGCGGATAACCGCAAAAGTGGCCAAGTTTGCGCCGCAACGTTCAAATCGAGACCAAACAAAAACATCGATTGATGCATAAAAATCATTAACTTACGAACTCCTGATGTGAAAACGTTGGGACACTACTGGAATTAAATTACGAATTAAAAACGGCCTGCCATCCCCCCCGGTTTTACCTGAAGCCAAAACGTGACGGGGCCATCATTAATGAGAGACACCTGCATATCCGCACCGAATTGCCCAGTACCCACCGTCGGAAATTGCGCTCGCGCTGAAGCAACAAGGTGATCAAACAAGCGCCGTCCATCCTCTGGCGGTGCTGCGGGAGTAAACGAAGGCCTGGTACCAGATTGGGTATCGGCCGCCAAGGTGAATTGCGGGACCAATAACAAACCACCCATCACATCTCGTAAACTGCGATTCATTTTGCCCAAGTCATCAGAAAACATGCGGTACGCAAGCAGTTTGATCAGTAGGGCATCCGCTTCTTTTTCAGAGTCGCCACGTTCAGCGCAGATCAGCGCCAGCAATCCTGCGCCAATAGCACCGACGCTAATATCATCGACGAACACATTAGCCTGGGTAACCCTTTGAAGTAAAGCAATCATCTGCTAGTGATCGACTACTTCAAAGTGACACGAGCAAACTTGCGCTTGCCGACCTGCACCACCAACGTTCCCGCCTCTACCTTCAACCCTTTGTCACTGACCACGGCACCGTCGATCCGCACACCGCCTTGCTCGACCATCCGCAGCGCATCGGAGGTGGAGGGACACAAACCGGCTTGCTTGAGCAATTGTCCTATTCCCAAAGGTGCGCCGGACAAATTGACTTCAGGCACATCGTCTGGAATTCCCCCTTTAGAGCGATTCACAAAATCGGTGAAAGCATTTTCTGCTGCCTGTAACGAGTGAAAGCGCGTAACGATTTCTTGCGCGAGCAAGACCTTGATGTCGCGCGGATTGCGACCGCCTTCGACCTCCTGCTTGAACTGCGCTAACTCACCGAGTGAACGGAACGATAACAGCTCGTAATAACGCCACATCATTACATCGGAAATACTCATAACCTTGGCGAACATGGTATTCGCTGGCTCCGTAATACCAATATAATTATTTTTCGATTTCGACATCTTCTCGACGCCGTCCAGACCTTCCAGCAATGGCATGGTCAAAATGCATTGCGGCTCTTGACCATAATCCTTTTGCAGTTCACGCCCAACCAGCAAGTTAAATTTCTGGTCGGTGCCACCAAGCTCCAGATCCGCTTGCAGGGCAACGGAATCATAGCCCTGCATTAGCGGGTACAAAAACTCATGAACCGAAATAGGAATACCCTCTTTAAAACGCTTGGTAAAATCATCCCGTTCCATCATTCTGGCCACTGTATATTTAGACGCGAGTTCAATCATGCCTCGACTGCCCAAAGGATCGCACCATTCCGAGTTGTAACGAATTTCGGTCTTACCTGCGTCCAGCACCAAGCTGGCTTGCTTAAAATAAGTCATCGCATTCAGCTCGATTTGCTCTTTGGTAAGCGGGGGACGCGTGGCATTACGGCCAGATGGATCACCTATCATCGAAGTGAAATCACCGATCAAAAAAATAACAGTGTGGCCCAAATCCTGCAACTGGCGCATTTTGTTCAAAACAACTGTGTGACCCAAATGTAGGTCGGGCGCCGTAGGATCGAGGCCAAGCTTGATACGCAGCGGCTTACCTTTTTTTTCAGAGCAAACCAATTTTTGCGTAAATTCGTGCTCGATGAGAAGCTCATTTACCCCACGCTTGGTGATAGCCAGCGCCTCCCTGACTGTGTCCGACAAGGGCAATCCCTGTGCTGCAGAAGACCTCGTGGTTGCCTGACTGGTCTTGTTACCGGATTGCGATGGAAGAGAATGTGCGTCCATATTTCTAATGATTAATTAATACAAAGGTTGGGTGATGCGAGGTCAAGTGCATACTTTACGAAAAGCAAAAAAGTGTTTGGTATAATTGCAGGCCACCTCAATGTTGCCCAACGTCAATTAGTGCAAAACTGACCAAGGGGCAAATTTTAACTGATTGCATGTTCCCCAAAAATAAAATCATCAACAACGACTCCAGTAACCAGCTTAGCGCCGGAAAATCACGCAAGGCCCGCATCATCACAGCGTCGGCGTTTTTCTTTGCTTTGTGCGCTTTTGGCGCAGTTGCTGTGGTGCCGCGGGCACCGGATGCGTCCAATTTACCGGTAAAATTTATCACCCAAGAACTGGCGTTGCCAACCCTCGCCGAACAGATCTCGGCAATTTCACAAAACCGGCAACCGTTCGTACATGAAGAAAAAATACGTGCCGGCGACACGTTAGCGACCCTGCTTTCGCGTTTGGGCGTGAATGACGATGCAGCAACAGCCTTTATCAAAAATGACAAAACTGCGCACGCTGTATTGCAACTAAAAGCAGGCAAACAAGTGCAAGCACAAACTACCGAAGACGGGGCGCTACAATGGCTGCGCGCACCACTTTCCACCAGCAAAGATAACGTATTTAAAAACCTCGTCATTACCCGTGACGGTGAAAAATTTTCTGCCGCTGAAGTAACTCCCCCATTAGAGAAACGGGTTGAGATGCTCTCCGGCGTGATCAAATCCTCGCTTTTCGCTACCATGGATGCGGCTCAAGTCGCCGATTCAGATGCGCTCGTAGCGCAGATCGTCGACATGTTCTCAACGAATATCGATTTTGCATCTGACCTTCGGCGCGGTGATCGCTTCGACGTCGTCTATGAAACTTTTTGGCAAAACGGCCAATTTATTCGTTCTGGCCGTATATTGGCCGGTGAGTTTATCAACGCAGGGACCAAATACCAATCGGTGTGGTTCGATGATCCCAACAGCAAAGAAGGCGGTAGCTACTTTGGTTTGGACGGCAAATCACTGAAAAAAGCCTTCCTCAAATCGCCCCTGGAATTCTCCCGGATTTCATCTGGATTCTCTATGCGTCTGCATCCAATTTCAGGCCAATGGAAACAACACAAGGGCATTGATTTCGCTGCCGCAACCGGTACCGCGATCCGCGCGTCCGGCGATGGAACGATTGATTTCATCGGCAAGCGTGGCGGATACGGCAATATGGTCGTGATCAAACACTGGGCCCATTACTCTACCGCTTATGGCCATATGAGCCGGTTTAACAGCAATCTGAGACAAGGTTCGAAAGTACACCAAGGCGAAGTCATTGGCTATGTCGGTACTACTGGATGGTCCACGGGTCCCCATTTGCATTACGAATTTCGCGTCAACAACGAGCCGCGCGACCCGATGTCAGTTAACATACAAAACGCACAAACCCTGACCGGACCGGAACTAGCGCGTTTCAGCTATATTGCCGATGACATGGGTCATCGTTTTGCGTTGCTCAATCCTGAAAGTAAGGACATCAAGCTGGCAAGCAGGTAGTTCAGCAAAGGTCCGGCTAAAACCGTCCAATAAACGAGGGTTGTACAATCGCCTTTTCTTGAACGGTTTTTTATGGCGTTTCCATTTTTATGAAGCTTCGCGAAAACCACACACTATTTATCGGCCTGATGTCCGGCACCAGTCTGGATGGGGTGGATGGCATACTGGTTAAGGTAGCCCCAGATTTCACTAGCGGATTTATTCAATCGTTGGCAAGTGTTTATATTGCCTTCCCCGCCGACCTGCGCGCACAACTAATGAAGTTGCAAATACCAGGTGAAAATGAAATTGAACGTGAGGCACTGGCGGCAAATTCACTCGCACAACTTTACGCCGAATGCGTCGCCCCATTATTAACGCAAGCGAACATCACTGCCGATGCCATCTGCGCCATTGGTGTACACGGACAAACCATCCGACATCGACCAGATTGGGGTTACACCAGACAAATCGGGAATGCCGCTTTGCTCGCGGAACTAACGGGTATCGATGTCATCGCCGATTTTCGCAGTCGCGATATCGCTGCCGGAGGCCAAGGCGCACCGCTCGTGCCCGCTTTCCATCAGGCCGCATTTGGCAAGAAAGGAGAAACACGTGTTATTGCCAATATCGGTGGCATCAGTAATATCAGCGTGCTGCAAGCTAATGGCAGCGTGGTTGGTTTCGATACCGGCCCCGGGAATGTGTTGATGGACGCCTGGATTGCTCAGCACCATGGTCAGCCTTACGATGCCGGGGGGGCTTGGGCAGCCACCGGAAGCTTATTGCCACCGTTGCTCAATGCCCTGCGTGATGAGAATTTTTTCACTTTAACGCCCCCGAAAAGCACGGGTCGGGATTTATTTAACAGGACATGGTTAGACAAGAAGCTGGCATCATTTTCTTCCGCAGCGCCATCCGACGTTCAAGCAACATTAACGGTCTTTACCGCAACTACATTAGCGGATGCAATCATCAGCCATGCACCTGACGCAACAGAAGTATATATCTGCGGTGGAGGTGCCTATAACACACACCTGATTCAACAACTGAGTCAAGCCTTGACCCACCGAAAACAGCCAGTATCCGTACAAACCACCAACAAGCTTGGCGTGGAGCCAAATCATGTGGAGGCAATGGCTTTTGCCTGGCTTGCCCATCGCTTTTCTCTTCGACTGCCAGGCAATCTGCCAGCAGCCACTGGAGCACGAGGCTATCGCATCCTGGGTGCACTCTACCCCGCTCGCTAATTTCATTTGTAAAAAAGACGCCTCAGCGTCCTTTTCACACAAGCACAACAATCAAACAGAAAATGACGAACCGCAACCACAAGTAGAAGAAGCCGTTGGATTTTTGATCACGAACTGTGCGCCATCCAAGTCGTCCTTATAATCAATTTCCGCTCCCACCAGATATTGATAACTCATTGAATCAATCAGCAATTGCACGCCATTCTTTGTCATGGTCGTATCATCTTCATTGACGACCTCGTCGAAGGTGAACCCATACTGAAAACCCGAACAACCGCCACCCTGGACGAAAACACGTAATTTAAGATCGGGATTGCCTTCTTCCTCAATCAGTTGGGCCACTTTCAGTGCAGCGCTATCAGTAAAGATGATAGGTGCAGGTATTTCGGCAACAGCGTTCATTTTTAACTCCTACATAGAAAACAATGATCCATTATAGACCTGCACACAGAACTCTGTCGGTCTTGGGATCTGTGTCACAACTATAAAATGCAATGCAAAAAAATTTCGCTCAGGTTTTAACATTGACAGGCGAAGCTAGCTTCAATAGGGGTTCACCAATCTGATCGTGTGTCAATTTTCCTGCTACTAATGCACCACCATGCATTTCCAAGGTTTTGTAGTACACATCTCCAATAATGCGCGCTTTCGGCTGCAATTCAAGCAGATCTGTTGAATACACGTTACCGACGATTTCACCATTGACCACCAAGTGTGCGACCCGCACCGCCCCATCGACTTTCGCTTGTTCCGATATGACTAGCATGCTGGATTCATTCGCCTCTGCAATCACATCACCCTTGACATGACCATCAATGCGCAACCCACCCTTGAAATAAATATTTCCTTCAATATTAGTAGTTAAACCAATTAAGCTATCGATAGTATTCTTGGTCGGTTTAAAGCCAAACATAGGGGCCTCTTTTCACAAATTAGCAGACTGCTGGGTTCGTATCTGGCCTTTTTCCAAGACGCGCGCCTGAACTGCCTTGACCGACACGCCCTCAGGAAGTGTGAATACATTATCTACGCGCTGATAATGCTTAAAACCAAGCTTGAATTTATCGGCATCGACTGTTCCATTTCCAGGAACAACAATCATAACATTTTTGCCCGCCTGCAATCCTGTAATAGAAAGCTGCAGACTTCCAGAAAATTCAAGGGTACCTTTACCTCCCTGCATCAACAGCAACTGATAGCGTAACTGATTTGGTCCAATTAATGCTACCTTCATGCGCCGTATCGATACACCAGCAGGCCCCGTCGCTGTCGGCAGCAAACTATCAAAAAATGCCAAGTCCTCCTTGAGCTTAATGTTCTCCTGCTCCAGCACTTTCGCTTGCGCTGCCAATTGCTTTTGTGTTGAACGCTCAATGTTCAGTTTTGACTCAGCGGCGTCGACCGAAGTGGACAAACTATCCCTTTCAATCATGAGCTTTTCGATCTGCTCGTTGAGCTTTGTTATTTGCTGCCTAGATGTGGTCGGATTAAATCCCGTAATACTCCGTCCCATATCGTAAGCCCACATCGCCATGGCACCCGCCAATCCCAATATTAGCGCCGTCATGATTAAGCGGACAGGCCAAGGCAAACGAGTCCGAATCGTCATTCGCGGCAGGGAAATGGATTTGCGTCTGAACCAAGATGCTCGCTTCATTACGTTCTATTTGTCAAAAAAATCACGGCAATACAGGAACATGTATTAACCCGGCTGTCTCCTCGAGTCCGCACATAATATTCATACACTGGATTGCCTGTCCCGACGATCCCTTTACCAGATTATCTTGCACCACCAACACGACAACAGTGTCGCCAGGCACGCCATTGACATCGGGCCGATGCAAGGCCAGCCGCAACATATTCGAAGCACGCGTAGAACGCGTCTCTGGATGCGTACCGAACGGCATGACATCAACAAATGGCTCGTTTTGATATGCATTTTCGAATAATGCCTGCAAAGTCTGATTGTCGATTTCTTTGGTCAGACGTCCATACAAAGTCGAGTGCATGCCACGAATTATCGGCACCAGATGCGGCGTAAATGTCAGGCCTATTTTTTGCTGTGTAAATCTCTGTAGCTGCTCGACCGTCTCCGGCGTATGTCGATGACCCGACACGCCATAAGCTTTAAAATTATCACTGGTCTCCGTAAATAATAAATTGACTTCAGCTTTGCGCCCAGCACCGGAGACGCCAGATTTACAATCCGCAATCAAATGCGATGCATCGATGATATCTGCTTTAAGCAAAGGGTAAAAACCCAATTGTATCGTGGTCGGATAACAACCGGGATTACCGATCACCCTGGCTTTTTTTATCGCCTCCCGGTTAAGCTCGGGCAAACCGTAAACCGCCTCGACCAATACTTCAGGACAACTGTGGGGCATGCCATACCATTGTTCGAACTGACGCGTGTCTTTTAAACGAAAATCAGCCGCAAGATCGATTAGTTTCACACCCGCAGCCAGCAATTCTGGTGCCTGGGTCATTGCCACACCATGCGGCGTGGCAAAGAACACCACATCGCATTCGGTCAGGCGTGCTTTTTCAGGCGCTGAAAATGCCAGCGACACACGACCACGCAATGAAGGATACATATCGGCTACCGGTAACCCATCCTCCTTGCGTGAAGTAATAGCCGTCAACTGTACGTGCGAGTGGGCCGTCAAGAGTCGCAACAATTCCACACCGGTATAACCAGTACCGCCAACGATGCCCACCTTAATCATTTTTTATCCTTACTTGTCATTCACGATCCGTTATTCTAACAGGGCCGACCAACCACACAACGCCCCAAAAAAGCAAAAAGCCACCAGAAAAATATGGCGGCTTTTTGTTGCAACTTCAAAGAAAAGAGAATCGAAACTCTCCTGCTTGGAAGAATTATTAACGCTTGGAAAACTGCTTAGCGCGGCGTGCTTTACGCAAGCCCACTTTTTTACGTTCCACTTCACGTGCATCGCGAGTAACGAAACCTGCTTTGGACAATTCCGGTTTCAAGCTTGCATCATAGTCGATCAAAGCACGCGTAATGCCATGACGAACAGCGCCCGCTTGACCGGACTCACCACCACCATGCACGTTGACTTTGATGTCAAAACGCTCAACGTTGTTAGTCAGCTCAAGTGGCTGACGAATAACCATCAAACCCGTCTCACGTGAAAAATATTCATTAGCCGGTTTGCCGTTGACGACGATCTGGCCGCTACCAACCTTGATAAAAACGCGGGCCACTGCACTCTTGCGACGGCCGGTTCCATAATTGTAATTACCGATCATGTCTATTCCTTAGAGTTCAAGTGCTTTAGGTTGCTGCGCAATGTGCGGATGGGTTGCTTCCGCGTACACTTTGAGCTTCTTGATCATCGCGTATCCGAGGGGGCCTTTAGGCAACATGCCCTTGACCGCTTTCTCAAGTGCGCGACCCGGAAAACGCTCTTGCATTTTCTTAAAGTTGGTCTCATAAATACCGCCTGGATAACCAGTATGGCGGTAGTATGTTTTTTCTGTAGCTTTAGTGCCGGTCACACGCAGTTTGCCTGCGTTGACGACGACAATAAAGTCGCCTGTATCGACGTGCGGAGTAAATTCAGGTTTGTGTTTGCCGCGCAATCGGAGTGCCACTTCGCTGGCAACACGTCCGAGGACTTTGTCCGTCGCGTCAATCACGAACCAATCGCGCTTGACCTCATGGCCTTTAGCGGAAAATGTTTTCATGTTGACTTCCTAACTAATTAAACTCGCTCAAATTGGTGGTTCCGCTGATTGTTTCACCGGTTTTATAGGGATTCACGTAGTCGGACTCGGCCTTATTATCTTTCCAGAGCGAACGGAAAGCCGGAAATTATAACGCTTTCAAAGCCTTAGCGCAAATTTTTAGCTTTCGATAAAAACGGGAAGACAGTATTTCGAAAAATTTATTCTCAAGTGCATGTGTTGAGAGAACACTGTAGCTATCAGTGTACCTAGTTAGCGGCGTTGCTCAGTGATTGACAGAGGTAACCTTGCCGAGGATACTAAGCCCCAAACGCCGTGACTTTCCATTCCCGATATCTCATTTCATTCCCACTCATGCGCTACTTATTTACACATCTCGGCGCACTTGCGCTTTTCACCCTAACTGGTTGCGCCACTACACCTAATAATCTTTTTAACGGCCATGATTTTACCGGTTGGGAATTGATTACCACTCCCGAAACACGAATCAACACTATCTTCAAGATAGAACCCGGAGGAGTAATTGCCACCACTGGCCAACCTGTCGGTTTCATCGCCACTACAGCAAGCTACGAAAACTACCGGCTTCATTTCGAATGGCGTTGGAGTGGAAAACCGGGCAATAGTGGCGCATTGGTTCACATTAGTTCTGGCCCCAAAGATCGTGCATGGCCGCTAAGCTTGCAGATTCAGACTAAAAATAAAAATGTCGGCGACATTCTACCTATGGCAGGCGCCAGTTTTGTTGAGCCTCTTACCAGCGCTCCCGGAGCGCCGGTGCCCATCAAGGCACACACGAGTGCGGATAGCGAGAAAGCGGTGGGAGAATGGAACACTGGCGAGGTCCTAAGCAAAGCCGGGACGATCGAAGTGACTATCAATGGTGTATTGCAAAACAAGATAACGCAAACGATGCCTCATTCCGGTCGCATCGGCTTCCAACTTGAGGGTACGCCATTTGAGCTGCGAAACGTTACGGTTTACAAACTAAACTAATCAACTGAATCAGGCGGCTAATAACCCGTGCTGTGAGAAATCAAGTGATCAGTGTCAGCAGGGCTGATAACATCCCCCCGCACGAGCTGCACATGAGAGATATCTCCACCACCATATCAAGGAAATTCTTTAACGCGTCACCCCAATATTTTACCGATGTTCCAGTTACAATAACGGCCGGCCCAATTACCAGAGAATAAAATGGAATGCACAGTGCGCTGGACAGGATCGTCCGGCATGACTTTTTTAGCTGAAACAGGCTCTGGTCATGTAATAGCAATGGATGGTGCGCCCGATGGAGGTGGCCGCAATTTAGCACCGCGCCCGATGGAAATGGTCTTGCTGGGAACCGGCGGTTGCACAGCCTACGACGTGGTGTTGATTTTGCGTCGAGGCCGTCAGGATATACGTGCCTGCGAGGTCACGCTTAAGTCGGAAAGGGCAGACAAGGAGCCTAAGGTCTTTACGAAAATCCATTTTCACTTCACCGTGCGCGGGCGCAATTTAAATCCCGACCAGGTCGAACGTGCTATCAAGCTATCTCACGAAAAATATTGTTCCGCCTCGATCATGCTAGAGAAGACGGCAGAAATCACCCATTCTTTCACCATTATCGACGACTTAGCAGCGTAAAATATCCTTAAAAACTTCCGTCACAGCAATCCGTCTATTTAAATATAGTAAGAGGCGGTCGTCATGATCTTCGCCATCGCCTTCATACTTTTCTGAATTGGCATAGGCATTTCTGTCCCACCGAGAGATTTAGCCGCAGCGCTATGGGCAATCTCATCTTGCCGCATCTGTTCGACGATTGCTCTTGATTTAGCATCCTGTTGTGGCAAGCTCATCAAATGGCTATTCAAGTGCGCTTCCACCTGCCTCTCAGTTTCAACCACAAATCCCAGGCTGCGTGCATCACCCAATCTGGCAGCGACCAAACCCAACGCATAAGAGCCGACATACCAAAGGGGATTTAACAAACTGATATGAGAACCGAGTTCATGCAACCGTTGTGCGGTCCATGCAAGGTGATCCTCTTCCTCCCGCGCAGCCTCAGAAAATTGCGCGCGTACTGCATTGCCTTGCGCCAACCGCGCTTGCGACTCATATAAGGCTTGCGCACATACCTCGCCCACATGATTAACGCGCATTAGTCCCGCACTGTGTCGGCGCTCTGACGCATTTAGCACGCCGTCATGCACCTTCATTGCCGGTGTTGGCCTGGACGCTAAAGCGACCCCACCTACCACGCGCAGCGCTTTATCCAATCCGGTGATTAAATTATCGAAATGATTCATATAGCTAGCGTGAGTACGGTACTTTAGATGGTCAGAACTCGTATTCTACTTGTGCCCGCAAGGTATTGCTGCGGGTAGTGCTTGAGAGATCCATCAGGTAAGCCACATTATATTTAATCGCCTGCCGCGTACCCATCTCCACCTTACCGAAAAGTGCGGGGCCAAATCGATGAGATTGGTCAGCTCGAGCAGCCCAATGATTCCACTGTCCCATTTCGCCAAAACCTTGCACCCCAAACTCAAGGCCAGGAGTCCAACGATATTTGGCTTGCCACTGGTACCCCATCTGCATCGCATTGGCTTCCGCAGCATGGTAATTACGCTTAAACAAAAAATTGGCATTAAGTTGCGTTTTTCCCAACTCAGTCTGGAACAGCGGTCCGAACTTCACTTCAAGTCCTTCATTGCGATCCTGAGGTCGCTCTACTTCTGTGATTAATCCTATATCAACCGGATACTGACCAGTTTCGGTTAACTGAAATTTATTTTCCCATTCAATCGCATCGAACTTGGTCCCACCATTGCCTTCCCGCTTGTACTTGACATATAGCTCGGAAAACCAGTGTTGAGTTGCGCCATAGCCAAATCCAAGCGATGCAGCACTGACACGGTCTTCATTTTTTTGCTTGAACGATCCCATTTTAAAGTCGACTTCTTTCTCACCAAATTCAATATTCGGTTGATGAACATAGTCAGCGGGTTCTGCCCGAGCCTCGACCATTTGTAGCCCAACGCAGAGCGTGGTAAGCGTGACACCTAAGTGACTGATAATTTTCATGCTGTTTTCATTTGATAAAAATTTGTCTTGCGACTCACCCATGCGGCACCTGCGGCAATGGAGATCAAAGTCACACCATAAAATATGACTTGCATCCCACTTGGCTGGGCTTCATAGCCAATCAATATGTGCAAGGTCGAACCAAACAAAGAATCAACCGGCAAAATTGCGGAGCTATCCCAGAGCGGCGATGCTAACGACGGCAACCAATCACCCTGAATCAAAAAACGTGCCATCCTGCTCGCCATACCCGCCGCCAAGAGCAGCAAAAGCCCCCCCGTAATAGAAAAAAACCAGCGCACAGGAATCCGTAACAACCCAAAATAGATCGCAGTCCCAGCGACAGTGCCTGCCAATAAACCCAAGGCACCACCGATGATCACTGTCCCCATCCCACCATCGCTGCTCGAAGCAATCCCATGCAAAAACAAGGCTGTTTCCGCCCCCTCTCGTAATACAGCCAGTGCCACAACGACAGCAATTGTCGACAACTCCTGCTGCCCTTTTTGGATATTTGTGCCAACACGTTTGGCGTTTTTGGCCATTTCTGCGCCATGAGAGGCCATCCATATGTTGTGCCAACCAAGCATAACGACAGCAATGCCTAGTACCGCTGCGTTAAATAATTCCTGGCCATTACCATCAGCCATGCGGCCGATTGACTCGGTCAACACTGCCACCAATATCGAGCCGACTAGACCAGCCCCTACACCTAGGACAAGCCAGCGATCACGAAAAGGCAACCCTCGTGTCGCCGCAGCGATAATGCCAATCAATAAGGCTGCTTCGAGCGTTTCACGAAAAACGATAATTGACGCACCAAACATAACTGTTTACTCCACAATAATGGTGCCAAATGCCGTTTCTTTATGAAACTCGCCGTAATAAGGATACTTTCCAACTTTAAGCGGCCCTATGAAAATAGGCATTTTAGAATTAGCAGGGATCACTTTTTCGCGGTTCAATTCGTGGCTCTCAAACTCCTCGACCGAAGAGTCTTGGTTATCAATAATGAGTTTTATTTTTTTGCCGACTGGAATCTTCACCTCCGCCGGAACAAAACGATGATTTTTAATTACGATATTTACTTCGAGATCGGCAGCAGACAAAAACGCTGGGGCCAATACTAAAAAAAAGATAATTAAATGCCTATAATGCATAACTATTCGCTCATGAAAGGTGTTGGATAACATGCAAATGATAATCATTACTATTTGTAGAGTCAAGCATTTTGTTGTTTCCAAAAACTTGTTCAAACTCTTGTGGTATTCACTATCGCCTTGGCAGAACAACGAAGAAAGCCAAATTCACAAATGACAGGCGAGTGCTGTGTTACCGTCCGCAGCTTTCCCATCTACAATGGTATTTCTCAAACTAGGGGACGGAGCGCTCGTCTAACCATCGCTCCAGGCTCACAACCAATTTGTGCATTGCATTGTGTTCGCCTGATATCGTTTGAATAAACTTTTCTCTCCCATCGGCCTACGAAATTCCATCTAAATTAACAAAAATATCTCAATAGGCCACCAGCACATCAGCATGCATTCCAAGATACGCTGGACCAAAATAGATTGGGCACTCAAGACCATCGCTTTCTACCTCCTGACGCAATAAACACCAATTTCATTTTCATGCGTTATCAGCTATATTTCGAAAATGAAATCATTTTTTGCGTCCGCCAGAAGGCCCCCTGGATTTACCCTCATCGAAATGATGGCAGTGATTGTGATTATCGGTATCCTGTCTGCGATAGCCATCCCTACTTTTCAGGCCAGCATCATTCGAAAACAAATTGAATCCGCTCTATCACTGGCTGATATTGCCAAAAAACCAATCTCTTTCGCATGGAACTCCATGCAGTCATTTCCAAATGACAATGCCGCAGCAGGATTGCCGGTGCCAGAAAAAATCGTCAACAACTTTGTTAGCGCAGTTACGATACAAGATGGAGTAATTACGCTCACGTTCGGCAATCGAGCCTCCGGCGTTATTGCAGGAAAAATCATCAGCTTTCGTCCCGCTGTCATACCTGATGCACCGGTAGTACCTGTTGCGTGGGTTTGTGGGAAGGCGGAGGGACCAGATAAGATGACGATTAAAGGAAATGATCAAACCAATGTGCCGGACACATTTCTACCCGTGGAGTGCCGCAAACTTAAACACTGATTTTCCCTAAGGGCAAAAATGTCCCAATAATCGGACGATGTCAAGCCCATAAGCTTAAAACAAAGTCAGAACCTATCTTTTGGTAAACACTAAATCCCATACCCCATGCCCCAACCGCAAACCACGACTTTCAAACTTGGTGACCGGACGATAATCTGGACGAACAGCAAAAGCTTCAACCGTATTTTGCAATGTCGACTCCGCACTCAATACTTCCAACATTTGATTGGCATAAGCCTGCCAGTCGGTTGCGCAATGCACATAACCACCTGACCGGATGCGCGACACCAACAATTCAATAAAGGGGGCTTGAATTAAGCGCCGCTTGTTATGCCGCGCTTTGTGCCATGGATCAGGGAAAAAAATGTGTGCTCCCGCAAGCGATGCCAACGGAATCATATGCGTAAGTACCTCAACAGCATCATGTTGAATCAATCGCAGATTCGTGATCCCTTGTTCACCGATTTGCTTCAATAAGCTACCCACCCCCGGGGTGTGTACTTCAACACCGATGAAATTTTTATCAGGCAAGCATGTGGCAATTTTTGCCGTCGCTTCACCCATACCGAAGCCAATTTCAAAGATAGTTGGAGCGGGACGTTTAAATACCTGCCCAAACTCAATCGGCGCTTTAACGTAAGGAACCCAATATTGTGGTCCAAGCATTTCGAGCGCCCGCGCTTGTGCAGTCGACAAACGTCCAGCACGCGTTACAAAACTACGAATACGGTGTTCTGTCGGATCGTAAAACATAGCTCTATCGAGCCCTCCAGGAAATTTTTGTTCAGACATTATTGAAAAGGCCGTTGGATGCAATTGCAATCGAGTCTAAAACGGCGTGAATAAAAAAAGGACCCATCGCCCGATGCTTCTTTTATCTGATGTGGAGCGGGTGAAGGGAATCGAACCCTCGTCGTAAGCTTGGGAAGCTTCTGCTCTACCATTGAGCTACACCCGCGATTGCAGCATTTTACGCGGGTTTCGCGTCGGCCTGCAAACCACAAAAACTGAAGTGGATCCATTGTCAAGACAAGGATCTGTTTAGTTTAAGGGGTACGTTCCGCCTCACATGCCGCTGCCCCAAAACAGTTCTAGCATGTTAGCGTAGCCATGCAAATAGATGTCTTCATATCCCACCGAAACAAACACACGTCATCAAAAATATCTTCCGCTATTTTAAGAAAATGTGCTGCCAAAGTTTAGCCGAGAATGATGCGCAGCTTCAGATGCTGCTTGGCTTGAGTAATTTGTGCATGATGAGGAAATTACTGCGTCCACAACGGGTGTAATGGCGCATGATGCGCCAGGAAATGCTTTAAAAAAGGCAAATAAAGAATATTTCCCGCCGCTTTTTTATTTGATGCGAAAAAATCTATATCGAACTATCAACATGGTTAAATTTGATTACATCTGCGCCTCCCTAAGCCACCATCCGCACCGAGGTTTTACAGCCATCCAACATAAACGACTGACCAACCACCAAAATCAATTCACCCTCGGCTGAACGGGCGGTACCTGAAATCCCCACTACCGAAAGTGCCGTCAAGGGCTTAATCACCAGATCGGCAGTGCCATTAACAGCATCTACGGCCAAGATATAAGGTTGTGCGCCTGCAATCACCACGCCAACCCGCTCAGTGCCGGGGGCATAACTTAAAACAGATGCCAGAGAGAGTACAGGCATTGGCAATCCTTGGTCTTTCAACACGGGAGCGCCGCCAATTTCCATAAAATTTTCCGGCAATTCCACCACACGTTGTACCACCGCCATCGGCAGGGCAAGGGCGGCGCCCGCCGTGCTTACCAGCAGAGTCGGCACGATCGACATCTCGATAGGCAACTGAATCGAGAAACGTGTACCGGCACCCAGCACAGAATCAATTCGGATGATTCCACGATTCTTTTCTACAGCGGTCTTGACTACATCCATACCAACGCCGCGCCCGGAAAGACTGGATGCGACTTCTTTGGTTGAGAATCCGGGTAAGAATACCAATTGGTACGCTTCTTCGGGAGTGAAAATCGCCGTTTCACTAATCAAGCCGGAAGACAAGGCTTTTGCCCGCAATTTATCCGGGTCCATTCCTTTACCGTCGTCAGACATCACGATCATGACGCTGTTTGCTTCTTGCCAGGCTTTCAGAGAAATGCAGGCTTTGAGTGGTTTTCCTGCCGCCAAACGCTCTTCAGGACTTTCGATACCATGATCAAGCGCATTCCGCAGCATGTGAACCAGGGGATCATAAAGACTATCGACCACCACGCGATCAACTTCGGTATCCGCCCCCTCAATGACTAAATCGACGTCTTTCCCTAAATCTTTGGCCAGCTCACGAACCAGGCGAGGAAATTTTTGAAACAGGCGACTCACAGGCTGCATGCGCGTTGCCAGCGTTGCGCGTTGCAACTCGGCTGAATAGCGAGCTCCCCTTTCGAGCGTTTCGCGCAGCGTTACTATGAGCGCAGCGGCAGCTCCTTCAAATCGGAACTGCAGTAGTTTTTCCAATAAAACACTTGCCTGATTGGCCGCTTGCACAGATTCCCCCGCCACTTCCAGCAAAGCATCGAGCTTGACTGCATCGATCCGAATACTGTCTTCTTTAGCCGGTCCAATTTGTCTGGTGTCTAACGATTTCTCTACTCGTCTGTCCGTGCCATCCCATCCCCCATTGGCTGCGTCATTGGCGACACTGGCCGATGACTCTGCATGCGACTCGGAGGAAATGTCACCCGTACTCGTTACAGGAACAACTTCATCGGCAGCGATCAAGGTCCCTGCAGGCATGACCGCTAGATACATGGCCTCCCAATCGGGGGCCTTGTCAGCACCGCCCTTCTTGGTTTTAATCTTGGCCTTAGTTTTGGTGACGTTCTCACCTAAATTAGCCCCTACTGGTAAGGGTAACTTCTCGACTGAGTCAATTTTCCCTTCGATCGCATTCGTCAAAATGCGCTCTAAAGAATCGGGCATCGGCGCCAGATTTTCCGGAGCCGCTCCGTTCGACAATTCAGTGAGCTGATCGGCTACAAACCCACTCGCCTGCAGCGCCGCTTCTATGGCAATCGGCGTAACCGGTGCTTTACCGGTTCTTAACGCATCAAACAGATTTTCAGTCAAATGGCAGGCTGAGACCATCGCCGCCAACCCCATAAAACCGGCACCGCCTTTAATCGTATGAAAAGACCTGAAAACGGCGTTCAAAGTTTCCATGTCCTCAGGATACCGCTCCAATTTGAGCAACTGCTCTTCGACATTCACCGCAAGTTCCATCGCTTCAACGACAAAATCTTTGAGCATGTCGTCCATTAAAATCCCAAGTCCGCAAGAAGCTCATCAACACTGTCCTGGGCCATCGAATCACCTGGCAACGAGGGGCCATACTCAACAGCTGAAGCTAGTTTTTCCTTTACCTCAAGGGGCGCGTTGTCTCGTAATAGTTGCGCCAATTCCTGCTCAATTTTTTTCGTAATAGCTACCACTTTTTTAATAAGCTGGCCGGTAATATCTTGAAAGCCTTGCGCCATCATAATGTCCAGCAAACGCGCCTTTTCCGCTTCGGCAGAATTGGCTACCATCCTCGCAAAATTGCGAGAATCGCGCGCCAGTACTTTAAATTCGTCGACAGTGAGGTTGCCGGCAAAAAGCGCCACCCACCTGGCATCCATATCTTTGGCCCGCTTGCATAATTCATCTTGCTTTGGCATAGCCTCCTCGAGTGTATTTAACACCTTGGTGGCTGCTTGTTCAGTTAATATTTCAACGAATTCAAGACGATCTTGGGCATCGTTAATTTGTGCAGATGCATCTGTAATTCCTTTGTCGTACCCCAACTCATGCAATGAATCATGCAACATACGCACGATTCCACCAAGCCGATCAAACAAAGGCATTTCCGACAAATCTGGGGAGGCCAGAGGCTCCGGTTTAATCCCCTTGGTAACGGCCTCTTTTCTATCCCCTGCCTCAACGATAGCGGGGGATGGCGCTTGAGCCGTCGATAGCTGAACAGCAGCCTCATCCCGTTGGGCAGATACTGCGTCGAAAAGTGCGTCGAAATCATCTGTGGCCTCAGTCATAATTCCCTCTCCCCCTGATATCTATACTCTATGTATATTCTTAACCAATCCGAATTTGCAACATTATGGCGCTGTAGCGCCTTGGGTTTTCACAAAACACTAACTGTAGCTTATCATCAACTGCACCGCGAAAGTCGCTGTCAACAACCAACGCATATCCGTGTGGTACACAATGATATTGATATGCGGCCCTGTAACAGTGACGCATTCAAGGCAGACGCACCCATCAATAACAGGAGGCTATTTATTCCCATCAAGCAAAGCAATCCAAGGTTGAAAAAACTCAGCCTCTTGTACATCAAGCGCTGAAGCACGAAGAAATAATTCCCGCCCCGCGTCACGCAACCGCCATTGAATTTCTCTACTCGCCACGTCTAGCTCAAAAAAAATCCGAGCATCCTCGGCAGCATCTTCTAATAAGCAAACATTAAGCCCGGTGCTAATAAAAGCACGCTGAATGATGTTTATCCGCTCCATTGCATGCGCCAGCAAATCCAGCGCTTTTTTTGAGCGCAATTTCTGTTCTTCGGACAGATTTTGTCCAATTTTCTGGGCAAGATCAATGCAATTAGATAACATGTGCGTGCGCTGATGTGCCTCTTCAGGTCGGTTATCTACTGGGGAAACGAAGCTACTGTGCGGTACTCGCGTCACATCGGAAATAATCGACACCAAAGCACGCGCATGTTCGCCCGGCACAATTTTCATTGCCAAGTCTGCGCGCTCCAAAGGTTTATCCTGCTCGACAAAGGTGCCAGAAACCATTTCCGCGACTGCTAATATTTGCCCGGGAATGCTAATATTTTTTTGAAAAGTCTGACGCGGGTACCCCGATCCGTCGCAACGTTCATGATGCTCGGACACAGCAAGAGCAACGGCCGGCGAATAGTCACCATGTTGGCTGATGAGTAATTGACCGACCCGTGGATGTACAATCACATGCCCCCATTCCTGCGGCAACAAACGTCGTTTCGGATCCAAATATTCTGGTTGGATATATATCTCCCCTATGTCATGCAATAAACCGGCAATGGCCAATGCTGCTTGCTCACTGACATCCAATCCCAACTTTCTGGCAAGACAAATAGACACCAGGCTAACCATCACACAATGGGACATCGCCGAAGGGCCGCCACTCTCAATAATAGTAAGCATCAAGCTCATCGCATTGCCAAGATAAGATTTTTCTAAAATATCAAACGGCGAGGAGCCAGCGCTACTGGTCGCCGTCAACAGACATCCAACCGATTCGTTTTCACTAGCAATCCGTTGCGCTTCAGCGACAATTTTTTGGATATCAACCCCGCCCTCTACCGCAATACAGGCCTCCAGCGGCTTTTTTAACTTGTGCATGATCAATTTCTCTTGCACAGAACGCGATATCTTGGCGCCTTTGGCAATTAATTTCATTCCCCGCGCATTAAAAATATCTTCCGTCGCTGCGATATCCTTTTCTTCCGCCAAATCCATCACCTTATCGAGATAATGCTGATTCACGAATTCGGCGTTTTCCGATATTTCTTCTGACATAATACATTTCTCGATTGTTTTTTTATTGAAAAAATAACTGAAAAGCAGGCAAAAAACACGACGATCTAAATGCCATTAAACGTACAAGGGTAGAAAAGGGTTCACAAAATTGTGGTCCCCGATTCCCACATGCTTAGCGTAGCCAATGTAGTGTTATTGAAGAATAGGAACCCTCCTAATAATACGGCGATTTCACACTTTACTGCCATCGTAATAGGAATATTTGGAGCCAACAAGATGAGATCAACCAAAGCAACCGCAGCAATCGAGCGTCTAAAACAGCGCAGCGGCAATCCTAGATATGCAATGGTGCTCAATGCCAATGGCTTGTTTTATCTCACATTAAGTAGTGAAAACAATTTATCTGAAAAAATAAGCGAGCCACTCATGCTTGACGATTTTGTCCAATTCGTAAATAACATCGCACCCCAGAAAGCCAAACGAATCAGCAAATTTGATGTAGCGTTTGAGAAACAGCTTACTCAAAAAAATAATGAGGGGTAGCTAATATTTAATTCAATCTTTACTAGATGACACGAGTCCTCACTTGTCTTTTTTCCGCAAAAAAATTTTCTTCCGTCAATCAGTAGAACAACACCAACATTCCTTCAAAAAATTCCCTTATAAATCACAATTCTGCGCGCCCCCCAAATAAGTATCCCCCGGCAAAGCCCTGATCATTACCCACAAGTTATTCGATTTGTCGCATGATGAGAAACATGTCGGTGATGTGTGGCAAATGCTGAAAGCCACGCCATAGTACATGTGGGCCCGGTGCGCCGTCACTTTT